>NZ_JBIWLV010000003.1:0-721801 GCF_044766345.1 Streptomyces sp. NPDC102278 | reverse complement strand
CCGCCGGCGGGGCGGGGGGGGGGGCGCGCCCCCCCCCCGGCGGGGCGGGGGGGGGGGGGGGGGCGCCCCCCGCCCGCCCCCGGGGGGGGGGGGGGGGGGGGGCCGCCCCCCCCCCCCCCCTGCCCGGCGGAGCCGGGGTTACCTGGGGCACCGCCCCGGACCCCGCGCCTCAAACGCCGGCGGGGCTGAAAGGGCCGGGGTTCCGCGGGCTCCGCCCGGACCCGCGCCTCAAACGCCGGCGGGGCTGGTAGTGACCGGCGGGGGGGCCGGATCGACCGGCGGAGCCACCGGCGCGTCACAGGTGCGCTGCAACCGCCCCCGCCCGCGTCGGCGCACTCCGCGTCGCTCGTAGAATCGCCGGGTGGATACGACCCTGGATGACCCCCTCGTCGGGCGCGTGCTCGACGGCCGCTACCGCGTCGACGCCCGAATCGCGGCCGGCGGCATGGCCACGGTCTACCGGGCCCTCGACACCCGTCTCGACCGGATCCTCGCGCTGAAGGTGATGCATCCGGCCCTGGCCGCCGACGGCGTCTTCGTCGACCGCTTCATCCGTGAGGCGAAGTCCGTGGCGCGGCTCGCCCACCCCAACGTGGTCGCGGTCTTCGACCAGGGGACGGACGGCCCGTACACGTACCTGGCCATGGAGTACGTCTCCGGCTGCACCCTGCGCGACGTGCTCCGCGAGCGGGGCGCGCTGCGGCCCCGGGCCGCCCTCGACATCTTCGAACCGGTCCTCGCCGCCCTCGGCGCCGCCCACCGGGCCGGCTTCGTCCACCGGGACATGAAGCCCGAGAACGTGCTGATCGGCGACGACGGTCGGGTCAAGGTCGCCGACTTCGGTCTGGTCCGCAGTGTGGACTCGGTCACGAACACCACCGGTTCGGTCCTCGGCACCGTCTCCTACCTCGCGCCCGAGCAGATCGAGAACGGGATCACCGACACCCGCGTGGACGTCTACGCCTGCGGCGTGGTCCTGTACGAGATGCTCACGGGCGCCAAGCCGCACAACGGCGGCAGCCCCGCCCAGGTGCTCTACCAGCACCTCAACGAGGACGTGCCGCCCCCGTCGGCCGCCGTCCCCGGGCTGCCCGCCGGCCTGGACGAACTCGTCGCGCTGGCGGCCGCCCGCAGCCCGCAGCTGCGCCCCTCCGACGCCGCAGCCCTGCTCGGGCTGACGCTCGAAGCCCGCGCCCGGCTGACCGACGCGGAACTCGACGCCGAGCCGCCGCGGGCCCGGGCCGAGGAGCGGCCCGCCTCCGAGGACCGCACCAGCGTGATCGCGCGGCCCGTCACGGCGCAGCAGCCCGTACACCACACCTCGCGCCTGGAGTCGCCCGCGCCGATCCCGCCCCGGCGTCGGCCGGCGGGGGGCCTGCGGGCGCCCCGGCGCGGCCCGCTCCTGATCGTCGCGGGCATACTGTTGGCCCTCGGTCTGGGGGCCGGTGTCTGGTACATCAACTCCGGTCAGTTCACCAAGGTCCCCAACCTGCTCGGCAAGTCGGAGCAGGAGGCCAGGTCGCAGCTCTCGGCGGCCGGGCTCGGTGTGAAGGGCGTCAACCGGAAGTTCAGCGACGCCTTCGACCGCGGCACCGTCATGAACACCGACCCGCCGGGCGGCAAGCGCATCCGCGGCAACGACGCCGTCACCCTCACCCTCTCCCGGGGTCCCGAGGTGGTGAGCGTGCCGGCCCTGAAGGGCAAGCCCCTGGCGGCCGCCAAGTCCGAGCTGACGGCGGTCGGACTGGCGCCCGGGATCGTCACCCAGGCGTTCAGCGAGGACGTCGCCCAGGGCTCCGTCATCAGCAGTGATCCCGCGGGCGGCGAGAAGCGGGCTCCCGACACGGCGGTGGCGATCGTCGTCAGCAAGGGCAGCCCGGTCCGGGTGCCGAGCGTCACCGGCCGGCCCGCGGACGAGGCCCGGTCGGCGCTGGAGGGCCTCGGTCTGAAGGTGGGCACGGCGGCCGAACAGGTCAACTCCGCCTCGCCCGCCGGTACGGTCGCCAAGCAGTCGGTCGGGGCCGGCGCCCAGGCCGCCGCGGGCGACACGGTCACCCTGACCCTCTCCAAGGGGCCCCGCCAGGTCCAGGTGCCGGACGTCACCGGCCAGGATGTGGACGCCGCCCGTAAGGTCCTGGAGGGCTCGGGCTTCAAGGTGAAGGTGGACCGTCCCTTCCTGTCCTTCAGCGACACCGTGGAGAGCCAGTCCGTGCCGGGCGGCCAGAACGCCCCCGAGGGCGGCACGATCACGATCAAGACCAAGGGGCTGTAGGCACGTGACACACAATCCGGTGGGCGGGCACGTCCCCGTCGCGGGCGGCCTCGCCTCGGTCGGTCTCGCGTACGCCCGCGAGATGGGCGCCGAGGCCGTCCAGGTCTTCGTGGCCAATCCTCGCGGTTGGGCGACGCCCGTCGGCAATCCCGCGCAGGACGCGTTGTTCCGCGAGGAGTGCGCGCGGGAGTCGATCCCCGCGTACGTGCACGCGCCGTACCTGATCAACTTCGGCTCGCACACCGAGGCGACCGTCGAGAAGTCGGTGGAGTCCCTTCGCCACTCGCTGCGCCGGGGCCGTGAGATCGGCGCGCTCGGCGTGGTCGTCCACACCGGCTCGGCCACCGGAGGCCGGCCGCGCGAGGAGGCGTACGCGCAGGTCAGGGAGCACATGCTGCCGCTCCTGGACGAACTGACGCACGAGGACGACCCGTTCCTGCTGTTGGAGTCCACGGCCGGTCAGGGCTTCAGCCTGTGCTCGCGCACCTGGGACTTCGGGCCGTACTTCGACGCCCTGGACCACCACCCGAAGCTCGGGATCTGCCTGGACACCTGCCACGTCTTCGCGGCCGGACACGACCTGGCGGAGACGGGCGGCGTCAAGCGGACGCTGGATCTCCTGGTGGAGACGGTGGGCGAGGGCCGGCTGAAACTCGTCCACGCCAACGACTCCAAGGAGGGCGTCGGCGCCCACAAGGACCGGCACGCGAACATCGGCCAGGGGCACATCGGCCGGGACGCCTTCGCCGAGTTGTTCACGCACGCGGCGATGGACGGGGTGCCGTTGATCATCGAGACACCGGGCGGCAAGGAAGGTCACGCGGCGGACGTGGCGCTGCTGAAGGAGCTGCGCGGCCCGCGGTGACACACCGGGCGACCATCGCCCGGGGAATACCCCAGGGGGGTATACGGTTCCGTCATCACGGACCCGTTCTCCAGCCATTGCCCAGGGGGTACTCGATGGACCACGCGCACGCGGACCACGCCCACCACGACCACGCGAACCACCACGCCGGCGGCCACGACGGCGGCCGGGGCCGGGTCAGTTGGGGCACGGCGGCGAAGGCCACCCTGCACTGCCTCACCGGATGCGCCATCGGCGAGGTGCTCGGCATGATCATCGGAACGGCGCTGGGCTGGGGAAACCTGGCCACGATGATCCTGGCGATCGTCCTGGCGTTCTTCTTCGGCTACGCGCTCACCCTGCGCGGGATCCTCGGCGCCGGCGTGGACCTGCGTACGGCCGTCCGGGTGGCGCTGGCGGCCGACACCCTCTCGATCGCCGTGATGGAGCTGATCGACAACGGGGTGATCACCCTGTGGCCGGGCGCCATGGACGCCCACCTCTCCGACCCGCTGTTCTGGATCGTGCTGGCGATCGCGCTCGCGGCCGCCTTCGTGATCACCACACCGGTCAACAAGTGGATGATCGGCCGCGGCAAGGGCCACGCGGTCGTCCACCAGTACCACCACTGAAGCGCGGCGGTCAGAGCTCCGGGCCGTCCCCCGGCTCCTCCTGGTACGAGTAGCGCTGCTCGCGCCAGGGGTCACCGACGTTGTGGTAGCCCCGCTCCTCCCAGAAACCCCGCCGGTCGGCGGTCATGTACTCGATGCCGCGGACCCACTTGGGGCCCTTCCAGGCGTAGAGGTGCGGGACCACCAGCCGCAGCGGGAAACCGTGCTCGGCGGTCAGCAGTTCGCCACCCTGATGGGTGGCGAAGACCGTCCGGTCCGCGGCGAAATCAGCCAATCGCATGTTCGAGCTGAAGCCGTACTCGGCCCACACCATCACGTGCGTGACCTGGGGGGCCGGCGGGGCGAGCGCGAGGACGGTGCGGGCGCGGACCCCACCCCATTCGGCTCCGAGCATGCTGAACTTCGTCACGCAGTGCAGGTCGGCCACGACCGACTCGAACGGCAGGGCCGCGAACTCCTCGTGGTTCCAACAGTGCTTGTCACCGTCGGCCGTCGCACCGAAGACCCGGAACTCCCAGCGATCCGGCTTGAACTTGGGGACCGGCCCGTAATGGGTGACCGGCCAGCCGCGCTGCAACCGTTGCCCCGGGGGAAGCTCGAACTGCTCTGCTCCCGGAGATTCCCGGCTTTCCGGCTGACCCATGACTCCATGGTGACAGACTCGTCGGGGTGGTCATGACCAGGTCTGGACCGATTCGGGCAAGTCACTGCAACTCCCACTAAGGAGGCACTTACTGGACGCCCCCGAGCGGCGGTGCAAGGATGCGCGCACCTGCCCAGTCACTTAGCTGACATTGCTTGGAAGGAGCCTCTGCGATGCAGGGCGACCCCGAGGTCCTTGAGTTTCTCAACGAGCAGCTGACCGGCGAGCTCACCGCGATCAACCAGTACTGGCTGCACTACCGCATCCAGGACAACAAGGGTTGGACGAAGCTCGCCCACTACACCCGCGCCGAGTCCATCGACGAGATGAAGCACGCGGACAAGATCACCGAGCGCATCCTGATGCTCGACGGTCTGCCCAACTACCAGCGCCTCTTCCACGTCCGCGTGGGCCAGACGCTGACGGAGATGTTCCAGGCGGACCGCCAGGTCGAGGTCGAGGCCATCGACCGCCTCAAGCGGGGCATCGAGGTCATGCGCGGCAAGGGCGACATCACCTCCGCGCGTCTCTTCGAGGAGATCCTGGAGGACGAGGAGCACCACATCGACTACCTCGACACCCAGCTGGAACTGATCGAGAGCATCGGTGAGCCGCTCTACATCGCGCAGCTGATCGAGCAGCCGGAGAGCTAGAGCGCAGCCGACGACGACCGGGCCGCGGGAGTCCGGCCGCAGGCGCGTCAGGCCGCTTCGGCGAGCAGCGGGTCCGCGGTGAGCGCGGTCGCCGCGTTGCCCGTCTCCAGCAGCTCGCGGCGCGGGCACGCCCCGCGGCCGAGGATGCCCTGGATGGTGCGCACGCACGAACCGCAGTCGGTGCCGGCCTTGGTAGCCGAGGCGATCTGGCGGGGGGTGCAGGCCCCGGCAGCCGCGTGGTCCTTGACCTGCTTGTCGGTGATCCCGAAACAAGAGCAGACGTACACGCGGTTCACCTCCCTGGCAGGAATGGTTCGGCGAGCCATCCCCTATTCGGTGAGGCTTACCTAACCATACCCAAACTTAGGGTCCCCTAAAAGACCTGGATACGACGGTGGGGCACGGATCACATCGATCCGTGCCCCACCGTCGTACGAAGCCACGTACTGATCGCGTTTCCTACTGGTCGCGGTACATCTCGGCCACCAGGAACGCGAGGTCCAGGGACTGGCTGCGGTTGAGCCGCGGGTCGCAGGCCGTCTCGTAGCGCTGGTGCAGGTCGTCGACGAAGATCTCGTCGCCGCCGCCCACGCACTCGGTGACGTCGTCACCGGTGAGCTCGACGTGGATGCCGCCCGGGTGGGTGCCCAGCGCCTTGTGGACCTCGAAGAAGCCCTTGACCTCGTCGAGCACGTCGTCGAAACGACGCGTCTTGTGGCCGGAGGCCGCCTCGAAGGTGTTGCCGTGCATCGGGTCGGTGACCCAGGCGACGGTCGCACCGGACGCGGTGACCTTCTCGACCAGCTCGGGGAGCTTGTCGCGGACCTTGTCGGCGCCCATGCGGACGACGAAGGTGAGCCGGCCGGGCTCGCGCTCGGGGTCCAGGCGGTCGATGTACGTCAGCGCCTCGTCCACGGTGGTCGTGGGGCCGAGCTTGATGCCGATCGGGTTGGCGATCCGCGAGCAGAACTCGATGTGCGCGTGGTCCAGCTGGCGGGTGCGCTCACCGATCCACACCATGTGGCCCGAGGTGTCGTACAGCTTGCCGGTCCGCGAGTCCGTGCGGGTCAGCGCGCCCTCGTAGTCCAGGAGCAGCGCCTCGTGGGAGGCGTAGAACTCGACCGCCTTGAACTCGGCCGGGTCGGTGCCGCAGGCCTTCATGAAGTTCAGCGCGTTGTCGATCTCCCGCGCGAGCTGCTCGTAGCGCTGCCCGGACGGGGAGGACCGCACGAAGTCCTGGTTCCAGGCGTGCACCTGGCGCAGGTCGGCGTAGCCGCCGGTGGTGAAGGCGCGGACCAGGTTCAGCGTGGAGGCCGACGCGTGGTACATGCGCTTCAGCCGCTCGGGGTCCGGGATCCGGGCCTCTTCGGTGAAGGCGAAGCCGTTGACGGAGTCGCCGCGGTAGGTCGGCAGGGTGATGCCGTCGCGGGTCTCGGTGTCCTTGGAGCGCGGCTTGGAGTACTGGCCGGCGATGCGGCCGACCTTGACGACCGGCACGGAGGCCGCGTACGTCAGGACGGCGCTCATCTGGAGCAGCGTCTTCAGCTTGGCGCGGATGTGCTCGGCGGACACGGCGTCGAAGGCCTCGGCACAGTCGCCGCCCTGCAGCAGGAACGCCTCGCCCTTGGCGACGGCTCCCAGACGGGCGCGCAGCTGGTCGCACTCACCCGCGAACACGAGGGGAGGATACGACTCGAGGTCCGCGACGACAGCGCGCAGGGCCTCGGCATCGGGGTACGAAGGCTGCTGCGCCGCGGGAAGGTCTCGCCAGGTCGCCTTGGTGGCGGGGGCTTGGGTTTCAGCGTTCACGGTCACCTCGTACACATTACGGCGTCGCACGTCACGTCCAGCCCGGTGCCCACACCCTGAGACGGATGTCTCTCGGAATGCGACGCGCCCCCGCGGACGCTTCGCCTCCGCCGGCGGCGTGGGCTAGGGTCGGCGGCATGTACGCGCACTCGAACAAGAACTGGTGGTGGCCCGCTTCCGGCGGCCCACTCCTCGCGCGTACGTAGACGACTCGAACGACGCGAAGGCCGCCCGAGGGGCGGCCTTCGGCGTTTCCGGGCCCGGGCCGGCCCTCTCACCTCAGCTCCGAGACCTCCGAGAAGGACGCCCGCCCATGGACATCAGCAGACTGCTCGACGACTCCTGCCCGCCGTTCGCCCTGCTGCGCCGCCGCACCCCCGGTCGCGACCACGACACCGTCGAGGTGCTGATCGGGCCGGTCCACACCGCCGAGCGGCTCGCCGACCTGCCCGTCGGGGAGCTGCCCACGCTGGCCCTGGTGCCGTTCCGACAGATCCGGGAGCGCGGTTTCGACGTGCGCGACGACGGGACGCCGCTGAGCGTGCTGGCGGCGGAGGAGGCGTACGAGCTGCCGCTGGCCGAGGTGCTCGACGCCCTGCCGGACCACGAGGTGCGGGTCGAGGACGGCGGCTTCGACGTCCCGGACGCGCGGTACGCGGCGACCGTGGAGCGTGTCATCGAGGACGAGATCGGGCGCGGTGAGGGCGCGAACTTCGTCGTCCGGCGCACCTATGAGGGGCGGATCGAGGGCTTCGGGCGGGCGGACGCCCTGGCGCTGTTCCGGCGCCTGCTGGTGGGCGAGCGGGGCGCGTACTGGACGTACGTCGTCCACACCGGGGAGCGCACGTTGGTGGGGGCGAGCCCGGAGGTGCACGTGCGCATGTCCGGCGGCACGGTCGTGATGAACCCGATCAGCGGGACCTACCGGTATCCGGCGCAGGGCCCGACGGTCGACTCGCTGCTCGCCTTCCTCGGCGACCGCAAGGAGACCGAGGAACTGTCGATGGTGGTCGACGAGGAACTCAAGATGATGTGCACGGTCGGCGACATGGGCGGGGTGGTCGTCGGGCCCCGACTGAAGGAGATGGCCCACCTCGCGCACACCGAGTACGAGCTGCGCGGCCGATCCTCGCTGGACGTGCGCGAGGTGCTCCGCGAGACCATGTTCGCGGCGACGGTGACCGGCTCGCCGGTGCAGAACGCCTGCCGGGTGATCGAGCGGTACGAGAGCGGCGGTCGCGGCTACTACGCGGGCGCGCTGGCCCTGCTGGGCACGGACGCCGCCGGGGCGCAGACCCTGGACTCCCCGATCCTGATCCGCACGGCCGACATCGCGCCGGACGGGACCCTGCGCGTACCGGTCGGGGCGACGCTGGTGCGGCACTCCGACCCGGCGGGCGAGGTGGCCGAGACGCACGCCAAGGCGGCCGGGGTGCTGGCCGCGCTGGGGGTGCGGGCGCCCGCGCCGCGCCCCGCGGCGAGCGGGGTGCCGCTCGCGGGCGACCCCCGGGTGCAGGCGGCCCTCGCCGCCCGGCGAGCGGACCTGGCCCCCTTCTGGCTGCGGATGCAGGAGCGGCCGGCCACCGCGCCGGGTCACGCGCTGGTGGTGGACGGCGAGGACACCTTCACCGCGATGCTGGCCCACGTACTGCGCGTGACGGGGCTGGAGGTGACCGTGCGCCGCTTCGACGACTCCGGGCTGCGGGCGGCGGCCCTGGCCTGGGAGGGGCCGGTCGTCCTGGGTCCGGGGCCGGGGAACCCGGCGGACGCGTCCGACCCGAAGATGCGGACGCTGCGCGCGTTGGCGGCGGAGCTGCTGGCGGGCCACCGGCACGGGCTGCTCGGCGTCTGCCTGGGTCACGAGCTGTTGGCCGCCGAACTGGGCCTCCCGCTGGTCCGCAAGGCGGAGCCGGCGCAGGGGGCGCAGACCCGGATCGACCTGTTCGGGGCGCCCGAGGTGGTCGGGTTCTACAACACGTACACCGCCCACTGCCCGGCGGAGCTCGCGGAGCGGCTGGCCCTGCGCGGGGTCGAGGTCGCGCGGGACCCGGCGACGGGTGAGGTGCACGCGCTGCGGTCGGCGGCCGGCTTCGCCGGGGTGCAGTTCCACCCGGAGTCGGTGCTGACCCTGCGCGGGGCGGAGCTGCTGCGCGACCTGCTGACGGGCGTACGGGCGGCCGCCCCGGCGTGAGCCCGCGTTCGGCGGGGCCGGGCGACCGGTCCCGCCGACGGCGCGGCGTTCGGGGTGGCTCAGGGCGACGGCGACAGGGTGTTCTCGGAGCGGCGGCCGGCCAGGTAGTCCCGCACGTTCGCGAGGGTGGCGTCGACGATCTGGCCCACCGCGTCGTGGGTGTAGTACGCCTGGTGGGAGGTCACCACCACGTTCGGGAAGGTGATCAGCCGGGCGAGGGTGTCGTCCTCCACGGCTTCCAGGGAGCGGTCCGTGAAGAACAGTCCGGCCTCCGCCTCGTAGACGTCCAGGCCGACGCCCGCGAACCGGCCCGCCCGGAGTTCGTCGACCAGCGCGTCCGTGTCCACCAGCCCGCCCCGGCTGGAGTTGACCAGGATCGCGTCGTCCTTCATCAGTCGCAGCGCCGCGCCGTCGATGATGTGCCGCGTCGCGTCCAGCAGCGGGACGTGCAGGCTGATCAGGTCCGACTCCACGAACAGCGTGTCCTTGTCCACGTACTTCATGCCGAGGTCCACGCAGGCCGGGTTCGGTGTCACGTCCCAGCCCAGCAGGTTCATGCCGAAGCCCCGGGCGATCCGGGTGAATGCCTCGCCGATCTTCCCGGTGCCGAAGACCCCGACCGTGCGGCCGCGCATGTCACGGCCCATCAGTCCGTTGAGGCGGAAGTCGAAGTCCCGGGTGCGGTTCGAGGCCCGCACGATGCTGCGGTTGACGGCCATGGCGAGGGTCCAGGCGAACTCGGCCACCGAGAACGGCGAGTAGGAGGAGACCCGGCTGACGGTCAGCTCCAGCTCCCGGGCCACGTCGAGGTCGATGTTGTTGAAGCCGGTGGAGCGTTGGGCGATCATCCTGGTCCCGCCCTCGGCCAGGGTCCGCAGCACCCGCCCGCTGAGGTCGGCGTTGACGTTGGACGAGACGATCTCGTACCCGGCGGCGATGGGGGCGGTGTCCTCGCCGAGGAACACGTCCAGGCAGCGGACGTCGAGCCGGCCGGCGAAGGCCTTCTCGATGAGCGGTTTCTCGTCCGCCTGCACCCCGAATGCGAGGATCTCCACGTTCGCTCCCGTACTGCCGTCGCCTGCATCGGATCATGGGCCCTTTGTCACGATACGACCCATGATCCGCGCACGCGCTCCGGCTCAGCCGAAGAAGACGCCGGCCTCCGCGTAGAGCGCCGGGTCCACGGTCTTGAGCTTCGACGTGGCCTCCAGGATCGGCACCCGGACGATGTCCGTCCCCTTCAACGCGACCATCGTGCCGAAGGCGCCGTCGCGCACCGCGTCGACGGCGTGCAGCCCGAAGCGGGTGGCCAGCCAGCGGTCGAAGGCGCTGGGCGTGCCGCCGCGCTGGACGTGACCGAGGACCGTCGTACGGGCCTCCTTGCCGGTCCGCGCCTCGATCTCCTTGGCGAGCCACTCGCCGACGCCCGACAACCGCACGTGCCCGAAGGAGTCCGTCGTCGCGTCCTTGAGCACCAGTTCGCCGTCCGTGGGCATCGCGCCCTCGGCGACGACCACGATCGGCGCGTAGCTCGCCTTGAAGCGGGAGGTGACCCAGGCGCAGACCTGGTCCACGTCGAAGCGCTGCTCGGGGATGAGGATGACGTTGGCCCCGCCGGCCAGGCCGGAGTGCAGGGCGATCCAGCCCGCGTGGCGCCCCATGACCTCGACGACCAGCACCCGCATGTGCGACTCGGCCGTGGTGTGGAGCCGGTCGATGGCCTCGGTCGCGATGCCGACGGCCGTGTCGAAGCCGAAGGTGTAGTCGGTGGCCGAGAGGTCGTTGTCGATGGTCTTCGGCACGCCCACGCACGGGATGCCGTACTCCTCGTACAGCTTGGCGGCCACCCCGAGGGTGTCCTCGCCGCCGATCGCGACCAGGGCGTCGACCTCGAACTTCGCGAGGTTCTCCTTGATCTGGCGGACCCCGTTCTCCAGCTTGAACGGGTTGGTGCGCGAGGAGCCGAGGATGGTGCCGCCGCGCGGCAGGATCCCGCGCACGGCCGCGATGTCGAGCGGGACCGTGTCCCCCGCGACCGCGCCGCGCCAGCCGTCCTTGAAGCCGAGGAACTCGTACCGGTACTCCTGCACGCCCTTGCGGACGACGGCCCGGATGACCGCGTTGAGCCCGGGGCAGTCTCCGCCGCCCGTCAGCACTCCGACCTTCATGGAATCTCCCTTCGGCAAAGGGCCCACTGAGCCCAATGAGCCCGCACGACCGTCACGCTAGTGGTGACGCAGGTCACGGCAAGATGCCGGGAAGAGGCAATTCCGGTGGATTCAGGGGGCGTTACCGCACACCCGTTCACTCGTAAGGGGTCTACGCGTCGTCCAGGCCGTCGTCCAGGCCGCGCTCTATGGCGTAGCGGACGAGCTCCACGCGGTTGTGCAACTGCAGTTTGCCCAGGGTGTTCTGGACGTGGTTCTGCACCGTGCGGTGGGAGATGACCAGCCGCTCCGCGATCTGCTTGTACGAGAGCCCCTTGGCCACCAGCCGCAGCACCTCGGTCTCCCGGTCGGTCAGTTGCGGGGCCTTGGGCTCGTTGGCGGCGGCCGGCGCCGGATCGGTGGCCAGCCGGCGGTACTCGCCGAGGACGAGGCCGGCGAGGCCGGGGGTGAAGACCGGGTCGCCGGCGGCCGTACGGCGGACCGCGTCGATCAGCTCCTGGGCCCCGGCGGACTTCAGCAGGTAGCCGGTCGCGCCCGACTTCACCGCCTCCAGGACGTCGGCGTGCTCGCCGCTCGCGGAGAGCACGAGCACCCGCAGGGCCGGGTCGGCGCCGACCAGTTCCTTGCAGACCCGCACCCCGGGCATGCCGGGCAGGTTGAGGTCGAGGACCAGGACGTGCGGGGCGGCGGCGTTGGCGCGGCGGACCGCCTCCGGGCCGTCCCCGGCGGTGGCCACGACGTCGAAGCCGGCGGCGGCCAGGTCGCGGGCGACCGCGTCCCGCCACATCGGGTGGTCGTCGACGACCATCACCTTGATGGCGCTGAGCTCGGTGCGCTCGTTGGGCTCGGTCACTGGGTGCTCCCCCTCGGTACTTTCAGTTCCACTTCGGTGCCCTGTCCGGGGACGGACACCAGCTCGGCGGTGCCGCCGAGATCGCGCAGTCGGCCCCGGATCGACAGGGCGACGCCCATCCGGCCCTCGCCCTCGGCCTGGTCCAGCCGGCCGGCCGGGATGCCGGGGCCGTCGTCGCGAACGGTGACGATCACCTCGTCGCCCCAGTCCTCGACCAGGATCCAGGCCCGGGCCCCCTCCCCCGCGTGCTTGCGCACGTTGTCCAGGGCGGCCCCCACCGCCGCCGCCAGCTCCCGCGCCGCGGGCGCCGGGAGCGGTACCGGGGTGCCCGGCTCGGCGAAGCTCACCTTCGAGCCGGCGTGGGGGGCGAGGAGGCCGCGCAGGTCCAGCTCGGCGTTGTCCGCGGCCGACTCCTCGACCTCGTAGGAGTCCACGAGCGCGCCGAGCGACTCGTCGCGGGAGATCCGGGAGGTGGGCACGAGCCCGCTGGAGACCAGCGTGCGCAGCGCCACCTCCTGTTCCCCCGCCATCCGGCCCAGGTCGGCCGCCTCGCCGCCCAGTTCGGTGCCGCGTCGCTGGACCATGGCCAGGACCTGGAGGACCCCGTCGTGGATGTCGCGGGCCAGGCGCTCGCGTTCGCGGGTGGCGGCCTCGATCTCCAGGGCGCGGGCCAACGTGGCCTCGCTGGCCCGGGCGACCTCGACGACGTAGCCGATGGCGATGGAGGCGACCCAGACCAGCAGGACGTTGTGGAGGGTGTCGCGGGTGGGATCGCCGCCGTGGACCGCGATGTTGGCGGCGGCCACGAAGGTGGAGGCGAAGCCGGCCCAGCGCCAGCCGCCCTTGAGGGCGAAGGCGAGGACCGAGCCGGCCGTCCAGATGCTGGGGAGGGTGGGACCGCCGCCCGCGATCCGCTCCGCGTTGTCGGCGAGCGGGGTGAGCAGGATCCCGACGATCGCGACGCCGAGGTCGGCGCCGAGGAAGGGCTTGGTGCAGCTCGCCGCGTTGGCCACCCGGCGGTGGGTGGCCAACGTCCAGACGGCGAGGACCGCGAGGTAGCCGACCGCGACGCCGGGGTGGTCGAAGTCCTTGTACGCGGAGGCGAACAGCAACACCGCGTAGATCATGGTCAGCAGCCGGTAGCCCGTCAGGGCCCGCCACAGCGGCTGCTCGACCGACATGCGTACGACGCGCTCGCGCTTCGCCATCTCCCCCACCCCGTACGGGCGGTACCGCCCGTCCCGCTACTGCGCGCCCTGGTCGCCCTTGTCGGTCTTGTCCGCCTTCTCGGCCTTGGCGGCCTTCTCGGCGTCCGCGATCTGCCGCTTGGCGGCCGTCGCGTAGATGTCGACGTACTCCTGACCCGACAGCTTCATGATCTCGTACATGACCTCGTCGGTGACCGAGCGCAGGATGAACCGGTCGCCGTCCATGCCGTGGTAGCGGCTGAAGTCCAGCGGCTTGCCGATCCGGATGCCGGGGCGCATCAGCTTCGGCACCACCTTGCCGGGCGGCTGGATCTTCTCGGTGTCGATCATCGCGACCGGGATCACCGGGGCCCCGGTGGCCAGGGCCACCCGGGCCAGCCCGCCGGGCTTGCCGCGGTAGAGGCGGCCGTCGGGTGAACGCGTCCCCTCGGGGTAGATACCGAACAGCTCTCCGCGTTCGATGACGTCGATGCCGCTCTTGATCGCGGCCTCGCCGGCGCCGCGCGCGCCCGAACGGTCCACCGGGAGCTGGCCGACGCCCTTGAAGAAGGCGGCCGTCAGCTTGCCTTTGACGCCGGGGGAGGTGAAGTACTCCGCCTTAGCGATGAAGGTCACCTTCCGGTCGAGCACGGCCGGAAGGAAGAAGGAGTCCGAGAAGGACAGGTGGTTGCTCGCGAGGATCGCCGGCCCCTCAGCGGGAATGTTTTCGAGGCCCTCCACCCACGGCCTGAAGGCGAGCTTCAGGGAACCGCCGATCGAGAACTTCATTGCGCCGTAGATCAACTCGAAAGCCTTCCTGTGTCTGTCGAACAGACCTTATCCCCTGGCTCCCCCGGGAGCGGTCCTACGACCCTGGTCGGTACCACCCCGGTCGCGTACGGTGAAGTCACACAGCGCTACGCACCCGTACCCCTCTCATCTCCCCTCCCCTTCCCCCTCGCATCCTGATCAACAAGGAGACCCTGGTGCCCGTCCTCCCTGGAGCAGAGCCGTTCCGCCACGAGGGCGGAGAGGTCGGCGTGCTGCTCTGCCACGGCTTCACCGGTTCCCCGCAGTCGCTGCGCCCCTGGGCCGAGTACCTGGCCGAGCGGGGGCTGACGGTGTCGCTGCCGTTGCTGCCCGGGCACGGGACGCGTTGGCAGGACATGCAACTCACGGGCTGGCAGGACTGGTACGCCGAGGTCGACCGCGCGCTGCGCGAGCTGCTCGACCGGTGCGAGCAGGTGTTCGTCTTCGGGCTGTCGATGGGCGGAGCGCTGACCCTGCGCCTGGCCGCCAAGCACGGGGACTCGGTCAGCGGCATCGTCCTGGTCAATCCGGCCAACAAGCTGCACGACCCGCTGGCCTTCGCCCTTCCGGTGGCCAAGCACGTCATCCGCTCCACGCCGGGCGTCGCCAACGACATCGCGAAGCCGGGATCGACGGAGATCGGCTACGACCGGGTCCCGACGCGGGCCGCCCACTCGCTGCGCGCGTTCCTGCGCCTGGTGGACGCCGAGCTGCCCCAGGTCACCCAGCCGGTCCTGCTGCTGCACAGCCCGCAGGACCACGTCGTCCCGCCCGTGGACTCGGCGCGGGTACTGGCCCGGATCTCGTCCACGGACGTGACCGAGACCCTGCTGGAACAGAGCTACCACGTCGCGACGTTGGACCATGACGCGGAGCGGATCTTCGCGGACAGTTTTGCGTTCGTCGGACGGCTCTCGAAGAGCGTCGGCAGGGAGGGGGCGGCCAGCGGTGGCTGAGCACGAGGAGTCGTCCGGGGGTGTTCCCCCGTTGGACGAGGAGGCGGCGTGGGCGGCGATCGTCGCCGGGTACGGGCAGGAACCGCCGGACCCGCCGGGATCCAGACCGTTCCGGCCCATCGAGAACCTGATGCTGCCCGAGGAGGACGTCCAGCCGACGCCCCCCTCGGTCACGAAGCCGCCGGAGAAGGACGCCGGGCCCGGTGACCCGCCGGGTCCCGCCGGACCGCTGGGCAGCTCGGTTACCTTCGCGCCGGGCGTGGGCGGGGCGGGTCCCCGGGACCACTCCCTCGACGAACCGAAGGACGAGGACGTGACGCCCGAGGACCGGGCGGACGAGGGCCATTTCGTCCCTCCGGAGCCGGAACTCCCGGCGGCGGACACCACGTCCAAGTTCGCCTGGCTGGCGGTCGTGGGCGGCCCGGTCCTGCTGCTCGTGGCGGTGTTGCTCCAGTGGGAGATGACCTGGTGGCTGACCACCCTGGGCATCGGCGGCTTCCTGGGCGGCTTCGCCACCCTGGTGGCCCGCATGTCGCACGACGACGATGACGAGGACGACCCGGGGCGCGGAGCCGTCGTCTAGGCCGTCCGTTCCGGTCGTCTGGGCCGTCCGTTACGGATCCTGCCGAACCCGGCCCCCGATTCCGGCCCCGGCCCCGGCCCCCGATCCGACGCCGGCACCCGTAGGGCGTCGGACCGGGGCGGCCTGGGACGGGGGGACGTGGGACGAGGGCGCGGGGCGGCGTCCGGGCGGCTCAGCCCGACGCCCGGCCCGCGCCGAGGCGCAGGGCCGCCAGCACCGGGAGGTGGTCGGTGGCGTCGCGGAGGTCCGCCTCCGTGACCCCGGGCAGCCCCGCGGGGACTCCGCAGCCCAGCACCTCGATCCCCTTCGACGCGAAGACCGCGTCGATCCGCCTCGGCGCCCCGGACCGCAGCCAGGTGTGTTCCCCGCCCCACGGCGCCAAGGCCCGGCAGTCCTGGAGTTCCGCGGCCAGCCGGCCGAAGGCGCGGCCCTCCGGGCCCTCGTTGACGTCGCCCGCGGCGATCGCGTACGGGACGTCCATCCCCGCCAGCCGCTCCAGCAGCAGTCCCGCGTGCTCCTCGCGCTCCCCCGCGTCCAGCGGCAGGTGCGCGCTGAGCACGCCGACCCTGGTCCCGGGCGCGGGCCCGAAGCGGACGACGGCCGTCGCGAAGCCCCTGCGGTGCAGTCCCGGCCGCAACGGCAGCAGGACGTCCCGGGTGCGTTCCACGTGCGCCCGCAGCGAGCACAGCAGCAGCGGCCCGGCGGCCGTCGCGCCGCCGCCCAGCACCACCAGGTCGCACTTCGACGCCAGTCGCGCCGCGTGTTTGCGCCACCTGAAGAAGCGGGGCGCCTCCTGGACGCACACCAGGTCGGGCTCGCACGCCCGGATCACGCGGGCCAGCGCGTCCTCGTCGTCGCGCAGCGAGCGGATGTTGTAGCTGAGTACCCGGATCACGGCTGAACCGTCGGGCTCCGTATGCGACTTCGGCAGGTCCATGCCCCGCAAGATACGCAGCTGCCCGCCGCTCCCACAGGGGGCGCGGCGGGCAGCGGACGGAACCGGGTGCGTCAGCCCTGGCGGGCCAGGTCGGCGGCGCCGACCATGCCGGCCTTGCCGCCGAGCTGCGCGGCGAGCACCTGCGCGTGCGGGCGCCACGCGCCGCCGATCAGCCAGCGCTTGAAGGACTTGCGGATCGGGTCCAGGACGAGGTCGCCCTCGTCGGAGACGCCGCCGCCGACGATGAACGCGGACGGGTCGAACAGGGACGCCAGGTCGGCCAGCCCCGCGCCGGCCCAGCGGGCCAGCTCGCGGAAGGAGTCGATGGCGACGAGGTCGCCGGCCCGGGCCGCCTCGCTGATGTGCTTGCCCTCGATGCCCTCGGGGGTGCCGTCGCCGAGCGCGAGCAGGGTCGTCGCGTTCTCGGGGGTGGCGTTGGCGCGCTGCTTGGCGTACCGGACGAGCGCGCGCCCGGAGGCGTACTGCTCCCAGCAGCCCTGGCTGCCGCAGCCGCACAGCAGACCGTCCGGGACGACCCGGATGTGGCCGAACTCGGCGGCCACGCCGAAGCGTCCGCGCCGCAGCTTGTTGCCGATGATGATGCCGCCGCCCAGGCCCGTGCCGAGCGTGATGCAGATGACGTCGTCGTGGCCCTGGCCGGCGCCGAAGCGGTACTCGCCCCAGGCCGCGCAGTTCGCGTCGTTCTCGACGACGACCGGCAGGCCGATGCGCTGCTCGACCTTGTCCTTGAGCGGCTCGTGGCGCCAGTTGATGTTCGGCGCGAAGAGCACGGTGGCGCGCTTGTCGTCCACGTAACCGGCGGCGCCGATGCCGACGGCGTCGATGGTGTGATTGCTGCTGACCTCGGACACGGCGGCGCAGATCGCGTCCGTCACCCCGTCCGCGGTCGGCGGGGTGGGCACCTTGTACGTCTCAAGGATGGTGCCCTCTTCGTCGACCACGCCGGCCGCGATCTTCGTGCCGCCGATGTCGACGCCGATGGTGAGTCCCATTAGTCCCTCGGTTTCCGGTCAAACCCCGCCACGGCCCACCGTACCCGAGCGCGACGGAGGATCAGTCGAGATCGATCCGCTCGGACGGGCCGGAATCGGGACCTTCGTCGCGGTCGTCGCGCCCGGCGCCGGGGGTGCGGGGAGCGCTTTCCCCGCGGGGGCCGGGGGCGGGCGGCGCGGCCTCGTCACGTGTCCAGCGGCGCTCGTGGCCCTCGACGGCCGACCGGTAGGCGGCGAGCAGCTCGGAGCCGGCCGCCGCGAGGTGGTCGAAGACCTCGGGGTTGCGTTCGATGACGGGCTTGGCAGCGGTCTTGGCCTGGGTGACGAACTGGCGGACCGCGCCCTGGGCGGCGGCGCCGAGCAGCGGGTTGTTCAGGGTGGAGACCTTGTCGGCGACGGCTTCGAAGAGCTTGAACAGCTCCTCGGCGGCGCTGCCGGTGCCGGTGCCCGCCTCGCCCTGCCCCGTCCTGCGGCGCTCCTTCTCCGCTGCGAGGTCCTCGGCGCAGGCCTTGGCCCAGGCGTCGTCGTCGGTGGGGCGGTCGGTGGCCTCGCTCATGGCGGACTCTCCTGCGGCGGATGCGGGACGTACGGGACTGACTACCTTCGACGGTACCCGAACGGTGGTACGGGTCTCAGCGCTCGCGGGGCCACAGTTGTGGATCCGGGGTGAAGCGGACGCGGAGCTCGCCGTCGGCCAGGGCGGCGCCGGAGACGGTGCAGCGCCGCAGCGCCGAGGGCAGCGAAACGATCCTGCGGTACGGGCCGGCCGTGAGCAGCAGTTCGTCGCCCCGCCGGATCAGGTCGAGGTCGGCTTTGCGGGCCCCGGGCAGCGGCACGGCCCAGACCAGCACCCCGTCCTCGGCGAGCCGGTCCTCGACGGCCCAGGCCCGGCGGTGGACGGCGGCCGCCCGGGGGGCGATCGCCTCGGTGTCGGCGAGCAGGGCCAGGTCGCCGGGGTCGCGGGGGTCCCGGCCGAGGTGCGCGAGCGGGACCACGGTCAGCTCGGCGGCCCACTGGTCGGCGTACTTCCGCTGCTGGGCGGCGAGGCCGGCGACCCACGGGTCGTCGGAGTCCCGCGGGACCGTCCGGTTCGCGACGAGCGAGGCGACCGGGAGCCGGTGCAGGGCGAGCCCGAGCCGGCCGGTGCGCAGCGCCTCGTCGGAGGCGGGCCCGGGCTCGGCCACCAGGCGCAGTTCGGTCGCGGGGGACTCGACGACGGCCTCGACGGCGGCCAGTTCCTCGTCCCAGCGGGCCGCCGCCTCGTACAGCCACTGCGCGGGCATGGGTACCCCGGCCAGCTGGGCGAGGACGGGGCGCAGGGCTCGGGCCGCCTGTCGCTCCGCGGGCAGCAGCCGGGCCAGGTAGCGGCGCAGCTGGGCGGGGAGCGCGAGGGTGGCGATCGCCTGGTGCAGCGGGGGCATGTCCACGATCAGGAGATCGACGTCGGGCGCCGAGGCGGCTCGACGCAGGGCCCTGAGCAGGGCGAACTGTTCCGATCCGGGGAGTTCGGTGAGTTCCTCCGCCCCGAGCGGCCGTCCGCCGAGCATCCCGATGAGCGAGGCGCCCCGCTCCTGGAGGGTGACGAGTTCGGCCCGGAACTCCTCGCCGGAGTCGATCCGGGCGACCCGCACGCCCCGGGTCGCGGGGACGGCCCGCAGCCCGGGCACGATCTGCGCGGGAGGGCCGGTGGCGGGCCCGAGCAGCCCGGTCAGGCGGTCGTCGGGGGCGCCGGGGTCACCGGACAGCAGCAGCACGCGCCGCCCCTGCCGCGCGGCGGCGAGGGCGGTGGCCGCGGCCACGGTGGTCCGACCGGCTCCGCCGGGGCCGGTGATCAGCAGGGTGTGCATGGTGCGGGGCTCCTGTGAGGGGGTGCGGGCCGGGCTCCGCCCGGGGTGCGCCCTCCGGCGGGGCTCCGTCCCGGGCCTCGCGCCTCGAACGTCGGCGAGGCCGAAGTCGCCCGACTCCGGCGTGCGCTCAGGCGGATTCGACGCGCTTCTTCAGGCCCGCCAGGGCGCGGTCGATGATGACCTTCTCGGCCTTGCGCTTGATCATGCCGAGCATCGGGATCTTGACGTCCACGGTGAGCTGGTAGGTGACCTCGGTGCGCTTGCCGCCGTCCAGCGGGGCGAGCCGGTACGAGCCGTCCAGCTGGCGGAGCATCTGCGACTTGTCCAGTGTCCAGCTGACCTCGTCGGCGCCCGTCCAGGAGTAGGCGAGCGTGTGGTCGTCCTTGATCGCGCCGGCGTCGAGCAGCAGGCGGACCTTCTCGGCGCGGCCCGCGGCGTCGGTGGCCAGCACCTCGGCCTCCTTCACCTCGCCGGTCCACTCGGGGTAGCGGGCGAAGTCGGCGATCACGGCCATGACGTCGGCCGGGGCCGCCTCGATCGTGATGCTCGAGCTGGTGTGTTCCGCCATCGCGGTCGCTCCTCCGGGTCGGGGGCACTTCCCAGCGGCAGCTGGGGGAGTTCGACAAGTGTGCGGGGGCCTCCGGCCGCCGCGTGAAGGCTACCGCGCGTGCGGGCCCGGCCACTCCAGTGCCTCCCCGGTCCCGCCGGCGGGGCCCGGCGGGCGGGCGGCCGCGCTCACCACTCCATCGCCCACGGCCGTCCCGTGGAGGCGAAGTGCCCCACGTTCACGCACTCCGTTGCCCCGATCCGCATCCGCCGGGCCATCGGCTGGTGCACGTGCCCGAACAGCGCGTACCGCGGGCGGGTCCGCCGGATCGCCTCCAACAGGGCCTCGCTGCCCCGCTCGAACCGCCTGGCCACCGTGTCGTAGCAGAGCTCCGGCACCTCCGGCGGGATGTGCGAGCAGAGCACGTCCACCTCGCCCACCGCCTCCACCTTGGCCGCGTACTCCTCGGGGTCCACCTCGTACGGCGTGCGCATGGGCGAGGGCAGTCCGCCGCCCACGAAGCCGAAGACCCGGCCGCCGATCTCCACCCGCTGCCCGTCGAGCACGGTCGTGCCGGGTCCCGCGTACTGCGCCCACAGTCCCGGCATGTCGACGTTGCCGTAGGTGGCGTAGGTGGGGTTCGGGAACGCGGCGAACATCTCGGCGTACTGGCGTCGCACCGCCCCCTCGATCAGCGCCTCCCGGTCGAGTCCGGCCCACAGCCGCCGGCCGAGATCGCGCGCCTCCCCGTAGCGCCGCGCGGTGCGCAGTTCCACGATCCGGTCGGCGTTCTCGACCCCGAACAGATCGGGGAAGATGCCGCGGGAGTGGTCCGCGTAATCGAGGAAGAGCACCAGGTCACCCAGGCAGATCAGGGCGTCGGCACCTTCCCCCGCCCGGGCGAGCGCCTCGGCGTTGCCGTGGACGTCACTGACGACATGAACCCGTGTACGACTCTCCCTGCCCACCATGCCGCCACCCTAGGGGCGCCCGGGCTCGACGGGTAGGGGCCGCCCCGCCCCCGGCCCACCTGCGGTTACTTCCGAGTCGCGAACGGGGTCGACTAGTCTCGGCTCGGCACGTCCGTGTCGTGTGACGCATGGAACATCTGGCCGGTTCCCTCTATCCGGAACCCACTACCGGTGGGTAACGTCCGGTCGGTCCACATGGTGGCGATGGCGCCCAGAGGAGCAGCAGTCTTGCGCGAGTTCAGCCTTCCGGCCCTGTACGAGGTCCCGTCGGACGGGAACCTGACGGATCTCATCCGCCGCAACGCCGCTCAGCATCCCGACGTCGCCGTCATGAGCCGCAAGGTGGACGGCAGATGGCAGGACGTGACGGCGACCGAGTTCCTGGCGGAGGTCCGGGCCACGGCCAAGGGTCTGATCGCGGCCGGCATCCGTCCCGGTGAGCGGGTGGCCCTGATTTCCCGCACCCGGTACGAGTGGGTGCTGTTCGACTTCGCCATCTGGACCGCGGGCGGCGTGACCGTGCCGGTCTACGAGACCAGCTCCCCCGAGCAGATCCAGTGGATCCTCGGCGACTCCGGCGCGAGCGCCGTCGTCGTCGAGAGCCCCGGCCACAGTGCGACGGTGGCCGGTCTGCGCGACGGCCTGCCGGAGCTGCGCGAGGTCTGGGAGATCGAGCAGGGCGCCCCCGCCGCGCTCCGCGCCGCCGGCGCCGAGGTCACGGACGCCGAGGTCGACGAGCGCACCGCGCTGGCGAACGCCGACGACCCGGCGACCATCGTCTACACCTCGGGCACCACCGGCCGCCCCAAGGGCTGCGTGCTGACCCACCGCAACTTCTTCGCGGAGTGCGGCAACGTCGTCGAGCGGCTCGGACCCCTGTTCCGCACCGGCGAGTGCTCCGTCCTGCTCTTCCTGCCGGCCGCGCACGTCTTCGGGCGCCTGGTGGAGGTGGCGGCCGTACTGGCGCCGATCCGGCTGGGCTGCGTACCGGACATCAAGAACCTCACCGACGAGCTGCAGTCCTTCCGGCCCACGCTGATCCTCGGTGTGCCGCGCGTCTTCGAGAAGGTCTACAACTCGGCCCGCGCCAAGGCCCAGGCCGACGGCAAGGGCCGGATCTTCGACGCGGCGGCCGAGACGGCGATCGCGTACAGCCGCGCGCTGGACGCCCCGGGCGGCCCCGGCCTCGGTCTGCGGCTCAAGCACAGGCTCTTCTCGAAGCTGGTCTACGGCAAGCTGCACACGGTCCTCGGCGGGCGCGGCGAGTACGCGATCTCCGGCGGCGCCCCGCTGGGCGAGCGACTGGGCCACTTCTTCCGCGGCATCGGCTTCACGGTGCTGGAGGGCTACGGCCTGACCGAGTCCTGCGCGGCCACGGCCTTCAACCCGTGGGACCGCCAGAAGATCGGTTCGGTCGGTCAGCCGCTGCCGGGCTCCGTGGTGCGCATCGCCGACGACGGCGAGGTGCTGCTGCACGGCGAGCACATCTTCAAGGAGTACTGGAAGAACGAGACGGCGACCGCCGAGGCGCTCACCGACGGCTGGTTCCACACCGGCGACGTCGGCACCCTCGACGAGGACGGCTATCTCGCGATCACCGGCCGCAAGAAGGAACTCATCGTCACGGCGGGCGGCAAGAACGTGGCGCCCGCGGTGATCGAGGACCGCATCCGTGCCCACGCGCTGGTCGCGGAGTGCATGGTGGTGGGCGACGCGCGGCCGTTCGTGGCCGCGCTGGTCACCATCGACGAGGAGTTCCTGGTCCGCTGGGCCGCCGAGCACGGCAAGCCGGCCGGCGTGACGGCGGCGGAGCTGCGCGAGGACGCGGATCTGATCGCCGCCGTCCAGAAGGCCGTGGACGACGGCAACGCGGCGGTTTCCAAGGCGGAATCGGTACGGAAATTCCGCATTCTGCCCTCCCAGTTCACGGAGGAGTCGGGCCACATCACGCCGTCGCTGAAGCTCAAGCGGAACGTGGTGGCGAAGGACTACGCCGACGAGATCGAGGCGCTGTACCGGGGCTGATCCCCCGCGTTCCAGGGCCTGTCGCCGGCTCCTCCCGGTCCCGACCGCAGCTCGTTCGCCGGTCGGGGTCAGCGCGGATCGGTGAGGATCCGTTCCATGTTCCGCTCGGCGAGCGCGGTGATGGTCACGAACGGGTTCACGCCGAGGGACCCGGGGACCAGTGAGCCGTCGACCACGTACAGCCCCTGGTAGCCCTTGACCCGGCCGTGGTCGTCGGTGGCCTCGCCGAGGACGCAGCCGCCGAGCGGGTGGTAGGTGAAGGTGTCGGCGAAGGCCTTGTTGTCGCCGAACAGGTCGTATCGGTAGATCGTGACGTTCCGCCGGTTGATCCGGTCGAAGAGCTGTTTCGCGGACCGCACCGACGGGGCGTTCTGGTCCCGGCTCCACTGCAGACGTGCCGAGTCGGTGGCGGCGTCGTAGGTGAAGTGCCCGCGCTCGGGGTTCTTGGTGATGGCCAGGTACATCGAGATCCAGTGCTCGATCCCCATCGGGAGCGGGGCGATCTCCGCGAAGACCGGGTTGGCGGCGTTGTCCCAGTCGTCGATGCCGAGGGCGGGCATGGTGGACTGGTTCGCCCCGACCGTGTCCCAGAAGTGGTTGGCGCGGGCGGTCATGACGTTGCCGTTGGGTCCCCAGCCCCGGCCGACCTGCTCCGTGAGCGCGGGCAGGGTCCCGGTCTCGCGGGCGCGGACCAGGATCTCGGTGGTGCCGAGGCTGCCGGCGCCCAGGAAGAGCCGGCGACAGCCGAGTTCGCGGGTCTGGGTGACCTTGCCGGTGACGTCGCTGGTGCGCACCGTCAGCACGTAGCCGCCGGCCGGGTCGGGCCGGACGCCGACGACGCGCTGCATGGTCTCGATGGTGACGTTGCCGGTGCCGAGGGCGGCGGCGAGGTAGGTCTTGTCGACGCTCTTCTTGCCGTGGTTGTTGCCGTAGATGACCTCGCCGGCGAGCGCGGACCGGGGGGCGGCGCCGGCGGCCTCGCGCTTCATGTACTCGAAGTCGTAGACGTTGGGGACGAAGGTGGTCTTCAGGCCGGTGTTCCGGGCGTGCTTGCGGGAGACGCGGGCGAAGCGGTACCAGTCCGTGGACTCGAACCAGGCCGGGTCGATGTCGTTGACGCCGAGCATGGCCCGGGCGCGGGGGTAGTACGTGCCGTACATCTCGTCGGCGTCGACCCGGGGCAGCACCTCGGAGAAGTACGAGCGCCGGGGCGTCGGCGCCATGCCCCCGTTGACGAGGGAACCGCCGCCCACCCCGCGCCCCACGTACACGGACATGTCGCCGAAGTTCACCCGGTCGAGGACGCCGGGGTAGGGGCTGATGTTCCGGTTGACCACGTCCAGCCAGAGGAACTGCGCGAGCGGGGCCTCGGTGCGGGTGCGGAACCACATGGAGCGCTGGTCGGGCGCGGAGGTGGACGGGAAGATCCTGCCGTCGGACCCGGGGGTGTCCCAGAGCCGACCCATTTCGAGGACGACGGTGCGCACGCCGGCCTGGCCGAGCCGGAGCGCGGCGACGGCGGAGCCGTATCCGGAGCCCACGACGATGGCGGGGGCGTAGGTCGCCGCGGCGGGTTCGACGGCGGCCGCGGAGGACAGGCCGATCCGGCTGAAACCGAGCACGGCCGCGGTCTGGAGGGCGCCGGCGCCGAGGAGTTGACGGCGCGTCAGTTGAGGTGTCATGGCCGCATGATGAGCGGAATCCACCCAACCCCCCATAGCGGGCGCTGACACACATCTGAGTGACAGTCAGGCGTGGCGAACCGGCCACGGCCGTCGCCCGAAGGCCGGCCGGTCCCCCCGGGGCGGGGCCTCAGAGCAGCTCGCGCAGACGCTCCGCCAGCAGGTCCCAGCGCCACTTCTCCTCGACCCACGCGCGGCCCCGCTCGCCCATGCGGCGGCGCAGCTCCGGGTCCAGCAGCAGGGTGGCGATCCGGTCGGCCGCCTCCTCCGGGGAGCCGCCCCGGACCACCCAGCCGGTCTCCCCGTCCAGCACCGCGTCGGGGGCGCCGCCCGAGTCGCCCGCGACCACCGGCAGCCCCGTCGCGGAGGCCTCCAGGTACACGATCCCGAGCCCCTCGACGTCCAGTCCGCCGCGCCGGGTCCGGCACGGCATCGCGAAGACGTCACCGGCGCCGTAGTGCGCGGGCAGCTCCGACCACGGGACCGCCCCGGTGAAGACCACGGAGTCGGCCACACCCGTGTCGGCGGCGAGCTTGCGCAGATCGGCCTCGTACGGGCCACCGCCCACGATCAGCAGCACGGCGTCGGGCACCGCGGCCAGGATCCGGGGCATGGCCTCGATGAGGGTGTCCTGCCCCTTGCGCGGGACCAGCCGGGACACGCACACCACCACGGGCCGCTCGGCGAGCCCGAGCCGCGCCCGGACCTCCGCCCCGCCCGACCCCGGGTGGAAGGTCTTCTCGTCCACTCCCGGCGGCAGTTGCACCATCCGGGCGGCCGCCCGGTCGGTGACGGCCGAGGCGATCCGCGAGCGCGTGTACTCCCCGAGGTAGGTCAGGGTGTCGGTGCCCTCGCCGATCCGCCGCAGCAACTGCCGCGCGGCGGGCAACTGGGCCCAGCCGGCCTCGTGCCCGTGCGTGGTCGCGACCAGCCGCCGCGCCCCCGCCCGGCGCAGCGCGGGCCCCATCAGGCCGAGCGGGGCGGCGGCGCCGAACCACACCGACTCGCAGCCGTGTTCGCGCAGCAGGCCGACGGCCCGCCGGGTCACCCGCGGGGTCGGCAGCAGCATCGTCGTGCGGTCGCGCACCACCTGGAAGGGCTGCTCCGCGTCGAAGGCCGCGGTGGCCTCGCGGCCCTCGGCCCCGTGCTTCCAGGTGGAGGCGTAGACGACGATCCGGTCGGGATCCAGGCGCAGCGCCATGTTGTGCAGGAAGGCCTGGATGCCGCCCGGTCGCGGCGGGAAGTCGTTGGTCACGATCAGCGTCTTGTGCATCGTCAGCCAAAGTACCGGACGGTCCGGCGCGCACCCGCGCGGTCCCCGCCGGCAGGCTCCCGCGGTACGGGCTACGGGGCTCCCAGTTCCCCGCTCAGGGCCGCCTGCCAGGCCGCCGTCAGGCCCGCCTGGTCGCCGCCGATCGTGTCCGCCAGGGCCGTCGGCAGCGGCTCGCGGCCCGCCGACTCGTAGAGCCGCACCAGCGTGGCGTCGCCCCACTTCGCCGCGATCAGCCGGCAGGCCAGCCAGGAGCCCTCGTACGCGCGCGCCAGCGCGTCCGGGTCGCCGCCGAACGCGAAGGCCTCGTTCGAGGGCAACGCGGCCGGCAGTTCACCGCGCCGCACCGCCCGGCCCAGCGCCGGGGCCGCCTCGGCCGGGGTGCTCGCGGTGTCGCGGTACGCCACCCAGTCCGCGAAGCCCTCGGACAGCCACAGCGGGGTCTTGGCCGTGGTCGCGGCGCGGGTGGCCACGTGGGTGACCTCGTGGGTCAGCACGATCCGACGGCCGGCCCCCGACAGTTGGGCGTACCCCTCGGGGTTGACGACCACCCGGTCGGCCGGGGCGGGTCCGGTGCCCGCCTTGCCGGTGGTGACGGCCCCCATGCCCCGGTACGCGGCGGGCGGCTGCCCCAGCAGCGCGGCCATGGCGTCCAGGGTGCCCGGGACCAGCACCACCACCCGCCCCGCCCAGGGCCCCGGCCAGGCGGCGCCGACCGCGGGCACCGCCCGGTCGGCCTCGGCGGCGATCGCGGACAGGGTCCCTCGGGTCTGTCCGACGCCGAGCACCAGCGCGTGCGCGCCCCGGACCACCGTCGGCTCGCCCTGGTCCCACAGTTGCGGCTGGGCTCCCGGCGCGGGCCGGTCGCCGGTCACCCGCCAGGTCCCGCCGTCCCGGGCGAGGTCCACTTCGCGGACCGACTCGGCGGGGGCGGCGTCGTGACCGGTCAGCCGGTAGTGGAGCCGGGCCCGCGCGAGCGCCCGGTCGCCGTCCCGCCGGACCGAGGTGACCTCGTACGACCAGCCCTCCAGCGGGATCCCGGCGAGTCGCGCGGGCGGGGCCGAGGACCACTCGGCCACGGCCCGCCGGACGCCGGGGTCCAGCGGGGCTGCGCCGGACAGGCCGCATCCGACCAGGAGCGCGCACAGCAGCAGGGGCAGGACTCGTACGACCGGCCGACGACGCGGGAGCATCGGTCGATCGTACGCAGGGTCCGCCTCAGGGTCGGGTCACCGAGGACACCGGCATCATGCCGACCGGGTCGTAGCGCACCCGCGCGCCCGGGTAGGGGGCGTGGACCACCTGACCGTTGCCGACGTACATGCCGACGTGGCTGGCGTCCGAGCGGTACGTCACCAGGTCGCCGGGGCGGGCCTGCGACAACGGCACCTGCCGGCCCGCGTGCCGCTGCGCCTGCGAGGTGCGCGGCAGCGCCACGCCCGCCTGGCGGTAGGACCACACCATCAGCCCGGAACAGTCGAAGCCGGAGGGGCCGGTGGAACCCCACACGTACGGGCGACCCACGGCGGCCCGGGCCGCCATCACGGCGGTCGCGGCCCGGCCCGAGGACGCGCCGGAGGAGGGGATCTCGGGGAGCGGGCCGGGCCGGTCCCCGGAGCGCGAGGCGCGCTCGAAGTCGGCCCGTTCCTGCGAGGGCATCGCGTTCAGCAGCCGGCGGGCGGCGGCGAGTTTCGCGGTGACGGACCGCTTGTGCCGGGCGACGTCGGCGCGCAGGGCGTCCAGCTCGGCGAGCTTGCGGGAGGCCTCCTGGCGCTGCAGGGAGATCCGGCGCTGCTCGTCGCGCAGTTCGTCGAGCTGCTCGGCCTGGCGGTCGCCGAGCCGGCCGAGGACGGCCGCCTTGTCGAGGTAGTCGTCGGGATTGTCCGACAGCATCAGCGAGAGCGTGGGGTCCATCCCGTCCGAGCGGTACTGGGCTCCGGCGAAGGCGCCGAGGACCCCGCGCATGGTGTTGACGCGGTCCTGGCCGCGGGCGACCGAGTCCTGGGCGCGGCTGATCTCGGCGCGGAGCCGGTCGGCCTTCTCACCGGCCTCGTTGAACCGCTCGGTGGCCTGTTCGGCCTCCTCGAAGAGCCGGTCGACCCGGGCGCGGGCGCCCGCCGAGGGGTCCTGCGGGAGACCGGGGGCCGCGCCGGCGGGTGCTCCCGTCATGGCGACCGCGGCGGTGGCCGCTGCGGCGGTGAGGACGGTGATCTTCGTGTTCCGGTCGAAGCCGATGAGGCCGGGCCGGCGATGGGACGCCACGTGGAACCGCTCCCTTCCGCTTGCGCGGGGCCCGGGTCCGCCCTCCGTGGACGGCCGTGTGCCGGGTTCCGCGCTGGCAGACAGTAGCGGCGCGACGGGGCGCCGACCAACGACCGTCGGAGGCCGGACACACCGGCGCCCCGCAGGAGACGCAGGTCACCGGCGGGGCGTGCGGTCACGGCGGGTCGTCGCAATTCGCCCGGATGGGCGGTGTCCGGCGCGCCTCCCCGGCCCGGGGAGGCACCGGGAGGGACGGGGTCAGCCGACGCGGACGCCGAACTGGAAGGGCATGTTCCTCATGGCTTCGTACTTGACGCCGCCCCTGGGGTTGGAGGCGTGGAAGACCTGGCCGTTGCCCGCGTAGAGGCCGACGTGGTGCAGGTCGTCGTAGAAGAAGACCAGGTCACCGGGCTGGAGCTGGCTCTCGCCGATGCGCGTGCCGTCGTTGACCTGCGTGTAGGTGGTGCGGCTGATCTGGACGCCGGCCTGCGCGTAGGCCCACTGCGCCAGGCTGGAGCAGTCCCAGTACGCCATGCCGGTGGAGCCCAGGTTGTAGCCCTTGCCCTCCTGGGTCAGGGCCGCGGCGAGCGCCTGCGCGGCCCGCCCGGAGCCCTTCACCGCACCGGGCTTGGCTCCCCCGCCGGCGGCCTTGGCGGCCTCGTCGCCCGCCTTGGCCTCCGCGGCCTTCAGCTGCGAACGTTCCTGTTCCGTCAGCGAGTTGAGGCGCGCCTGGGCTTCGGCGAGCTTGCCCTGGGCGGTGGCCTTCTTCTCGGCCAGTTCCTTGCGGGTGGCGTCGAGGTCGGCGAGCTTGGCGCCGGCCTCCGCGCGCTGCTGCGCCAGGGCCCGTTGTTTGGTCTGGATCTGGGATATCGCCTCGACCTGCTTGCCGCTCATCTGCTGGAGCATGGAGGACTTGTCCAGGTAGTCCTGGGGGTTCTCGGAGAGGAGCAGTTGCATGGACTGGTCGAGGCCGCCGGTGCGGTACTGGGCCGTGGCCATCGAACCGAGCGTGCTGCGCAGGTCGTTGAGGTCCGCCTGACCGCGCGCGACCTGGTCCTGGAGCCGGCCGATCTCCTTCTCCAGCTTGTCCTGGCGGTCCTTGGCCGCGTTGGCCTTCTCGCCGGCCTGCTCGGACTCCTCGTAGAGGGCGTCGACCTGTTCCTTGACCTCGTCCTTCTTCGGCTTGTCCGGGGCGGCGTGGGCCGACTGGGCGGAGAGGGCGACGGCCGCGGTGGCGAGGGCGGTGAGGACGCTCACGCGCGTGCGGGTCGGCGGCTTGGGTCGACGGTGGGACGCCACGAACGCGAGCTCCTTCTTCCTGGAGCCGCCGAAGACGGTCACACTCGGCAGCGCGCCTCCGCCGACACCCCGAATGGGTGAACGACCGTACGAAGGTTTGAACAGACCCTAGTGACCCGGCTGTGATCAGTTCAAATCCTCGAAGGCAAAATTCCGGCCGCCGACCGGCTTCTTTACCGTCTTCGCACGCTCCGTGCCGGGTAGTTGACGGTCCGTTCCCTTGATCGACCCACCAATACCGGCATTGCGCACAGCCGTTACAGGAAAGGACAGAAGCCGCAGGGGCTACGAAACCCGGGCGAGCCGCTTCAACAGCAGCGCGGACGTCACCGGCCGGGCACCCGCCTTCGCCACCCCGTCCGCGACCTCCCGGTCGGTGGACACCACGACCACCGGCCGGCCCGCGGGCTCGGCCCGCACCAACTGGCGGATCAGCTCGTCCGCCGTCACCCCCGCCTTGGAGAACAGCACCCGCACTCCGCGCGGCGGGGCGAGCAGCACCGGCGCGGCCAGTTCCGCGCCGTCGAAGACACAGGTCATCTCCGCGCCCGTCTGCGCGGCCAGCATCGACAGCCCGCCCAGCAGTCGGAGCCGCTGCTTCTCCAGCGGCATCGTCGGATAGCCGGTCTTGGTCACGTTGTAGCCGTCGATCACCAGATGCGCCTGCGGCAGCGCCAACAGCTGGTCCAACAGCGCCGGATCGGTTTCCGACAGCGCGCGCGCCGCGATGTCCTTCGGGGTCATCCGGCCCGGCTCCACCGCCTCCACGGTGTCCGCGGGCCGGGTGGACAGGGGCGGCAGGGCCAGCTCGCGGCGCAGCCCGGCCGCCGCGTCCAACACGGTGTCCAGGAGCAGCCGCAGCCGCATGTCCTCGATGCTGCGCCCTTCGCGGGTGGCCCGGCGCGAGGTCTCCAGCGCGGATTCCACCTCCGCGAGGCGGGACTTGAGCCGCCGCGTCTCGCTCTCGGCGGTGGTCACCCGCGCGGCCGCCTCGCTGCGGATCCCGTCGATCTCGGCGTTGACCTTGCGCAGGGCCGCCTCGCCCCGCTTGACGTCGCTGAGGGCGCTGCGCAGCTTGCGCTGAAGCGATTCCGCTTCCTTGCGCGCCGCGTCCAGCTCGCCGCGCACCTGCTCACCGCCGCTGCGCTGCAGTTCGCGTACGTGCGCCAGCTCCTCGCGGAGCCGCTCCAGTTCGCGCCGGGTCTCGTCTCCGACCCGCTCGGCGTCGGCGCGCTGCGCCTCCTCGCCCGCGGCGGCCACCAGCTTGACCCAGCCGGTCGGGCGCAGCACGTACGCGGCGGCCGCCACGTCCAGCGGATCGGCGGCGGCGGGCGGGGCCCCGGACTCCAGGGCCCCGGCCAGTTCGGCCTGGGCCTCGCGGAGCTTCTCCGCGACCCGGCCGCGGAAGACGGTGTCCGTCTCCACGGCCGCGGCCATGGCGTTGCCCGCGAACTTGGCCCGCCGGGTCGGGGTGAACCGGGCGTACTGGCGCAGCTGCGCCGGGAGGTCGCCGACCGTCAGTCCGCCGAAGGCGTCCGAGACGAGTGCGACGACCCTGCGCCGCACGCCTTCCGGCAGCGGGCGGTCGAGCACCTCGGCGGCGTCGCCGGCCGCATCGGCCGGCTCAGCGCCGCTTGCTGGCTCCACAATCCGTCACCCCTACCGTGATCTACCTGTGGGCCCGGCTCCCTCAGGAGTCCGCGCCCGGCCTGTCCACGAGCTCGATCTGGTCCACCGCGTTGCACCAGCGACAGCGAACCGACTCGATGGTCTCATTGACCACCTCGCGCTCCTCGACCTTGGGCTCCCCGGCGAGGTCCAGGTGGATGTACTCCACGACCTTCGACGAACGGGTCACGTCGAACCGCGTGAGGTTGCCGCACAGGGTGCAGCGCCACCGGGTGGTGTCGGTCGGCAGGGGAACCGTCATCAGGCCGCTCTCTCCTTCGTGGCTCTTTCAGTTTCAATTAAAGCCGCCCGCTGAGCCGTACGGCGGACCGCAGCTCGTAACCCTACGGCCTGCCACCGCCCCGAGGGGGTCCGGTTGGGTCATGCTCGGTCGCATGATCGTAAGGTGGCAGGCCGTCCGCGAGGCCGCCCGGGGCCCGGTGATCACCCACGCGCTGATCGCCGGCTGCTGCGCGGTGTTCCTCCTCGGCCCCGCGTCGGGCATGAATCCGGTCTACGGGACCGGCGACGAGCTGCTCGCGCGGGGCACCGACTACTTCCGGCGCTGGGGCGTGGTCCCCGATCAGCTCCTCACCGGATCGGGCAGGGCGCTGCTCACCCCGCTGACCGCCCTGTTCGTCCACGGCAGCTGGCTGCACCTGCTGGGCAACATGCTCTTCCTGTACGTCTTCGGCGCGATGACGGAGACCCGGATGGGCCGCCCGGCCTTCCTCGTCTTCTACGTCTGTACGGGCTATCTCGCCCTGGGCGCGTACGCGGCGGCCAACGCCTCCTCGGACCAGACCCTGGTCGGGGCGTCGGGTGCGATCTCGGCGGTGCTCGGGGCGTTCCTGTGCCTGTTCCCGCGCGCCCGGGTGACGAGCCTGTTCCCGTTCCTGTTCTTCCTGCCGCTGCGCTTCCCCGCCTGGATCGTGCTGGTGTTCTGGTTCGCTCTCCAGTGGGTGGCGGCGCGCCGGGCGGAAAGCGGTCCGGGAGTCGCCTATCTGGCCCACGTGGTGGGCTTCTCCCTGGGCTTCGGCTACGCGTGGATGCGTTACCGGCGTACGACTAGAGTGAGTCGACCAGTGACTGCCGGCGAGGGAGACAGCCAACCGTGATCACCGCGATCGTGCTCATCAAGACCAGCGTGGACCGGATCCCCGAGATCGCCGAGGCCATCGCCGCGCTGGACAGCGTCAGCGAGGTCTACTCCGTCACCGGTACCTACGACCTGATCGCCCTGGTCCGGGTGGCCCGCCACGAGAACCTCGCGGACATCATCCCGGGCCGCATCAGCAAGATCCCGGGCGTCGAGGCCACGGACACGCACGTGGCGTTCCGCACGTACTCCCAGCACGACCTGGAAGCGGCCTTCGCGATCGGCCTCGACGCGTAGCTCCCGCCCGGTCGGCCCTGTCGGCCGGTGAGCGGCCGAGCGGCCGAAAGCCCCGGCGGGGATCCTCCCGGCCGGGGCGCGCGACATCGATGCACCGACTCCGACGTCGGTACGGCGTCAGACCGCCGGGACGCAGCGGCCCTCTTCGGTGTGGTACCGCCACTTGGCGCCGTCCGTGACGAGTTCCCGGACCGCGTCGACGAACCGCTCGACGTGCTCGTCGGGGGTACCCGCCCCGAAGCTGACCCGGATCGCGTTGAGCGAGCGCTCCCCGGGGCCTGCCTCCGGCGCCCCGCACTCCCCCGGCTCCTGCGGCTCGCTGCCGAGCAGGGTGCGGACCAGGGGGTGGGCGCAGAACAGGCCGTCGCGGACGCCGATGCCGTACTCGGCGGAGAGGGCGGCGGCGAAGTGCGAGCTGTTCCAGCCGTCGACGACGAAGGAGATGACGCCGACGCGCGGGGCGTCGTCCCCGAAGAGGGACAGCACGCGGACCGCCGGCACCTCGGCCAGACCCTCGCGGACCTTCGCGATGAGGTGGTTCTCCCGGGCGACCAGGTTCTCGAACCCGGCCTCGTTCAGGGCCCGGCAGGCGGAGGCGATCGAGTAGACGCCGATGACGTTCGGGGAACCGGCCTCGTGGCGGGCGGCCGTGGTGTGCCACTCGACGTCCACTCCGCCGTCCTCGCGGCGGGCCACCTTGCGGGAGGCGCCGCCGCCGGCCAGGTACGGCTCGGCGGCCTGGAGCCAGTCCGCGCGGCCGGCGAGCACGCCCGAGCCGAAGGGCGCGTACAGCTTGTGTCCGGAGAAGGCCACCCAGTCCACGTCGAGTTCCCGCACCGAGACGGGGTGGTGCGGGGCCAGCTGGGCGGCGTCCAGCACGATCCGCGCCCCGTGGGCGTGCGCGGCGGCGGCCAGTTCCCGTACGGGCCACAGCTCACCGGTGACGTTGGACGCGCCGGTCACGCACACCAGCGCGGGGCCGTACGGATCGCGCCCGGCCAGCGCCCGCTCCAGGGTCTCGACGGCCTGGGCCGGGGTGCGCGGCGCGTTGAGGTAGGTGACCTGCGCGTCCCCCCACGGCAGCAGGGAGGCGTGGTGCTCGGTCTCGAAGACGAAGACCTGGCAGTCGGCCGGGAGCGCGGCGGCGAGCAGGTTCAGGGAGTCGGTGGTGGACCGCGTGAAGATCACCTGGTCCTCGGCGCGGCAGTCGAGGAACTCCGCGACGGTGACCCTGCTCTGCTCGAACAGGTCGGTGGAGAGCTGCGAGAGGTAGCCGGCGCCGCGGTGCACGCTGCCGTAGTACGGGGCGTAGGCGGCCACGTCGTCCCAGACGCGCTGCAGGGCGGGGGCGCTGGCCGCGTAGTCGAGGGCGGCGTAGGTGACCTCGCCGCCGGTGACGAGCGGCACGGTGACGTCACGGCCGAGCACGGGCAGCGGCTCGACACAGGCGGGGTCGACGGCGACGTCGGTGGAGGCGGCGGTGTTCAGGGGTGCGGACATGGCTGAATCTCCCGGCAGGCAGGGCTGAATGGCTTCGGTGTGCCCGTACGCGGGTGCGGCTCGGCGGCCGACCGGGGGTACGGGGAGGTCCTCGGAAGTACGGGAGGGCGCACGGAGATGCGCGCGAAGGGTCCCTGTTCCGAGGGGTGAAGAAGGGGCGGAGTCGCCCTATCGCATTCGCTTGCTCACGGAAAACACTCCTCGAGAGACCAGGATCCCTGGTGTCGAGGGATCCGCGCTTGCCGTAGACCTCACTGCCTACGGCCTGGTCATCACCCGGGGCACCCCGCCACGGAAGGAGGGTTGCCGGACAGCAAGCCGGGGCCTAAACGCTGTCACTCGTGACCTGGGCAGAATCCTGCCACACGATGCGCCGTGCGCAAGACCCCGGTCCGCATCGTGGACCGGGGTCCCGCTGTTTCACGCCGTTCGCACCGGAGGGCCTACGCGTTGCTGGCGTTCACCCAGCGCTCCAGCGCCGCCCGCGCCGATCCCGAGTCGACGGACTGCGCCGCCCGGGTGATGCCGGCCGCGATCTGCTCCTCCAGCGAGCCGGTGCCCGGGTCCAGCGCCACCAGGGCGGCGGCCGAGTTCAACAGGACGGCGTCGCGTACCGGCCCGGTCTCGCCCGCGAGCAGGCGCCGGGCCACGTCCGCGTTGTACGAGGCGTCCTCGCCGCGCAGCGCGGACACGTCGACCACGTCGATCCCGACGTCGCGCGGGTCGAAGGACAGCTCGGTGACCGAACCCTCCCGTACCCACCACACCCGTGAGGTGCCCGTGGTGGTGAGCTCGTCGAGGCCGTCGTCGCCCCGGAACACGAGCGCCGAGGAACCGCGTTCGGCGAGGACGCCCGCGACGATGGGCGCCACCCGGGCGTCGGCCACACCGGTCGCCTGGGCGCGGACGCGGGCCGGGTTGGTCAGCGGGCCGAGGAAGTTGAACAGGGTCCGGATGCCCAGCTCCTTGCGCGCCGCCGCCACGTGCCGCAGCGCGGGGTGGAACTTCACGGCGAAGCAGAAGGTGATGCCGGCTTCCTCGGCGACCTCCACCACCCGCGCGGGGGTCAGGTCGAGGTTGACGCCGAGCTTCTCCAGGACGTCCGAGGAGCCGCTCGCGGAGGAGGCGGCCCGGTTCCCGTGCTTGACGACCTTGGCGCCGGTTCCGGCCACCACGATCGCCGACATCGTGGAGATGTTGACCGTCTTGGCCCCGTCGCCGCCGGTCCCGACGATGTCCACCGTCCGGCCCGGCACCTCGATCAGGTTGGCGTGCTCGTACATGCTCCCGACGAGCCCGCCGATCTCCTCGACCGTCTCCCCCTTGGCCCGCAGCGCCACCACGAAACCGGCGATCTGGGCGTCGGTGGCCTCGCCGCGCATGATCGTGTCCATGGCCCAGGCGGTGTCCTCGGCGCGCAGGTCCCGGCCGGTCAGCAGGGCGTCGAGAACGCCCGGCCAGCCGCGGGCCGCCACGCTGTCGCCGCCTGCCGGGGTCACAACGTCCATGGTCCGCTCCTGCGCCAGTGGCCGGCCCTGTGCTCGCCGCCCACGTCTGATGGGAAGGGGACCAGCCTATCCAGCCCGGCAGGACGGCAAAGAGCCCCGTCCAGGGTCTGGACGGGGCTCTCGCCGTGGCGACACCAGGATTGACCGAAATCAATCCCTCATGCGGGTGCGGTCAAACGGTCACGCGGGATCAGTGGTGGCCGTGGCCACTCTGGATCTCCTTGTACTCCTCGACCGTGGGCTTCGGGATCTGGTTGTTCTCCGCGTAGAAGCCCTTGCTGAGCTTCGCGCGGAGCTTCTCCTTGCCCGAGAGCTTGCGCTCGACACCGTTCTCGTCGACCGTCGGGCCGAGCTCGATCGGTCGGTACTGCTCGTGCGCGGTGAGCGTGTGCAGCTGGGACTGCGGGAGCGGCTCGTGGACCTCGACGAACTCACCGTGCGGCAGACGCTTGATGACACCGGTCTCGCGACCGTGCAGCACCTTGTCGTGGTCCCGGCGCTGGAGGCCGAGGCAGATCCGCTTGGTGACGATGAAGGCCAGGACCGGGACGGCGAAGAAGCCGATCCGGACGAACCAGGTGATCGAGTTGATCGACAGGTGGAAGTACTGGGCGAACATGTCGTTGCCGCCGCCGATGAGGAGCACGATGTACTCCGCGATCCAGGCGACACCGAAGGCCGTACGGGTCGGGACGTTGCGCGGGCGGTCCAGGATGTGGTGCTCGCGCTTGTCCCCGGTGACCCAGGACTCGATGAACGGCCAGACGGCGATCGCGCCCAGCACCAGCGGGAAGAGCAGCAGCGGGATGAACACGCCCAGGACGAGGGTGTGGCCCCACAGGTTGATCTCCCAGCCCGGCATGGCTCGGATCAGGCCTTCCGGCATGCCCATGTACCAGTCGGGCTGCGCGCCGGTGGACACGTGGTCCGGGCGGTACGGGCCGAGCGCCCAGATCGGGTTGATCGAGGCGATCGCCGAGATGGCCGCGATGACACCGAAGACCAGGAAGAAGAAGCCTCCGGCCTTGGCCATGTAGACCGGCAGCAGCGGCATGCCGACGACGTTCTTGTTCGTCTTGCCGGGGCCGGCGTACTGGGTGTGCTTGTGGAACACGACCAGGATCAGGTGGGCCACCAGCAGGCCCATCATGATGCCGGGCAGCAGCAGGATGTGGACCGAGTAGAACCGCGAGACGAAGTCGCCGCCCGGGAACTCCCCGCCGAAGAGGAACATCGACAGGTAGGTGCCCACGATCGGGACCGACAGGATGGCGCCCTGCATGAAGCGGACACCGGTGCCCGAGAGCAGGTCGTCCGGCAGCGAGTAACCGGTGAAACCGGTGAACATGCCGAGGACCAGCAGCAGGAAGCCGAAGATCCAGTTGACCTCGCGGGGCTTGCGGAACGCACCCGTGAAGAAGACGCGCATCATGTGCACGACCATGGCCGCGACGAAGATCAGCGCCGCCCAGTGGTGGATCTGCCGGATGAGCAGACCGCCGCGGACGTCGAAGCTGATGTCCAGGGTCGAGGCGAAGGCCTCGGACATCTGGACGCCCTGCATCGGCACGTACGAGCCGTGGTACACGACCTCGTTCATGCTCGGGTGGAAGAACAGGGTCAGGTACACACCCGTGAGGATGATGATGATGAAGGCGTACAGGCAGATCTCACCCAGCATGAAGGACCAGTGGTCCGGGAAGATCTTGCGCATGTTCGCCTTGGCGAGGCCGTAGATCCCCAGGCGACCGTCCGCCCAGTCCGCTACGCGCTCGCCGGCGGGCGCTTTGCGCGCGCTGGTGTCAGTGGTGGCAGTGCTCATCCGCGCTCCCAGAAAGCAGGACCGACGGGCTCTTCGAAGTCGCCGAGCGCCTCGAGGAAACCTTCGTCATTGACGCCGATCCGCAGCTGCGGAAGCGCGTGACCAGCCGGGCCGAAGATGACTCGGGCGCCGTCGGAGAGGTCGAAGGTGGACTGGTGGCACGGGCAGAGCACGTGGTGCGTCTGCTGCTCGTACAGGCTGATCGGGCAGCCGACGTGGGTGCAGATCTTGGAGTAGGCCACGATCCCGTCGTGGGACCACTCCAGTTCCTGCTTGTCCTTGATGTCGTCCGGCTGGATGCGGACGATCATCAGGGCGGCCTTGGCGATCTGGGTCTGGAAGTCGTGCTGCTCCTCCTCCAGGCCTTCCGGCCGGGCGAAGGTGAGCGAACCGACGATGACGTCCTCGGGACGCAGCGGCTCGTTCGTGTTGTCGTTGATCAGCAGCTTGCCCTTGGCCCACATGGTCTTGCGCAGCTTGTCCTCGGGCAGCGGGCCCAGGTCGCGCATCAGGATGACACCGGAGAGCGGCAGCAGGGCCAGCGCGCCGAACATCGTGTTGCGGATCAGCTTGCGTCGACCGATGTCGGACTCGCGCGCGCCGTCGGCGAAGTCCGCGAGGACCTTCGCCTTGACCTCCGGCGGGGAGGCGATGGCGTGCCGCTCGTCGGCGACCTCGACGTCGGACATCAGGGTGCGGGCCCAGTGGACCGCGCCCGCGCCGATGCAGAAGAGGGCCACGCCCAGGGTGAGACCCAGGGCGAAGTTCAGGCCGCTCACCTTCCCGATGGGGAAGATGTAGACGATCTTGTCGATCGGGATGGCCACGTACGAGGCGATGAAGCCGATCGTGGCCAGCATCGACAGCGTGAACAGCATCGCGACCGTACGCTCGGACCGCTTGGCGGCCCGCTCGTCGATGTCCTGGATGCGCGGCTTGTGGACCGGAAGGCCCGGGTCGGCGAACGGATCGTCCGCGACCGCTACGCCACCGTGGTGCGCGTCGCCCTGCTCGCTCGGCAGGTGCTTCTCTTCGGGAATGTCTTGGCTACTCATGACTTCTTGGCCTTAGCGGTGTGGGCCGCGACCCAGACGGCGACAGCGATCAGCGCACCCAGACCGAAGATCCAGCCGAACAGACCCTCGGACACGGGGCCGAGGCCGCCGAGCTTGAGACCACCGGGGCTGTTCGACTTCTCGCCGTTCACGTTCTGGAGGTACGCGATGATGTCCTTCTTCTGCTTCTCCGGCATGGTGCTGTCCGGGAAGGAGGGCATGTTCTGCGGGCCGGTGAGCATGGCCTCGTAGATGTGCTTCGGCGAGACGTCCTCAAGGTTGGGGGCGTACTTGCCGTGCGTCAGGGCGCCGCCCTCGCCGGTGAAGTTGTGGCACTGCGCGCAGTTGTTGCGGAACAGCTCACCACCCTTGGCGATGTCGGCGCCTGCCGGGTCGTACTGCTTCTCGGTCGGCGTGATCGGGCCGGCGCCGAGAGACGAGATGTACGCGGCCAGCTGGTCGATCTGGGCCTGCGAGTAGATCACGGGCTTCTTCGGCACCTGGGCGCCGGGCTGCTGGGCGGGCATGCGGCCCGTGCTCACCTGGAAGTCGACGGCCGCGGAGCCGACGCCGACCAGGCTCGGGCCGTCAGAGGAACCCTGACCGCCGGTTCCGTGGCAGCTTGCGCAGCCCACGGCGTAGAGCTTCTTGCCCTCCTCGATGGCGAGGGACTGGGCGGTTTCATCGGCCTGCGCCTTGCCCGCGGGGGCAAAGGCGGCGTAAAGCCCCCCGGTGGCCGCCAGCGCGAAGAGTAGAACGACGACCGCCGCCAGCGGATGGCGTCGTCGTGCGGAGAGCTTTTTCACGGATTACCCCGGTGTCAGGATCTTCTGCGTCGGTGTTTCTGGATGGAGTGCCGGGTCGGGCCCGGCGACGTGTTCGCTACTTGATCAGGTAGATCGTCGCGAAGAGGCCGATCCAGACGACATCGACGAAGTGCCAGTAGTAGGACACGACGATGGCCGACGTGGCCTGTTCGTGGGTGAACCTCTTGGCCGCGTACGTCCGGCCGAGGACCAGCAGGAAGGCGATGAGACCGCCCGTCACGTGCAGCCCGTGGAAGCCGGTGGTCAGGTAGAACACCGATCCGTACGGGCCGGACGAGAGAGACATGCCCTCGTGCTTGACCAGCTCGGTGTACTCGAACACCTGGCCGCCAATGAAGATCGCACCCATGACGAACGTGATGATGAACCACGTCCGGAGCTTCTTCACGTCACCGCGCTCGGCGGCGAACACGCCGAGCTGGCAGGTGAGCGAAGAGAGCACCAGGATCGTTGTGTTCGTCGCCGAGAAGGGCAGATTCAAGGCCGAGGCCTGTTCTGTCCAGTACTCGGCACCCGTCACTGATCGCAGGGTGAAGTACATCGCGAAGAGGGCCGCGAAGAACATCAGCTCGGAACTCAACCAGATGATGGTTCCGACGCTGACGAGGTTCGGCCGGTTGACCGTCGGGTGCGCGTGCCCGGTATCTACTGTCGTTGCTGTCGCCACGACCGACATTATGTCGGTCGCTTATCCCGCCCTCACCCCGGGGGGTGCCGTTCGGAGTGTCAGGGGCGTGTGCAAGGCCCGAACGGCCCATCAGATCGAGTGGTGGACGGGTACTCGCGAGGCTGTGCGAACCGATGTTGACACCGGGTCGGACGGAGTAGCATCCCGCGCAACATCAACGTGATTCACGGGACACGTGGAGGAACGAAATGCGGGCGACTGCGCGAGTTCTGGTCTACAGCGACGACGCGGGCACCCGGGAGCAGGTGCGGCTGGCCGCCGGACGCAGGCCGGCCGCGGACCTGCCGCCGGTGGAGTTCCTGGAGTGCGCGACCCTTCCGGCGGTCCTGTCCGCGCTGGACGCGGGCGGCATCGACGTGTGCGTGCTGGACGGGGAGGCCGTGCCCGCCGGGGGCATGGGCGTGTGCCGGCAGATCAAGGACGAGATCTTCCGCTGCCCGCCGGTCCTGCTGCTCATGGGGCGCCCCCAGGACGCCTGGCTGGCCACCTGGAGCCGCGCGGACGCGGCGGTGACCCTCCCGGTGGACCCGGTGGACTTCCCCGAGGTTCTGGCGGGCCTGCTGCGGCCCCGGCTGGCCCTGGACGCGTAAACGGTGCCGGGCGGGCGCGGAACCGCCCACGGGAGCCCGTACGGACTTCCGTGGGCCGGTCGAGGGCCTCTTTCGGGGGGTTCTGCGCGCCCGCGCGCGCCGGTTCAGACCTGCGGGCGGAGTCGGGCCTGGTCGACGGGGCTGCGGCCGTCCTGCGTGCCCTTGAGGAGGGCGCTGCCCTCGCGCCACTCCTTCCACTCCATGTTCCAGTCGCCGAAGCCGTTCCCGAAGGTGTCCATGTCGTCGCCGATGCTGTTGATCACCTTGACGATGTCGCCCTCGGTGATGTTCTCGTAGAACCAGGCGGCGTTGCCCGTGCTCATGCCGGTGCAGCCGTGGCTGACGTTCTCGTAGCCCTGGGAGCCGACGGACCACGGGGCGGCGTGCACGTATTCACCACTCCAGGTGACGCGCGTCGCGTAGTAGACGGGCAGGTTGTAGTACTCGCTGCCGCCGATGCCGACGGTGTCGCCGCGCATCTGGACGTAGTACTGCTTGCCCAGGACCACCTTGATCCCGTTACGGGTGGAGAAGCCCGGCTTTCCGGTGGTCACCGGAATGGTGTTGATCACTTCTCCGTTGCGCCGGAAGGTCAGGTAGTGCGAGGAGGCGTCGGTGGTGACCTCGACGCGGTCGCCGATCTCCAGCTTCAGCGGCTTGGCCGCGGCGCCGTAGAGGTCGTCGGTGATCCTGACGCCCTCCAGGTTGCTCCGTACGGCGACGGTGGAGTTGGCCGGCCAGTACTCCTTGGGCCGGAAGTGCAGGTTCTTGTCGTCGACCCAGTGCCAGGCGCCCTCGACGCCCTCCGGCGTCTCGACGACCAGGCCGCGCTCGACCAGCGCGCGGGCGGCCTTGTCCTTGACGGGCTCGTTGAGCTCGGCCGTGATGGGCTGTCCGACGCCGTATTTGCCCGCCTCCGGCCCGAATTCGACCTGGAGGACCCCCTTCGAGGGTGTGGTGTCGAACGCCATCGTGCGCTGCCCCGGAGCGCCGCTCTCGTCCTCCGTGTTGACGGTGACCGTGTAGCGCACGCCCGCGGCCAGCGGGACCGTGCTGTGCCAGCGCTCGCCGGTGGCGGTGAGCTCGCCGGCCAGCCGGCGGCCGTGGGTGTCCACGACGGTGACGTCGGTGATCCGGCCACCGCCGCTCTTCGCGGTGATCTCCAGCGGCCGGTTGTGGTCCACCGGTCGTCCGCCGGCCGTCTGGTTGAAGGCGACCTGCTCGCCCGCGTCAAACGGGCGGGCGGACAGCGGGTTCTCCTCTTCGGACCCACAGGCGGTGGCGCCGGCCCCGAGGGACGCGACCAGCAGGGAGCAGCCGATTACCGTCCAAAGACGCGGTGAGTGGTTCATGAGGCTAACGCTATGAAGGTATGACAATTACGGCGCGCGGGGTGACTGCAAACGAGGGGCCCGGACTCCTCTGTTCGAGGTGTCCGGGCCCCTGGTGTCGTGCGTGGGTGCCGCTGTGACTACTGGTTCTGGTTCTCACCGCGGTAGTACTCGTACACCCAGCCCCACAGGCCGATCAGGATGATCGGGGCCGAGAAGTACATGAGCCACCAGCCGAAGATGACGCCCATGAACGCGAGCGCGCCACCGACGGCCAGCGAGAGCGGCTGCCAGCTGTGCGGGGAGAAGAACCCCAGCTCGCCCGCCTCGTCGGCGACGTCGGCCTCCAGGTTGTCCTGGGCCATCTCGTCGACGCGCTTGGCCGTGAAGGCCAGGTAGTAGCCGATCATGACGCTCAGGCCGAAGGCCAGGAAGAGCGCGGTGGTGCCGACGGGCTCCTTCGACCACACGCCGTACACGACGGCCATGATCAGGATGAAGAAGGAGAGCCAGAGGAACATCTTGCCCTGGATCTTCACTTGCCGGCCTCCTTGCCACCGGTGACGGCCTTGGTGCCGGCGCCGTGGTCCTCGAGGTGGTCGAGGGCCGCGATCTCCGGGTGGTGCAGGTCGAACGCCGGGGACTCGGAACGAATCCGCGGGAGGGTGAGGAAGTTGTGCCGCGGCGGCGGGCAGGAAGTCGCCCATTCGAGCGAACGGCCGTAGCCCCACGGGTCGTCGACCTCGATCTTCTTCCCGTACTTCGCCGTCTTCCAGACGTTGTACATGAAGGGCAGCATCGACAGGCCGAGCAGGAACGAGCTGATCGTGGAGATCGTGTTCAGCGCGGTGAAGCCGTCGGCCTCGAGGTAGTCGGCGTAACGACGCGCCATGCCCTCGGCGCCCAGCCAGTGCTGCACCAGGAAGGTGCCGTGGAAGCCGACGAACAGCGTCCAGAAGGTGATCTTGCCGAGGCGCTCGTCCAGCATCTTGCCCGTGAACTTCGGCCACCAGAAGTGGAAGCCGGAGAACATCGCGAACACCACGGTGCCGAAGATGACGTAGTGGAAGTGCGCGACGACGAAGTACGAGTCGGAGACGTGGAAGTCCATCGGGGGCGAGGCCAGGATGACGCCGGTCAGACCACCGAAGGTGAAGGTGATCAGGAAGCCGACGGCCCAGAGCATCGGGGTCTCGAAGGACAACGAGCCCTTCCACATGGTGCCGATCCAGTTGAAGAACTTCACACCGGTCGGTACCGCGATCAGGAAGGTCATGAAGGAGAAGAACGGCAGCAGCACACCGCCGGTGACGTACATGTGGTGGGCCCACACCGTCACCGAGAGGCCGGCGATCGCGATCGTCGCGGCGATCAGGCCGATGTAACCGAACATCGGCTTGCGCGAGAAGACCGGGATGACCTCGGAGATGATGCCGAAGAAGGGCAAGGCGATGATGTACACCTCTGGGTGTCCGAAGAACCAGAAGAGGTGTTGCCACAGCAAGGCGCCGCCGTTGGCCGCGTCGAATACGTGCGCACCGAACTTCCTGTCGGCCTCCAGCGCGAAGAGCGCGGCGGCCAGCACCGGGAAGGCGAGCAGGACCAGGACACCGGTCAGCAGCACGTTCCAGGTGAAGATCGGCATGCGGAACATCGTCATGCCGGGGGCGCGCATGCAGATGATCGTGGTGATGAAGTTGACCGAGCCGAGGATCGTGCCGAAGCCGGAGAAGGCCAGACCCATGATCCACATGTCGGCGCCGATGCCCGGCGAACGCACCGCGTCCGACAGCGGCGAGTAGGCGAACCAACCGAAGTCGGCCGCGCCGTTCGGCGTCACGAAGCCGGCGACCGCGATGGTCGAGCCGAAGAGGTACAGCCAGTACGCGAACATGTTCAGCCGCGGGAACGCCACGTCGGGCGCGCCGATCTGCAGCGGCATGATCCAGTTCGCGAAGCCCGCGAAGAGCGGGGTGGCGAACATCAGCAGCATGATCGTGCCATGCATGGTGAACGCCTGGTTGAACTGCTCGTTCGACATGATCTGCGTACCCGGACGGGCCAGCTCGGCGCGCATGAAGAGCGCCATGATCCCGCCGATGATGAAGAACACGAACGACGTGATCAGGTACATCGTGCCGATGGTCTTGTGGTCGGTGGTGGTCAACCACTTCACGACGACATTGCCCGGCTGCTTGCGCCGTACCGGCAGCTCGTTCTCATACGAGTCGGCGGCGGCACCCTGAGATTCGTTGAGGATGCTCACAGTTTGTTCGTCTCCGAGTTCCGGGCCGGGTCGGTCTGCTTGATGCCGGCCGGCAGGAAGCCGGTCTGCCCCTTCTCGGCCAGCTCCTTCAGGTGCGCCTGGTACTTCTCCGGCGAGACGACCTTCACGTTGAAGAGCATCCGGGAGTGGTCGACACCGCAGAGTTCGGCGCACTTGCCCATGAAGGTGCCCTCCTGGGAGGGGGTCACCTCGAAGACGTTGGTGTGGCCGGGGATGACGTCCTGCTTGAACAGGAAGGGAACCACCCAGAAGGAGTGGATGACGTCATTGGACGAGAGGATGAAGCGGACCTTCTCGCCCTTGGGGAGCCAGAGGGTCGGACCCGGGTTGCCCGTCTGCGGGTTCCGGTCACCGGGGACGCCCTGGGTGTAGACGCCTTCGGCGCCCTTGGGGAAGTCCTTGGCGAAGCGGTCCGGGATGGAGGCGAGCTCCTTGGGGACCGAAACGGCCCCCTCCTTCTTCTCCTCGCCGACCGACGGAGCCGGCAGCTTCGGGGTCGCGGGGTCGCCGTCGACGTCCTCGACGTAGTTGAAGCCCCAGCTCCACTGGTAGCCGACCACGTTGATGGTGTGGGCGGGCTTGGAGAGGGCGAGCAGCTTCGACTCGTCACGCGCGGTGAAGTAGAAGAGCACCGAGACGATGATCAGCGGGACCACGGTGTACAGCGCCTCGATGGGCATGTTGTACCGGGTCTGCGCCGGAACCTCGATCTTCGTGCGGCTGCGCCGGTGGAAGATGACGCTCCACAGGATCAGGCCCCACACCAGGATGCCCGTGATCAGCGCGGCAGCCCAGGATCCCTGCCAGAGGGAGAGAATGCGCGGCGCCTCCTCAGTTACCGGAGTCGGCATTCCGAGGCGAGGGAAGTCTTTCCATGTATACGAGCAACCAGTGGCGGTCGCCAGGACCACGCCCGCAGTCAGCGCCTGGAGCAGCTTCCGCCGCATCGGGCGCCGCGGCGAGCGGTCGGAGCCGTAGGGACTCACGTAGCGCCTTCCCGAGAGTCTCGGCCCGCGTGGCTGGCCGCGGCCGTATTCGGGTCGGTCGCCGGCCCTGACGCAGGCAGGGGTTTGGATGTTTATGCGGACCAAACCCTACTGGACGCTATTTGGGGTCGCGCGGGGAGGGTGCCCAACGCGCCGCTACTGACCCCGAAGGGATGGATCCGCCGTCCGGGGGACGGGCCATCCGGCCCTGAATGGCGCACTCCGGCGGACAACTGACGGCCCCTGACCTCGGGCGCCCCGGGCCGCCGGTTAGCGTGGCCGGATGCCGTACTTCGACACCGCCTCAGCCGCCCCGCTGCACCCTGTGGCCCGTCAGGCGCTCCAGGCCGCCCTGGACGAGGGCTGGGCCGACCCGGCCCGGCTGTACCGGGAGGGCCGCCGCGCCCGGTTGCTGTTGGACGCGGCGCGGGAGGCCGCGGCCGAGGCGGTGGGCTGTCGCCCCGACGAGCTGGTGTTCACTCCTTCGGGGACGCACGCGGTTCACACGGGCCTCGCCGGAGCCCTGGCCGGGCGCCGGCGGGTCGGCGGCCACCTGGTCGCGTCGGCGGTCGAACACAGTTCGGTACTGCACGCCGCCGAGGTGCACGCGGCGGCCGGCGGCACGGTCACCGAGGTGCCGGTCGACCGCTTCGGCGCGGTCAACCCGGCGGACTACGCCCGCGCGCTCGGCCCGACGACGGCGCTGGCCTGTCTCCAGTCGGCCAATCACGAGGTGGGCACCGTCCAGCCGGTGGCGGAGGTGGCCGAGGTGTGCGGCGCCTCCGGGGTGCCGTTGCTGGTGGACGCGGCGCAGTCGCTGGCGTGGGGCCGGGTGGAGGGCGGGTGGTCGCTGCTCACCGCGAGCGCCCACAAGTGGGGCGGCCCGCCCGGGGTCGGGCTGTTGGCGGTCCGCAAGGGCGTCCGCTTCTCCCCCCAAGGACCGTCGGACGAAAGAGAGTCGGGTCGCTCCCCCGGTTTCGCCAACCTGCCCGCGATCGTGGCGGCGGCCGCCTCGCTGCGGGCGGTGCGCGCCGAGGCCGACGTGGAGGCCGCCCGCCTGCGGGTGCTGGTGGACCGGATCCGGCGGCGGGTGGCCCGGCTGGTGCCGGACGTGGAGGTGGTCGGCGACCCGGACCGGCGGCTGCCGCACCTGGTCACGTTCTCCTGCCTGTACGTCGACGGGGAGACCCTGCTGCACGAGCTGGACCGGGCCGGCTACTCGGTGTCCTCCGGTTCCTCCTGCACCAGTTCGACCCTGACGCCGTCGCACGTGCTGCGGGCGATGGGGGTGCTGTCGGAGGGGAACGTACGGGTGTCCCTGCCGCCCGGCACCACCGCCGACGAGGTGAACGGCTTCCTGGAGGTCCTGCCGCGCGCGGTGGCCGACGTACGGGAGAAGCTCGGGGTGACGGAGCCGCAGCCGTGCGCTCCGGTCGCGGACGCGGTGCGCCTCGACGCCCTGGGGTTGCGCTGCCCCCAGCCGGTGATCGAACTGGCCCGGGCGATCGTGACGGTCCCGGTGGGCGGCACGGTGACGGTCGTGTCGGACGACGAGGTCGCGCGCCTGGACATCCCGGCCTGGTGCGCGATGCGCGGCCACGCCTACCTGGGCGAGACGGCGGCCGAGGTGGGCGTGGCGTACGCGGTCCGCCGGCTGCGCTGACGCGCGTACGGCGGGGCGCGGCGCGCTCCCGCGGCGCGGCGGGAGTGCTCCCGCCGCGCCGGGGGTCTTACGCCGCGAGGTGGGACCGGACCTCGGCCGCGGCCTCGTCCCCGTACGCCTTCGTGAAGCGCTCCATGAAGTGCGCGCGTGCCAGCGTGTACTCCTGCGTGCCCAGCGTCTCGATGACCAGCGTGGCGAGCATGCAGCCCACCTGCGCCGCCCGCTCCAGGCCGACGCCCCAGCCCAGGCCGGTCAGGAAGCCGGCGCGGAAGGCGTCGCCGACGCCCGTCGGGTCGACCTTCGCGGTCTCCTCGGGGCAGCCGACGACGATCGGCTCCTCGCCGACGCGGTCGATCCGCACGCCCTGGGAGCCGAGCGTCGTCACCCGGGTGCCGACCTTGGCCAGGATCTCGGCGTCGGTCCAGCCGGACTTCGACTCGATGAGGCCCTTCTCGTACTCGTTCGAGAAGAGGTAGGTCGCGCCCTCCATCAGGGTGCGGATGTTGTCGCCGTCCATCCGGGCGATCTGCTGCGAGAAGTCGGCGGCGAAGGGGATCCCGCGCGTACGGCACTCCTCGGTGTGGCGCAGCATCGCCTCGGGGTCGTCCGCGCCGATGAGGACGAGGTCCAGGCCGCCCACCCGGTCGGCGACGGCCTTCAGCTCGATCAGCCGGGCCTCGCTCATCGCGCCCGTGTAGAAGGAGCCGATCTGGTTGTGGTCGGCGTCCGTCGTGCAGACGAAGCGCGCGGTGTGCAGCACCTCGGAGATCCGCACGGACTCGGTGTCGACCCCGTTGCGGTCCAGCCACGCGCGGTACTCGTCGAAGTCCGAGCCGGCCGCGCCGACCAGGACGGGACGGCTGCCGAGCTGACCCATTCCGAAGCAGATGTTCGGGCCGACACCGCCCCGCCGTACGTCGAGGTTGTCCACGAGGAAGGAGAGGGAGACCGTGTGCAGCTGGTCCGCGACCAGCTGGTCGGCGAAGCGGCCGGGGAAGGTCATGAGGTGGTCGGTGGCGATGGAGCCGGTGACTGCGATGCGCACGGCGTGGATGCTCCTGCGGAGGGCGGCAAGGGGACATTCAAAACTACCCGGTCCCCGGCGTCCGGCCGACCGTACGAAACTACCCCGTAGTAGGCCTTTCTTCGCCCGCCGGGCCGGGCCTACGGTGCCCTCATGACCTACAGCGATGGCTTCGGGTACGCCGACCACAACGCCGAGATCCGTCCCGGCTTCGCACGACTGCTGGGCGACTGCGCCCGGATGGCCCCGCACTGGGCGGTCCCGGCGGGGCCCCGGCCGGACCGGGTGGCGCCGTCCCAGATCCACGGCATCAGCGTCCCGCCCTCCTCGGCCCGGCTGATCGCGTCCACCGCGGCCTACGGCGACTAGGGCCTGACCGAAAGACAGGCCCTGGGCCGTCTCTTTCGGATCCCGCCGGACCCCGGCCGCTCCCCGGGGGAACCGGTTGCGCCTCCGTCCCGTCACACCCGCATCACGTACGACGGGACGAGTGAAGGAGCGATTCGGTGACCAGCGAAGAACCCGACACAGCACGCGCCACACGACGGCGGCCGGCCTGGGCCATCGGCTCGATCGCGGCCGCCGTCCTGCTCGCGGGCGGCGGTACGGCCTATTGGGCGTCGACGGCCCACGGTGACGGTTCCGGCGCGGGGCGGACGGGCGAGCGCACGGCCGCCGCGGCCCGCGAGGCCGGCACCCCCTCGGGGCCGGGGATCGCCCCCGGCGAGCCGGACCCGTCCGGCGGCGGGGTGACGTACCGCGCGGACGTGAAGCTGCCCGAGGCCCCGGCGAAGGCGCCGACGTTCGTCGCGTCGGGCGAGGTGACCTCCGAGGAAGTGGCGCGGCTGGCGAGCGCGTTGGGCGTGCCCGGCGCGCCCCGGCTCTCGGGGGAGCAGTGGCTCGCCGGCGAGGGCGCCGACGGCTCCGGGCCCCGGCTGACGGTCGGCCTCAAGGCTCCCGGCACCTGGACGTTCAACCGCTTCCAGCCGGGCGGTGACAACGGCGGTGGCGGGGACTCCTGCAAGCGCGGTCAGGACACCTGCGGTCCCGCCACCCTGCCGCGGGACCCGCAGGAGCCGCAGGGCACCGCCGGCGCGACGCCGGTCTCCGAGGAGGCCGCCAAGGCCGCCGCCGCCCCGGTGCTGGCCGCCGCGGGTCAGGCCGGCGCGAAGCTGGACGCCCGCCTCGCGCAGGGCTCGGCCCGGGTGGTGACGGCGGACCCGGTGGTCGGGGAGCTGCCCACGCAGGGCTGGTCGAGCAAGGTGAGCGTGGGCCCGGACTCCCGGGTGGTGACGGCGAGCGGCGAGCTGAAGGCCCCGGTCCGGGCGGCGGAGCAGTCGGTGGTCGGAGCCGTCGAGGCGCTGGCCCGGCTGAACGCCGGGAAGTCGGGGTCGAACGGCACGGGTCCGGGCCCGAGCGGCTGCGCGACCTCGGTGCCGCTGACTCCGGACACCCCGGTCGGGGCGACCGACACGCTCCCCTGCAACCCGGAGCCGCGCCCGATGAAGCCGCCGCGGACGGAGACCGTACGGGGCGCCGTGCTCGGGTTGGCGCCCGGGACGGTGAACGGTGCGCGGGGCCTGGTCCCGGCCTGGCACTTCGAGGTGGCCGGCAAGGACGGCGCGGCGGGCCACACGGTGGTCCAGCCGGCGTCGGCCGAGGAGAGCACCGCTCCGGCGCCGGTTCCGCCGACGGGGGGCCGCACCGTGCCCGGGTTCTCGTACGCCGAGGCCGACCGGAAACTGACCGTGAACTTCTGGGGCGGGGTGTGCAGCGCCTACGCCGTGGAGGCGCGCGAGGAGGGCGCGTCGGTGCTGGTGAAGATCACCGACACCCCGAACAAGCCGGGCCAGAGCTGCATCATGATCGCGGAGGAGATGTCCCGGACGGTGACCCTCAAGGAGCCGCTCGGCGACCGGAAGGTGGTCGACGCGACCACGGGCAAGCCGCTCCCCCGCGGCTGAGCCGACATGCGAGAGGGCCCGCGCACCAGTCGTACTCGACCGGTGCGCGGGCCCTCGTCGTACAGGCTTAGCTGAACGAGTCGCCACAGGCGCAGGAGCCGGTGGCGTTCGGGTTGTCGATGGTGAAGCCCTGCTTCTCGATGGTGTCGACGAAGTCGATGGAGGCACCGTGGAGGTAGGGCGAGCTCATCCGGTCCGTGACGACCTTGACGCCGTCGAAGTCCTTGACGACGTCGCCGTCGAGGGAGCGCTCGTCGAAGAAGAGCTGGTAGCGCAGGCCCGAGCAGCCACCGGGCTGGACGGCGACGCGCAGCGCCAGGTCCTCACGGCCTTCCTGCTCCAGCAGGGTCTTGACCTTCACGGCGGCGGCGTCGGACAGGAGGATGCCGTCGCTCACAGTGGTCTTGTCGTCCTGTACGGACATCTGCATTCACTCCCGAAGTGGGCGGCTCCCCGCCGGAGGCTGGGGAAACGTCGGACTCTTGCCGTCGGTGGCAACCAGTGCGATCGCGGATTCATTCCGGCTCCCGCACCTTGTCTCGATATTCATGCTCGCACACCGGCACGAGGGGACGAACCCGACGGACGGGGGAGTTCCGTGGCGGGCGAATTCGTCACATCGACGCTATCGGGCATCGTCAAACTGACGTGAAGCGGTTATGATAGATAGCGTCAAATAGACGAGAAGTCGAAGCGCTTCCTTCGGAAGTCCCTAGTCGCAGAACAGAAAGGGTGCGTGTCGTGACCACCGCCCAGCCTTTGGACGTCCAGCCGACGCCCCTTGCCCTGCTGCTGCTCGGCCGCGAAGCCGACCCCAAGAGCGAGCGCGGGGTGGAGTGCCCCGGCGACCTGCCCTCGCCGTCGGACCCGAACCTGGTGGCGCGCGCCCGCGCGGCCAAGGAGAAGCTCGGGGACAAGGTCTTCATCCTCGGCCACCACTACCAGCGCGACGAGGTCATCGAGTTCGCGGACGTCACCGGCGACTCGTTCAAGCTGGCGAGGGACGCGGCCGCCAAGCCGGAGGCCGAGTACATCGTCTTCTGCGGCGTCCACTTCATGGCCGAGTCCGCGGACATCCTCACCTCCGACGACCAGAAGGTCGTCCTGCCCGACCTCGCGGCCGGCTGCTCGATGGCCGACATGGCCACCGCCGAGCAGGTCGCCGAGTGCTGGGACGTGCTGACCGAGGCCGGGATCGCGGGCGACACCGTGCCGGTCTCCTACATGAACTCCTCGGCCGACATCAAGGCCTTCACCGGCAAGCACGGCGGCACGATCTGCACGTCGTCCAACGCCAAGAAGGCCCTGGACTGGGCCTTCGAGCAGGGCGAGAAGGTGCTCTTCCTGCCCGACCAGCACCTCGGCCGCAACACCGCGGTCCGCGACATGGGCATGTCGCTGGACGACTGCGTGCTCTACAACCCGCACAAGCCCGGCGGCGGTCTGACCGTCGAGCAGCTGCGCGACGCCAAGATGATCCTGTGGCGCGGACACTGCTCGGTGCACGGCCGCTTCTCGGTGGACTCCGTCAACGACGTCCGCGCCCGCATCCCCGGCGTGAACGTCCTGGTCCACCCCGAGTGCAAGCACGAGGTCGTGGCGGCCGCGGACTACGTCGGCTCCACCGAGTACATCATCAAGGCGCTGGAGGCGGCCCCGGCCGGCTCCAAGTGGGCCATCGGCACCGAGCTGAACCTGGTCCGCCGACTGGCGAACCGATTCGCCTCCGAGGACAAGGAGGTCGTCTTCCTCGACAAGACGGTCTGCTTCTGCTCGACGATGAACCGCATCGACCTGCCGCACCTGGTCTGGACCCTGGAATCCCTCGCCGAGGGCAACCTGGTGAACCGGATCGAGGTCGACAAGGAGACGGAGAGCTTCGCGAAGCTCGCCCTGGAGCGCATGCTCGCGCTCCCGTAGCGGTCCACTCGAACGCGGAAAGGGGCGCCCGGCGGCAAGCCGGGCGCCCCTTTCCGCGTTCGCGCGCCCGCGGTTCCCGGACGCCCGCGTTCGCGCGCCCACGGTTCCCGGGCGCGCACGCCGAGGGCCCCGGCTCCCGTACTCGTACGGGGGCCGGGGCCCTCGGTGTGGTCTTCGGACGCCCTCGGGTCCGGTGCGTCAGACCTTGACCGGGGTGTCGTCCTCGGTCGGGGCGGGGCTCGGGACCACCGTCAGGCGGGCCCGCTTCTTCGCCCGGCGGCGCTCCTTGGACAGCTCGACCATCGTGTAGAGGGTCGGCACGAGCAGCAGGGTCAGCAGCGTCGAGCTGACCAGGCCGCCGATCACCACGACCGCGAGCGGCTGCGAGATGAAGCCGCCCTCGCCGGTGACGCCGAGCGCCATCGGGAGCAGCGCGAAGATCGTCGCGAGGGCCGTCATCAGGATCGGGCGGAGCCGGTGGCGGCCGCCCTCGATGACGGCCTCGACGACCCCGAGGCCCTGGGCGCGGTACTGGTTGACCAGGTCGATCAGGACGATCGCGTTGGTCACCACGATGCCGATGAGCATCAGCATGCCGATCATCGCCGGGACGCCCATGGGGGTGCCGGTGACGATGAGCAGGCCGAGCGCGCCGGTCGCCGCGAACGGCACGGACACCAGCAGGATCAGCGGCTGGATCAGCGAGCGGAAGGTCGCGACCAGCAGCATGAAGACGATCGCGATGGCGGCGAGCATGGCCAGGCCCAGGGAGGCGAACGCGTCGTCCTGGTCCTCGGAGACCCCGCCGATCGAGGCCGTGGCACCCGCGGGCAGGTCCAGCGCCTTGATCTTGCTCTGGAGTTCCGTGCTGACCGCGCCGGTGTTGTCGCCGACCGGCTTGGCCGTGACGGTGGCGGCGCGGGCGCCGTCGATCCGGGTCATCGCGACCGGCCCGGGGACCACCTTGACCTCGGCGATGTCACCGAGCTTGACCGGGCCGACGGGGAGATCGCGGAGCTGGGCCAGGGTGGTGGCCGGCTGCGCCGACCTCACGAGGACCTCCCGCTCGGTGCCGTCCAGTACGGCCTTGCCCGCCGGGGTGCCCCGGACGGACTGCGCGACGATCGCGCCCAGCGCGGCCTGGTCCAGGCCCGCCTCGGCGGCCTTGGGGCCGGCGACCACGGAGATCCGGGGCACCGACTGGGAGAGGTCGCTCTGTACGTCGGTGACGTCCTTGAGCTTCGCCACCTCGGCTTGGACCTGCGCGGCGGCCTTGGCCAGTACGTCGGCGTCGCCGGCCTTGACGACCACGCTCAGGTTGGAGCTGCCGAAGCCGCCACCCGCGATGATCCGGGTGTCGCCGATGCCGTCGAGCGCGGCCAGCCCGGTCTCGATGCCCTTCTTGACGGACTCCGCCTTGCCGGAGTCCTCCAGCGTGACCTGGTAGGAGGCCTGGTTGGAGCCCGTACCGCCGCCGAAGGCCGCCATGAAGCCGGAGGAGCCGACGGTGACCTGGTAGTCCTTGACGCCGTCGACCGAGGCCAGGACCTGCTCGACCTTGCGGCTCGACTCGTCCGCGGTGGCCAGCGAGGTGCCGGGGGCCAGCTCCTGCTTGACCGTCAGGGTGTCCTGCTCCCCCTGGTCGAAGAAGTTGGTCTTCAGCAGCGGGGACATCCCGAAGGTGGCGACGAGGACCACCACGGCGATGGCCACGCTGGTCAGCCGGCGCCGGGTCGCGAAGCCCAGGACGCGCACGTAGAAGCGCTGGAGGCGGCTGCGCGCCTCCTTGTCCTCCGCGTCGCGGCGGGCCTCCTCCGGGTCCTGCGAGGTGCCCTTCGGCGCGCGCAGGAACCAGTACGACAGGACCGGTACCACCGTCAGCGAGACGAGCAGCGAGGCCAGCAGGGCCGCGGTGACGGTGAGCGAGAAGGAACCGAAGAGTTCGCCGATCATCCCGCCGGTGAGACCGATCGGGAGGAAGACGGCGACGGTGGTCAGCGTGGAGGAGGTGACCGCGCCGGCCACCTCCTTGACGGCGGTGATGATCGCGGCCTCGCGCTCCTCGCCGTAGCCGAGGTGCCGCTTGATGTTCTCCAAGACCACGATGGAGTCGTCGACGACCCGGCCGATGGCGATGGTGAGGGCGCCCAGGGTCAGCATGTTGAGCGACAGGTCGCGGGTCCACAGCACGATCAGCGCGAGGACCACGGACAGCGGGATGGAGACCGCGGTGACCAGCGTCGAGCGCAGGGAGCCGAGGAAGACCAGGATCACGATCACCGCGAAGGCCAGGCCGAGCAGGCCCTCGGTGGTGAGGCTGGAGATGGACTTGGCGACGGCCGGGCCCTGGTCGGTGACCACGGCCAGGTCGGCGCCGGAGCCGAGGGTGGAACGCAGCTCGGGCAACTTGTCCTTGACCGCGTCGGAGATCGCGACGGCGCTGCCGTCCTTGTCCATGGTCAGGACCAGGGCGAGGCTGGGCTTGCCGTTGGTACGGGTGAGGGAGACGGCCTTGGCCGGCTCCTGCTTCACCGCGGCCACGTCGCCGAGCCGGACGGCCGGCTTGCCGGGACCGGGGCTCAGCCGCAGGTCCTCCAGCTGGGCGAGGGAGGTGTAGCCGGCGCCCACGCGGACGGTGCGGTTCTTGCCCTCCTCGTCGAAGGAGCCGGCCGGCATGGTGGCGCCGCCGGCCTGGAGGCCCTTGTTCAGCGCGCCGGCGTCGAGACCGGCGGCCGCGAGCCTCGCGTTGTCGGGAGTGACGGTGACCTGGAGGTCCTGGACCCCGTCCACGGTGACCTGGCCGACGCCCTCGATGTCCGAGAGGACGGGGACCACCGAGGCCTCCAGCTGGTCCGCGAGCGCCTGCTGGTCCTTGTCCGAGGTGACGGCGAGGATGACGGTCGGGATGTCGTCGGTGGAACCGGCCACCACCTGCGGGTCGACGTCGGCGGGCAGCCGGACGCGGGCCCGGTTGACGGCCTGCTGGACGTCGGCGACGAGCTGCTTGGTGCCGCTGTCGCCGTAGTCGAAGGTCGCCATGAGGAGGGCGTTGCCCTCACTGGCCGTGGAGGTGATGCCGGTGATGCCGTCGACGCCCTTGAGGGTGGCCTCGATGGGCTCGATGACCTGCTTCTCCACCACGTCGGGCGAGGCGCCCGGGTAGGGCGCGAGCACGGACACCATCGGCAGTTCGATGGACGGCAGCAGTTGCTGCTTGAGCTGCGGGACGGCTATGGCGCCGAAGAGGAGCGCGACGATCGACACGAGGCCGATCAACGCTCTCTGGGCCAGGCTGAAGCGGGACAGCCACGACATGGTTGGAGGATCTCTCATTCGGTGGCGGCGGCGAGGTGACGCCGTCAGGGACAAGCGAGGGCCCCCCAGCCTTTCGTACCCGGGACGCCGCTTCGTCGCCCCCAGGTCCCGTACTTGCGCGCGGCATACCGCGCCCGCAGTACGCCGTCCTGCTGCGCCGCCCCTCGGGACTACCGCGCGCCGTCGACCCGGGGCCGCACGAGGCCCGATTCGTAGGCGATGACCACCAACTGGGCCCGGTCGCGGGCGCCCAGCTTCGCCATGGCCCGGTTGACGTGGGTCTTGACGGTGAGCGGACTGACTTCCAGGCGGGTCGCGATGCCGTCGTTGGACAGGCCCGCCGCGACGAGTACGAGCACCTCGCGCTCGCGCACGGTCAGCGTGGCCAGGCGTGCGGCGTGCGCGGAGCCGTCGGCGGGGACGTCCGGGTGGCCGCCCTGCGCGAGGAAGGTGGCGATGAGCCCCTTGGTGGCGGCCGGGGACAGCAGGGCCTCGCCGGCGGCGGCCACCCGGATCGCGTTGAGCAGCTCGTCCGGTTCGGCGCCCTTGCCGAGGAAGCCGGAGGCGCCGGCGCGCAGGGCCTGCACCACGTACTCGTCCACCTCGAAGGTGGTCAACATGACGACGCGGACGGCGCGCAGCTCCGGGTCGGCGCTGATCATGCGGGTGGCGGCCAGCCCGTCGGTGCCCGGCATCCGGATGTCCATGAGGACCACGTCGGCCCGTCGTTCGCCGGCGAGGGCGTAGGCCTGGGCCCCGTCGGACGCCTCGCCGACGACCTCCATGTCGGCCTCGGAGTCGACGAGCACCTTGAACGCGCTGCGCAGCAGCGCCTGATCGTCGGCGAGCAGCACCCTGATGGGCCCGCCGCCCGGCATCCCCGCCACCGTGTCGTCCACCCCCCGAGGGTACGTCCCCAAGATCCCGGCCCGGTCCCGGGGCGGACCCCCGCGCCCGGCACCCACGGGGGTCCGCGGGGGTGCGCGGGGGTCAGCCCAGGGCCAGGACCACGAGGACCACGGTGGCCGAGACCTCGGACAGGGCGCCGAAGACGTCACCGGTGACCCCGTCGAAGCGGCGCACGCAGCGGCGCAGGAGCAGTTCGGCCACCGGCAGCGCGACGAGCACCGCCGCCGCGTGCTGCGCCGCGGCGGGCAGTCCCAGCGGGAGGGCCGCGGCCGTGCAGGCCGCGACGGTGAGGGCGGTGACCAGAACGGCCGAGCGGAGCGGGACCACGCCCGCGACCGCCGCGCCCAGGCCGCCGGGGCGGGCGGCCGGGACGCCGTCGCGGGCGGCCAGGGTCATCGCGAGGCGCGCGGTGACGGCGGCGAGCACGCCGGCCAGGGCGCCCCGCACCCAACTGTCGGCGTACACGTTCGTCAGCGCCGCCACCTGCACCAGGAAGACCACCAGCAGGGCGATCACCCCGAAGGGGCCGATGTCGGACTGCTTCATGATCCGCAGGGCTTCCTCGGCCGGCTTGGCGCTCCCCAGCCCATCGACCGTGTCGGCGAGTCCGTCGAGGTGCAGCCCCCGGGTGAGCGCGGCCGGCACGGCGACGGTGACGGCGGCGGCCAGCAGCGGCCCGCCGCCGAGGACCAGCAGGAGCACTCCGGGGACGGCCGCGAGCAGACCGACGGCGAGCCCCGCCAGCGGAGCGCACGCCATCCCGGTCCGGGCGGCCGGCCGGTCCCACCGGGTGATGCGGGCGGGCAACACGGTGAGCGTGCCGAACGCGAAGCGGACCCCGTCGAGGAGCGGGGCGCGCTCCGTCGGCGGCGACTGCGGCGGATCTTCGAACGAATCTTTCATCGGCGCGAACGCTACCCCGCCGCGACCGGCGTTGAATTGCGCATTACCCGCCACGGTGGAAGGTGGTGTCATGGGTCAATGGTGGTACCGCAACATCCTGGAGCCGGGCAAGCTCCCGCTGCTGCTCGCCCTGCTGTCGTTCGTGCTGTCCTTCCTGATCACCCGGCTGGTCACCCGCCTGATCCGGGCGGGGCGGGGGCCCTTCAAGAACGTCACCCCGGGCGGCATCCACATCCACCACGTCGTCCCGGGCGTGATCCTGGTGATCATCGGCGGTTTCGGGGCCGTCGGCAGCGGCCGGCACGGCTTCGGGGCGATGCTCTCGGCCGTGCTCTTCGGGGTCGGCGCCGGCCTGGTGCTGGACGAGTTCGCGCTGATCCTGCACCTGGACGACGTCTACTGGAGCGAGGACGGCCGCAAGAGCGTGGAGATCGTGGTCCTGACCGCCGCGCTGGTGGCGCTGATGCTCGGCGGGTTCCTGCCGTTCGGGGTCAACGACCTCACCAGTGAGGAGCGTCAGAGTCGCGGGGTGGTCGTGATGAACATGGCCGGCAACTTCTTCCTGGCGCTGGTCGCGCTGTGGAAGGGCAAGGCGCGCACCGCGATCTTCGGCACCGTCGTGCCCTTCGTGGCGCTGATCGGCGCGATCCGTCTCGCCCGCCCCACGTCCCCCTATGCGAAGCGCTTCTACGCGAACCGCCCCAAGGCCCGGGCCCGGGCGGGGCTGCGCGCCTTCCACCACGACCGGCGCTGGGCCTCGCCGCGCCGCAGGTTCGAGAACTTCATCGGCGGGACGCCGGACCCGGAGCGGGTCTCGCTGGAGAAGGGTCCCGACTGACGATCGGGCGGCGGGCCCGCCCGCCGGCCCGGGATCAGGCCGTCGTCAGCCGGGGAGAGGCCGTCGTCAGCCGGGGATCAGGCCGTCGTCGCTGAGCATCTCCCTGACCTCGTCCAGGCTCGCGCCGGGCGCCGGGAGGATCAGTTCGGACGGCTCCAGCGCGTCGTCCGGCAGGGGCTCGCCGAGTCTGCGGACCGCGTCGAGGAGTGCGGCGAGCGTGCGCCGGAACCCCTCGCCGTCGCCGGACTCCATCTCCACGAGCAGTTCGTCGTCCAGCCTGTTCAGCTCGACGAGGTGGCTGTCGGCCAGCGTCCACTGGCCCTCCCCCATGATGCGGACAATCATGACGGGCCCCGTCCTACTGCTTGTCGAACCGGTGCGGGGTCTGGGTGGGCTGACCGGCGCCCGGGGCGCCGCCCTCGATGGCCTGCTGCCGGTCGGTCGGGCCGCCCGCCAGTTCGGCCTTCATCCGCTGGAGCTCCAGCTCCACGTCCGTCCCGCCCGAGAGGCGGTCCAGCTCGGCCTGGATGTCGTCCTTGGAGCCGAGACCGCTCCGGTCGTCCAGGGCGCCGGATGCCAGCAGCTCGTCGATCGCGCCGGCGCGGGCCTGGAGCTGGGCGGTCTTGTCCTCGGCCCGCTGGATGGCGAGGCCGACGTCGCTCATCTCCTCCGAGATGCCGGAGAAGGACTCCGCGATGCGGGTCTGCGCCTGGGCCGCGGTGTAGGTGGCCTTGATGGTCTCCTTCTTCGTGCGGAAGGCGTCCACCTTGGCCTGGAGGCGCTGGGCGGCGAGGGTCAGCTTCTCCTCCTCGCCCTGGAGGGTCTGGTGCTGCACCTCCAGGTCGCTGACCTGCTGCTGGAGCGAGGCCCGCCGGGACAGGGCCTCGCGGGCCAGGTCCTCGCGGCCGAGGGCCAGCGCCTTGCGGCCCTGGTCCTCCAGCTTGGTGGACTGGCCCTGGAGCTGGTTCAGCTGCAGTTCCAGGCGCTTGCGGGAGGTCGCGACGTCGGCGACACCGCGCCGCACCTTCTGCAGCAGCTCCAGCTGCTTCTGGTAGGAGTAGTCGAGGGTTTCGCGCGGGTCCTCGGCCCGGTCAAGGGCCTTGTTCGCCTTCGCGCGGAAGATCATCCCCATACGCTTCATGACACCGCTCATGGGCTTCGCGCGCCCCCTTCTAGACGGACTTCGCTCCAGGTCACCAACAGAACCCACAGTACGGGCCCTGTCTCCATTACCGCACTGTTCGAGAACGAATGCGCTCCTCCTCCAGGACGACTACGCCGCCGCCGTGTCAGGCGTAAGGAGTAGGTGGTCCCAGGAGATCCCGAGGGGGGCCCGCCCGTCACAAGAACCCTGCACAAGGGAAGACGCCCGCCGTTGCCGGATCGTTCCCCACCGAGGTGGGGAGCGTGCCCGTGACCACGTAGGCTTGGTTTCGTGTTTGGTAGCCGTTCCTCCAAGGAAGAAAAGGCCCCCGCCACCGACAAGGTGAGCGCCGACCTTTCGCAGCCCCGTGACCCCCAGGCCCCGAAGGGCCGCCCGACGCCGAAGCGTGCTGTGGCCCAGTCGCAGCGCAAGGCAGTGGTGGCCTCGACCGGCAATCGGAAGGAGGACGCCAAGCGGGCCCGTGAGCGCCGTCGTGTGGAGATGGCGAAGCAGCGCGAGGCCCTCGCCAACGGCGACGAGCGCTACCTGCCCAACCGCGACAAGGGCCCCGTCCGTCGCTTCGTCCGCGACTTCGTGGACTCGCGCTTCTCGGTCGCCGAGATGTTCCTGCCGCTGGCCGTGATCATCCTGGTGCTGAGCATGGTGCGCGTCGAGCGTCTCCAGAGCATCGCGCTGGTGCTGTGGATGGGCGTGATCGCACTGATCATCCTCGACTCCATCGGCATGTTCATCCGCCTGCGCAAGGCCGTCAACGAGCGCTTCCCGGACGAGCCCAAGCGCGGCGCCGTCGCGTACGGCCTGATGCGCACCCTCCAGATGCGCCGGCTGCGCCTGCCGAAGCCGCAGGTCAAGCGTGGGGAACGACCCTGAGCGCAGCGACGCCCGCATCCGGGGCGTCGGGGGGCGACGTGGCCGACTTCTCCGGGGGATCCCGTCTGTGGCTGGAGGGCCTGGGCGGACTGCGTAACGCGGTCCGCCAGGAACTCGTGGGCCGCCAGGTCGACGAACAGATCGCGCACCGCTTCCCGGTCGGGCAGCGACTGCGGGTCCTCGACGTGGGCATGGGCCAGGGCACCCAGGCCCTGCGCCTGGCGCGCGCCGGACACAAGGTGACGGGCCTCGAACAGGACCCCGCCATGCTGGACGTGGCCCGCGAGGCGCTGGCCGGCGAGCCGGCGGGCATCCGCGACCGGGTCCGGCTGATGGAGGGCGACGGCCGGGAGACGGGCGCGCACTTCGTGCCGGGCAGCTTCGACGTCGTGCTGTGCCACGGCGTGCTGATGTACGTACCGGAGCCGGACGCCATGTTGGCGGGGCTGGCCCGGATGCTCGCCCCCGGCGGGCTGCTGTCCCTGCTGGTGCGCAACGGCGACGCGCTCGCCATGCGGCCGGGGCTCGGCGGGGACTGGAACGGCGCCCTGAAGGCGTTCGACACCGTCGACTACACGAACCGGTTGGGTCTGGACGTACGCGCCGACCGACTGGCGGGCCTGACCGCGACGCTCTCGGGGATCGGGGCTCCGCTCCAGGCCTGGTACGGGGTACGGGTCTTCACCGACGGCACCGAGGCCGGGGAGCACCTCCCGCCGGAGGCGGAGCTGGAGCGACTGCTCGCCGCCGAGGACCGCGCCGGGCGCACCGACCCGTACCGCGCGGTGGCGGCGCTGTTGCACCTGTGCGGTGTGCGGGGCTGAGCCCGCACACCGCGGCGGCGGCAGCCGGTCAGGCGTCCAGGGCCTCGCGCAGGCTCATCGTGTACAGCTCGGTGCCCGTGTCGTCGGACAGCTTCACCTTCTCGGTGCCGCCCTCCAGCAGGTCCTTCCAGTACTCACCGATCCAGGACTCCGCGTCCCCCTGCGTGGTGAACTCCTCCGGCACCACCGACGGCGTCGCCTCGCTGCCCTCGGCCGTCTCGAACCGCCACGTCCACGCCATGTCCGCCTCCGTTGCTCGTCCGCTGTTTCGCGCGTTGACCGTCTCTCGCGCACCTGCGTTGTTCGCCTTGAGTCTGCCCGCAGAGTAACCGGGCGCGCACCACTCCCGCGGACGCGGGAGGATCATCGGGTGGAACTCACTCTGCTCGGCACCGGTACACCCGAAGGACTGCCCCGCCCCGGCTGTCCCTGCGCCGCCTGCGCGGTCTCCGTCGGCCCCCTCTCCAGGGCGGCGACGGCCGTGCTCGTGGACGGTGCGCTGCTGCTCGACCTCACCCCCGGGGCGGTGTTGGCCGGGGCCCGCGCGGGGCATTCGTTGGCCGGTGTGCGGCAGGTGCTGCTCACCCACCCGCACGACGGGCCGCCCGTCGAGCTGCCGCCGGGCCTGCCGGCGGCGGGGCGTGTGCCGGACGGGCAGGAGTTGTCGGTGATCAGTGGTCACCGGGTGCGGGCGGTGCCGATGGACACGCCGGGCACCGGGTACGAGGTGACCGGGCCGGACGGTGGCCGACTGCTGTACCTCCCGCCGGGCGGGGCGCCGGCCGGTCTGGTCTCCGCGCGCCCGGAGCCCGGCGGCGCGGCCGGGCAACGCCCCTACGACGTGGTCCTCGCGGACGTGCTCGGTCGCCCCGAGGCGGTGGCGCGGCTGCGGGCGAGCGGCGCGCTGGGGCCCGCGACGGACGTGATCGCCGTGCACCTGGACCACGACACCCCGCCGGGGCGGGAGTCGGAGCGGCGGTGCGCGGCGGCCGGGGCGCGGGTGGTGCCGGACGGCACGACGGTGGTGGTCGGCGAGTACCACGCGGCGCCGGAGCTGCCGCGGCGCACCCTGGTCCTGGGCGGCGCCCGGTCGGGGAAGTCGTACGAGGCGGAACGCCGGCTGGCCGGCTTCCCCGAGGTGGTCTACGTGGCCACGGGCGGCTCCCGTGAGGGGGACGCGGAGTGGGCGCAGCGGGTGGGTCTGCACCGGGAGCGGCGGCCGGCGACCTGGCGGACGGTGGAAACCTGCGCGCTGGTGCCGCTGTTGGAGAACGACGGCGGGCCGCCGCTGCTGATCGACTGTCTGGCGCTGTGGCTGACCGACGCGATGGACCGGGCCGAGGCCTGGGACGACGACGTGTGGGCGGGCGGCGGGCAGAAGAAGCTGCGCGAGTCGACCGCGGAGTTGGTGGCGGCGGTCCGCGCGAGCCGTCGTCCGGTGGTGCTCGTCAGCAACGAGGTGGGGGCGGGAGTGGTCCCCGCGACGTCCTCCGGTCGACGTTTCCGTGACGAGTTGGGGCGGCTCAACAACGCGGTGGCGGCGGAGTGCGAGCACGTCCTGCTGGTCGTGGCCGGGCAGGCGGTGGTCCTGAAGGACTGACGTCGCCGATGCCGGTCGCCGGCGAGCGCGCGGGCGGCCCCGGCGCACCGACGGCGGGGCCGCGGGAGGGGCTTGGGGAGGGCCTCACCGGCTGTACGCTCTGGCAGATGACCACGCTGAATCTCGACGACTTCTCCGATCTGATCGAGCGCCCCGACGGGGGCGTCCGGCGTGACGCCGAGGATCGCCGTGAGCGGCTGGCCGTGCCGCCCGGCGCGCTGGGCCGGCTCGACGAACTCGGCGAGTGGCTCGCGGCCGCGCAGGGGCGGGTCCCGGTCAGGCAGATCGAGCGGCCCCGCGTCGTGCTGTTCGCGGCCGACCACGGGATCGCCGCCGAGGGGGTCTCCGCGCGCGCCGCCGGCACCGCGCATGAGCTGGTGCGCGGCGTGCTCGACGGGACCAGCCCGGTGGCCGTCCTGGCCGCGCGGTTCGGCGCGGGCGTTCGGATCGTCGACACCGGTCTGGACTGCGATCCGGAGCTGCTCCCCGAGGAGGTCGTCCGGCACCGCGTGCGGCGCGGCAGCGGACGGATCGACGTCGAGGACGCGTTGACGGTCGAGGAGGCGCAGGCCGCGCTGCGGCTCGGGATGCGCGTCGCCGACGAGGAGGCCGACTCGGGAACCGATCTCGTCGTGCTCGGGGACCTCAGCGTCGGCGGGACCACGGTGGCCGCGACCCTGGTCGCCGCGCTGTGCGGGACGGACGCCTCGGTCGTCACCGGTCGCGGCGGGGTCCCGATCGACGACCTGGCCTGGATGCGCAAGTGCGCGGCCATCCGCGACGCCCTGCGCCGGGCCCGCCCGGTCCTGGGCGACCAGGTGGCCCTGCTGGCGAAGGTCGGCGGCACGGACGTCGCCGCGATCACCGGCTTCCTGCTCCAGTGCGCGGTGCGCCGTACACCGGTCATCCTCGACGGGCTCGTCTCGGCGGCCTGCGGGCTGGTGGCCCAGAGGGCCGCGTTCCGGGCCCCGGACTGGTGGTTGGCCGGCCAGGCGAGCGGCGAACCGGGCCAGGCGAAGGCCTTGGACCGGATGGCACTCAACCCCGTGCTCGACCACGGCGTCACTGTGGGCGAGGGAACAGGGGCCTTGCTGGCCCTCCCCCTCGTCCAGGCGGCCGCCGCACTCGCTGCGGAGCTGCCCGAACGAGCGGCGGAGGAGCCGACGGACTGAATTCACCGGGCGCCACGGGCCTGACCAGTCCGGGGCGCTCGATCCGCCCGTGGACGGTGACGCCCCATATCATCGCTTTTCATGGGAGAGGTCCGCTTGACCAGCGCAGATACCACCACGGCAGTAAACGGAAGAAAAGAGTCCGGCGGCAATCCCGCCGGCAGGGGGGACACCGGCAAGGGGGATCCGGCGGCCGAGGCCGAGGCCCGCAGAGGCAGCAAACCATCACGGCGCGGCGCGGCCTTCGCGATCTGGTACCTGCGCGTCGTCACCTTCGTGAACTTCCTCAGCGCGGTGTGGCTTTCGCTGGGGCAGGACCTGCGCCGGCACAACACCGCCGATTTCTACACCCCGTACCTGCTCACGGCGGGCTTCGCCTCCGGGCTGTTCTCGCTGATCCTCGCCGTCACCATGGGCCGCCGCAAACGGGCCGCCTGGATCCTGAACCTGGTGATCAGCGGCATGCTGCTGTTCGCCTTCGCCACGGCGGCCTTCGCCCCGTGCGTCGGCGGGGACTACGACTTCTGCTACCCGGAGTTCCGCGACCACGCGCAGAACTGGGTCTCGCTCGTCCTCACCGCGGCCTTCGTCGGCGCCCTGCTGCTGGGCCGCCACGAGTTCTACGCCAAGGGCGACCGCTCCAACCCCAAGCTGGCCACCGTCGTGGCCGCCGTCGGCCTGCTGCTGACCTCGCTGGTCGCCGCCCTGCTCGTCGGCGCCACCAACACCGACCCGGACCGGGCCGACGCCACCTTCCTCGCCCGCTGGAAGTACGGCGCGATGCGGCTGATCACCCTGGAGCCCAACGACCGGGCCTACGACGGGATCGCCACGCCGGCGTGGGTGGACGTCTTCGTCAACGTCATGTCGATGCTGCTGCTCCTCGCCGTGCTGTTCGCCGCGTTCCGCTCGCGCCGCGCCGTGGACCCGCTCACCCCCGAGGACGAGGAACGGCTGCGGGCCCTGCTCGCCAAGCAGGGCGACCGCGACTCGCTCGGCTACTTCGCGCTGCGCCGCGAGAAGTCCGTCATCTGGTCCCCCACCGGCAAGGCCGCCGTCACCTACCGCGTCGTCGGCGGCGTGTCCCTGGCCTCCGGCGACCCGATCGGGGACCCCGAGGCCTGGCCCGGCGCCATCGAGCCCTGGCTGGCCGAGGCCCGCGAGCACGGCTGGGTGCCGGCCGTCATGGGCGCGAGCGAGGAGGCCGGACAGATCTACGCCCGACACGGCCTGGACGCGCTGGAACTGGGCGACGAGGCCATCGTGGAGACCGCCGAGTTCACGTTGGAGGGTCGCGCCATGCGGACCGTCCGGCAGGCCTACAACCGGGTCAAGCGCGCCGGGTACACGGTGCGCATCCGCCGGCACTCCGACATCCCCGCCGAGGAGATGGACGTGCTCCTCGTCCGCGCCGACGACTGGCGCGACGGCGCGACCGAGCGGGGCTTCTCGATGGCACTGGGCCGGTTGGGCGATCCCGACGACGGCCAGTGCGTGATGCTGGAGTGCTTCGACGGCAACGGCGAACTGCGTGCCGTGCTGTCCTTCGTGCCGTGGGGACCCAAGGGTCTGTCGCTCGACCTGATGCGCCGCGACCGGGACTCCGAGAACGGTCTGATGGAGTTCATGGTCATCGAACTCCTGGAGCGTTCAAAGGAGATCGGCGTCACACAGGTCTCACTGAACTTCGCGATGTTCCGCTCCGTCTTCGAGCGGGGATCGAAGCTCGGCGCCGGTCCGGTGCTGCGGATGTGGCGGTCGCTGCTGAGCTTCTTCTCCCGCTGGTGGCAGATCGAGTCCCTCTACCGGGCCAACGCCAAATACCGGCCGATCTGGGAACCGCGGTTCATGCTCTTCGAGAAGAGTTCGGACCTGCTGCGGATCGGTGTCGCGGCGGGCCGGGCGGAGGGCTTCCTCGAAGCTCCCGGCCTGCCGAAGTGGATGCACCGCAGACACCTGGAGACCAAGCGTTGACGAATTCCTCACTGCGGCGGTTCGCCCGCCGCGAGTGGGGGCCCCTGTTCTGGACGATCCGGGACTCGCTCGTCCGCGACAAGTGGCGGGCGATCCCGATGACCCTCGGCGCGGTCTGCCTGACCTCGGTCTTCCAGATCGTCCAGAACACCTCGTGGGGCTTCCAGCCGGTGCAGGACCTCGGTTCGGTCAAGGCCGTCGACCCGCTCTGGCTGGCGCTGTCGCGCACGCCCCTGTCCCTCTTCGTGCCGGCGCTCGACCTGCCGGTCTGGGGGGCGCTCGCGCAGATCCTGCTGGTCTTCGGGATCTCGGAGATCTGCATCGGCTGGTGGCGCACCCTGGTGGTCGGCTACGTGGCCACCCTCGCTGGCACCACGTACGCCCGGATCGGGCTCTCCCTGGGCCCCGACCACCCCTTCGGGCTGCCGGTGTCCGACCGCGTCGTCAACGACACCGGCCCGTCGGCGGCGGTCGTGGGCCTGGCGATCTACGTCTGCTGGCGCTACCGGGCCCACCTCACCGGGGCCCTGGTGATCCTCGTGATGATCGGCGAGGTGCTGATCAAGGACAACCTGGCGGGCAAGGAACACCTGGCCGCCATCGCCGCCGTCATGGCGGTGTGCGTGGTGCGCGCGAAGTGGGGGCCGCGGCGCTCCCGCGCCCCGCTGGGACAACGCCCGCCGCCCGCGCCGAGCGCACCGCCGCCGGCCTGAGCGATCCCGCTCCGTCCGGGGCTCAGCGGTCAGGCCGTACCGTAACGGGGTGACGACACACCGCGGGCCCTTCGCCGCCACCCGGCAGTGGACGCGGGCCCATCCGCTCGCCACCGACGCCGTACTCGCGCTCGGGGCGCTCGTCTCCATGGTCGTCGGATCCTTCGCCGATCCCCACGGGCCGCACGGGCCCACCTTCGGCACCCGCACCCCCGACCCCTTCTCGCTCCTGCTGATGCTCCTGGGCGCCGCCGCCCTCGTGTTCCGGCGCCGCCGCACCCGCGCCGTACTCGCCGTGACCTGCGCACTGTCCCTGCTGGAGCTGGCCACCGGGGAGCCCCGCGCGCCCGTCGTGATGTGCGCGGTGATCGCCCTGTACACGCTGGCCGCCCGCACCGACCGCCCCACCACCTGGCGGATCGGGCTGCTCACCATGACCGGGCTGACCGGCGTCGCCATGCTGGCGGGGCCACTGCCCTGGTACGCGCAGGAGAACCTCGGGATCTTCGCCTGGACCGGCATGGCCGCGGCCGCCGGGGACGCCGTGCGCAGCCGACGTGCCTTCATCGACGCCATCCGGGAGCGGGCCGAGCGCGCCGAGCGGACCCGCGAGGAGGAGGCCAGGCGCCGGGTCGCCGAGGAGCGGTTGCGGATCGCCCGGGACCTGCACGACGTGGTCGCCCACCACATCGCCCTGGTCAACGTGCAGGCGGGGGTGGCCGCGCACGTGATGGACAAGCGCCCCGACCAGGCCAAGGAGGCGCTGGCGCACGTACGGGACGCCAGCCGCTCGGCGCTGAACGAACTCCGTGCCACGGTCGGGCTGCTGCGCCAGTCCGGCGACCCGGAGGCGCCGACCGAGCCCGCGCCGGGGTTGGCCGTGCTGGACGAGCTGGCGGACACCTTCCGGCACGCCGGGCTGCCGGTGCGGGTCATCGTGCAGTTGGGGCGGGACACGTCCGCGCTGCCGGCGGCCGTGGACCTGGCCGCGTACCGGGTGATCCAGGAGGCGCTGACCAACGTGCGCAAGCACGCGGGCCCGGGCGCCAGTGCCGAGGTGAGCGTGGTCCGGGTCGGGGCCTCGGTGGAGGTGACGGTCCTCGACGACGGGGGCACCTCGGCCGACCCGGCCCCGGAACCGGCCGACCCGGGTGGTGGTCACGGGCTGCTGGGGATGCGCGAGCGGGCGGGCGCGCTGGGCGGGTCCTGCTTCGCGGGGCCCCGGTACGGCGGCGGGTACCGGGTGCACGCCATCCTGCCCGTCTCCTAGGTCCTGCCTCCCGGGTCTCCCGGGGCCTGCCTCCCGGGTCCTGCCTCCCGGGTCCCGTCGCCCTCAGGGGGTGCCGGAGCGGGGGCAGATCCTGCGCCAGCTGCCCAGTTCGTACTTCTTCTGGAGCGAGCTGAGCCGCGCCTCCTGCGAGCGGGCGCACCACTCGCCCACCCGGCTCTCGTACTCGACGTGGAAGACGGCCTTGTTCGCGTCGGTGAACGGCGCGTACCGGTCGCATTCATCGTGTTCCATGCACTGTTCGTTGACCGCGAAGTCGAAGTTCCCGACGAGTTGGGGGATCTGGTCCAGGTCGTTCTTCAGGCCGACCGACAGGCCCCGGTCGTGGGCGAGCCGGGCGATCAGCCGGTTGTACTTCAGCTGGTCGTCGCCCTTCAGCGGGAACCCGGAGGGGTTGGCGTAGCCGTCCATGTTGTCGGGCTCCACCGCGTCGAAGCCCTTCTCCCTGCACATGTCGATGCGCTTGGCCATCAGCGGTTCCAGCTCCTTGAGGCGCCGGATGTCCAACCAGCGTTCGCCCTCCCAACCGTTGCCCTCGCCCAGCATCGACTTCGGGAAGTCGTCGGCGTCCGGCCGGAAGTCCTCCCAGGCGCCGGTGGAGAGGTAGCAGATCGTCTTGCGGCCGGCCTCCTTCAGGTCGGCGACCTGCTCCTTGCTCGTGGTGAACCCGTCGACGTCGTACACGGCCGCCTTCACCGAGGTGTCGAGCCTGCCCGACAACTGCCACTGCCAACTGACCCCCGGCTCGGGCTGCCAGCGCCGCCCCGGCGCCGGGTCGGGCGAGACGTCGTCCGGCTCCGGCACGGAGGTGCACGCGGCGAGCAGCAGGAGCGGGACGACCAGCGACCCGGACCATCTCGGCGGACGGCGGTTCACGCGGTGGCCTCCAGGGCGTACGGGAGGGTGCCCCACGGGTGCGCGCCGGTTCCGGGGACCGCGCAGTGCACGGCGGCCCGTCGCTCCCGGGCGAGTTCGGCGGCGGGCGCGCCCGGCGGGACGGCGTACACCAGGTGGCAGAACCGCCCCGCGGGGTGGTCGGCGGTCCAGGAGGGTACGGCCGCCGCGTCCCGGTAGGCGTCCCAGGGACCCTCGAAGGTGACCAGCAGGTCGGCGAGTTCGGCGTACCCGGGGTGCGGGTGGACGCCGTGGTTCAGGACGACCGTGCGGGCGCCCGCGGCCCGGGCGGCGACCGCGAGCCGACCGTAGTGCGCCAGCAGCTCGGGATCGGCGGAGGCCTGGTCGAGGAAGACGCCGTCGGTGGCGTACCAGTCGCGGTGGCGCAGCAGGTCCTGGACGACGGCCGCGTGCGGGCGCCGCCCGTAGTCGGTGTCGGCGTAGCCCAGGACGGGCACCCCGGCCTCGCGGAGCCGTTCGGCGACGGCGGCGAACCGTTCGTCGGGGGCGTCGCCCGGCCCGCTGTCGGGGTTGAGCACCACCGAGTGCAGGCGGCCCGCGGAGCGGATCAGCAGCTCCCAGGCCTCGGGCTGGTCGGAGGGGTGCTCGTAGAGGGGCACCAGCAGCATGTGGTCCTTCTTCATGTCCGTCGCGTACGGGGGCACGTGCGTCAGCGGTGGGCCGTGGCCCGACCCAGGAACAGGCAGACCATGACGGTCAGGGCGGCGGCCGCCGTGCCCGCCACGACCAGTTGGACCAGCCGCGGCTGCCCGGCCCCGAAGAGCAGGGCCAGGCTCTGGGCGACGGCGGCCGAGGCACAGACCACCGCCGCGGGGCGGACCGCCCCGAACGACTGGAGCAGCAGCCCGGTCCACATCACGGCGCCGAGCAGCAGCAGCGTCGCGACGCGCAGGCCGGTCAGCCCGGGGGCTCCGGGCCAGAGCAGGGTCCCGACGACGCCCAGGGCGAGCAGCACCGCCAGGTAGGCGGCGAGGCACCGGGTCAGCGTGACGAGCATCCGGCGCCGGAACGCCCGGGGCGAGCGGGCGGCCCGCAGCCCGGCGAGGCTGCCGCTGCGGAACCGGTGGAGCAGCCATTCGGCGGGGCCCATGCTGAGGGTGAGGGCCACCGCGGAGGGCGCGGCGACGGCCTCGGCGGGGCCTCCGGCCAGCACCTCGCCGAGGGCGGCGTACAGCACGAGCAGGCCGGTGCCGAGGCCGAACACCCCGTACGGCACGGAGTCCCCGAGCCGGGGACCGCGCGGGCGGTACTCCTCCTCGGTGCCGCGCAGCATCCGCCAGCGCACCGGGCCCTCCCCCGGGCCGCGCCGGGACCAGCCCCGGACGCGGCGCACGGTGGTCCGTACGCCCTCGGCCAGCGGGAGTTCCCGGACGGCGAGGGCGCAGGCGGCCAGCAGCGACACCACGAGCAGGGTGACGCGCACGGGTACGGGCGGGTCCACGAAGAGGGAGGCCGCCGCGCCCGCGGCCATCGGCGCGAGCGCGGCGATCAGCAACCGCTCCCGGCCGAGGACCAGCAGGACGGTGGCGGCGCCCACGTACAGGGCCTGTCCGGCGGCGAACGCGTACGAGAACGGCGGCCCGCCGGGCACCGCCAGCGCGGCGGCGGTGCCCAGCAGGGCCCCGGCGGGAGCCCCGGCGAGCAGGGTCCGCCCGGCGGCGGCCCGGTCGCCGAGGCCGAGCCAGGAGTAGGCCCGGTGGGACAGGGTCTGGTCCCAGACCCACCCGATGAGTGCCCCGGCGAGCAGGGTCAGCGTCCCGGCGGGCAGCCCCAGCCGGTCCTGGGGGCCTTCCAGCAGGGGTGCGCCGAGCAGGTAGGCCAGGCCGGGCAGGGCGAAGATCAGCCCGCGCAGCAGGCAGGCGGTGAGCGAGACCTTCCAGGGGTCGGGGGCGCCCTCGGGCTCCGGGAAGGAGCGGGGCACCCGGGCGTAGAGCTCCTCGGCGAGTGCGAAGGAGTCGTGGCGGCCGTAGGTGAGCCGGATGTACTCGTCGGTCATCCCGTCGGATTCGAGGATGGCCGCCATCTCGTCGGGGTGGACGGCGGCGGCGATGAACACGTCGAGCCGTTCGACGAGTTCGTCCATCGGATCGGCGGCCGGGGGGACCGTCCGTCGGGGGCGCGGGACGGCGGGCAGCGTGCTGCCGCCCGGGACCTTGAGCCAGAGGGAACCGCTCACCACAGGCTCCCGTCGGCGGCGAGCTCCTTGTACCAGGGGTCCGCGAGTCGCTGGGTCCAGTCGTCGCCCGGGTGGACGGGCAGCAGGGGCTGGCCGGCGAGTTCCCGGTAGATGTGCCGGAAGCCGTCGACGGACTGGTGGAGGGTGAACTTCTCGACGACCCTCTTGCGCGACATCCGGCCGAGTTCGGCGCGCCGTTCGTCGTCGCGGAGCAGGGCCAGGGTGGCGCGGGCCATGGTCTCGGGCTCGCGGGGCGGGACGACGAGGCCGGTGTCCCCGACGGCCTCGCGCACGCCCCCCACGTCGGTGGAGACCGTGGTGCGGCCGCAGGACATGGCCTCGATGATGCTGAAGGGGAAACCCTCGCTGATGGAGGAGAGCATCACGACGCTGCCGGCCGCGTAGGCCTGGGCGACCTGGTCGATCCGGCCCTCGTAGGTGATGCCGTCGCTGACGCCGAGTTCGGCGGCGAGCTTCTCCAGGCGCAGCTTGTAGTCCTCGCAGCCGGCCGGGACCGGGCCGAAGAGGCGCAGCCGCAGGACGGGCAGCTCCTCGCGCATGAACGCGTAGGCCCGGACGAGGGTTTCGAGGTCCTTGATCGGGTCGATGCGGCCGCACCAGCTGAGGGTGGGCACCTCCGGTTCGGGACCGGCCTCGGGGAAGGCGTGCGGGTCGACGCCGTTGTAGACGGTGCGGATCCGGTCGGCGGCGGCCCCGCCGCGCTCCTCCCACCGACGGTTGTACTGGTTGCAGGGGGTGATCAGGTCGGCCTGCCGGTAGCCCTCGGTGTTGAGCTCGCGGTAGAAGCCGAGCATCAACGCCTTGACGGGCCACCGCTGTTCGGCTGTGCGGTAGCCCAGGTAGCGCTCGCGCAGGTAGATGCCGTGCTCGGTGAGGAGGAACGGCACCTGGTCGAGGTATTTGGCGGCGAGGGCCGGAAGGGTGGCGAGGCCGCTGCTGACGGCGTGGGCGACGCTGTCGGGCGGGATCCGCACGGACAGCGGGCGCAGCGCGTGTTCCAGCAGGTCGGTGGCGGTGAGCGCGTCGTGGATGGTGGGCGCGGCCTCGGCGGTGACCAGACCGGGGCGGGTCCAGACGGTCATCAGCAGGCGCAGCACGGACTCGGAGCGCAGGGCCGGCGCGAGTTTCCCGGCCCGGGCGAGCAGGGCCAGTTCGCGCAGGGACTGCGAGAATCCGCCGTGCCGCGGGTCGAGCATGGAGAGCAGGAACGTCTCGTACGTCTCGGTGAAACCTCGTTGGGCCCTGCCGCGCAGCGTCGACCGCGATCGCCGGGCCGATGGAGGCCCCCAGAGCGGTACGGCGGTGTGCCGGTAGACGTTGCGCGGCAGTTCCCAGGTGACCGGCTCGCGCCCGGAGCCGGTCAGGGCTATGACGTTGAAGTCGACCTCCGGCATGCCGCGGACCAGTTGGTCGCACCAGGTGCTGACGCCCCCGTGGACGTGAGGATAGGTGCCTTCGGTGAGCATGGTGACATGACGCCCATGGCTCATGCGGTGTGTCCCCCCAGGACGGAAAAGGGGCCGGCGCCCGTGGTTCGCGGAGCGCCGGCGCTGGGTGATGCGTGTGTGCGCGTGCGGTGGAACGACCGGCCTGACGGAGGCCGGGTGGAGGTCAGAGCAGCTTCAGCGTGACCGCGGACTGGAGCAGCTCGGGACCCGACCATGCCGAGCGGGTGCCGGCGTACGCGGTGCCGAAGTCGGCGGTGCCGAGCAGCAGCTGCTTCTTCGTCCCGTTGGGCGCGGTGATCGGGGCGAGCACTCCGGAGGGCGCCTTGACGGTGACGTCCTTGCCGATGCGGTAGGCGGTGACCTGGTTGTTCGCGATCGCCTTGTCCCAGGCGGCGCGACGGGTCAGCTCGACGCCGGTGTCCTTCATGGTCTGGTTCACGATGGGCGCGCTGGGCGCGTACAGCGTGCGGTAGGTGTCGAGGACCTGGTTGAGCACCGGGTACAGGGTGCGGTCCTCGGCCAGGTTGGACTGGTGGACGTAGTGCGGCCGGGGGTCGTTGGCCAGCACGTGGCGCAGGGCGGTCCGGGCCTCCTGCGGGACGATGTAGCTGCTGTAACCCGTGGTGACGTCGAGCGGGGCCGGCAGACAGGTGGAGGTCGCCGGGTTGTCCTCGCAGGCGCCGCTGCCGCCGTCGGCACGACTGGTGTAGATCCAGTTGTACTCGTCGGCCATCTCCGCGTTGGTGCCCGTGTTGTAGTACACGTTCATCGGGTGGCGCGGGACGGTCAGGGCGGCGCCGACCGCGCGCTGCGCCGGCTCCCGGGAGTTGTCGCTGCCCGCCCACTTGACGCCGTTGTCGGCGAGGGCGCCCGCCAGGTTGGGGTTGTCCACGGGCTGCTGCGGGGCCGTCTTGAGGCCGGAGTGCTCGCCGGTGACGAGCTCGGTGCGGTCGGTGGTGATGCCCTTGGCGGCCGCCCAGTTGTTGTTGTCGCGGATCTGCGCCGAGATCTCGGCGCGGCTCATGTACTGGATCGCGCCCTGCGCGTTCTTCTTGCAGGTCCAGGGGGAGGTGGTGGTGTCCTGCACACAGCCGAGGAAGGGGTGCGAGTAGGTGTGGTTCATCCAGCGGTACTTGGCCCGGTCCGCCACCAGCTGGGCGGTCATGGCGTCGACGCCGCCGTGTTCGGTCTTCCACTCCTCGCCCGCGCCCGCGTTGAAGAGCATGTCGAGCTTGAAGTTCTTGGAGGTCTGCCACTGCGCCGCGTACTGGGCGTCGGCGGCGGTCATCCGGATGGTGCTCTCCTGGCCCTCGCCGCCCGCGCAGGCGTAGTCGCCGGGCGTGCAGTTGAGCTCCTTGCTCCAGCGGGCGTCCGGGGCGAAGACGTCGTCGACGTGGACCGCGAAGTAGTTGCGCTCCTGGCCGAGGTGGACGCCCTGGGTGAGCCATTCGACGATGCCCCGGGCCAGCAGCCGGAACTGCTGCTGGTACTGGTTGTAGCCGAAGGTGACGACCAGTTCGCTGCGTCCGTCGTGGGCGTACTCGCCGACGAGCGAGGCCCGCCCGGAGCCGACGGGCGCGTCGAGGTAGCTGGTGTAGCCGGTGCGCGGCTTGCCCATGAACCCGTAGCTCTCGGGGACCAGCGGCGAGTTGTCCTCGAAGGTGACCTGACCGCCGAGGTAGCCGAAGGGGCCCGTCTTGCCGGCGGCGGTGACGGCGGCCTGGGTGCCGTCGAGCGTGCCGCTGTAGCCGCCGTTGTCGGTGTACTCCAGTCCGACGCCCGGGTGCGACCAGGTGTAGGCGTCCACCTGTCGGATCCCGTACGTCGTCTCGTACGCGGCGAGTGCCGTCATCTCGGCCGAACCCGTGCCGAAGGGATTCTCGTTGGGCAGCACCACCCCCTGGAACTTGGCGCGCGGACGGCCGTCGACCGTGTCGCTGAGATAGGCCGCGTTGATCACCGGGCGGCTGCTGCTGCCCAGGTCGACGCGGGTGTACGGAACCCCGGTGTCGCGGAGTTCGGCGGTGATCGCCTCGACCGAGCTGCCGCCGTCGTCTACGACGAGCACCCTGAGATCGATGCGCGGTGTCGCGGCCGCCGCCTCGGCGGACGCGACGGGTACCGCCACGGAGATCAGGGTCGCGGCGGCCATCGCCGCGGCGACCCTGTTCATCCGGTTCTTGTTGACCATTTCGGCCTTCCCCCCGCAGGCCTCCCGCCGACTTCGGCCGCATGGCGTTCGGCCGGGCCGGGGAGGCTCTGTGGAAATCATGCAAAGGGACCCCGCGTCCCCTTGCGAGAGCGGCATCACTCTCTCGGACCTCGTCAGGTCTAAAGGGCAAACCTGGAACAGAGACCACAGATGGGTGAACCTGGCGGCGTCCGGATCGAACAACTTGCCAAACCTTCGAGTGACGTACGGACGAGTGCGTCGGCGTAGGCTCGTTTCCGGCGGCCGTCGAGCCGGAATACGATCGCTGCGGAGCGGCCGGCGACCCTGACGCGACCGCAGCGCCCATACACACAAACGGAAGCGAGACTTCACCACCGTGACTGCTCTGACTCTCAGCACTGCCGGCGCCGCGACGTTGCGCGCCGACGCCCTCGTGGTCGGCGTGGCGAAGGGCGCCAAGGGCCCCGTGGTCGCCGCAGGCGCCGAGGCCGTGGACAAGGCGTTCGACGGAAAGCTCGCCTCCGTGCTGGACGCGCTCGGCGCCTCGGGCGCGGAAGGCGAGATCACCAAACTGCCCGCGCCGTCCGGCCTCAAGGTCCCGGTCGTCCTCGCGGTCGGTCTGGGCTCCGTACCGGAGCAGGACGAGTCCTACGACGAGGAGGCGCTGCGCCGCGCCGCCGGCTCCGCCGCCCGCGCCCTGCACGGTGTGAAGAAGGCGGCCTTCGCGCTGCCCCTCGACGACGCCTCCGCCGTCACCGCGGTCGCCGAGGGCGCGCTGCTTGGCGCGTACGCCTTCACCGTCTACCAGGGCGCCGAGAAGAAGGCCGCCAAGGGCGAGGGCCCCAAGCAGCCCCTCGCCGAGATCGCCCTGCTCGGCGCCAAGCCCCGCGACAAGGAGCACAAGGCCGCGGCCGAGCGCGCCGTCGTCGTCGCGACCGAGGTCAACATCGCGCGCGACCTGGTCAACACCCCGCCGAACGACCTCACCCCCGAGGCCTTCGCCGCCGTCGCGTCCGCGGCCGCGAAGGAGAACGGCATCAAGGTCCAGGTGCTGGACGAGAAGGCCCTCGTCAAGGGCGGCTTCGGCGGCATCATGGGCGTCGGCAAGGGCTCCGAGAACCCGCCGCGCCTGGTGAAGCTCAGCTACACCCACTCCAAGGCGGCGAAGACCCTCGCCTTCGTCGGCAAGGGCATCACCTACGACTCGGGCGGCATCTCCCTGAAGCCGGCCGGCCACAACGAGACGATGAAGTGCGACATGGCCGGCGCCGCCGCCGTGTTCGCCGCCGTCGTCGCGGCCGCCAAGCTGGGCCTCCAGGTCAACGTCACCGGCTGGCTCGCGCTCGCCGAGAACATGCCGTCGGGCTCCGCCACCAAGCCCGGCGACGTGCTGCGCATGTACAGCGGCAAGACCGTCGAGGTCCTCAACACCGACGCCGAGGGCCGCCTCGTCCTGGGTGACGCGCTGACCAGGGCCTCCGAGGAGAACCCGGACGCGATCGTCGACGTCGCCACCCTGACCGGCGCCATGGTGCTGGCCCTGGGCGACCGCACCTTCGGCGTGATGGCCAACGACGACGCCTTCCGCACCTCGATCCACGAGATCGCCGAGGAGGTCGGCGAGGCCTCCTGGCCGATGCCGCTCCCCGCGGACCTGCGCAAGAGCATGGACTCCCCCACCGCCGACATCGCCAACATGGGTGTCCGCATGGGCGGCGGCCTGGTGGCCGGCCTCTTCCTCCAGGAGTTCGTCGGCGAGGGCATCACCTGGGCCCACCTCGACATCGCGGGCCCCGCCTTCCACGAGGGCGCCCCGTACGGCTACACCCCCAAGGGCGGCACCGGCTCCGCCGTGCGCACCCTGGTGCGGCTGGCCGAGCGCACCGCCACGGGCGACCTGGGCTGACGCGACCGGCGATCCGTCTCGCCCCGTGGGACGCAACGCGCCCCGCGGCCCCGATCGGGGCCGCGGGGCGCGTTCGCCCTGGACGAAACCTCGAGGATCAGTAGGTTTCTACGCAGTGGTAACCCCGGGTTCGGGCGGAACGACGGTCCAGAGCCGGGGCCCGGCGTCCCGCGTTCCCCCGACAAATGCGAAGATGGGTTCTCGGCAGGACAGGGCCCCCACCACAGGGCCGAAGAAACAAGCGGCCGATTACCAGCCGCCGCCCCGGTCACAGAGGACCGGTGCCCGGCGCACATGCATGGAGGACGTGACGTGGCGAACGACGCCAGCACCGTTTTCGACCTAGTGATCCTCGGCGGTGGCAGTGGCGGTTACGCCGCGGCGCTGCGCGCATCCCAGCTGGGTCTCGACGTTGCGCTGATCGAGAAGAACAAGCTCGGCGGCACCTGCCTGCACAACGGCTGCATCCCCACGAAGGCTCTGCTGCACGCCGGTGAGATCGCGGACCAGGCGCGCGAAGCCGCCCAGTTCGGTGTCAAGGCCTCCTTCGAGGGCATCGACATCGCGGGTGTGCACAAGTACAAGGACGACGTCATCTCGGGCCTGTACAAGGGTCTCCAGGGTCTCGTCGCCTCGCGCAAGGTGACCTACATCGAGGGTGAGGGCCGCCTCTCCTCGCCGACCTCCGTCGACGTCGACGGCCGCACCATCCAGGGCCGCCACGTCCTGCTGGCGACCGGCTCCGTGCCGAAGTCGCTGCCGGGCCTGGACATCGACGGAAACCGCATCATCTCCTCGGACCACGCGCTGGTCCTGGACCGCGTGCCCGAGTCCGCGATCATCCTGGGCGGCGGCGTCATCGGCGTCGAGTTCGCCTCGGCGTGGAAGTCCTTCGGCACCGACGTCACCGTCATCGAGGGCCTCAAGCACCTCGTGCCGGTCGAGGACGAGAACAGCTCCAAGCTTCTTGAGCGCGCGTTCCGCAAGCGCGGCATCAAGTTCAACCTCGGCACCTTCTTCGAGAAGGCCGAGTACACCGAGAACGGTGTCCGCGTCACCCTCGCCGACGGCAAGACCTTCGAGGCGGAGGTGCTGCTGGTCGCGATCGGCCGCGGCCCGGTCTCGCAGGGCCTGGGCTACGAGGAGCAGGGCGTCGCGATGGACCGCGGCTACGTCCTGGTCGACGAGTACATGCAGACCAATGTGCCGAGCATCTCGGCCGTCGGTGACCTCGTCCCGACCCTGCAGCTCGCACACGTCGGCTTCGCCGAGGGCATCCTCGTCGCCGAGCGTCTGGCCGGCCTCAAGGCCGTCCCGATCGACTACGACGGTGTGCCCCGCGTCACGTACTGCCACCCCGAGGTCGCCTCCGTCGGCATCACCGAGGCCAAGGCCAAGGAGATCTACGGGGCCGACAAGGTCGTGGCCCTGAAGTACAACCTGGCGGGCAACGGCAAGAGCAAGATCCTCAAGACCGCGGGCGAGATCAAGCTCGTCCAGGTCAAGGATGGTGCCGTGGTCGGCGTCCACATGGTCGGTGACCGGATGGGCGAACAGGTCGGCGAAGCCCAGTTGATCTACAACTGGGAAGCACTGCCGGCCGAGGTCGCGCAGCTCATCCACGCGCACCCGACCCAGAACGAAGCGCTCGGCGAGGCCCACCTGGCCCTTGCCGGCAAGCCGCTTCACTCCCACGACTAATCGTCACGGGCGCGACGACCACTTCCGCACTTTCGTTAGGAGCAACTGAAACCATGTCGGTTTCCGTAACCCTTCCGGCGCTCGGTGAGAGCGTCACCGAGGGCACTGTCACCCGTTGGCTGAAGGCCGAGGGCGAGCGCGTCGAGGCCGACGAGCCGTTGCTCGAGGTATCGACCGACAAGGTCGACACCGAGATCCCGTCGCCCGTCTCCGGCGTCCTGGCCTCCATCAAGGTCGCCGAGGACGAGACCGTCGAGGTCGGCGCCGAGCTGGCCGTCATCGACGACGGCTCGGGCGCCCCGGCTCCGGCCGAGGCCGAGACGGTCGTCGCCGAGACCCCCGCCGAGCCGGCTCCGGCCGCCGAGGCACCCGCGGCTCCCGCCGCCGAGGCCCCCGCCGCCGAGGCCCCCGCCGCCGCGCCCGCCGCGTCCGGCACGGACGTCACTCTCCCCGCCCTGGGCGAGAGCGTCACCGAGGGCACCGTCACCCGCTGGCTGAAGCAGGTCGGCGAGTCGGTCGAGGCCGACGAGCCGCTGCTGGAGGTATCGACCGACAAGGTCGACACCGAGATCCCCGCCCCGGTCGCTGGCACCCTGCTGGAGATCCTGGTCGGCGAGGACGAGACCGCCGAGGTCGGCGCTCGTCTGGCCGTCATCGGTGTCGCCGGCGCGGCCCCCGCGGCCGCTCCGGCCGCCGCCGCCCCGGCTCCGGTGGAGGCTGCCCCCGCGGCCGCCGCCCCGGCTCCGGCCCAGGCCGCCCCCGCGGCTGCCGCCCCGGCTCCCGCGGCCGCTCCGGCGCAGGCTGCTCCGGCTCCGGCTCCGGCTCCGGCCCAGGCTGCTCCCGCTCAGGCCGCTCCCGCTCCGGCCCAGGCTGCTCCGGCCCAGGCCGCTCCGGCTCCCGTGGCCCCGGCCGCTCCCGCCGCTCCGGCCCCGGCCGGTGACGAGGGCGCGTACGTGACCCCGCTGGTGCGCAAGCTCGCCTCGGAGTCCGGCGTCGACCTGTCGACGGTCTCGGGCTCCGGTGTCGGTGGCCGTATCCGCAAGCAGGACGTCCTGGCCGCCGCCGAGGCCGCCAAGGCCGCTGCCGCCGCTCCGGCGCCGGCCGCCGCCGCTGCCGCTCCGGCCGCCAAGGCTCCGGCCGCGGTGTCCGAGCTGCGTGGTCAGACCGTCAAGATGACCCGCATGCGCAAGGTCATCGGCGACAACATGATGAAGGCCCTGCACTCGCAGGCCCAGCTCAGCTCCGTGGTCGAGGTGGACATCACCAAGATCATGAAGCTGCGCGAGAAGGCCAAGGGCGCGTTCCTGGCCCGCGAGGGCGTCAAGCTCTCGCCGATGCCGTTCTTCGTCAAGGCCGCGGCCCAGGCGCTGAAGGCCCACGCGGTCGTCAACGCCCGGATCAACGAGGACGAGGGCACCATCACCTACTTCGACTCGGAGAACATCGGCATCGCCGTGGACTCCGAGAAGGGCCTGATGACCCCGGTCATCAAGGGTGCCGGTGACCTCAACCTGGCGGGCATCTCCAAGGCGACCGCCGACCTGGCCGCCAAGGTCCGCGGCAACAAGATCACGCCGGACGAGCTGTCGGGCGCGACCTTCACCATCAGCAACACCGGTTCGCGCGGTGCGCTGTTCGACACGGTCATCGTGCCGCCGAACCAGGTCGCCATCCTGGGCATCGGTGCCACGGTCAAGCGCCCGGTGGTCATCGAGACCGCCGAGGGCACGAACATCGGCATCCGCGACATGACGTACCTGACCCTGTCCTACGACCACCGTCTGGTGGACGGCGCGGACGCGGCCCGGTACCTCTCGGCCGTCAAGGCGATCCTGGAAGCCGGCGAGTTCGAGGTCGAGCTCGGCCTGTAGGGCTTCGCCCGCGGCGGTCGCCGTACCGTCGCGGCGCACGGCGCCCCCGCCCGGAACCACTCCGGGCGGGGGCGCCGTCGTCATGTCCGGTCGCGGGGGCCGGGGTTCCCGGGCGGGTGCGCCGAACCGGCCGGGATCGGCCTGTAACCAGCCTCACCCCCGGTCCCCGGGCACCAACGCGTACCGGCGGGCCGACACCGCCGTATTGTCTACGCATCAGAGCCCTGCGTGCCCCTCAGGAGATGAAGCGCCGATGATCACCCCACCCGTCGTGCACTCGCTGCGCGAGCAGATCCGCGAGCACATCGTGGAGGGGATCGTCAGCGGCCGCTGGAAGCCCGGCGAGCGGATCGTGGAGCGGCGGATCGCCGTCGAGCTGGAGGTCAGCCAGACGCCCGTACGGGAGGCGCTGCGCGAGCTGGAGACGCTGCGGCTGATCGAGTCCGCGCCGAACAAGGGCGTCCGCGTACGGAACCTCTCCGCGGCCGACCTGGAGGAGATCTACCCGGTCCGGGCCGGTCTGGAGCAGATCGCCGCCGAACTGGCGGCCCCCCGGCTGGCCGCCGACTGCACCGCGCTGGAGCCGCACGTGGCGGCCCTGTGGGAGGCCGACCGCAGCGAGGACGGCACGGCGCAGGTGCGGCACACGGTCGGGTTCCACCGCGAGATGGTGCGGGCGGCCGGGAACAGCGTGCTGCTGCACACCTGGGAGAGCCTGGGCATCGAGGTGTTCACGGCGCTTTCGATCCGCTGGCTCGGTACGGTCCAGAAGTCCTACGCGGAGGAGCACGAGGCCCTCGTGGCGGCGTTCCGCGGTCAGGACCCGGAGATCGGGTTGCTCGTGAAGCGGCACGTCCTGGGCTGCGCGCCCCGCGCCTGACGGACGCCCGCGCCGGCCGGCAAGATCCCTGACACCCGCTCCGACCAGGGGTTTCGAGCGACTCTCCAGGGAGCCGCCGGCGCGGCGGCCTGTACTGGTTCCACCACGCGGGGCCACCGGCACCGGGTGCCTTGCCCCATGGCACCCGGTGCCGACTTTCGCCTCGTGGACATTTAATTGTCACTTTAATTTGATCGATCATCGATCAGCGCTTTACAGTCAACGCGGACCCCACCCGGGTCCATCGACCCTGTCCTGCCCGTCAGGGATTTTCTTCACCACCTCTCCTTTGTCCGGAAGGCGGCGCACACCGATGTCCGACCCCGTAGGAAAGCTTCCGAGCGAGCTCGACCAGCTCCCGGACCGCGACACCGAGGAGACCGCCGAATGGGCGGCCTCCCTCGACGCCGTCGCCAAGGCCGCCGGTACGCGCCGCGCCGAGTACCTGCTCCGTCGTACCCTCCAGCACGCCGAGGCCGCCGGCCTCGCGCTGCCGAAGCTGCTCGAGACGGACTACGTCAACACCATCCCCACCGCCGCCGAGCCGGAGTTCCCCGGCGACGAGGCGATGGAAGCCAGGATCACCGCGTGGAACCGCTGGAACGCGGCCGCCATGGTGACCCGCGGCTCCAAGTACGGCGTCGGCGGCCACATCGCCACCTTCGCGTCGGCAGCCTGGCTCTACGAGACCGGCTTCCAGCACTTCTTCCGCGGGAAGGAGGCCGACGGATCGGGCGACCAGCTCTACATCCAGGGCCACGCCTCCCCCGGCATCTACGCCCGCGCCTTCCTCGACGGCCGGATCTCCGAGCAGCAGCTCGACAACTTCCGCCAGGAGTCCGGCGGCAACGGCCTGCCGTCCTACCCGCACCCGCGGCGCCTGCCGTGGCTGTGGGAGTTCCCGACGGTGTCCATGGGCCTCGGCCCGCTGTCCGCGATCTACCAGGCGCGGTTCAACCGCTACCTGCAGAACCGCAGCATCAAGGACACCGCGAACTCGCACGTCTGGGCCTTCCTGGGCGACGGCGAGATGGACGAGCCCGAGTCGACCGCCGCCCTGGCCCTCGCCTCCCGCGAGCAGCTCGACAACCTGACCTTCGTCATCAACTGCAACCTGCAGCGTCTCGACGGTCCGGTCCGCGCCAACTTCCGCGTGGTCCAGGAGCTGGAGGCCCAGTTCCGCGGCGCCGGCTGGAACGTCATCAAGTCCCTGTGGGGCTCCGCCTGGGACGAGCTGTTCCAGCTCGACACCACGGGCGCCCTGGTGCGCCGCCTGCGCGAGGTGCCGGACGCGCAGTTCCAGACGTACGCGACCCGTGACGTGGCCTACATCCGCGAGCACTTCTTCGGCGCGAACGCCGAGCTGGTGCAGCTGGCCGGTGTGCTCTCCGACGCGAAGATCGCCGAGTGCTTCCACACCTCCCGCGGCGGCCACGAGCCCCGCAAGGTGTACGCCGCGTACAAGGCCGCCCTGGAGCACAAGGGCGCGCCGACGGTCATCCTCGCGCAGACCGTCAAGGGCTACACGCTGGGCGCCGGGTTCGAGTCGAAGAACGCGAACCACCAGATGAAGAAGCTCACGATCGACGAGTTCAAGAGCATGCGCGACAAGCTCGACCTCCCGATCCCGGACAGCGCCTTCGCCGACGGCCAGGTCCCCTACGGTCACCCGGGCGCGGACAGCCCCGAGGTCCGGTACCTCAACGAGCGCCGCGCGGCGCTCGGCGGCCCGGCCCCGGCCCGCAAGGTCAAGCAGGTGGCCCTGCCGGCTCCGGCGGACCGCTCCTTCGCCCCGCTGCTCAAGGGCTCCGGCAAGCAGGAGATGGCCACCACCATGGCCTTCGTCCGGCTCGTCAAGGACCTGATGCGGGACAAGGAGACCGGCAAGCGCTGGGTGCCGATCGTCCCCGACGAGGCCCGCACCTTCGGCATGGAGTCCCTCTTCCCGTCGGCCGGCATCTACTCGCCGCTGGGCCAGACGTACGAGCCGGTCGACCGCGACCAGCTCATGTACTACAAGGAAGCCAAGGACGGCCAGATCCTCAACGAGGGGATCACCGAGGCCGGCGCCATGGCCGACTTCATCGCCGCCTGCACGTCGTACGCGACGCACGGCGAGCCGATGATCCCGTTCTACATCTTCTACTCGATGTTCGGCTGGCAGCGCACCGCCGACCAGATGTGGCAGCTCGCCGACCAGCTCGGCAAGGGCTTCATCGTCGGCGCCACGGCCGGTCGCACCACGCTGACCGGTGAGGGCCTCCAGCACGCGGACGGCCACTCGCACCTGATCGCGTCCACGAACCCGGCGTCGCTCAACTACGACCCGGCCTTCGCGTACGAGATCGCGGTGATCGTCAAGGACGGTCTGCGCCGGATGTACGGCGAGAAGCCGGAAGACGTCTTCTACTACCTGACGGTCTACAACGAGCCGAAGGTGCAGCCCGCGATGCCCGAGGGCGTCGAGGAGGGCATCCTCAAGGGCCTGTACCGCTTCAACACCGCGGCCGACCTGGCCGAGGCGGCCCCGGCCGCCGACGCCCCGAAGGTCCAGCTGATGGCCTCGGGTACGGCGATCCACTGGGTGCTGGAGGCGCAGAAGCTGCTGGCCGCCGACTGGAACGTGGCCGCCGACGTCTGGTCCGCCACCTCCTGGGGCGAGCTGCGCCGCGACGCGCTGGAGTGCGACGAGGCGCTGCTGCGCGGCGAGGTGCGCACCCCGTACGTCACCCGCGCGCTGGAGGGCGTCACGAGCCCGGTGCTGGCCGTGTCCGACTGGATGCGTCAGGTCCCGGACCAGATCAGCCAGTGGGTCGAGCAGGACTACACCTCGCTCGGCACGGACGGCTTCGGCCTCTCCGACACCCGCGAGGGCGCCCGCCGGCACTTCGGTGTCGACGCCCAGTCCATCGTGGTGGCCGCGCTGGCCCAGCTCGCCCGCCGCGGCGAGGTGCCGGCGTCCGCCATCAAGGAGGCCCGCGAGCGCTACGGCCTGTAGGGCCCGGTCGCCCCGACACGCCCGAGTCGATCCGCCACCGTACGGCCGAAGGCCGGTGTCCGCCCCGCCATTGGGGGTCGGACACCGGCCTTTGGCCGTATGCGCGGTGGCGGCACGGGGGTGGACCCGTGATGCTGGAGCGGTGATGGACGAGACGGAGTTCTGGGAGATCGTCGACCGTACCCGCGAGGCCGCCGAGGGCGACCCCGAGGAGCACGCCGAGCTGCTCGTGGAGCGGCTGGCGCAGCTCGACCCGGATTCCGTGCTGGACTTCGCCCGGCACTTCGAGTCGCGGTACAACCGGGCGTACACCTGGGACCTCTGGGGGGCCGCCTGGGTGCTGCTCGACGGGGCGAGCGACGACGCGTTCGACTACTTCCGGTGCTGGCTGATCGGCCAGGGGCGGGAGGTCTTCGAGGGCGGGGTGCACGATCCCGACCACCTGGCGGAGCTGCTGGGCGACTTCGACGAGGAGATCGACGGCGACGGCGAGGAGCTGGGGTACGCGGCGGACGAGGCGTACGAGCAGCTCACCGGGGCGGTGGCCCCGGATCTCGGGGTTCCGTTGCAGGCGGCCGAGCCGGAGGGCGCTCCCCTCGACTTCGAGAACGAAGCCGTGCTCGCGGAGCGCTTCCCCCGGCTCTGGGACCGTTTCCGGGGCTGACCCCGGTCCGTGACGCGTGCGGCCGGCGGCCGGCGGCCGGCGGCCGCCGATCAGTAGTGCGTGCCGCCGTCGATGCGGATCTCGGTGCCGGTGATGAACGCGCCGTCCTCCGATCCGAGCATCGCGACGACGCCGGCCACCGTCTGCGGGCCCGCGAAGCCCTGGCCGAGGGCCGGGGCGAGCTTGGTGAACAGGCTCCAGTCGGTGTCCTCGGGCAGGCCCGGGCCGTTGCCGGTGGTCATGCCGCTCTCGATGGAGCCGGGGGCCACGGCGACGAAGCGCAGGCCCTGCTTGCTGTACTCGGCGGCCAGCGCGTGGGTCATGGACTGGATGCCGCCCTTGCTGGCCGCGTAGGCGGCCATGTAGGGGTGCGCGAAGGACGCCGAGGTGGAGCTGAAGTTCACGACGACCGGCTGGTCGCCCACCAGCAGCGCCGGCAGGGATTCGCGGATCACCAGGAAGGTGCCGGTGAGGTTGACCGCGATGACCTTGTTCCAGAAGTCGAGCGTGGTCTGGTGGGTGTGGGCGGAGCGCAGGATGCCGGCGGCGTTCACCAGTACGTCGAGTCCGCCGAGGCTCGCGACGGCGCCGGCGATCCCGGCCTGTACGGCGGTCTCGTCGGATATGTCGAGGACGGCGGTGGTGAGGCGCTCGCCATGGCCGGCGGCGCCGGCCTGGTCCGCCGTGTTCCCCAGCCCGGCTCCGTCGACGTCCACGGTGTGTACGCGGCCGCCCTCGGCGAGGATGCGGTGGACGGTGGCCCGGCCGATGCCGGAGCCGCCGCCGGTGATGAGGACGCGACGTCCTTCGTAACGATTCATGAGGGCGAGCGTACGACCAAGTGGCATGTTTTGCCAGAGTGTCAATGCACGCAATCGTCGAACGGATCGGACGGTAGGCTTCAGACGTGAGATCCCCTCGTCCGTACTCTCCCCAGGCCGGCCCCGGAGCCCAGTCGCTGACCGAGCGCCGCAAGGCCGCCACCCAGCTCGACATCGCCCGCGCGGCCTGCGAACTCTTCGCCGAGCACGGGCCCGACGGCACCACCGCCGAGGACATCGCCCACCGCGCCGGCGTGGCCCTGCGCACGTTCTACCGCTACTTCCGCAACAAGCAGGAGGCCGTGGCCCCCCTGCTCGCCGGTGGCGGTGACGCCTGGCGCGCGCTCCTCGCCGAGGAGGACCCCGGCACCCCCCTGGCCGAGGCGCTGGAACGCGCCGTCACCCGCTCCCTCGGCGACTCCCAGGCCGTCGAGGAGGGCCTGCGGGTCACCCGCGGGCTGCTGCGGGCGGCCACCGGCGACGAGGCCCTGCGGGCCGTCTGGTACCGCGTGAACCAGGACTCCGAGGAACGCCTGGTCCCGGTGGTCGCCCGACTCGCCGGCCCGGACGCCGACCTCCTCGGCGTCCGCCTCCTGGCGGCGGCCGCCACGGACGCGATCCGCATCGCCCTGGAACTCTGGTCGGCCACCGACGCCCCGGTCGCCGGCCCCGGCTCCCCCGCCGAACTCGCGGTCCGCTGCCTGCGCGACCTGACGGGCGCGATGCCCCTGCTGCGCCGCCCGGCCTGAGGGACGGCCCCCTGAACCCCGCCCCGCCCCGCCCCTGGAACGACGAAGTGCCGCCCCCCGCTCCGTGAGGAGTGGAGGGCGGCACGGCCACGGGCGAGTACGCCTGCGGCAAGGTCGCTCGGGTCGACTAGATGTCGAAGTACATCTCGAACTCGTGCGGGTGCGGGCGCAGCGCGATCGGGGCGATCTCGTTGGTGCGCTTGTAGTCGATCCAGGTCTCGATCAGGTCCGGGGTGAAGACACCACCGGCGAGGAGGTACTCGTGGTCCTCCTCCAGCGCCTTGAGGACGTCCTCCAGGCTGGTCGGGACCTGCGGGACGCTCGCGTGCTCGTCGGGAGAGAGCTCGTAGAGGTCCTTGTCGATCGGCTCCATCGGCTCGATCTTGTTCTTCACACCGTCGAGGCCCGCGAGCAGCAGCGCCGCGAAGGCGAGGTACGGGTTGGACGACGGGTCCGGGGCGCGGAACTCGACGCGCTTGGCCTTCGGGTTCGAGCCGGTGATCGGGATGCGCATCGCGGCGGAGCGGTTGCGCTGCGAGTACACCATGTTGACCGGCGCCTCGAAGCCCGGCACCAGGCGGTGGTAGGAGTTCACCGTCGGGTTGGTGAAGGCCAGCAGCGACGGGGCGTGCTTGAGGATGCCGCCGATGTAGTAGCGGGCGGTGTCCGAGAGGCCCGCGTAGCCGGCCTCGTCGTAGAACAGCGGGTCGCCGTTCGCCCACAGCGACTGGTGGACGTGCATGCCCGAGCCGTTGTCACCGAAGATCGGCTTCGGCATGAAGGTCGCGGTCTTGCCGTTGCGCCAGGCGACGTTCTTCACGATGTACTTGAAGAGCATCAGGTCGTCGGCCGCGGCGAGCAGCGTGTTGAACTTGTAGTTGATCTCGGCCTGGCCGCCGGTGCCGACCTCGTGGTGCTGGCGCTCGACCTGGAGGCCCTGGGCGTCCAGTTCGAGGGAGATCTCGGCGCGCAGGTCGGCGAAGTGGTCGACCGGGGCGACGGGGAAGTAGCCGCCCTTGTAGCGGACCTTGTAGCCGCGGTTGTTCTCCTCGGAGCCGGTGTTCCAGGCGCCGGCCTCGGAGTCGATGTGGTAGAAGCTCTCGTTCGCGGTCGTCGCGAAGCGCACGCTGTCGAACACGTAGAACTCGGCCTCGGGGCCGAAGTACGCGGTGTCGGCGATGCCGGTGGAGGCGAGGTACGCCTCGGCCTTCTTCGCGATGTTGCGCGGGTCGCGGCTGTAGGCCTCGCCCGTGATCGGGTCGTGGATGAAGAAGTTGATGTTGAGCGTCTTGTCCTTGCGGAACGGGTCCAGGCGCGCGGTGGTGATGTCGGCGCGCAGCGCCATGTCGGACTCGTGGATCGCCTGGAAGCCGCGGATGGAGGATCCGTCGAAGGCGAGCTCCTCCGCCGGGTCGAACGCCCGCGCCGGGATGGTGAAGTGCTGCATCACACCAGGCAGGTCACAGAAGCGGACGTCGACGAACTTGACGTCGTTCTCCTCGATGTACTGCTTCACTTCGTCGGCGTTCTGGAACATCCAACTCCTCCTACTCCCGACCCCGGGGCAGGGGCGGGCTTTATAGCTCGTGGTGCGTCAGTGCGGTGCCGCACGCTGACCCGACCATAAGCAGACGGGATTTCTCAAGCATGACCCATTTGTTTCGCACAAGTTAACCAGGGTCCCGTCCGGGTCGCCGGAGAGCGCACCGGTACCGTGGTCCGGTGGACAACAGGCAAGCAATCGGATCCTGGCTTTCCGGCCCCCGCGCGGCCGCCGAGGAGATGGGCGTCGACTTCGGCCATCCGGGCGAGCGCCTGGGCCTTCCCCGCTCGGGGCCCGGCTCGGTGGCCCGTTTCGGACGTCGGCTCGGCGCGGTCGTCATCGACTGGGTCGGTTGTCAGCTGATCGCGTACGCCCTGATCACGGGCGGTGACCTGGACGCTTCCGGTCCGTGGACGCTGGCGCTCTTCCTGAGCCTGACGTTCCTGACGGTGGGCACCGTGGGCTTCACCCCCGGCAAGCGGATCGTGGGACTCCGGGTCATCGCGCTGGACGGCTCGCGCCTGGGCCTCGGCCGGGTGGCGCTGCGCACGCTGCTGCTGGCCCTCTTCGTCCCGGCCCTGATCTCGGACCGGGACGGCCGCGGCCTGCACGACCGGCTCGCCGGCGCCGTACAGGTCCGGATCTGAGGAACGGCGCGACGCACGACACGGGGGTGCCCCCGGAGCCGTCGGCTCCGGGGGCACCCCCGTGTCGTATACGAAAAGCAGGTACGAAAAGCAGGTCAGCGCACCGTCAGCGCATCTTGCCGCCGCGCGGCATGCGCGTCCCCTTGGGCATGGGGCCCTTGGGGACCGGCATGTTGCTCATGAGGTCGCCCATGGCCCGGAGCTTGTCGTTCACCTGCGTGATCTGCGGCCCGGCCAGCACGCGCGGCAGCTTGAGCAGCGTGGTGCGGACCTTCTTGAGCGGCACTTCGCCCTCGCCGGTGCCGACGATGAAGTCGTGCACCGGGACGTCGGGCATGATCCGCGCCAGTTTCTTCTTCTCGGCCGCGAGCAGGACCTTGACCCGGTTCGGGTTGCCCTCCGCGATCAGGACGACGCCCGCCTTGCCGACGGCCCGGTGGACGATGTCCTGGTTCCGGTTCATCGCGACGGCCGGGGTGGTGGTCCAGCCCCGTCCCACGTTGTCCAGTACGGCCGCGGCCGCGCCCGGCTGTCCCTCCATCTGCCCGAAGGCAGCCCGCTCGGCCCGTCGTCCGAAGACGATCGCCATCGCGAGGAACGCCACCAGGAAACCCAGGATGCCCAGGTAGACCGGATGCCCGATCAGGAAGCCGATCGCGAGAAAGACACCGAAGGTGACGATTCCCACGCCCGCGACGATCAGACCGACCTTCGGGTCGGCCTTGCGCGTCATCTTGTACGTCAGGGCGATCTGCTTCAGTCGCCCGGGGTTCGCAGCAGTCTCTGCGTTTGACTTCCTCGCCATAAGGCGAGTTTACGTGGCCTGCGGACGGCGGGTCGCCGCGGCCTCGAGTACGTGCTCGGTTTCGACCCGATCCTTGGCCCTGCGGCGGTCCTCCAGGACCGCGCTCCAGGCATTGCGGCGGGCGCCGCTCATGAGCAGCGACTCGAAGCCCCGGAAGGCGTCTGTGAAGGACGGGATGGCGATGGCGCGTACGGGCGCGGCCTGCATGATGTCGATCCCTCTCACGGTGCTCACGACGGCTGGGAGTGGAGCGGTGGTGCGTGGAGCGAAGCGGTGGTGCGTGCTGCGAGATGTGCGGTGCGTGCAGCAATCGTCACTGACTGGTGTTACCAGGGCGTGACCGGTCGGTCAAATGCGATGAACATGTTGGGCGCGAAAACACTGACGCGGCCCACCCGACTCATCCTCGAATGAGCCTAGGGGCCGCGTCGGCGCGGTATTACTGTTCAGTAAGGTTTTGTGCGGGAATTCACACGGCGACCGCACCGGCTCCCGCACCGGCGACCTCAGACGGTGGCGCGCTTCTCCATCGCCTGCTGGTAGAGCCGCCCGGCGCGGTACGAGGAGCGCACCAGCGGGCCCGACATCACACCGGAGAAGCCGATCTCCTCGGCCTCCTTCGCCAGCTCGACGAACTCGGCCGGCTTGACCCACCGCTCGACGGGGTGGTGCCGGGGCGAGGGCCGCAGGTACTGGGTGATGGTGATGAGCTCGCAGCCGGCCTCGTGGAGGTCCTTGAGGGCCTGCGAGACCTCCTCGCGCTCCTCGCCCATGCCGAGGATCAGGTTCGACTTCGTGATCAGGCCGTAGGCGCGCGCCTTGGTGATCACGTCGAGGGAGCGCTCGTAGCGGAAGCCGGGACGGATCCGCTTGAAGATCCGGGGGACCGTCTCGACGTTGTGCGCGAAGACCTCGGGGCGGGAGGCGAAGACCTCCTCCAGGAGTTCCGGCACCGCGTTGAAGTCGGGGGCCAGCAGCTCGACCTTGGTGTGGCCGCTCTCGCGGCCCGCCGTCTGCTCGTGGATCTGGCGCACGGTCTCCGCGTACAGCCAGGCACCGCCGTCGGGCAGGTCGTCGCGGGCCACACCGGTGATCGTCGCGTAGTTCAGGTCCATGGTGACCACGGACTCACCGACACGACGCGGCTCGTCCCGGTCGAGCGCCTCGGGCTTGCCCGTGTCGATCTGGCAGAAGTCACAGCGCCGGGTGCACTGGTCGCCACCGATGAGGAAGGTGGCCTCGCGGTCCTCCCAGCATTCGTAGATGTTCGGACAGCCGGCTTCCTGGCACACCGTGTGCAGTCCTTCGCCCTTCACCAGGGCCTGCATCTTGGTGTACTCGGGGCCCATCTTCGCCCGGGTCTTGATCCACTCGGGCTTGCGCTCGATGGGGGTCTGGGCGTTACGGACCTCGAGGCGCAGCATCTTGCGTCCGTCGGGTGCGACTGCGGACACGACCGGCTCCCTGTGACTTCGATTCTTCGGCGCCCACCAGGGTACGCCCGTAATTTCATACGTTCTTACGTCCGCCAACCTGGGGGCGGCCGGACGCATTCCCCGACGCTCAGCCGACGGCGGGCTCGATCTCCCGAGGCCGCGGCTCCGCCTGCTCCAGGACGTCCTTCAGGTGCCGCTCGATGACGGGCAGCACCTGGGCGATGGTGATCTCCCGGCCCAGTTCGTACGAGAGCGAGGTCACACCGGCGTCCCGGATGCCGCAGGGGACGATCCGGTCGAACCAGGTGTTGTCCGGATTCACGTTGATCGCGAACCCGTGCATCGTGACGCCCTTGGCGACCCGGATGCCGATGGCGGCGAGCTTGCGGTCCTCGCGGCGCTGGCCCGCGTTGGACGGGGCGTACTCGGGGCCGTTCAGCCGCGGGTCGAACTCGTCGTCGTGCATCCGGGGGTCGAGGTCCAGCGAGAGCCCGCCGATGCTCGGCCGGTCCTCGACGGGGTCGCCGAGCACCCAGACACCGCTGCGCCCCTCGATCCGGGTGGTCTCCAGCCCGAACTCGGCGGCGGTCCTGATCAGCGCGTCCTCCAGGCGGCGGACGTGCGCGACGACGTCCACGGGGCGCGGCAGCTTCATGATCGGGTAGCCGACGAGCTGGCCCGGGCCGTGCCAGGTGATCTTGCCGCCCCGGTCCACGTCCACGACCGGCGTGCCGTCCAGCGGCCGCTCGCTGTCGTCGGTGCGCCGGCCGGCCGTGTAGACGGGCCGGTGCTCCAGCAGCAGGCAGGTGTCCTCGATCTCGTCCGCGAAGCGGGCGGCGTGCACGCGGCGCTGCTCTTCCCAGGCCTCGGTGTACTCGACGAATTCCGGCCCGAAGCCCAGATGGACAAACCGAAGCTCAGTCACCGCAGCGCCTCCTCGTTGAACCTGCTGTGTGCACGCATCGCACCAGCCAAGGGTACGGCCGGCCGAATGCGGCCCCTCAGGGCCCCGGCGGCCGCCTCGGTCGCCGCCTTCCACCGGGCGGTCGATCCGGGTCCTCGTCCGCCCTCGGCAGCCGCCGGTGGCCCTCCGAGTGGTCGTTGACCCAGCCGCACACCCCGCAGGCGTACCGCCCGTCCAGCCCCGCGATGTGCGTGCCGCAGCGCCGGCACTCCGCCTCGGTCAGCTCGGGCGCGGGAAGCGGAGCCGTGGACTCCGCCTGCCCGTCGGGGCGGCGGTGGTCGTCGGGGCGGCGCGCCCCGGTGGGCCGACGGGTCATGGTCCGCAGCCTATGCGGGCGGAGGGGGCCAATCCGTAAAGGGTCCCGCCGGTTCTGCACACGATCGGATGAATGTGGGACAGAGGGGGCGGTGCGGGCGAAGTTCGCCGCTACATTCACGCCGTTCACAGGGCCGGGACTCCGGTCTTTCACGTCAGGAAACCGTGGAGCCGATGACGGAACGACCTGCCCAGCGCGTCCCCAACCGGCGGCTCTCGGCGCTGATCGCGGAAGCCGGGTTCTCCAACGCCGGTCTCGCCCGCCGCGTCGATCAGCTCGGCCTGGAGCACGGTCTCGATCTGCGGTACGACAAGACGTCCGTGACCCGGTGGCTGCGCGGCCAGCAGCCCCGCGGCACCACCCCGGCGCTGATCGCGGAGGTCTTCACCCGTCGCCTCGGGCGGCGGCTGTCGGCGCAGGACCTGGGGCTGGACGCGTGCGCGCCCGTCTACGCGGGTCTGGAGTTCGCGGCCACCCCCGAGGAGGCCGTGGACATCGCGAGCGGGCTGTGGCGCAAGGACTCCGGCTCGCACGCCGAGCTGCGCAAGATCGCCTTCACCCCGGCCGGTCTGGTGGTGCCCAGCCGGGACTGGCTGATCGGCCGGGCCGACGAACGGGTCGGGCGGGGCGCGGAGTCCGCCGGCTCCCGGGTCCCGTCGCAGGGCCGGACCGCGGTGCCCCGCCAGCGGCAGATCGACCGGGGGCCCGGGCAGCGGGTGACGGGCGGGGACATCGCGGCGCTGCGGTCGGTGAGCGAACTCTTCCGGACCCTGGACGACACCTACGGCGGCGGGCACGCCCGGCAGGCGCTGGTGCGGTACCTGGAGCACGAGGCGGAGCCGATGCTCCGGGGCACCTACGGGGAGACCACCGGGCGCAGGCTGTTCGCGGCCGCCGCCGACCTGACCCGGCTCGCGGGCTGGACCTCGTACGACATCGCCGCCCACGGGCTGGCCCAGCGGTACTTCGTGCAGGCGCTGCGGCTCGCGCAGGCCGCGGCCGACCGGCCGTACGGGTCGTACGTGCTGGTCACGATGAGCCGCCAGGCCGTCTACCTCGGGCACGGGCGGGAGGCGGTGCAGCTCGCCCGGGTCGCCCAGCAGGGCGTGGGCTCCGGGCCGCCGCCGGTGGTGCAGGCGTTGCTGCACTCGGCGGAGGCGCGCGGGCACGCGGTGCTGGGCGAGGTGCGGGCCTCGACGGCCTCGCTGGTGCGGGCGGAGCGGGCGCTCGGCGCGGCCCGGCCGGGGGACGAGGTGCCGCACTGGGCGCGGTTCTACGACGAGGCGCAGTTGGCGGACGAGTTCGGGCACTGCCACCGGGACCTCCAGCAGTACCGGGCCTCGGCGCAGCACGCGGAGCGCTCGCTCCAGTTGCGGGCTCCCGGCCACGCGCGCTCGCGGCTGTTCTGCCGGGTGGTGCTGGCCACGGCCCGGCTGGGGCTCGGCGAGCTGGACCAGGCGTGCGCGCTGGGCGCGGAGGCGGCGCAGCAGGCGATGGAGATGCGGTCGGTGCGCGCGGTGGAGTACGTACGGGACTTCGAGCGGCGGCTGGAGCCGTACCGGGAGGCGTCGGCGGTGCGGACCTACCGGGACCGGGTCGCGGCCCTGTCCTGAGACGGGGGCTTCGCCCGGGCTCCCGCACCGGGGCCGGCCGCGCCCGGGCCCGCGCCGGGAAGGCCCGGCCCCGGGGTCGGGGCCGGGCCTCCGACCGGACGCGGCCGGGCGGGACGCGGCCTGACCGGACGCGGCCCGACCGGACGCGGCCCGACCGGACGCGGCCCGACCGGACGCGGCTCGACCGGACGCGGCCTGGCGGGACGCGGCCTGGCGGGACTGGCTCAGGCCGCCACCGGAATTGATCGTTCCGGGGCGGCCGGCACCGGGATGCCGAAGTCGCGCAGGACGGCGGTGCTCGCGCGGCGGGCGGAGTTCAGGGCCCCCTGGACGGTGTTGGAGTCGCGGTGGTCGCCGCACACGTACAGCCCCGCCACGACCCGTACCGGGCGCCGCAGGTCGTGCGGCGGGGGCATGGCCGGGACGGCCTCCGGGGTGTGGTGGACGGCGAGCAGGTCCCAATCCCGGGTGGAGGTCTCGTAGAGCCTGGCGAGGCGGGAGGCGACCGTCCGCGCCGCCGGCGGCGGTCCGTGCACGGTGGTGGTGACCAGGCTCCGCCCCGCCGGGGCCCGCGTCGGGTCGACCGCGCTCATCACGGTGGTGTGGGCGAGCGGCCACCTCGGGTCGGCGTCCAGGAGCAGGGAACCGTCCCACGGCAGCGGGCCGGGGGTGCCGTGGTGGATGACGGTGACCTCGTGGAAGTCGGGCACCCGCAGTCCCGGCAGCAGTTCGGCGGCGGCACGGGCGCCGGTGGCGAGCACGACGGAACGGCAGCTGAAGTCGCCGTGTCCTTCGGTGGTGACGAGGTTCGTCGCCACCGTGCGGACCCGTACCCCGGTCCGTACGGTCCCGGGCGGCAGGGCGGCGGCGAGCAGGTCGGGCAGGCGCGCGGCGCCACCCTCGGGCACGGCGAGCCGGCCCCGGGCGAATCCGCGCAGGGCCAGGTCGGCGACCCGGCTGGAGGTGGTGAGTTCCGGGTCGCGGAGCAGGGTGGCGAGCAGGGGCCGCAGCACGCCGTTGACGGTGCGCGGCGGCAGGCCGCGGGTGCGCAGGGCGGCGATGGCGGTGCGTTCGGGCCGGGCGAGCAGGCGCTCGACGGGCAGGGCGGCCAGCCGGCCGAGCGCGGCGCTGAGGCGGGCCTGGTCGAGGGAGCCGCCGGCCAGGGCGCGGGCGGGGGTGAGGGCCCCGGCGCGCTGCTGTTTGCCGTCGGTTCCCCGGATGAGGACCCCGGGCGCGAAGGGGCGCAGGACGAGCGCCTCCAGGCCCGGGGTGCGGGACGGTTCGGTGTACGAGGTGTTGAGGAGCTGGCCGGTCCGGTCCAGCCGGAAGCCGTCGACCGACTCGGTGGCCATTCGGCCTCCGGGATCGTTCGCGGCCTCCAGGACGGTGACCGTGACTCCCGCGGCGATCAGATGGTGTGCCGCCGCGAGTCCTGAGACTCCGGCTCCCACGATGACGACGTCTGCATGGTGTGCGCTGCTGAGCACGTGCCCCTCCCCGAGGTCGGCGCGCTGTGTGGGGTTCCTCCTTCCCCCAACGGACTCCAGGAGAACCCGAGTCCGGTGCCGTATTACGCACAACTCCGGTCGCACAGCGGTCGCATTCGGGTCACAAACGGTCGCACATGAGCAGACGATGCTCCCCCGAGCCGCCGGGCGTGGGGCGCCGGGCGTGGGGCTCGGGGCGCGGGGCTCGGGGCTCCGGGCTCGGGGCTCCGGGCTCGGGGCTCGGGGCTCCGGGCTCGGGGCTCGGGGCTCCGGGCGCGGGGCTCGGGGCTCCGGGCGCGGGGCGCGGGGCTCGGGGCGCGGGGCTCCGGGCGCGGGGCTCCGGGCTCGGGGCTCGGGGCTCCGGGCGCGGGGCTCCGGGCTCGGGGCTCGGGGCTCCGGGCGCGGGGCTCCGGGCTCCGGGCGCGGGGCTCGGGGCTCCGGGCGCGGGGCGTAGGGCTACCGCAGCCGACGAGTCTGCGGTGCGACCCGTTCCTGGGCGAGCGCGGCCATGATCGCCTCGTCGACGCCCGGGTGGCGGAAGACGAAGCCGGACTCCAACAGCCGGGTGGGACGCACCCGCTGGCTTCCCAGCACGTCCCCGGCGAACTCGCCGAGCACGACCCGCATGACGGGCGCCGGTACGGCGAACACCGTCGGGCGGTGCAGCACCCGGCCCATCGCCGCGGTGACCTCACGGTTGGTCCGCGGCTCGGGGGCCGTCAGGTTCACCGGGCCGGACAGCCCGGACGCGGTGACGAGGTACCGCAGGGCGGCGACCTCGTCGTGCATCGAGATGTGCGACCAGTACTGGCGGCCGTTGCCGAGCCGTCCGCCGACGCCGGCTTTGAAGACGGGGAACAACCGGCCCCACGCCCCGCCGTCGGCCGCGACGACCAGGCCGGTGCGGGCGAACACGGTACGGACGCCGGCCTCCCGGGCCGGTGCGGCGGCCGCCTCCCACTCGACGCAGACGGAGGGCAGGAACCCCTGCCCCGCCGGGGAGTCCTCGTCCACGAAGCGGTCGCCGGTGTCGCCGTAGTAGCCGATGGCGCTTCCGCAGACGAGTACCGGCGGCGGCTCGGCCATGTCGGCCATGGTCCGGGCGATGGCGGCGGTGCCGAGGACGCGGCTGTCGCGGATCTCCTTCTTGTACGCGGCCGTCCACCGGTGGTCGCCGACCCCGGCCCCGGCCAGGTGGACGACGGCGCCGCAGCCGGTCAGGCCGGCGGGGTCCACGTACCCGCGCCGGGGGTCCCAGGTCGCCTCGTCCGGCTCGGCCGCGGGGCGGCGTACGAAGCGCACCACCTCGTGGCCGTCCGCCTGGAGGGACCGTACGAGGACCTTGCCGATGAGGCCGGATGCTCCGGTGACCGCGATGCGCATGGCGCCAGTCTGCCCGCCCGCGGGGCTCGCGGACCGACGACCGGGGGCGTGGCGCCCGGGGATCCACGCCGGAGCCAGGCCCGGGGGCCGGGCCAGGCCGGGCTGGGGCGGGGCCCGGGGCGGGGTCGAGGCGGGCCGGTGCGCCGGGGCCGCGGCCCGAGGCGGGCCGGGGCGGGGCAGCGGCGGGGCCGGGCCAGGCCGGGGCGGAGCCGGGGCCCAAGGCGGGCCGGGCCGGGGCGGGCCCGGGGCCCGGGGCCGGGGCGGGGCAGCGGCGGGGGCGGGGCAGCGGCGGGGCCGGGCCGGGGCGGAGCCGGGGCCCAAGGCGGCCCGGGCCGGGGCGGGCCCGGGGCCCGGGGCCGGGGCAGGACCGGGGCCCGGGGCCGAGGCAGGACCGGGGCCGGCCCGGGGCCGAGGCCGAGGCGGGGCCGGCCCGGGGCCGAGGCCGAGGCGGGGCCGGGGCCCGAGGCGGCCCGGGCCGGGGCTTGCGGCCGGGCCGGCGCGGGGCCGGCCATGCCGGGGCCGAGGCGGGCCGGGGCGGGGCCAGGCCGGGGCGGGGCCGGCGCGGGGCCAGGCCGGGGCCGGAGCCCGAGGCGGGCCGGGGCGGGGCTGGGGCGGGCCGGGGCCGGGCCGGGGCGGGGCCGGGCCGGGCCGGGCCGGGGCGGGGCCGGGCCGGGGCGGGCCGGGGCGGGGCCGGGCCGGGGCGGGGCCGGGGCAGGGGAAGGGCCGGGCCGGCCGGGGCGGGGCAGGGGAAGGGCCGGGGCGGGGCCGGGCCGGCCGGGGCTGGGCAGGGGAAGGGCCGGGGCGGGGCCGGGCCGGCCGGGGCGGAGCCAGGCCGGGGCCCGGGGCGGGCCAGGGCGGGGCAGGACCGGGGCCGGCCCGGGGCCGAGGCCGAGGCGGGGCCGGGGCGGGGCAGGACCGGGGCCCGGGGCAGGGGAAGGGGCGGGGCCGGGTCGGGTCGCAGGGCGGTTCGGGGGCCGCCCTGCGCTCACCCGGGGTGCGCCGCCGGCGGCCCGGGATCAGGGTGGAGGGGTGAGACGCGGACGCGAGGACCCCGGCAGGCTGCACGGGACGCCGCCACCCCGCTGGGCCAGGCTCGCGCCCGCCGCGGCCGTGGTGGTGCTGTGCTGCGCGCAGTGGCTGACCCCTGGCGACGTGGAGCTGGGTTACTTCCTGGCGGCCCTGCCCGCGGTGGCGGCGTTCTCGTACGGCCCCCTGGGAACCTTCGCCTTCGCCGTCCTGGTCCTCGTGCTGCTCGGCGTCCCCCAGATCGGCGTCGCCCACGCCCGCGGCTCGGACCTGGCCACCGTGGCCGTGGTCGGCCTGCTCAGCGTGGTGATCTCGTTGGTACGACGGCGCCGCGACGACCAGCTGGTCAGCGTCCGGACCGTCGCCGAGGCGGCCCAGCTCGCGGTGCTGCCACCGGTACCGGACCAGGTCGGTCCGGTGCGCTGCCGCGGTCTCTACCGGGCGGCGCAGCGCGGCACGCTGGTCGGCGGCGACCTGTTCGACGTACGGACCGGGCCGTACGGCGTACGGGCGGTGGTGGCCGACGTCCAGGGCCACGGTCTGGCGGCGGTCGGTACGGTGGCCGCGCTGCTCGGTGCCTTCCGGGAGGCGGTGCTGGACGATCCCGAGCTGGCGGCGGTCGCGGCCCGGCTGGACCGGCGGCTGGTGGCCGACGCGACGGCCGCCTCGATCCGGCACGCCGAGTTGTTCGCGACGGCGGTGCTGTTGGAGTTCCCGCCCGGGTTGGACCTCGTACGGATCGTGTCGTGCGGGCATCCGCCCGTGCTGTTGCTCCGCGGCTTCACGACCGCGGAACTGGCCGTGGAGCCGGGACCCCCGCTGGGCCTGGGCCTCACGGGGGGCGAGCTTCCGAAGGTGACCGAGGTTCCGCTACTGCCGGGCGACCGGCTGCTCGCGCACACGGACGGGGTGACGGAGGCCCGCGACGCGGGCGGCGAGTTCTACCCGCTGGCCTCCCGGATCCCGGTGCTGGCGAACGACCCCGAGGGCCTCGTGCAGGCGGTGTGGCGCGACCTGGAGGCCTTCACGGCGGGCGGCCCGCGCGACGACGTGGCGGTCCTGCTCCTGTCCCTGCCCGCCATGGAACCGTGATCGCGGCTTCCGGGCGGGCGGGCCGACCGTTGCGGACAGGACAAGATCATCGGACGTGTTCGATCCGCGTGGCGAAGCCGGGGCGCGGCCTTGAGAACGCGCACCTGGTCCTCACCGCCCGGGACGAGTCGGGGGCGCCTCGAGCACGCCGGAACGATCGCGTTCGGCCTGCCCGGGGTTCCGACCGGTCACGGGCGACGCGAGCGCCTGACGGGCTCCCCCGCGCCCCAAGGCCGTCCCCCGGCGGGCCCACCCGGGTGCCCGTGCGGGCCGGTGCCCGTGCGGGCCGGTGGCCGCGGCGTCGCGCCGCCGCGGCCACCAGAGGGCGTCGAGCCGTCAGCCGCCGTCGCGGATGAAGGCGCGCACCATCTTGCAGGTGACGTTGGACGGCCGGTGGATCCCCACCCGCACCGCCATCGTCCGTATCTTGCGGTTGGTGGCGCGTCGAGCGTCGTAGGTCCCGGTGTCGAGCAGCGAGATCGCCAGCCGCATCGCCTTCAGGCGGCGGTTGTGGCTCTCGTACCACTCGCGGGGCAGACCCGCGGGCAGCGGCTTCTTCTTGGGCATCGAAATGATCGCGGCAGCGGCCATCTACAGCCTCCCAAACGGTAGTTGGCTTCCTGTCGTTCTCCTTCGATTTTACCGGGGGGCACTGACAAAAGCGCCTGGCCAGACCGGCTCGGCACGAGCCCTCGTTAGGCTTGCGCGCATGGAGATCTGGATCAATCCCGCCTGTTCCAAGTGCCGCGCCGCGCTGACCCTGCTGGACGCGGAGGGCGCCGAGTACACGGTGCGCCGGTATCTGGAGGACGTGCCGTCCGAGGCCGAGATCCGCGAGGTGCTGGGCCGCCTCGGGCTGGAACCCTGGGACATCACGCGCACCTCCGACCCGCTGGCCCGGGAGAGCGGGGTACGGGACCTGCCGCGCGAGGAGACGGACGCGGCGCGGGCCCGCTGGATCGCCCACCTGGCCGCGCACCCGAAGCTGATCCAGCGCCCGATCATCACCGCGCAGGACGGCACGGCCGTGGTCGCCCGCACCGACGAGGCCGTGCGTGAGGCCCTGTCCCGCAGGGCCTGAGCGGGGGTCGGGCGCGGGCCGGAGCGGGAGCGGCGGGGGGCGGGACCGGTCGGGCGCGGGGCGAAGGACGAGCGGCGGGGCCGGGCCGGGACCGGTCGGGCGCGCCCGGCGCCCGGCCGTCCCTCAGCGACTCACGCGTCCAGCCGGCGCTCCGCCTCGGCCAGGATCTCCGTCAGCCGGAGCCCGAACCCCGCGTCCCGCGCGTCCGGCACGCCCGACCGGGCCGCGGCGAGCAGCGCGTCCAGGGCGCGGCCGTAGGCGCCGGGCACGTCGCTCCACTCGGGCAGGTCGAAGACCCCCTCGGTTCCGCGCAGTTGCAGCCCGACCCCGGCGGCCGCGTGCGGTGCGCCCAGGCTGAGCACCGCGGTGCTGGCGGCGCCCGAGGCGTGGAGCAGGGCCAGTTGCACCACGTCGGAGGGGCCCCGGGTGGCGGAGACGGCGGTGACGTCGCCCAGCACCGGGATCAGGACGGACAGCGCGTGCGGGCCGACGTCCCACAGTCCGCCCTTGGTCTTGCGCCAAGGCGAGTCGGGGTAGGCGCCGGGGGTCCCGTCGGGCGGGTAGAGGGCGCCGAGCCAGTGGGCGGAGGCGGTGAACCAGCCGGACCGCCCGGTCTGCTCCTCGACCCATCCGGCGGTCGGTTGGGCGAACCGCAGGGTCAGGAAGACGACCGAGGCGACCCCGTGCCCGGTCGCGGCGGCGGCCACGGCCGAGGCGTCCTCGACCGTCGTCGCGACGGGCTTGTCGAGCAGCAGATGGCATCCCGCGGCGGCCGCGCGGACCGCGAGCGGAGCCTGTACGTCCGGTGGCAGGGCGAACGCCACGACGTCACAGTCGGCGAACAGTTCGTCGGGGTCTTCGTACACCTTCACGCCGTGGGCGCGGGCGAGTTCGGCCGCCGCCTCGGGGCGCCTGCCCCACACCCCGACGAAGTCGGAGCCGGCGTGCGCGGCGAGGGCGGGCGCGTGGGTGCGTTGGGCCCAGGGGCCGGTGCCCAGCAGGCCGACCCGGGGTCGGGGGCTCTCGGCGGCGTCCACGGAGGAATCACCGGCGGAGTTCAAATCGTACGAAATGCTCACCCGCTCAGTCTGCCGCACTCGGACGGGTGTGCCCCCGCCGACCCGCACGACCGTTCCCACCTGCGGCGGACATCTCGGTAACACGGGGTTCACACACGGGCAACGGAAGGGAAATCGCGTACGGGCACGCTGCGGTCACCACCGCAGCACGCGATCGCAGCGCCGCGACCGGCGAGCCGACGGCAGGCAACCGCAGCACCGCACACGCAGCACCGCGAACGCGACACCCGCGAAGTCTGCGCCGGAGCGACGCACCGAAGGATGGGGCCCGTGAGTTACAAGGCTGAGTACATCTGGATCGACGGCACGGAGCCGACGGCCAAGCTTCGCTCCAAGACGCGGATCCTCGCGGACGGCGACGCGCTGCCGATCTGGGGCTTCGACGGATCGAGCACCAACCAGGCCGAGGGTCACGCCTCCGACCGTGTGTTGCAGCCGGTGTTCTCCTGCCCCGACCCGATCCGCGGCGGCGACCACGTCCTCGTCCTGTGCGAGGTCATGAACATCGACATGACCCCCCATGAGTCGAACACGCGCGCGCTGCTCCGTCCGATCGCCGAGAAGTACGCCGGCCAGGAGCCGATCTTCGGCATCGAGCAGGAGTACACCTTCTTCGACGGTGCCCGCCCGCTCGGCTTCCCGGTCAACGGCTTCCCGGCCGCCCAGGGCGGCTACTACTGCGGCGTCGGCTCGGACGAGATCTTCGGCCGCGACATCGTCGAGAAGCACCTCGACCACTGTCTCGCGGCGGGCCTGAGCATCTCCGGCATTAACGCCGAGGTCATGCCCGGCCAGTGGGAGTTCCAGGTCGGCCCCGTCGGCCCGCTGGAGGTGTCCGACCAGCTGTGGATCGCGCGCTGGCTGCTCTACCGCACGGCCGAGGACTTCGACGTCTCCGCGACCCTGGACCCGAAGCCGGTCAAGGGCGACTGGAACGGCGCGGGCGCGCACACCAACTTCTCCACGAAGGCGATGCGCGAGGACTACCGCGCGATCATCTCCGCCTGCGAGTCCCTGGGCGAGGGCAGCAAGCCGCTGGACCACGTCAAGAACTACGGCGCGGGCATCGACGAGCGCCTGACGGGACTGCACGAGACCGCCCCCTGGAACGAGTACAGCTACGGGGTCTCCGACCGCGGCGCCTCGGTGCGCATCCCGTGGCAGGTGGAGAAGGACGGCAAGGGCTACATCGAGGACCGCCGTCCCAACGCCAACGTGGACCCGTACGTGGTGACCCGCCTCATCACGGACACCTGCTGCACCGCCCTGGAGAAGGACGGCCTGCTGTAACACCCCGGCACGGATCCCGGGCCGGAACCGGGTCGGGACCCCACCGCACGCGCGACGGCGCCCGCCGAGCCGACAGGCACGGCGGGCGCCGTCGTCGGTGCCCTCTGGCACGGTGTCCCCCATGCTGCCGATCAGAATCAGGACCGAGCGCGGCGACGCCCACGACCGCCCCTCCACGCGCACCCTGGCCGAACTGCTGGAACGCATCGGCGCTCCGGGGGACCGTTTCCTCACCGTCGAACGGCGCCCCGCCGACCCGGAGGTGTTCATCCAGGTCTGGCACGAGGCGGACGACACCGGCCTCCGCGCGTACCAGCTGGAGCACCGCGAGGGCTCCGCCGACCGGCACTTCCAGGCGTACCTGTCCACGCCGGGCGAGGTCGGGCGGGTCATGGCCGGCTGGGCGCGGCAGGAGGAGGGCTGGGAACTCGGCCCGGCCTGGGAGGCGCTGGACCTCCCCGTCGAACCGGAGCCGCCGGCGTTGGAGGACTCCGTGCGCGAGCGGTTGGAGGAGCGGGTCCGGCTCGTCCTGCGGTGCGGCTACGACGGGGTGCCGGAGCTGATCGAGCACGCCGAGGAGTACCTGGTGAAGGACGGCGTCCGGCCGGTGTCCCGGCCACAGGCACGTGTGTTGGTGCACCGGCTCTGGCGGGAGCGGGTCGCGGAGCAGGCCGCCTGGGCGGGCGAGACGGATCCGGAGCGGCTGACCCGCGCCTTCGAGGCCCTGGACCGCGCCGGAGTCACCGCCCGGGAGAACTTCACCTGTTGCCGCAACTGTGGCCAGGGGGAGATCTGGGAGGAGCGCGAGCGGGACGCGCGCGGGTTCGTCTTCTTCCACACCCAGTGCACGGAGAGCGTCGCGGCCGGCCACGATCTGCACCTGTACTACGGGGCCTTCGACGCGGGCGACGAGGAGACGGTCTCGGTGGGACGGGAGGTGTTGGCCGCGTTGGACGCGGCGGGGCTCCGGTGGGCCTGGGACGGGTCGGCCGGGGAGGCGATCCGCGTGACCGGCACGGACTGGCGCAAACGCCTGACGGGCTGACGATTTGTCGCGATGGTGACACCTCGTTCACGCCGAGGTCGCGGAATATGAGATTCCGATCCATGGAGTGAGACGGGGTCTGCCCGGGGCCCCGTACATCTGCTTGAATGAGGCCATGGCCAGCCACTCGTACGTCTCGTACACCTCGTCAGGTCGCAGCGACCTCGAGCCGTTCTGGCCTTCCCGTCAGGATCATGATTTCGACCGGGTGTGTTGCCGCGCGAAGAACGCGCCGGCCCTCTAAAGCCTCCCGGGACCTCTCACAGACGACCTCTCCCGAGGCCTTCGGTCTGCGCGGTACGACATCGACGACGTACGCACGTCTCCTGCCGACACTCCGCGTGAAAGAGCTGACCACTCATGACGAACCCCCGCACCCTCACGTCCGCCGGTTCCGCCGCCCCCCTGACCTTCCCGCCCAGTCCGCGCCACCGACTGCGGGCCGTGGACCGGGACGAGGTGGCCCGCGTGGTGGACCTGCTGCCGCCGGGCGCCACCTGGCTGCCCGCGCCCCAGCACACGCTGCCGACCCTGCCGGGGCAGCCGCCGATGGTCGGCTACCTGGTCCTCGTGCCGGCCGACCAGCAGCCGATCGCCTTCGCCCCGCACTCCGTTCCCGCCGCGACCCGCGCCGCGGCGCCGGCCGCCCCCACGGGTGACGCGCTGGTCCGCATCGACGCGGCGCAGCGCACCGCCGAGGTCGACGGCCAGGTGCTGGACCTCACCTACCTGGAGTTCGAGCTGCTGGCCCACCTGGTGGCACACCCGCACCGGGTGCACAGCCGGGACCAGTTGGTCACCACCGTCTGGGGTTACGGACACGTGGGCGACGGCCGCACCGTGGACGTCCACATCGCCCGTCTGCGCCGCAAGCTGGGCACGGCCCACCGGGGCGCGATCCAGACCGTGCGCCGCGTGGGTTACAAGTACGCCCCCTGAGCCGTACGCCGGACGCACTCCGGCCGACCGCGGGCCCGTACGCGCGAGGGGGAGTACGGGCCCGCGGTCGTCGCACGTCCCGGTCCGGGCCCCGACCCGTCGCGGCGTCGGGACCCGGACCGGCCGGGGCTACGCCTCCGTCACCGCTCCCGCCCGGCGGCGCTTCACGAACCCCAGCACGCCGTCGAGCAGCAGGAACGCCACCAGGCTGAGCCCGAGCATCGGCACGAACCAACCCACCACCGCCGTCACCGCGGCGAGCGGCAGCAGCGTGGTCGCGGGCAACCGTCGCCAGGCCCCGCGCGGCTGCGCGCGGCCGACCGACAGCCCGCGGTCCTTCGTGGGCCTGCGCATCCACCACATGCGGTAGCCCCAGAACACCAGGAACATCACCGCGACGGCGAGCGCGGCCAGCGCGATCTGGTTGGCGAGACCGAAGGTCAGACCCATGTGCAGGTCGATCCCGAAGCGGGTCGCCTGCGCGAGCAGGGGGTGGTCGGCGAAGCGCAGTTCGTCCATGACCGTGCCGTCGGCCGGGTCCACGGCGACGGCGTCCAGGTGCACCGGCACCTGCTTGTCCGTCTCCTTCACGACGTAGCCCTTGCCCCGGGCGGGCAGGGTCACGCGCAGGTCCTCGCTCACGCCGGCGGCCCGGGCCGCGGCGACGGCCTCGTCGATGCCCACGTCCGCGGTCGGCGCGGGCGGGGGCATCTCCATGCCGTCGGTCATGACGTGCCCGGCGTGTTCGTCCGCCCCGCCGGCGGCCCCGGCGGCGTTCAGCGTCGCGGTGACGGACGGGGTGGCCCCGCCCAGGCGGTCCTGGAGCTGCCCGATGTTCTCACCGGCGTACTTCGACCAGGTCAGGCCGGTCGCGGAGAGGACGACCAGTCCGGCCACGGCCCACAGGCCCACCGTCCCGTGCCAGGACAGGGTGCGGCGACGGCCGGTGGCGGACCGGTCCGGGAGGACGAGCCGTGCCGCGCGGGTGCGCCGGCGGCCGACCCACAGGGCGAGTCCGCCCAGGGCGACCACCCAGAGCCAACTGGCGGCGAGTTCGCTGTAGTTGCGGCCGAACTCCCCCAGCTGGAGGCTGGAGTGGAACTCGCTCAGCCAGGCCCGCAGCGGCAGCGCGTCGCCGGCGGTGGTGAGCTGCCCGCGCACGTCGGCGGTGTACGGATCGACGAACACGGTCAGGGTCTCGCCCTCCGCGAGCCCCTTCTTCTCCATGATCACCCGGGTGGTGTCGTCGGCGTCGGGCGCGGGCCAGACGGCCGTGACCTCGCCCCCGGGCTCCGCGTCCCGGGCGGCCCGGACCTGGTCGCTCAGGGGCAGGGCCCTCTCGCCGACGCGGGGGACGGTCAGTTCGTCGGCGTAGACGATCTTCTCGGCCTGCCAGGAGGCGGCGTAGAGCAGCCCGGTGGTGGCGGCGATGAACAGCAGCGGGGCTATCAGCAGCCCGGCGTAGAAATGCATCCGCAGGAGCAACGGCCGCAGCGCGGCCCAGCCTCCGGCGGTGCGTCGGGGTGGTTCCTCGGCGCCCCGGGCGGGGGCGTCCTGAATCTCGTCAAGGGACATGTCGGTCCTAGGTGTTGGCGAAGACAGGGGTGAGGACCCCCGGGTCTCGCCCCTCGCCGAGGAGGGTGCGCCGGTCAGGCGCGGGCAGGACGGCCGGGGGCCGTGGCTCGGGTGTCGCGCCGCTCCGGCGGGCCGCGGCGCACCACGGCGTGGGCGTGCACGGCCCCGCGCAGGGAGCGCGGCCGCTCGTACGCAGGGCAGTGCGCGGGCGGCGCCGGTACGAGGGCCACGCGCGTACGGACGAGCGCGAGCGCACGGGACAGCGGCCGGGCCGCGAGGAGCGCGGCGGCCCCGAGGGCGCCGGCGAGCCGGAAGACGGCGGCCTCGCCCCACGCGAGCCACCCGGCGCAGAAGAGCCCGGCCAGCACGTGTGCGGCGATCATCCCGAGGCCGCCGTGCCCGTGCCCGGCCGTCCCCGCCAGGTCGGCGAGATCGGCCAGGCCCGCCATGTCGGCGATCCCGGTCATGTCGGTCATGTCGGCTGTGTCGCCCATGGGGGTCATGCCGTGGGGGCCGGTGGCGGCGCCTCCCGCGCCCGTCGCGCCCATGTCCGTGCCGGCGGCGTGGTGGTGGGCGGGGGGCGTTCCGGTCGGGCCGGTAGCCCCCGTCGCGGGCATCGACATCGGCATCGACGCGGCGTGGGCGCCCTGGCTCCCGGAGAACGCGAGGTGCAGCATGCCCTGCGCGGCGAGCAGCCCGGCCGTGATGCCCACCGGCCCCCGCCGTCGCCCGGCGGCGAGCCACGCGAGTGAGCCGATCACCCCGAAAGCACCGAGAAGGCCATGAAGGGGAATGTTCATTCCCGACATGTACGAATGCCCCACCGCAGCCAAGGCGACGCACACCGCCGCGAACATCGCGGCCCGTGTGGCGCGGAGCGGCGCGCGAGTTTCGGACATGTCCGGGTCATGCTCCCACGAGGGCCGGTGCCGCCCGCGACGGGGCCGTGTCCGATCATGTTCGAGTGAATCCACTGTCCTGGTCCCGGCCCCTTCCCCCCGGCTCCGTCGCCGTCGCCTACACCGGCGGGGTCCAGCTCGGGGCCCATGCCATGGAACGCCTGGCCCCGTACGAGCGGGAACGGGTGCTGCGCGGCTGCTCGACGAACGTCGACAACCTCGACGCCGGCCACTGGGGGACGCTGCTCAGCAGCGCCCTCGTCGTCGAGGAGCCGATGCCGCTGCCCTACGCGCTCCTGCTGGTGGCGGTGCTCGGGTACGCGGAGTACGCGTACGGGGCCTGGTGGACGGCCGCGGCCTTCCTCTTCGGGCACGCCTGCGCCACCCTGCTCGTCCACTCCGTGCTGCGGCGCACCGCGGACACCGAGACCCGGCGGGCGCTGGACGTGGGCACGAGCTACGGACTGAACACGGTGCTGGGCGTCCTGACCTCCGCGCTGCCGCGCGGGGCGGTGCGGGGCGTCGCCCGGGTGGGCCTGTTGGCACTCGCCGCGCAGCCGGTGTGGAAGCGCGGTCGCACGTTCACCGACGTCGGTCACCTGGTGGCCCTGGGGGTGGGGATCGGCCTCTCGCTGGCGGTCGACCGCCTCTCCGGGGCGGGGCCGCGGGGCAGCACCCTCACGCGCGCCGTGTGACCCGACCCGCCCCCTCTTACCCCTCCTGCCTCCCCTCTCGTCCCCACTCGACCACGCGACCCACTCGACCCGCCCGACCCGCCCGACCCGCCCGATCCGCCCGATCCGCCCAGCGCTGGAGCCGCCACGATGACCGCCACCCCGTCCACCACCGTCGCCAACCTGCGCGACCTCGGCGGCACCCCGCTCTCCGGCGGCCGCACCGTGCGCCCCGGGCTCGTCCTGCGCTCGGGCCAGCTCGACCGGCTCGACCTCGACGCCGACCCGACGGTGGCCGCGCTGGGGATCCGTACGGTCATCGACTTCCGCAGCGACGCCGAGCGGGCCGACCATCCCGACCGACTGCCGGCCGGGGCACGCCTGCTGGTCAGCGACGTGCTGGCGGACAAGATGCGGGCCGGGGTGGGCGGCGTGCCCGCCGCCGCGCAGCTCAAGGACCTGCTGTCCGATCCGGTCGTGGCCGAGGAGCACCTCGGCGGGGGCAAGGCCCAGGCCATCTTCGGCGAGGTGTACCGGTCGTTCGTGGGGTCCGCCTCCGCGCAGGCGGCGTACCGGCTGCTGCTCACCGAGGCGGCCGACCCGCAGGCGGGCCCGCTGCTGTTCCACTGCACGGCGGGCAAGGACCGTACGGGCTGGGGCGCGACCGTCATCCTGTCGCTGCTCGGCGCCGACGAGGAGACCCTGATGGAGGAGTACCTCTCGGTCAATCCCGCGGTGAAGCGGGCCTTCGCGCGGATGATCGAGGGCTTCACGGCGGCCGGCGGGGACCCGGACATCGCGCTGGCCCTGATCGGGGTCTTCCCCTCCTACTTGGAGACAGCCCTCAGGGAGGTCGAGACGCGGTACGGCTCGATGGAGAAGTACGTGCGCGAGGGCCTCGGCGTCGCCGACGAGACCGTCGAGGCGTTGCGGGCCCGTCTCATCGCCTGAGCCCGTCGCCGGCGCCCCGTCGCCTGAGCCCGTCGCCTGCGCTCGACGTCCGGGGCCATGTCCGGGCCGCGTCCGGGGCCGCCGGGGCGGCCGCCCGGGGCCGCCCCGAGCCGCCGGAAGCTCGCCGGGAGCTCGTCGGGAGCCGTCCGTGAACGGCACTGACACCCCCCGGCGGCGCCGGCGCACGGGCCCGAACGCGTGCGCTGGGGACGGGTGACCATCGGACGATTCGCTCGTTCTGCTGAACGTGACTGCGCCGGATACCGCCACCCGCCCCCTTCCTCCCGTGACCCCCGACGTCGAACTGGCCGAGGCCGCCATCGTCGAGCACTACCCGCGGCTGGTGCGGCTCGCCTACCTGGTGCTGCCGCCCGCCCTCGGCCGCAACCGGCGGGTGCTCACCGCCCACTCCCTGACCCAACGGGCGCTCCCGCGCGGACGCCGGGGCTCGGACCCCGGCACGGTGCGCGGCGGGGTGCCGGCTCAGCGGGGGGAGGGCGGCCCGGAGTCCGGGTACGCGTACGTCCGGCTGCGCGTGCTGCGTTCCGCGCTGGAGGCGGGGATCCCGCTGACGTTCCGGGCGCTCCCACTGCGCGGGCAACTGCCGCCGGTGCTGCCCCAGGTGTGGGGGCTGCGGCTGTTCCCCCGCTCGGGCGGGGCCGAGGAACTGGCGCTGGACCAGTGGCTGGCGACCCTGAACGGCCCCGGCCGCGCGGCCTGCGTCCTGCGGGCGCTGGAGGGGCTGCCCGAGCCGGAGGTGCTGCGGGTGTTGACCGAGGCCGGGGTCGCGAACCCGGCGGCGGCGATCGCGGAGTCCGGGGATCCGGTGCACGACGGGCTGTTCGCCTCCCCCGAGTTCGACCCGTGCGTGCTCCAGGCGCGCCCCACCGACCTGCTGCGTCGGCGGCGCTTCGTCCGGGCCGCCCTGGCCGGCGCGGCCGCCCTCGCGGTGTGTGGGGCGCTCCTCGCGCTGCCGGGCGGCGGCTGGGGGTCGGACGGGCCCGCCGCGCCCTCGTACGCGCGCAACGCCGCCGCCGAACAGGCGCTGGATCCAGAGCAGTTGGTGCGGACCGCGGCCACGGTCTGGCGTACGTCCTCACGTACGGACTACTCGGGCTGGCCCGCCCGCGGCGACCGCGTCGACGACACGGAACTGCTGCGCCGGGCGCTCGCCGTCTGGGCCAGGCCCGGCTCCTCGGTCGTGGTCTCGGCCACCCCCGGGAGCCCGACCGGCCCGCCGATGGGCCCGCCGCAGCTGCTGTACGCGGGCGCCGTCGACCAGGCGGTCGTGGTCCTGTTGTACGACGGGCTGCGCGTGATCCGGTACGCGGAGCCCCGCTCCGGGACCACCGGAGCCGCGCTGGACTTCGCCCGGACCGACGGCGCCTCGGCCGACACCGCGACCGGGCTGGTGCTCAGCCGGGTCGACGGCAACGTCCGCTATCTGACGGCGCCCTGGGTGCGCGGCGCGGCACTGCGGGACCTGCTCAAGCCCGGTGAGGCCCCGACGGCACTCGAGCTCACCCCGGACGGGGTCACCCCGCCCGTCGTGGGCCCCGCGCCCGGGGGCAAGTGCACGAGCTGGAACGCGCTGGCGCTGACCGGTGACGGTGCCACGAGGCTGGTCACGGACCTCGGCGAGCTGACCCCGGCCCGCCTCACCTCGGGCGCCCCGGGCGCCGAGCGGAACGTGACGGAGGCGGCGGAACTCGGCGAATGGGCGCGGACCGCCTGCCTGTTGCCCTCGGTCCGCTCGCACGGGGTGCGCAGCGTCAACGCGTGGACGTACGCGAAGCAGCCGCTGCCGGAGCGCGAGGGCACGGCGACCTGGCTGTGCACCCGGGCGGAGACCTGGCAGGGCACGGCGGACCGGGTGCAGGCCCAGTTCCTGGCGCCGGGCGGGCCGCCGGCGGCCCAGGCCGCCAAGGCCGAGGGCTCGCCGGCGTGCGGGCCCCGGGAGCCGAGGGTGCTGGCGGGCGTCCTGTGGAAGTCCCGCGCGGGCCAGTGGTACGTGGTGGCGGCGGGCAGTGCCCAGTTCGCCTCGCTGTCGGTCAAGGGCGCCGGGGTCAACGGGGCCGCGACCGGGAATCGACTGGCGGTCAAGGCGCCGGCGGGCGCCCAGGTGGACCTGTCGGGCAAGCTGACCGACGGCACGAAGGCGGGGGTGTTGCGCTAGGTCGTCTCTTTCGGATCTTGTCGGTCGAGGTCGCGGTGTCCGGTGCCGTGCCTGGCAAGGCGGAGGGGCACCCGTGTACTGGACGTACTCGGGTGCCCCGACAACGCCGCCAGGGGCGGTACCGGGCGCCGCGGCCCCGGCAAGATCCGAAAGAGACGGCCTAGGGGTGGCGCGTCGGGGTTGGCGCGTCGGGGGCGGTGTCGTCGTACGTCGGCAGGAAGTCGGCGCAGAGGGGTTTTCCATCTCGCTACCCCTCAGTACATTGACGCCATGTCTAATACGCCGCTCGCGCCCGCCCCCGTGGCGTCGGAACACATGGACCTCCAGGCGCGGAACGTCTCCTTCTCCTGGGACGCGACCCCGCTCCACTGGCTGCCCGGCGATCCCTTCGCCGGGCACACCATCAACGTGCTGCACCTGCTGCTCCCCGCCGGCGAACGCTGGTTCGTCCACGTCTACAAGCAGGTGCTCCCCCTCATCACGGACGAGCGGCTGCGCGCGGACGTCGTCGGCTTCATCGGCCAGGAGGCCATGCACGCCGCCGCGCACGACGACGTGCTCCCCCACCTCAAGCGGTTGGGCCTGGACCCGACGCCGTACACGGCCCAGGTCGACTGGCTCTTCGAGAAGCTGCTGGGAGACCGCACGCTCCCGCCGGGCAAGGCCCGCGCCTGGTGGCTCATGGAACGGGTCGCGATGATCGCGGCCATCGAGCACTACACGGCGTTCCTGGGCGACTGGGTGCTCAACGCGGCCGAGTTGGACCGGCGGGGCGCCGACCCGATGATGCTGGACCTGCTGCGCTGGCACGGCGCGGAGGAGGTGGAACACCGCTCGGTGGCCTTCGACCTGTTCATGCACGTCGACGGCGGCTACCGGCGTCGGGCCCGGACCTGGGCCACCGCCTTCGCGGCGCTCGCCTTCCTGTGGCAGCGCGGGGCGCGCTTCTTCATGGAGAACGATCCCGAACTACCGGCGGCCAAAGCCTCGTTGGGTCAGTTCTTCCGGGCCGGACAGCAGGGTGTGCTGCCCTCGACGGGGGCCATGCTGAAATCGATCCCGACGTACCTCTCCCGTACGTACCATCCCTCGCAGGAGGGGTCCACCGCGCAGGCCGAGGCCTATCTGGCGTCCTCTCCGGGCGCCAACGGCGGGGTGCGGCCGTGAGGCGCGCCCTGACCGTCACCGCCGTCGCGGGCGCCGCCCTGCTGACCCGGCGCGCCCTGCGGGGGCGCATAGGCCGCTCACCGCTGTGGCCGCTGCCGGCCCTGGAGACCCCGATATCGGGATATTCCCCGCGTCGCGCGCTGCGCGCTCTGATCGTCGCCCGCACCGAACCGGCGGACGGCGTGCTGCGGTTGACCCTGGAATCGCCGGAGCTGCCCGCCTGGACCCCGGGGGCGCACGTGGACGTGACGCTGCCCTCGGGCCTGGTGCGGCAGTACTCCCTGTGCGGGGATCCCGCCGACCGGGGCCGCTACACGATCGCGATCCGGCTCGTCGAGGACGGCCGGGGCGGCTCCCGCGAGGCGCACGCGCAGCTCGTGGAGGGCGCGGAGCTGGAACTGCGCCCGCCCCGCAACCGTTTCCCGCTCGCGCCGGCGTCCTCGTACGTCTTCGTGGCGGGCGGGATCGGCGTCACCCCGATCCTGCCGATGCTGCGGGCGGCCGACGCGGCGGGCGCCGACTGGACCCTGTTGTACGGGGGCCGCAGCCGCGCCACGATGCCGTTCCTCGCGGAACTCGCCGCGTACGGGGACCGGGTCACCGTCCTCGCGCAGGACGAGAGCGGCCTGCCCGACCTGGGCCCGGTCACCTCGGCCGCCCCGGGCACGCTGGTCTACTGCTGCGGGCCGGAACCGCTGATGGCGGCGGTACGGGCCGCGGCCCCGGCCTCCGTACCGGTCCACCTGGAGCGCTTCGCCCCCACCGCGACCACGGGCGGCCCGACCCGCCCGTTCACGGTGGAGTTGAGCCGCTCGGGCCGCACGGTGGAGGTCGCCGCGGACGAGAGCACCCTGGCGGCGGTCCGTCGGGAGCTGCCGAACACCCCGTACTCCTGCGAGCAGGGCTTCTGCGGCACCTGCCAACACCGGGTGCTGGCGGGCGGGATCGACCACCGCGACGAACTCCTCACGGACGGGGAACGGGAGGACTCGATGCTCCTGTGCGTCTCCCGCGCGACCTCGGACCGCCTGGTCCTGGACCTGTAGCGGCCGCCGCGACCCGTCGCATTCCCCTCCGCCGCCGTCGCCGGCGGTCGTGGGGGAAGGCGCTCTGGTCAGGGGGTGTGGCGGGCGAAGTATGGTGTCCGCATGACAACCGGGGTGCGGCGCAGGATGGGTGTCGAGGAGCGGCGGCAGCAGCTGATCGGGGTGGCCCTGGAGCTGTTCAGCCACCGGTCGCCCGACGATGTGTCGATCGACGAGATCGCGGCGGCGGCCGGGATATCGAGGCCGCTCGTCTACCACTACTTTCCGGGCAAGCTCAGCCTGTACGAGGCCGCGTTGCGGCGGGCCGCCGACGAGCTCGCGCAGCGGTTCGTCGAGCCGCAGGACGGGCCGCTCGGGGCGCGGTTGTTGCGGGTCATGGGCCGGTTCTTCGCGTTCGTCGACGATCACGGGCCCGGGTTCTCGGCGCTGATGCGGGGCGGGCCGGCGGCCGGGAGCAGCCGGGCCAACGCGATGATCGACGAGGTGCGGCAGGCCGCGTACGAGCAGATCATCACGCACCTGCGGATCGAGAAGCCGCCCGCGCGGATGGAACTCGTCGTCCGCACCTGGGTCTCGCTCGCCGAGTCCACGGCGTTGATCTGGCTCGACGGTCGGAAGATCCCCCGCAACGAGTTGGAGCTCCAGTTGGTGCACGACTTCGCCGCGCTGGCCGCCGTGAGCGCCGCGTACGACGAGGAGATGGCGGGGATCCTGGTCCGGATCCTGGCCGACGAACCGGCCGACGGGCCGTTCGGGGTGTTGGTCGGACGGCTGGCGGCGATCGTGCCGACCACGGTCCCGCGTTCACGCTGATCATGACGTGGCGGCCGGGTGGCGGAATAATGCCCGAGTGATCATTGACGACGGGATGTTGTTCCGGCAGGCCGTGGAGAAGGACGCCGGCACGCTGGTGAAGCTGTACGACCAGGCCGCCCGGTGGATGCGGGCCAACGGGATCGACCAGTGGAAGCCGGGTGACAAGGACGCCGAGCACTTCCGGGCGAAGGTCCGCGAGGGCGAGGTGTGGATCGCCGAGGACGCCGACGGACGGGTCGTGGGAGCCTACGAGTTGTGGTGGTCCGACGAGGAGGCGTGGGGCGTCCAGCCTCCGGTCGCCGGCTACGTCCACCGGCTGATGATCGAGCGGGGCGCCGCGCCCGCCGGCGCGGGCATGCGGATCCTCGAACACGCCGAGCACCGGATCGCCCGCACCGGCCGTGAGCGGGCCCGGCTGGACTGCGTGTCCACCAACCCGCGGCTGCTCGCGTACTACCAGGGCGCGGGTTACCGGGTGGTCGGCGAATACCCCTCGAAGCAGGGCAAGGACGGCCGGGTGTACGGGGTGATCCTGCTGGAGCGGCGCCTCGACGTCTGACGCCCCCGCGCACGGCGTCCGGCCCCCGCCGCCCGCACCACGCGCGACGGCGGCGCCGGACCGGGTCCGACGCCGCCGCAGCGGAAAGCGAAGGTCCGGTCAGCCGCGCTTGAAGACCGCGACCGTCCGGGCCGGGACGGTGAACCGCCCCGCCCGCGTGTCGTACGCGGCCCCCTTCACGGCGGCGTCGGAGCCCGCGGCCTGAATCGGGTGCAGCGCGTAGGCCCGGCCGGCGAGGTCGGCCACCCGCTGGGACTGACCGGCCGGGGTGGCGTTGAACACCACCACCAGGTCACCGGCGGTCATGGTGATCACTCCGGGGGTCTCCTCGGTCCCGGAGAGCGGGAAGCCGATGGTCCGCTGGACGGCGTCGGCCGTGGTGAGGGCGAAAGCCGGCTCCGTCGTACGGATCCTGAGCAGGTCGCGGTAGGCGGCGGAGGTTCCGGTGGTCTCGGGGCAGCCGGGGGCCTGGCCGATCAGGAGGGACTTCGCGTACGGCCACTTGGGCCGGTTGTCGGCGGCCGGCGGGAGGCCCCGGCCGAAGCCGTTGCCGTCGCGGCAGTCCCAGTGGATGGCGTTGAACCAGTCGCCGCTGTCGAAGGAGTTGCGGTCCAGGGACTTCGAGCGCAGCAGGTCCGTGCCGGCCTGGGAGAGCGCCGGGCCCTGCGAGAGGGTCGCGGTGGCCATGGCGAGGACCTGCATGCGGGCCTTGTCGGCCTCCGGGGTGCCCTGGGGGAGCTTGAAGGTCAGGGCGTCGTACAGGGACTCGTTGTCGTGGGCGTCGGCGTAGGCCAGGGCGTCGCCGGGGGCGGCCGCGTAGCCGGCGGGGGCGCCGTTGTAGTCCAGCTCGGAGCCCTTGATCCGGCGGCCGGTGGTGTCGGTGAAGGCGTACGAGGCCAGGTTGCCGGTCAACCCGACCTTGATCAGGTCCTGGGCGTGCAGCAGCCGGGCCCGCTGCTCCTCGGGAGTGCCGTTCGCGGGCGAGGAGTTGGGGGCGGTGAACAGTCCGGAGGCGAAGCCCTGGACGCCGGGGTCCTCGTCGAAGGGGCCGCCGCCGCGGACCGCGTCGCGCGAGCGGTCGGAGAAGGTGGCGATGCCGGTACCGGCCATGTTCTTCTGCGTGGCCTGCACGAACCGGGCGTCGTCGGCGACCTCGCCGAAGTTCCAGCCCTCGCCGTAGAGGACGATCCGCTTGCCGTCGACCCCGTCCTTGGCGACGGTCAGTGCGTCGAGGGCCTTGCGCACGGCCAGGATGTTGTCCTTCGGGTGGTGCCCCATGAGGTCGAAGCGGAAGCCGTCGACCTTGTACTCCTTGGCCCAGGTGACGATCGAGTCGACGACGAGCCGGCCCATCATGGCGTTCTCCGGCGCGGTGTTGGCGCAGCAGGTGGAGGTGGCCACGGCGCCGTCGGGCAGCAGCCGCTGGTAGTAGCCGGGCACGATCCGGTCGAGGACGGACTTGTCCGACTGCCCGGCGGCCACCGTGTGGTTGTAGACCACGTCCATGACCGTGCGCAGTCCGGCGCCGTTCAGCGACTGGACCATCCTGCGGAACTCGACGGTGCGGGCCGTGCCGTTCGGGTCGCTCGCGTAGGAGCCCTCGGGCACGGTGTAGTGCAGGGGGTCGTAGCCCCAGTTGTAGGCGTCCTTCGCGGCGCCGGCGCTCACGCAGGCCTGCTGCTGTTCGCTGTCGGGGGCGTACGCCTTCAGGTCGCAGGCGGGTTCGGTGCGGTCGCCGGGCTCCTCCGGGATGGTGCCGATGTCGAAGGCCGGCAGCAGGTGGACGTAGGAGGCGCCGGCGGCGGCGAGGTCGCGCAGGTGCCGCATGCCGGCCGAGCCGGTGTCGGTGAAGGCCAGGTACTGGCCGGGGTGAGTGCTGGTGCGGTCCGCGACGGAGAAGTCCCGGATGTGGAGCTCCTGGATCTGCGCGGAGGTGAAGGGGACGGGCGCGGGCTTCTTGAGGCCCCGCCAGCCGGTCGGGGCGAGCTTCGGGTCGGTGAGGTCCACGGCCAGGCTGCGGGCCGAGTCGGTGGTCAGGGCGGTGGAGTACGGGTCGGTGACCAGGTTGCGGACCATCCGGCGGGTGCTGGGGGCCCAGACGGTGACGTCGTAGCGGTACGGCTTGCCGGTCCAGCTCCGCTCGCCGCGCACGGACCAGACGCCGGTGGCGTCGTCGCGCCGCATGGCGACGGTACGGCCGTCGAGTTCGAGGGAGACCTTCCGGGCGGTGGGGGCCCAGACCGAGAGGGTGGGCCGGCCGTCCTTGAAGACGGGGCCGAGCGGGGCCGTGGTGGCGTACAGGTCGTCGAGGACGCCGGCGAGTTGTACGCCGGTGGCGGCGAGGACGGCGCCGTTCGCGGCGCGGGCGCTCGCGACGAGTTGGCCGCGCAGTGCCTCGCGGACCCGGTCGCGGTCGCGGACGTCGACGGTGAAGGCGGCGTACGCGGCCAGGTGCGGGAACTTCTTGCGCTGGGCGGCGGTGAGTTCGGAGCGGTTCAGGCGCAGCCAGGCGGCGCCCTCCTCCCGCAGCCTTCCGTCGTCGACGGTGATCCGGCCCTCGCGGGAGGCGAGGAGCTGGAGGGAGGCGGCGGCCTCGGGGGCCTTCCAGGCGACGGTGTCGCGGTCGATCCAGACGGCCTCGGCCTTGGCGAGGTCCAGGGCGGCGGCCGAACCGGCGGGTTGCGGGAGGAGGTAGCGCTCCTTGCCGCCGAGCATCCAGACCTCGAGGCCCGTGGCCTTCAGGTCCAGCGACTGGTCGGTGGGCAGGTCCTTCTCGTCGCCCTTGTGGAGGATGTAGCTCAGGCTCTGGGCGCCTTCGGCGAGCGGGACCTCGTAGACCGCGCCGAAGGAGTCGAAGCGGGTGGGCGGCAGGGGCTTCGACCAGTCGGTGGGGTGCGCGGCGCCGGCCCAGACGTGCAGCCCCCAGCCGTCGTACGCGCCGTCGGGGCGCTGGTGGTGCAGGACGGCCTTGGTGGTGTCCTGGGGCGGTTGGGCGGGGCGTTCGGTGCGGGCCGCCTCCTTGCCCTGTTCGAGCCAGATCTCGCCGGTCCTCGTCACGTCGACGGTTCTGTCCGCGGCGACGTCCTTGTTGCCGTCCTTGTCGATGACCAGGTAGTTCACCGAGGAGGCCCCGGGCTTGAGGCGGACGTACGCGAAGGCGCCGTACGCGTCGCGCCCGGTGAACGCGTGCCCCTCCGGCCAGGGCGTGGCCTCGCCCTCGGCGATGTCGCCCCAGGCGTACAGCCGCCAGTTCGCGTAGTCGCCGTCGGGCCGGTTGTAGTGCACCACCGCGTACTCGCGCTGCGTCGCGCCGGGGGCCGGGGCGGGCGGGGCCTGGCCGGCGACGGACTCGGCGAGGGCGCTCGCGGTGCGACCGGCGGAGTCGACGACGACCGCCTTGTAGCGCAGCGGGGTACCGGGAGCGGCCGTGACGTGCTGCGTGACCTTGTACGGGGCGTGGTCGGCCGAGCCGAGGACCTGCCACTTCCCGGCGCCGACCTGGGCGGCGAAGACGACCCGGTTCAGGGAACCTCCGGTGACCTCGGCGGACAACTCGACGGTGCCGGTGGCGCCGGCGGCCGGGGCCTTCAGCGTCAGGGCAGGCCTGGTCGCGGGCGGGGCCAGGGGGGCGGTGGCCCCCAGGACCACCGAGCCCAGCGCGGGGACGGTGACGGTGAGCTTGCCGGCGGCGGAGGCCCGGACGGTCCCGGCGTAGGGGGCGCCGCCGTAGAGGGTGCGGTAGCCGGCGCTGGCGGGCGCGTCGAGCTCCACGGTGCGGGGCCCGGTCGCGTTGTTCGAGGCCACCAGGTACTCGGTACGGGTACGGGCGTCGGTCCGGGCGACCGCGTGGACGGAGTCGGTGTCGAGGCGCGCGCTCTGGACGCCGTCCCGCAGGGCCGGGTGGTCCCGGGTCAGCTTCGCGAGAGCACTGATCTGCCGGTAGAGCGGGTGCTCCGGATCGTAGGCGTCGCTCGCGTGGGTGCGCGCCGTGCCGAGCTGGTCGTCGTCCAGGTAGTCGGCGGTCCGCGAGGCGAAGAGGGGCTGGCGGGCGTCCTTGTCGCCGCCGGCGCCCGTGAAACCCTGCTCGTCACCGGAGTAGATCACCGGATTGCCCCGGGAGAGGAACATCAGCTCGTTGGCCAGCCGGTAGCGGTCCAGCAGCTCCCGCTCCCCCGCCTCGGGCCGGTCCTGCTTCAGGAAGGTCCCGAAGCGGCCCATGTCGTGGTTGCCGAGGAAGGTGACCTGCTCGTAGGCGTTCGCCTTGTCGGTCGTGTACCGGTGGTCGTCGCCCAGTACGGAGCCCATCCGCGAGGCCCCCGCGCCCTGGGAGGCGTACGCGCGGATCGCGTCCTGGAGCGGGAAGTCCAGGGTGGCGTCGAGCCGGCCGCGGGTCACGTACGGGGAGGTGACGGCGGTGTCGGCGGAGTACACCTCGCCGAACATGAAGAAGTCCTCGCGTCCGCGCTTGGCCGCGTACGCGTCGAGGGCGGTGGCCCACCGCGTCCAGAACCCGGTGTTGACGTGCTTGACCGTGTCGATGCGGAAGCCGTCGATGTCGAAGTCCCGGACCCACTTCTCATAGATCTTCTCCATCCCGTCGACCACCTCGGGACGTTCGGTCCACAGGTCGTCCAGGCCCGAGAAGTCGCCCTGCTCGGAGGACTCGCCGGCGAAGGTGGAGTCGCCCCGGTTGTGGTACATCGACGGGTCGTTGAGCCAGGCCGGGACCTTGACCTTCTTCTTCGCGTCGGGGACGACGGGGGTGCGCGGGAAGGAGTCGGCGTCCGTCGCGGGGAACTTCCGCTTCCCGTCGGCGTAGTCGGAGTCGTCGAAGGGCACCCCGTCCCTGGTCAGGTACGGGAAGGCGCCCTTCGAGAGGTAGCCGCGCGAGGCCTCGCGATGATCGACGACATCGGCGGTGTGGTTGGTGATGACGTCGAAGAAGACCTTCATCCCCTTCCCGTGCGCCTTGTCGATCAGCCGTTCCAGGTCGGCGTTGGTGCCGAAGTGCGGATCCACCTGCGTGAAATCGGTGATCCAGTAGCCGTGGTAGCCGGCCGAGGCATCGGGGCCCGCCCCCTGCACCGGCTGGTTCTTGAAGATCGGCGCCATCCAGATGGCCGTCGTGCCGAGCCCCTTGATGTAGTCGAGCCGGTCCGTCAGCCCCTTGAGGTCACCGCCCTGGTAGAAGCCCTTGTCCGTCGGATCCAGACCGGTCTCCAGCCGGGAGCCGGTCAACCCGCCCCGGTCGTTGCGCGGATCACCGTTCGCGAACCGGTCCGGGAGGACGAAGTAGAACTGCTCCCGGGTCAGGTCGTGGCGGGCCGGCTCGGCCGCCATCGCGGCGTCCGAGGGCGGGGCCGGCGGCCGGGAGGCGGCCGAGGCCGGGAGGGCGGGCAGGAGCGTCACGGCCAGGGCGGCGGCGAGCACCCCCGCGGCGGGGCGTATCAAGGCAAGGACTCCTCGGTCACGTGTCTGCGTGGGACGAGGACCGCCCGGCGGTGGCGGGGGGTGAGGTGCCGGGCGGCCCTGGTTCGGGGGCGGGATCAGTTGCGCCAGGCGTCGGTCAACGTGACCCGGCCGTTGGCGGGGACGGTGGCGGAGCGGTTGGCGCCGCTCTCCCAGGTGACGTTCCCGGAGGCGTCCTTGCGCACGTACTTGTACGAGAAGGACGTGCCGGGCGGGAGCGTGACGTCGAGCTTCCACACCGGGTAGGCCGCCGGGTCCAGCTTCGGCGCGACGGAGGCGTTCCAGTTCCCGAGCTCGGCCCGGTCACCCGTCACGTGGATGTTCTGGCCGAGGACCGTGGAGGCGTTCACGGCGAACGAGGCGCCGGCCTCCGCGGCGGGCGGCGGGGTCGTGCCACCGGCGCAGGTACGGGCGTTCACGTGCAGGGCGACCGCACTGCCGGCGCCGAGGGTGGCCGTGAACCGGCCGGCCGAGTCGACCGTGACCGTCCGTCCGCTCTGGACGTCGCAGTAACCGCCCGCCGGGAGGGACGTCTGGAAGGTCCGCGTCAGCGCCGAACCCTCGTGGTTGAGCGCCACGTACGCCTTGGCGCCGCGCCCGAACGCGATCTGGTCGCCGCCGTTGTCCCACCAGTCGGTGACGGACTGGCCGCGCGCGGCGTTGCGGAGGGCCACCATGGAGGAGATCTCCCGCCAGGCGTGCTGACACTTCCAACCGTCGACGTAACAGGCGCTCACCGAGCCTCCGTTGGGCGGACCGGCGTCCTTCTGGCTCCACTCGTAACCGGAGTGCACGTCCGGCGAACCGTACGGCCAGGCCAGCATGAACACGTTGGCGAGGGTGTAGGCGGAGCCGTCCTTGTAGCTGAGCGTGTCACCGCCGCGCTCCGTGTCGTGGTTGTCGACGAACACGGCGGACTGGCCGGAGGGCATGTACCCCCACGCCTCACCGAAGTTCTTCAGGTGGGCGAGGTTCTCGCTCTGGAAGACCCGCTTCAGATCGCGGGCGTAGCGGAACTCCTGCACGTCCCCGGTGCCGAGGTACTCGGACGGCGACACGGCCTCGCCGCCCCCGAAGATCGCCTCCTGCTTCCAGTAGGCGGCCGGGTTGGTCAGTCGGGACTTGATGTTGGCGAGGTCGGCGGCCGGCATGTGCTTGGCCGCGTCGATCCGGAAACCGTCGACGCCGAGGGAGAGCAGGTCGTTGAGGTAGCCGGCGATCCGGCCGCGCACGTGGTCCTCACCGGTGTCGAGGTCGGCGAGCTGCACCAGTTCGCAGTTCTGGACGTTGCCCCGGTCCTGGTAGTTCGAGATCGTCGCCCGACAGTCGTCCATGTCGGCGCCGGAGTAGAGGCCGGGGTAGCCGTACTTCGTGTACGAAGAGCCGCCCGTCCCGACGCCGTCGGCGGCCGCCATGTGGTTGATGACGGAGTCGGCGACCACCTTCACGCCGGCGGCGTGACAGGTGTCGACCATCGCCTTGAAGGCCGCCCGGTCACCGAGCCTCCCCGCGATCTTGTAGCTGACGGGCTGGTACGAAGTCCACCACTGATCGCCCTGGATGTGCTCCTGCGGAGGCGACACCTGGACGTACCCGTACCCGGCGGGCCCCAGGCTGTCCGTGCAGGCCCGCGCGACGGAGTCGAAGCGCCACTCGAACAACACGGCGGTGACGTCCTTGGCGCCGGGGGCGGCGGCGACCGCCCGGGGGGCCTGAACGGTGAAGGACGCGGCGACAAGTGCGGTGGCGGCGAACAGGGTTGTGGCTCTGGCGGTTCTTGCAGCACTGACGGCTCTGGCAGGCATGCGGGGGCCTCCTGGCGGAAGAGGTGGGGATTGCAGCGACGGTAGGCCCCAGGCCGAACCCCTGCAAGAGCTTGCGCAAGGGATTGCAGAATTGTTTCGTCGAGGTGTCCCGACTTGTGCCGGAACGCCGCCGGGGTGGGGGGCGGGGGGCTTCGTGCGGGTGGGGGCTTCGTGGGTGGGGCGGGGGTGGGGTGGGCGGTGCCCCGCCGGATCGGGGCTGTGAGGGGTTGGGGGCGTCCCGTCAGCACACTTGCTCTCGGCTCAGCGTCTACAGGCCGCCTGGGGCTGGGCACAAGCAGCGGTCCGGGAGGTGCGTGCGCAGGGGAGAGGCGCCTGCGGGTGATCAGGGGCGCACCGGTGGATCGTTGGGCGCTTGACGTCAATCAGGAACGACTGGACCGTCTTCTGTTGCCGTCAAGCCCTCACGGCAAGCAGGCAGGGCGCCACGTCATGGCCTCGGGTGGCTTGTCCCCGACCACAGGTGGGCCGCAGACGCCGAGCCGAGTCCCACCGAACAACGTCCTGTCGCGGCCTATGTCCAGCGCACGACGGGTTGCAGACGCTTGGCCGAGAGCAAGGGTGTAGCGATCTGTCGCGACCTCGGGCGGGGCCGCCCGTCACATCTTGATGTGCTGTTTGAGCGGGTCCTGCGAACGGAGTCTCCCCACCCTTCTCCGACGGGCCCGCTCTCCCTCGGATCCCCCCAACCCCTCACACCCCCGACCCGGCAGGGCACCGCCCACCCCCACCCCCGCCCCACCCACGAAGCCCCCACCCGCACGAAGCCCCCGCTCAGTCCCCCGGCCCCTGGCCCGTCGAGCCTCTCACCACCAGTTCCGGTTGGAAGACGTACTCCGTGCGCTGGACGGGCGTTCCCGACACCGCTTCGAGCAGGGCGCCCACCGCGGCCGTCGCCATCGCGCGGACCGGTTGGCGGACCGTTGTCAGCGGCGGGTCCGTGAAGGCGATCAGCGGGGAGTCGTCGAAACCGACGACCGACACGTCCTCCGGTACGCGCAGCCCCCGCTCGCGGGCCGCGCGGATGACCCCGAGCGCCATCGGGTCGCTGCCGCAGACGATGCCGGTGCACCCGCGGTCGAGCAGGGCTCCGCCCGCCGCGTGGCCGCCCTCGACGGTGAACAGGGTGCGCTGGATGAGCCCTTCGGCGGCGGCCGAGGGCAGGGCGGCGGTGAAGCCGGCCTCCTTGCGCGCCGAGGGGACGTAGCGCGTCGGCCCGATGGCCAGGCCGATGCGGCGGTGCCCGAGGTCTTCCAGGTGCCGGACGGCCATGTCGGCGGCCGCCCGGTCGTCCGGGGAGATGAAGGGCGCGTTGACGTGCTCGTTGAAGCCGTTGATCAGGACGAACGGCACTCCCCGGGAGGCGAGCCGTTGGTAGCGCGAGGGGTCGGTGGTGGAGTCGGCGTGCAGGCCGGACAGGAAGACGATGCCGGTGACCCCCCGCTCCTCCAGTTGTTCGACCAGCTCGTCCTCGGTGGCCCCGCCCGGCGTCTGGGTACAGAGCACCGGCGTGTACCCGTGCCCCGCCAGCGCCTGCTCTATGACCTGCGCGAACGCCGGGAAGATGGGGTTGGTGAGCTCCGGGATGAGCAGGCCGACGAGACCGTTGCTGCGGCGTTTGAGCCGCACCGGGCGTTCGTAGCCCAGCAGGTCGAGCGCGGCCAGCACCTTGTGCCGGGTGCCGGCCGCGACGCCCGCCTTCCCGTTGAGGACGCGGCTGACGGTCGCCTCGCTGACCTGGGCCTGCGCGGCGATGTCCGTCAGCCTGAGGGGGTTGGTCACCCCTGCCACCACACCGCCGTGTCGCCGGGCAGTACGTCCGCGTCGGTCAGCTCGGCGCTGGCCAGCAGCGCCGTGCCCGGCAGGTACATGCGTACGGGCTCACCGGTGGTGTTGACCGTGCAGGTGAACGCGCCGCGACGGAAGGCCAGTACGCCTTCGGGGGCTTCCAGCCAGTGCACGGAGTCGCCCGCGCCCAGGTCGTCCCGCTCGCGGCGGATGCGCAGCGCGGCCCGGTACAGCTCCAGCGTGGAGTGCGGGTCGCCGGTCTGCGCCTCGACGCTCAGGCCGGCCCAGTCGGCGGGCTGCGGCAGCCAGCTGCCGCCGCTGCCGAAGCCGTACGGGGCCTGCTCGCCGGACCACGGGATCGGTACGCGGCAGCCGTCGCGCAGCCCGTCCTGGCCGTTCTCCTTGAAGAAGGACGGGTCCTGGCGGACGGCGTCGGGGAGGTCGGTGACCTCGGGCAGACCGAGTTCCTCGCCCTGGTAGACGTACGCCGACCCGGGCAGCGCCAACATCAACAGCGCGGCGGCCCGCGCCCGGGCCAGACCCCGGGCGCCACCCCCGTAACGGGTGACGTGCCGCACCACGTCGTGGTTGGACAACACCCACGTCGTCGGCGCGCCGACGGGCCGCATGGCGTCGAGGGAGTCGTCGATGGCGGAGCGCAGCGCCTCGGCGTCCCAACCGGTGTTCAGGTAGTGGAAGTTGAAGGCCTGGTGGAGTTCGTCGGGGCGCAGGTACAGCGCGGTGCGGTCGGCGCTGGGGGTCCAGGCCTCGGCGACGCCGATGCGGTCGCCGGCGTACTCGTCGAGGACGGTGCGCCAGGAGCGGTAGATCTCGTGGACGCCGTCCTGGTCGAAGAAGGGGAGGACCTGGTTGCCGAGGAGCTTGAGTTGCTCGTCGCGGCCGAGGTCGGGCAGGCCGGGGGCCTTGACGAGGCCGTGGGCGACGTCGATGCGGAAGCCGTCGGCGCCGAGGTCGAGCCAGAACCGCAGGATGGAGCGGAACTCGTCCTGGACGGCGGGGTGTTCCCAGTTGAAGTCGGGCTGCTCGGGTGCGAAGAGGTGCAGGTACCACTCGCCGTCCTCGACGCGGGTCCACGCGGGACCCCCGAAGATCGACTCCCAGTCGTTGGGGGGTCGGGATCCGTCGTCGCCCTGGCCGGGCCGGAAGTGGAAGCGTTCGCGCAGCGGGGATCCGGGCCCTTCGCGGAGCGCCTGCTTGAACCATTCGTGCTGGTCGGAGCAGTGGTTGGGGACGAGGTCCACGATGATGCGCAGGCCCAGGGCGTGGGCTTCGCGGATCACGGCGTCGGCGTCGTGCAGGGTGCCGAACATGGGGTCGATGGCCCGGTAGTCGGCGACGTCGTATCCGGCGTCGGCCTGCGGGGAGGCGTAGAAGGGGCTGAGCCAGACGGCGTCGACGCCCAGTTCCTTGAGGTAGGGCAGTCGGCTCCGGATGCCTTCGAGGTCCCCCATGCCGTCCCCGTTGGAGTCGGCGAAACTGCGCGGATAGACCTGGTAGATCACCGCTTCTCTCCACCAGCCGGGCTGGGTACCGGTCGTGGTGGGGAGGGCGTCGGCGAGGTGCTGGGTCATGTCGTCCTTGAAGAGATCGGGCCGGTGATGCGGGAGCAGGCAGGGGTGGTCAGCCCTTGGTCGCGCCTGCGGTCATCCCGGCGACGAGGTGACGCTGGGCGAAGAGGAAGAAGACGGCGGCGGGGATGGCGATGAGGACCGAGGCGGCTGTCATCGCTCCCCAGTTGGAGGTGTACTGCGTGACGAAGGTCTGCAGTCCGCCGGCCAGGGTGAGGTTCTCGTCGCCGACCATGAAGGCGGAGGCGTAGGCGACTTCGCCCCAGGCGGTGATGAAGGCGTAGAAGCCGGTCACGGCGAGGCCGGGCTTGGCCAGGGGGAGGATCAGTCGCCAGAAGGTGCCGAAGGGGTTGAGGCCGTCGACCCGGCCGGATTCGTCGATCTCCACCGGGATGGTGTCGAAGAAGCCCTTCATCATCCAGGCGCAGAAGGGCACGGCGATGGTGAGGTACGTGATGATCAGGCCGACGGGCTGGTTGAGCAGGCCGAGCTGTCCCATGAGGTTGTAGAGCGGGACGATGAGGATGGCCATGGGGAACATCTGCGTGATGAGCAGGGTCCACATCAGCGGTTTCATGCCGGGGAACTTGAACCGGCTGACGGCGTAGCCGGTGGTGGCCGCGATGAACACGCCGAGGATCGTGGTGACGCCGGCGACGAGGACGGAGTTCGCGAACCAGGAGAAGAAGGAGGTCGACTCCACCAGGTAGCGGTAGTTGTCGAGGGTGGGTTCCTTCACGAAGTCGGTGCTGATGGCGTGCTTCGCGGGCTTGATCGAGGTCAGCAGGACCCACAGGACCGGGAAGACGGCGATGACGGACGCGACGACCAGGGTGGCGTGCAGTCCGACGGAGGCGGTCGGGGAGCGGCGTCCCCGGCGGGGTCCGGCCCCCTGTTCCTTGTTCGTGGCGGTCGACACGGTCACCACACCTCTCCCTGCTTGCGCAGCGAGCGCCGGTAGACCAGCGCGAAGATCATGAGCAGGGCGAGGATGAGCACGCCCCAGGTGGCGGAGCCCGCGAAGTCGCGCGGGCTGGCCACGAAGGCCTGGCGGAAGGCCTGGGTCACCAGGATCTCGGTGGAGTCGCCCGGTCCGCCCCGCGTCAGCAGGAAGATCACCGGGAACATGTTGAAGGTCCAGATGGTGGAGAGCAGGATCACGGTCATGCTGACGGCGCGCAGGCCGGGCAGGGTGATGTGCCGGAACCGCTGCCAGGGGGTGGCGCCGTCCATCTCGGCGGCTTCGTAGAGTTCGCCGGGGATGGACTGGAGGCCGCCGAGGAGGGCGACCATCATGAAGGGGACGCCGAGCCAGACGTTGACGGTGATGACGGAGACCTTGGCCCACGTCGGGTCGTCGAGCCACGGGATGGCGGCGATGCCGCCGCCGTCGAGCAGCTTGTTGAGGATGCCGTTGTCGCGGTTGAAGAGGAACCGCCAGGCGAAGACGGAGACGAAGCCGGGCACGGCCCAGGGCAGGATGAGTGCCATCCGGTAGGCGGCGCGTCCCTTGAAGTCCCGGTTGAGCATGGTGGCCAGGGCCAGTCCGAGCGCGAAGGTGATCGACACGCACAGGACGGTCCAGCTGACCGTCCACACCAGCCGTTGCAGGAACACCGGGTCGGAGAGGACGGCCGCGTAGTTGTCGAGGCCGACGAACTCGTAGGTGGCCTCGATGTGGTTGGCGCCGATGGTGCGGCCGACGTTGCGCTCGTTGGCGTCGGTCAGCGACAGGTAGACGCCGCGGACGAGGGGCCAGCCGATGATGACGCCGAGGACGAGCACCACGGGGGTGATCATCGTCCAGGCGTACCAGTGGGTGGCCAGCGCGCGCTTGAAGCCACCGCGATTCCCGCTGTCAGTCCTGCGGCTCCGGCCGCGGGCCGCGATGTCGACGCTCTCGGCGCCGTCATCGTTGCCCGCGGCCTTCGCCACCGACTGGCTGGTGTGAGCAGCCATGGTCTTGTCTACTTCCAGCCCTTGAGGATCTTGCGGAACTCGACGCCGGCCGCCTTGGCGGCGTCCTCGGGGCTTGCCGCCCCGGTGACCGCCTTGGTGTATTCGACCTTCAGCGGCTCGAAGAGGGAGCCGTTCTCCGGGATCCAGGCGCGTTCGACGGCCTTGTCGACGGCCGGCTTGAAGAACTGGACCATCTCGCTGCCCTTGACGTCCGGCTGCTCGTAGGCGGCCGTGCGGGTCGGGAGCAGGCTCAGGTCCTTGGCGGACTGGACCTGGACCTCCTGGGAGGTCATGTACTCCACGAAGGCGTGCGCGGCGGCGCGGTTCTTGGAGCCGGCGTAGACGGCGAGGTCGTGGCCGCCCTGCGGGGCGCCGGCCTTGACGGAGCCGGCCGGGACGGCTGCGACGCCGAGGTTGGCCTTGTCCTTGAACTGGTCGCCGGCGTAGCTGTCGGCGACGGCCCAGGGGCCGTTGATCATCATGGCGACCTCGCCCGACTTGAAGGCGGTCTGCATGTTGACCCAGCCGTCGGTGGCGTTGGTGATCGCCGCGCCGGAGGTGACCAGGTCGCGGGCGGTCTTGAAGGCCTTGACGCCGGCGGCGTTGTCGACGGTGACCGTCTTGGTCTTCGCGTCGACGAGGTCGCCGCCCTCTCCGTAGATCAGCGGGAGGAACCAGTAGGAGTCGTCGCCGCGCAGGTACAGGCCGGCCTTGCCGGTCTTCGCCTTGATGGCGGCGGAGGCGGTCTTCAGCTCCTCCAGGGTGGTGGGGGGCTTGACGCCGGCGTCCGCGAGCATCTTCTTGTTGTAGAAGAGGCCGAGGGTGTCGATGACCTGCGGGACGGCGTAGGTCTTGCCCTCGTACTTGCCGCTGGCCGCGGCCTGCGGGAGGAACTCCGCGTCCACCTTCTTGGCGGTCTCGGCGGGTACCTCGTCGAGGTAGCCGAGGGAGGCGAAGTCGGCGACCCAGCCGACGTCGGCGCGGATCACGTCAGGGGCCTCGGAGCCGCTGGTGAAGGCGTTCTTGGCCTTGTTCTGCGCGTCGCCGTACGGGACGTTGACGTACTTGACGGTGACCTTGGGGTGCTTCGCGGTGAACGCCTCGGCGATCTTCTGGAAGCTGGCCTTCTCGGCGTCGTTCGAGGTGTCCCACCACGTCACCGTGCCGGTCAGCTCACCGCCGGCCTTGGTGTCGCCGTTGTCGTTCCCGCTGTCACCGCTGCAAGCCGTCGCCGCGAGCGCCAGGGCCGCGACCAGCGCGGTGGCCGCTATGCCACGCCGCATATGAACTCCTTCGATGATCCCGGCCGCTTCCTCGCGGTCCCGAGTTGCCAGGAACGTAACAAGACTGAAAGCCGACCGAAAGACCTTGCGGCAATTTTCTGCAAGCGATGGTGATCGTTACATCCGTGTGTCCGTACGGTTGCCGCAGCTTGCTGTTCGTTCGAGCCGACTTCGAGTCCACGGGCCCGCAACCAGGGGGTGCGTCCCCGCGTTGACCCCGGCATGACCCATGAGCTGACCGCGCCCCGGCTTGCAAGCGCTTCCAGCGACACCGGCGCGGGCGACGGCTGGTGGCGCGATGCCGTCATCTATCAGGTGTACGTGCGCTCCTTCGCCGACAGTGACGGCGACGGCGTCGGCGATCTGAACGGGGTGCGCGAGCGGCTCCCCCACCTGGCCCGCCTGGGGGTCGACGCCGTGTGGCTGACCCCCTTCTACGTCTCCCCGCAGGCGGACGGCGGCTACGACGTCGCCGACTACCGGGCCGTCGATCCGCTCTTCGGCGACCTTTGCGACGCGGCCGAGCTGCTGCGGGCCGCGCACGCCCTGGGGCTGCGGGTCATCGTGGACGTGGTGCCGAACCACACCTCCGCGGAGCACCCCTGGTTCCGGGCGGCCCTGGAGGATCCCGCCGCCCGGGGGCGGTACCACTTCCGGGCGGGGCGGGGCGCGGCCGGCGAGCTGCCGCCCAACGACTGGGAGTCGATCTTCGGGGGTCCCGCGTGGACCCGCGTCGAGGACGGCGAGTGGTACCTGCACCTGTTCGCGCCCGAGCAGCCCGACCTGGACTGGGACCACCCGGAGGTGGCCGCCGAGTTCGCGGACGTGCTGCGGTTCTGGCTGGACCTCGGCGTGGACGGGTTCCGGGTGGACGTGGCGCACGGCATGGTCAAGGCGCCCGGGCTGCCCGACATCGGTCACGCCGCCCAGGCCACCCTGATCGGCACCGAGCCGCTCCCCTTCTTCGACCAGGACGGGGTCCACGCGATCCACCGTTCCTGGCGGCGGCTCCTCGACGCGCACGAGGGCCCGCGCCCGGGGGTCGCGATCGGGGTGGCGGAGGCCTGGGCCCCGACCTCGGAGCGGCTCGCTCTGTACGTCCGGCCCGACGAGCTGCACCAGGCCTTCAACTTCCGTTTTCTGAACTGCCCGTGGGACGCCGTGGCGATGCGGGTCGTCATCGACGAGTCCCTGGCCGCCACCGCCTCGGTGGGCGCGCCGACGACGTGGGTGTTGTCCAACCACGACGTGGTGCGGCACGTCACCCGTTACGGGGGTGGCGCCCGGGGTCTGGCCCGGGCGCGGGCCGCCGCGCTGTTGATGTTGGCGCTGCCCGGGTCGGCGTACGTCTACCAGGGCGAGGAACTCGGTCTGCCCGAGGTCACCGACCTCCCCGACGCCGTCCGCCGGGACCCCGCGTTCCATCGCGGGTCGGGGCAGGACGGGCTGCGCGACGGCTGCCGGATTCCGATCCCCTGGTCCGGCGAGGCGCCTCCGTACGATTTCGGGCCGGGCGGCAGTTGGCTGCCGCAGCCCGCCGACTGGGCGGGGCTGAGCGTCGCCGCGCAGACCGGCGACCCGCACTCCACGCTGGAGCTGTACCGGGCGGCCCTGGAGCTGCGGCGCGCGTTGCCCGGGCTCGGTTCCCCGGACGCGGGGGGCCTGACGTGGCTGCCCGCTCCGGAAGGGGTGCTGCTGTTCACCCGCCCCGGCTTCGCCTGCACCCTCAACACCCGCTCCCGGGCGCTCCAACTCCCCTCGCCGGGGCGGCCGGTGCTCTCCAGCGCGCCCGTGGAAACGGACGGTCGCAGTGTCCTGTTGCCCGCGGACTCGTGCACGTGGTGGGCATTGTGACGTGTGACCGGTACAGTCCAATCCCGTGACCGCACGGCTAGCCGACATCGCAGCCCAGGCGGGGGTCAGCGAAGCCACAGTCAGCCGCGTGCTCAACGGCAAGCCCGGTGTGGCCGCAGGCACCCGCGAGTCCGTGCTGGCCGCGCTCGACGTGCTGGGCTACGAGCGGCCCGTGAAGCTGCGCCAACGCAGCGCCGGGCTCGTCGGTCTGATAACCCCCGAACTCGACAACCCCATCTTCCCGGCGCTGGCGCAGGTCATCGGGCAGGCGCTGACCCGGCAGGGGTACACCCCGGTGCTGGCCACGCAGACGCCCGGCGGGTCCACCGAGGACGAGCTGACGGAGATGCTGGTGGACCGCGGGGTCTCCGGGATCATCTTCGTGTCCGGTCTGCACGCCGACACCACGGCCGACATGGGGCGCTACGACCAGCTCCGCGGGCAGGGCGTTCCGTACGTCCTGATCAACGGCTTCTCCGACAAGGTCCAGGCTCCGTTCGTCTCGCCGGACGACCGGGCGGCGATGCAGCTCGCGGTGACGCACCTGACGGCGCTCGGGCACACGCGGATCGGTCTGGCGGTCGGCCCGAAGCGGTTCGTGCCGGTGTTGCGCAAGATCGAGGGTTTCCGGCTCGGCATGAAGGAACGGCTGGGGCTCGGCGAGGCCGAGATCGAGGAGCTGATCCAGCACTCGCTGTACACGCTGGAGGGTGGCCAGGCCGCGGCGACCGCGTTGATCGCGCGGGGGTGCACGGCGGTGGTGTGCGCGAGCGACATGATGGCCCTCGGTGCGATCCGGGCCGCGCGGCAGCGGGGTCTGCGGGTTCCGCAGGACGTGTCGGTGGTGGGCTTCGACGACTCCCCTCTCATAGCGTTCACGGATCCACCGTTGACCACGATCAGGCAGCCGGTGCAGGCCATGGGGCAGGCGGCGGTCCGGACCCTGCTGGAGGAGATCGGCGGTACGCCGGCCCCGCACAGCGAGTTCGTCTTCCTTCCCGAGTTGGTGGTCCGCGGGTCGACCGCGTCGGGGCCCAGGCAGCGGCGTACGCCCTGAGGGGGATCCCGTCATCCCCGGGGTGGAGCGGGCGGGTCGAAGACGGTCCCACGGGATGATCGAAGGCGAGTACGCATCTGGCAGACTCCTCTCCCATGGGTGAAGCGAGCGTGAAGACACTGGAAACCCGGACGGACGTCTCGTCACCCACCGTGACCGAGAGCGAGGCCCGCCCGGCCGCCGATCGTTCCCTGCTCACCCGGCTCCGCTCGCCCCGCCGGCCCCGGATCTGGTTCGAGGTCCTGCTGATCGCGGTCAGTTACTGGACGTACTCGCTGATCCGCAACGCCGTCCCGGAGCAGAAGGCGGTCGCGCTGGCGAACGCCGACTGGATCTGGGGCGTCGAGCGCACCCTGGGCATCGCCGTGGAGCAGTCGATCAACCATGCCGTCAACTCGGTGACGTGGTTGATCGTCGGCATGAACTACTACTACGCCACGCTGCACTTCGTCGTGACCATCGGTGTGCTGGTGTGGATCTACCGCTTTCACCCGGGGCGTTACGCGGCCACCCGCACGGTGCTCTTCGCCACCACGGGCGTGGCCCTGGTCGGCTACTTCTTCTACCCGCTCGCGCCGCCCCGGTTGATGAACGGGCAGGACTTCATCGACACGGTGCTGGTGCACCACACCTGGGGTTCCATGGCCTCGGGCAACCTCAAGCACATGTCGAACCAGTACGCCGCCATGCCGTCGATGCACATAGGGTGGTCGCTCTGGTGCGGGCTGACGATCTTCGCGATCGCCTCGGCTCCCTGGGTCCGGATCCTGGGCCTGCTGTACCCGACGGCGACGCTGGTCGTCATCGTGGCCACCGCGAACCACTTCTGGCTCGACGCCGTGGGCGGCATGCTCTGCCTGGCCTTCGGATACGCGCTCTCGCGCGCCTGGTACGGGTCGCTCCCGCACCGGTTGCCCCGCCACCCCCGGGCCGTGGATCGGCATCCGGTGGCGGCGGCGCTGGCGAACCGCCTCTCGCGCTGACCGTTCTACCGCGCTGTGCCGCGCCCGCGCCTCATCGGCCCGCGCGGTGCGTGATCCGGCCGCCCGACATCGTGAGTCGGATCGGCGCCTCGGCCACTTCGTCCGGCGCCGAGTCCACCGGGTCGAGGGCGAAGGCCGTCAGGTCCGCCCGGAAGCCGGCCGCGACGCGGCCCGCCACCCTCTCCTCCCCGGCCGCGAGCGCGGCGTGCGAGGTCATGCCCTCCAGTGCCATCAGCCCGGTGAGGGCGGCTCCCGTCGAGGCCGCGCCGAGGGGGCTGCGGGCGATCGCCAGGACCCGACGGGCGTCGTGGTGGGCGATGGGCCAGTCGGAGCCGAGGGCGAGCACCGCCCCGGCGTCGCGCAGGTCCCGGCAGCGCCAGGCCCGGGCCGCCCGGTCGTCCCCGAGTCGCTTCGACCATTCGTCGCTGTGGTCGGCCCGGGTGTACGCGGTGTGCGGCGGCTGCATCGAGGCGATCACCCCGAGTTCCGCGAACCGCTTCAGCTGGCCGTCGGGGACGGTCTCGATGTGCTCGATCCGGTGCCGCGCCCGGGTCTGCGGTCCCAGGTCGGCGACCGTGTCCAGGACGTGCCGGACGGCGGCGTCCCCGATGGCGTGGGTGGCGGTGGCGACGCCGGCCGCGTCGAGGGTGCGTACCGCCCGGGAGTAGGCGCGCGGGTCGGGCCAGAAGGCGTCCGTGCCCTGGCCGTGGCAGTCGGCGTGTTCCAGCCAGGCCGTTCCGCCCTCGACGGTGCCGTCCATGAAGAACTTCACCCCGCCGATCCGCCAGTGGCGGCCCCGGAGGAGTTGGAGTTCGATCAGTTCCTCCAGTTCGTCGGGGCCGGCGCCCGGCATGCACCAGGGGGACAGCCGCAGGCGCAGCGGCAGGTCGCCCTCGTACTCGACGGTGGACAGCAGGGCCGGTACGTCGCCGTCGCCGAGGTCCATCACGTGGGCTCCGGTGAGTCCGCCGGCGGCCATCTCGGCGAGGAGGGCGAGGAGGCGGCCTCGGCGCTCGGCGGAGGAGGGCTTGGGGACGAGGGCGCCGACCAGGTCCATCGCGGCGTGTTCGACGAGGTGGCCGGTGGGTCGGCCCTGTGCGTCGCAGACGATCTCGGAGCGCTGGGCGAAGGTGCGCGGCCCGGTGATGCCGGCGGCCCGGAGGGCCGCTTCGGAGGCGAGGGCGGAGTGGCCGTCGTACAGGCGCAGGAAGGCGGGGGCGCCGGCGAGGGCGTCCTCGATGAGGGAGCGGTCGACGGGGCGGCCGCCGAAGGCGTTGTGGTCGAGGCCGTGGCCGACGATCCAACCTGCGGGTCCGCGGTCGGCGGTGCGCAGGGCGGCGCGGAGTTGGTCGAGGTCCCGGACGGCGGAGAGGTCGGTGCCGGTGGCCATCTCGATGCCCCAGACGGGGTGGCTGTGGGCGTCGGTGAGGCCGGGGGTGAGGGTGGCGCCGTCGAGGTCGATCACCTCGGTTGCGGGTCCGCGCCAGTGCCGTACGTCGTTCTCGTCGCCGACGGCGAGGATCTCGCCGTCGCGGACGGCTACCGCGCGGGCCTCGGGGCGGTCGGGGTCGAGGGTGCGGACGCGGGCTCCGGTGAGGACGGTGTCGGCAGCGGGCACGGCTCTTCTCCTTCGGGGTGTACGCGGGTGGTGGGCTCTTCGGCGAAGCGGGCGTAGATCTCGGGGCGGCGCTTCTTCAGGCGGCGGGCGAGGCCGAGTCCGCCGAGGAAGACGGCGGGGACGACGGCCACGAGGATCGTGTTGACGGTGGGCGAGGCCAGGGTGAACAGGTCCACCTTGGAGGTGACCAGGAAGATCGCGACGGTGAGCAGGGCGGCCGCGGCGACCGGCGCGATCAGGGTTCGCCAGGGGCCTTCGTCGTGGGGGACGCGGCGGAAGTAGACGGGGATGGCGATGGCGGCCAGCAGCATCAGTGCCATGAGGCCGATCATGCCCGGGGTGTTCACCCAGAGCAGCAACTGCTGGTACGGGTCGGCGTCGGCGAGGGCGAATCCGAGGACGATCACCGCGCCGAGGACGGTCTGGGCGACGCCGGCCACGTACGGGGAGCCGTGTCGGGGGTGGATCCTGCCGAGGGCGGCGGGCAGGACGCCTTCCTCGGCGAGGGCGAGGCCGTAGCGGTTGATGGCGTTGTGGAAGGCGAGGAGGGAGGCGATGACGCTGGTGACGATGAAGACGTGCATCAGGTCGGCGGCCCACGGTCCGACGTAGGTGCTGATCGCGGCGAAGAAGAGGCCGCCGGGGTCCTCGGCGGCGGCCGCGACGACGGCGTCGGCGCCGAAGGCCTGGATGACGGTCCAGACGATGAAGGCGTAGAAGAGGCCGAGGAAGGCGACGGCGATGTAGGTGGCGCGCGGGATGGTCCGGTCCGGGTCGCGGGCCTCGCGGCGGTAGATGACGGTGGACTCGAAGCCCGTGAAGGCGGCGAAGGCGAAGGCCAGGACGGCAGCGGTGCCGGGGACGAGGATCGCGCCGGGTGCGAAGGAGCCGGCGGACAGGCCGTGGGCGCCGCCCTGGAGGAGTACTCCGGCGGCGAGCAGGACGAGTATGCCGGTCTCGGCGACGAGCAGGACGCCGAGCAGTTTGGCGCCGAAGTCGATGGAGCGGAAGCCGCCGTACCAGATGAGGGCGAGGCCGACGAGGGAGACGGGCAGCCAGGGGACGTCCGGGCCCCAGAGGGCGTGGGCGGTGTCGGCGGTGGTGGTGCCGAGGAGGCCGTAGACGCCGATCTCCATGCCGTTGTAGCCGACGAGGGCGAGGAGGGCGGCGCCGATGCCGACGTGCTTGCCGAGGCCGCGGGTGATGTACGCGTAGAACGCGCCGCCGCTGCGGACGTGGCGGCTCATGGTGGTGAAGCCGACGGCGAAGACGGCGAGGGTGAGCCCGGCGAGGAGGTATCCGGCGGGGGCGCCGATGCCGCCGAGGAGGATGGCGACGGGGGCGACGCCGGCCATGACGGTGAGGGGGGCGGCCGCCGAGACGACGAAGAAGGAGATGTCGGCGGTGCCGAGGGTGGCGCGGCGCGGGACGGGGGTGGTTCCGGCGGCCGGCGGTTCCGGCGTTTGGGGCATGCGGAGGCACCCTTCTGCGAACGGCGGGCGACGGGGAAGGAAAACCTAAAGGCTTTCGGTTTGCGGCAATGTAGCCTCCCGTTTTGGCGTACGGGAAGACCTGACGGCGGGAGAAAATCGATGGCACGGCCGCGCACCCCCATGCTCGACCGGGAGCGGATCGGCACGGTCGCACTGCAACTGGTGGCGGATCAGGGTGAGTTCAGCGTTCCGCAGATCGCCCGGGCGCTGGGGGTGCAGACCGCTTCGGTGTATCACCACGTGGACGGTCGGGCCGGGGTGGTGGAGCTGGTACGCGAGCGGGTCTGCGCCGCGATCGACGGCGGCTCGCTGGAGGGCGGCCCCTGGGACCGGGCCCTGGAGGCCTGGGCGCGGTCCTACCGGGCCGCCTTCGCCGCCTGTCCGAAGGCGATCCCGCTGTTGATGACGACGCCGGTCCGGGCGCCGATGGTGCTCGCGCAGTACGAGCGGGCCGTGGCGCTGCTGCTGGCGGCGGGCTTCCCGGTGGAACGGGTCATGCCGCTGCTGACCGGGCTGGAGAACCTGGTGCTGGGCTCGGCGCTGGACCTGGCGGCCCCGGAGGCGATGTGGGAACCGACGCCGGGGACCCCGCTGCTGGCCGGGGCGCTGGCCGTGCACGGGGCGGCGGCCGGGGCGCCGGGGCGCGCGGACGCCGCCTTCGACCTGGGCCTGGCCGCGTTCCTGGCGTACGCCCGAGGTCTCCTGGCGACCCCGCCCGCCTGAGGGCCGGGGCGGTGCCGGGCGGGCCGCGGGCGGGGCCGGGGTCGGGAGCCGTGGAGCAGCCGGGGTCAGGAGCCGTAGAAGAGTTCGTCCACCACCGCGCGGGCCCGGCGGGTGATGCGGCGGTAGTCCTCCAGCATGTCGCCGGCCGTGCCCTCGGCGTAGCCGAGGTAGCGGCCGACGGCGGCCAGTTCCCGCGCCTCGGACGGGAAGGTGTCCCCCGCCCGGCCGCGCACCAGCATCACGGCGTTGCGGACCCGGGTGGCGAGCACCCACGCCTCGTCGAGGATCTGCGCCTCCTCGGTGGGGATCAGCCCGGCGGCGTGGGCGGCGGCGAGGGCTTCGCGGGTCCGGGTGGTGCGCAGGCCGGGTTCGGCCCAGGCGTGCCGCATCTGCATCAGTTGGACGGTCCACTCGACGTCGCTGAGCCCGCCCCGACCGAGCTTGGTGTGCAGGGTCGGGTCGGCGCCGCGCGGCAGCCGCTCGGACTCCATGCGGGCCTTGAGCCGGCGGATCTCGCGTACGGCGTCGTCGCCGAGGCCCTCCACGGGGTAGCGCAGCGGGTCGATCAGGTCGATGAAGCGGGCGCCGAGTTCCCGGTCGCCGGCGACGGTCGCGGCCCGCAGCAGGGCCTGGGACTCCCAGGTCAGCGACCAGCGGCGGTAGTAGGCGGCGTAGGAGGGCAGGGTGCGCACCAGTGGGCCGGAGCGGCCCTCGGGGCGCAGGTCGGCGTCGATGAGCAGGGGCGGGTCGGCGGACGGCAGCTGAAGGAGTCTGCGCATTTCGGAGACGACGGCCTGGGCGGCCTTCGCGGCCTCCTGTTCGTCGACGCCCTCGCGGGGTTCGTGGACGAAGAGCACGTCGGCGTCGGAGCCGTAGGCGAGTTCGTGGCCGCCGAAGCGGCCGACGCCGATCACGGCGAACCGGGTGGGCAGGGTGTCGCCCCATTCGGCGCGCACGGCGGCGCGCAGGGCTCCGGCGATGGTGGCGGCGGTGAGGTCGGAGACGGCTGAGCCGACCCGGTCGACGAGTGCCCCGTGGTCTTCCTCGGCCGGGTTGTCCTCGGTGCCGTAGGAGCCGATGATGTCGCCGGCGGTGGTGCGGAACAGTTCGCGGCGGCGCACGCCGCGCGCCGCGGCGACGGCGGCTTCGGCGTTCTCGGCGCGGCCGACGGCGGCCAGCACCTCCTGTTCCAGGGCCTCGCGGGTACGGGGCTGGAGGCCTTCGGGGTCGCCGAGGAGGGCGACCGCCTCGGGGGCGCGCATCAGCAGGTCGGGGGCGAGCCGGCCGGCGGACAGGACGCGGGCGAGGTTCTCGGCGGCGGCGCCCTCGTCGCGGAGCAGGCGCAGGTACCAGGGGGTCTTGCCGAGGGCGTCGGAGACCTTGCGGAAGTTCAGCAGGCCGGCGTCGGGGTCGGCGGAGTCCGCGAACCAGCCGAGCATGACCGGGAGCAGGGTGCGCTGGATGGCGGCCTTGCGGCTGACTCCGGAGGCGAGGGCTTCGAGGTGGCGCAGGGCGGCCGCGGGGTCGGCGTAGCCGAGGGCTTCGAGGCGCTGGCCGGCGGCGCGCGGGGAGAGCCGGGCCTCGCCGGGCCCGAGCTGGGCGACGGCGTCGAGGAGCGGCCGGTAGAAGATCTTCTCGTGCAGGCGTCGGACCACCGAGGCGTGCCGGCGCCATGCCTTGTTGAGTTCGGCGACGGGTTCGGTGCGCAGGCCCATGGAGCGGCCCAGGCGCCGCAGGTCGTTCTCGTCCGCGGGGACGAGGTGCGTGCGGCGCAGCCGGTAGAGCTGGATGCGGTGTTCCATGGTGCGCAGGAAGCGGTACGCGTCGTGGAGCTGGGCGGCGTCGGCCCGGCCGACGTAGCCGCCGGCGGCGAGGGCGTGCAGGGCGTCGAGGGTGGTGCCGGAGTGCAGGGTGGCGTCGGTGCGGCCGTGGACGAGTTGGAGGAGTTGCACGGCGAACTCGACGTCGCGCAGGCCGCCGGGGCCGAGTTTGAGTTCGCGGTCGACTTGGGCGGCGGGGATGTTGTCGACGACGCGGCGGCGCATCTTCTGGACGTCGGGTACGAAGTTCTCGCGTTCGGCGGCCTGCCACACGAGGGGGCTTATGGCTTCGATGTACTCGCCGCCGAGCGTCTCGTCGCCGGCGACGGCCCGGGCCTTGAGCAGGGCCTGGAACTCCCAGGTCTTGGCCCAGCGCTGGTAGTAGGCGAGGTGGGAGGCGAGGGTGCGGACCAGCGGACCGTTTCTGCCCTCGGGGCGGAGGTTCGCGTCCACGGGCCAGATGGTGCCCTCGACGGTGGTCTCGGAGCAGATCCGCATCAGGTGGGAGGCGAGGCGGGTGGCGGCCTGGACGGCCTGGCCCTCGTCCTCGCCGTTCGGACTGTCCCCGACGAAGATCACGTCCACGTCGGACACGTAGTTGAGTTCGTTGCCCCCGCACTTGCCCATCGCGATGACGGCGAGTCGACACCGGGCCGCGTCCTCGGGGGCCGCGGCGGTGGCGATGCGCAGGGCCGCGCGCAGGGTGGCGGTGGCGAGGTCGGCGAGTTCGGCGGCGACCTGCTGGACGTCGGTGGTGCCGCAGACGTCGCGGGCGGCGATGGAGAGCAGGCAGCGGCGGTAGGAGACGCGCAGTTGGACGGGGTCGTGGGCGTCGGCGAGCCCGCGCTCGAACTCGGCGAGTCCCGGGTGCAGGTCGGCCGCCTCGTAGGTGACCAGGGCCTGCCAGTCCTGCGGGTGGCGGGCGAGGTGGTCGCCGAGGGCCTCGGAGGCGCCGAGTACGCCGAGCAGTCGGTCGCGCAGCGGTTTGGCGCTGACGAGTGTGTCGAGGAGCACGGGGAGTTCCTCGGCGCTCTGCGCCTCCGCGAGCCGGACGAGCCCGAGGAGGGCGAGGTCGGGGTCGGCGGTGGCTCCGAGGGCGTCGAGGAGCACGGGGTCGGCCCGTACGGCCGACAGCGCGTCCGCGTCGAGTAGTCGGGCGGCGCCCGAGGGGTCGGTGAACCCGCTGCGGAGCAGCCGGATGAAGGTGCTGCTCCTGCGTCCCGGGACTGTCATCCCGCCGCCTCCCGCGTGCGTCGCCGCCGGTGGCCCGGCCGGCTCTGGGGCGAGCCTAGCCGGAGCGGGCGGTCGGCTCACCGGGGGCGCGGGGGGCGGCACGTCGGTACAGATGCGTCACATATGCGACACACACCACGAGGCGGCTTTGTCCGTTTATCTGACGATCCATGGGGATGTATCAGTGGTCTCCACCACATCCGCATGCCCCCTACACGGTGGGGGCGACGTACGACCACAAAATCGCACAAGGCACAATCATGCGGGGTCACTTCCGAAAAGCATGAGACGTCGGTCACTTCGGTGAACCAAGTTCGCCGTGTTGACCTCTCATTGATCGACCCGACTGCTCGGCGGACTTCCCTCCGCCCGGAACGAACCCAAGGCGTGACTGATGCGGACGACCCGTCGCCGATTGCTCCTCGCCGCGCTGCTCCCCGTGCTGACCATCGGCGCCACGGGCGCGCTGGCCGTGGCCACCGACCAGCAGACCTCCGCCGAGGCCGGCCAGGCAGAGGCCCCGCTCGTCCGCACGAGCACCACCACCGGTTCCGTCGTCCAGATAGCGGCCCACCCCGACGACGACCTGTTCTTCATGAACCCGGACCTCTCCCGGTCCCTGCTCGCCGGTACCCCGCTCACCACCGTCTACCTCACCTCCGGCGAGGCCGACGGACGCAACCAGGCACTCGGCGGCGCCGCCAAGGACCCCGCGCAGCCCGCCGACCGCGACCACTACTCCGAGGCCCGACAGAACGGCATACGCGGCGCGTACGCGCAGATGGCCACCGGGGACCGCACGAGCCCGTGGAAGCGCACGGTCATACCCACCGCCGGCGGCGGCCACGCCGAGCTCGACGTCCTCGTCGCCGTGCCCCGGGTCAACCTGGTCTGGATCCAGATGCGCGAGGCCCGCCACGGGTCGAACGACAACCCCTTCAGCCTGCACGGCCTGTGGAACGGGAAGATACCCGCGCTCGGTCCCCAACTGGCCTCCGGCAGCCCGGTCAAGCAGGCGTACACGTACACCAAGGACCAGCTCATACAGACGATGGTCGGCGTGCTCACCCGCTACAAGCCGACGACCATACGCACGCTGGACCCGACGCCGGGCCGCAACGAGCGGACCGGCCGCTACACCGACCACCAGGACCACATGTACGCCGCCCGGTTCGCGCAGGCGGCCACCACCGCGTACGCCCGCCAGGTGAGCGACCGCCCGCACTTCTCGGTGCAGAGCTACCTCGGATACCTCAACGGCAGCCTCCCGCACGTGCTCGACCCCCAGACGGTCGACAGCAAGGTCGGCTACCTGAAGACGTACGCCTGGCAGGACATGGAGAACTACTGCGGCAGCCCCTCGGGCTGTGGCGACCGCAAGGTGGCGGGCAGCCCCTACGGCTCCAACTGGGCCCAGTCCATGCGCTACGCCCGCGCCGACACCACCTCCTGGATGGTCGAGGGCACGCCGGGCACGCTGTACGCCTTCGCCCCGCTGGACGGCCGGATGGCCGTCTGGACCCGCGACCCCGCCGGCGCCTGGACGGGCCCCTCGCTCCTCCCCGGCACCGGCATCGACCCGGGAGCGAACACCGCCCGGCTCCCCGACGGCCGCGTCGCCGTCCTCGGGACCCGCACCGTCCTCGGCCCGGCCCCCGCGGACTACCGGCGCGAGATCGTGTACGCCGTCCAGACCGCGCCGGGCGGCCCGTTCGGGGACTGGCGCTCGCTCGGCACCCCCGAGACGAACGACGAGTCCGGCACGTCGGCGATCAGTTCGCCCCTGGCGAGCTTCGATCCGGCCGGCCGCATGACGGTGTACGTCCGTGACGCGCGCCACACCCTGCGCTCCCGTACCGAGCAGCCGTCCGGCACCTTCACCGCCTGGCAGCGCCTGGGCGGCCAGGACCTCCAGGGCGAGCCGGTCACGGCGGTGGACTCGCAGGGACGCCGCCACGTGTACGCGGCGACCAGGCGCACCGTCCTGGCGTGGATCCAGCCCACTCCGGGCGCGCCGCTCCAAGGCCCCCTCCCCACGAACCTCCCCCCGACCACGATCCCGCTCACCGCGGCCCCCGAAGCCGACGGCGTACGCCTCTACTTCCGCCGCCCCGACTCGGGCGTGGTGCGCAGCGCACTGGTCACGGCGGCCCCCGGCAAGCCGACGGTGTCCGCCATCACCGAGGCGGGCGGCCGGGCCGGCTACGGCGCGGTCGGCGTCGCGGGCCGGGTCCTGACGGGCCGCGCGGACACCGGGACGGCCGGCACGACCACTATGGGCGGGCCGCAGGCGTGGAAGGAGTCCAAGGTGCTCTTCGCGGGCGCCCCCTCGGGCTTCGTCGACGCGTCGGGCGGCTCGACGACGGCGGTCCTGGGCCTGGACGCCGCACTCCACGTCACCACGGTCGAGGCCGCCGGCATCGTCCGCCCGCTCTGGCACCCGGCGGTCGCCCCGACCCCGTGACGGGGGCGGGCGGGACGGATCGGGGCCGGAGGGGTTGGGGCCGGAGGGATCGAGGTCGGGGCGCCAGGTCGACGGGCGGCAGTCACCCGGCCGGGGGTTGCCGGCCGGGGGTCGGGGGTTGCCGGCCGGGGGTCGGGGGTTGCCGGCCGGGGGTCACTGGCTGGGGGTTGGGGGTCGCTGGTCGGGGGTTGCCGGCCGGGGGTCACTGGCCGGGGGTCACTGGCCGGGGTCCCTCGTCTGGGTCAGCAGTTCCAGGACGCGGGCCGGGGTCCAGTGGCCGGCCGCTCCCGGACAGGCCGCGAGGTAGTCGGCGATGTCCCGCTCCTGCCACGGCCCCGACTCCAGCAGCCCGCCGGCCAGGTACCGCAGGTACGCGGCCGACGGCGGCACGGGCTCGACGTCGGCGAGGGCCCAGGGCGCGGTGAACGTCAGGACCGGGATCCCCTCGACGGCGCCGGGACAGAGCAGCGTCTCGTAGCGCCCCGGCCCCACCGCGTGCCGCCCGGCCCGCAACACCGGCGCCAGGTCCAGGTCGGCTCCGGGCGCCCCGTACATCTCCTGGGCCGCGATGTCCGACAGTTGGCCCACCGTGACCAGGTGCGCGCGGGCCCGCATCCGGCCGGGCGCCGTCGGATCGTGGAAGCCCCGCCCGCCCGTCCACACCGCGGACTCGGTCGCGAAGTACAGGCACCCCGGGAGTTCCACGGCGATCGACCGTTCCGGGGCCCGGTGGTCCCGACAGCCCGGGTAGGTCCGCGTCGCCCCGGGCGGCCGACCCCCGGCGAGGTAGGCGCTGAGACGGTCCATGTGCATGTTGGAGCCGTAGGACGCGTACCAGACCCGCCCGGGAACACGCGCCCCCACCTTGAGCGGAACCACCGCGTGCACAGTCACGCCCCCATCCTCCCCCACCCGAGCCCGGGGGCGGGTCGTCTCGGGCCTCGGCACGTGCTGGTCCAGGTACGACCGCGCGCGTGCGCGCGGCGGGCGCCGCTCGGCGGTCCGCCACGCGGGACGACGTCGGGCCGACGGTCATCGACCGTCGGCCCGACATGTGGAGCGCACCCGTCAGGGCGCGACCCGCGCTACAACACCGGCATCATCTTGCGGAGTTCGAAGGCGGTGACCTCGGAGCGGTACTCCTCCCACTCCTGCTTCTTGTTGCGCAGGAAGAAGTCGAAGACGTGCTCACCCAGGGTTTCCGCGACCAGTTCGCTGCGCTCCATCAGGGAGATCGCCTCGCCGAGGTTCTGCGGGAGGGGTTCGATGCCCATGGCGCGGCGTTCGGCGTCGGAGAGGGCCCAGACGTCGTCGTCGGCGCCCGCCGGGAGTTCGTAGCCCTCCTCGATGCCCTTGAGGCCGGCCGCCAGGAGCACGGCGTACGTCAGGTAGGGGTTGGCGCCCGAGTCGATCGAGCGGACCTCGACGCGCGAGGAGCCCGTCTTGCCCGGCTTGTACATCGGGACGCGGATCAGGGCGGAGCGGTTGTTGTGGCCCCAGCAGATGTACGAGGGGGCTTCGCCGCCCGAGCCGGCGGTGCGGGAGGAGCCGCCCCAGATGCGCTTGTAGGAGTTGACCCACTGGTTGGTGACGGCGGCGGTCTCGGCCGCGTGGCGCAGCAGGCCCGCGATGAACGAGCGGCCGACCTTGGAGAGTTGGTACTCGGCGCCCGACTCGTAGAAGGCGTTGCGGTCGCCCTCGAAGAGCGAGAGGTGGGTGTGCATGCCCGAGCCCGGGTACTCCGAGAACGGCTTGGGCATGAAGGTGGCCTGGACGCCCTGTTCCAGCGCGACCTGCTTCATGACCAGGCGGAACGTCATGATGTTGTCGGCCGTGGAGAGCGCGTCGGCGTAGCGGAGGTCGATCTCCTGCTGGCCGGGGGCGCCCTCGTGGTGGCTGAACTCGACGGAGATGCCCATCGATTCGAGCATGGTGATGGCCTGCCGGCGGAAGTCCATGCCGACGTTCTGCGGGGTGTGGTCGAAGTAGCCCGAGTTGTCGGCGGGGACGGGGCGGGTGCCGTCCAGCGGCTTGTCCTTCAGCAGGAAGAACTCGATCTCGGGGTGGGTGTAGAAAGTGAAGCCCAGGTCGGAGGTCTTGTTCAGGATGCGCTTGAGGACGTAGCGGGGGTCGGCGTACGACGGGGACCCGTCCGGCATGAGGATGTCGCAGAACATCCTCGCGGTCCCCGGGGCCTCGGCGCGCCACGGCAGTATCTGGAAGGTGCTCGGGTCCGGCTTGGCGATCATGTCGGACTCGTAGACCCGGGCGAAGCCCTCGATCGCGGAGCCGTCGAAGCCGATGCCCTCGTCGAAGGCCTGCTCCAGTTCCGCCGGTGCGACCGCGACGGACTTGAGGAATCCCAGTACGTCGGTGAACCACAGGCGCACGAAGCGGATGTCGCGCTCCTCAAGCGTCCGGAGGACGAATTCCTGCTGCTTGTCCATGCCTTCATCCTCGCAGTTCAGACGGCCTGTGCACCACCTCCCCCGGAGGGGGGAGCACAGTCGGGCCGGTCCAGTATCACCACCCGTGGTTTCCGCCACATTACGCACCCCGGAAAGCTCGTGGCACCCCCGCACTGACCTCGGAGCGGTCATGAGCATTACCATCTGCGCCCATGGGGGGCTGCGTGGGGGGTTGCGTGGGGGGCCGGAGGCACGGGAAACGCGGGGGCCACGGTGCCCCCGCCGCTCGGCGTGCCGTCCTGCTCCTCGCGTTCGGGGTGCTGTGCGGCGCCGTGTTCCTCTGCGGGCGGGCCGGCGTGGGACACGCCCGGCCGGTGGCCCACGACGCGCCGGGCGCGCCGCACGCCGTCTGTGTGGCCCCGTACGAGCTTCCGGGCTGCGCCCCGCACTCCCACGTGACCCCGGCGGTGCTGCCCGCCCCGCCGCCCGCCGTGACCGTGTCGCAGACCGGGTCCGCGGCCGTCGCGGACCTCGCGTACGCCGGGCCGGTCCGCCCGCCCGGGACGCTGGCGCGCGCCCCCGACCTGTACGCCCTCCAGGTGCTGCGGACCTGACGGGCCCGGCGCCGTGCCACGCGGCACGAGCGCCGCGCCGCGCGGCACCACGGCAGCACGGCGGCACGAGCGCCGCGCCACACGGCACCACGGCGGCACGAGCGCCGCGCCGCGCCGCGCGGCACCACGGCGGCACGAGCGCCGCGCCGCGCCGCGCGGCACCACGGCGGCACGAGCGCCGCGCCGCGCCGCGCGGCACCACGGACACCTCCCCACCCCCCTCAGCAGAAGGAACCAGGGCACATGGCCAGCAGGACCTCCCCGGACCAGAACGACCGCCAGGCGCGCATAGCCGAGATGCGTCGGGCGGACAAGGCGCGCGACCGGCGCAACAAGATCATCGCGATCACGGCCTCCACGGCCGTCGTGGCCGCGCTCGTGGGCTTCGGCTCATGGGTGCTGCTCGGCCAGAAGCAGAAGGAGAAGGACGCCGACGCGGCCCGCAAGGCGCCGGTCAGCGGCGAGCAGACGTGGGATGCCCAGAAGCTGGGTCGCAACCACGTCGAGACGGTCGTGAAGTACGAGATGAACCCGCCGGTCGGCGGCGACCACCACCCCCGTTGGACGAACTGCGACGGCGACGTCTACGCCAACCCGTTGCCGCAGGTGAACGCCGTCCACTCGCTGGAGCACGGCGCAGTCTGGGTGACGTACAACGAGAAGGCCGCCAAGGCCGACGTGGACACGCTCGCCGCGAAGGTCGGCAAGACCCCGTACACGATGATGAGCCCCGTCAAGGAGCAGGCCGGCGCCATCATGCTCAGCGCGTGGGGCAAGCAGTTGACGGTGGAGAAGGCCGACGACCCGCGGGTGGCGCAGTTCTTCACCAAGTACGTCCAGGGCCCGCAGACCCCCGAGCCGGGCGCGGCCTGCACCAACGGACTGGCCGACAAGTGACCGGCGCGAACGGCGCGCACCGGACGTACTGGGTGTCCGGCGCGGCCGTGGTCCTCGCCGTGCTGTTCGCGGTGGGCGCGACGGTGGCCACCGCGAACGGCGGCGACGGCGACCGCGACGGCGGTACGTCCTCCCGCGCGCCGGCGCTGTACTCACCGGACGCCGGCTTCGCCCGGGACATGTCGGTGCACCACCAGCAGGCGGTGGAGATGTCCTTCATCGTCCGCGACCGCACCCGGGACGAGGCGGTGCGCAGCCTCGCCTACGACATCGCCAACACACAGGCCAACCAGCGCGGGATGATGCTGGGCTGGTTGGACCTGTGGGGGCTGCCGAAGGTGCTCGCCGACGAGCCGCCGATGTCCTGGATGGGCACCGGGGGCGAGGGCGCCGGGCACGCCGGGCACGGGGGCACCGCTGGCCACGACATGGGCGCGGCCAAGCCCGGCGCGCTGATGCCGGGCATGGCCACCAAGGAGGAGCTGACGAGGCTCGGGGCGGTCGAGGGCCGCGACGCGGAGGTGCTGTACCTCCAGCTGATGACCGATCACCACAAGGGCGGGGTCGCCATGGCCCGGGGCTGCGCCACCCTGTGCGAGACCCCGGCGGAGCGGAAGCTGGCCGAGGGCATGGTCGCGGCGCAGCAGTCGGAGCTCACGCTGATGGCGGACATGTTGAAGCGGCGCGGGGCCGCGCCGCGCGGCTGACGGGACACGCTCGTACGGTGGTGGGAGGCGACCTCTCACCCCTGCGGGCGTGCTCCGCGCTCCGCGGAGTCGCACCGCGTACACCCCGTACACCCCGTCCACCCCGTCCACCCCGTACACCCCGTGCACCACGTACCACGTGCACACACGTGCACACGTGCACCGGGAAGCTGGTCGGCATGATCAGCGAGGCCGATCTGGCAAAGCACCTCTCCGACGAGCAGATCGCGACGTGGACCGAGCGGGTCTACGCCGGCCCGGTGGACCCGGGCGCCGGCCGACAGCCCCGGGCGCCCGTTGCCGGCCCGGCGCCGGACCCCCTCCGGCACGCACCTCCCCCCGAGCCCCCGCCCCGTCCTCGCGGTCCAGGGACGGGCCGACGGGCCCCGGAGGGCCGGTGTACTGTCCGTCTCATGGACCCCCAGGATCTCGCCAACCTCGCGCACCTGCGCCGGGCACGGGACCTGATCGACCGGGAGTACGCGCGCCCCCTCGACGTGCCGACGATGGCCCGCCACGCGCTCATGTCGCCGGCGCACTTCTCCCGACGGTTCCGCGCGGCCTACGGCGAGACGCCGTACAGCTACCTGATGACCCGCCGCATCGAGCGCGCGATGGCGCTGCTGCGGGCGGGCGCGAGCGTCACGGACGCGTGCATGGAGGTCGGCTGTACCTCGCTCGGCTCGTTCAGTTCGCGGTTCACCGAGCTGGTGGGCGAGACCCCGAGCGCGTACCGCGCCCGGGAGCACTCGGCGGTCGCGGCGATGCCCGCGTGCCTGGCCAAACTGACGACCAGGCCGACCCGGGACCTGCCGAGCAGGAACGGAGAAGCGGTCCGCGACCCGGCGCCCTAGCGTGGGTCGCATGACCATCTCACTCCAGTACTGCCACATCACCGTCAACGACGTGGACGAGGCGCTCGCGTTCTACCGCGACGCCCTCGGCCTGAAGTCGCGCAACGACGTCGCCTCGGGCGGGTTCCGCTGGGTCACCCTCGGCAGCGACGACCAGCCGGACCTGGAAATCGTGCTGTCGGAGCCGCACGCGGGCCGCTCGCAGGCCGACGGCGACGCCCTCCAGGAGCTGCTCACCAAGGGGCTCCTGCCGATGACCGTCTTTCGTGCCGGGGACCTCGACGCGACGTTCGAGAAGCTGCGGGCGTCCGGCGCCGAGGTGCTCCAGGAGCCCATCGACCAGCCCTGGGGTCCGCGCGACTGCGCCTTCCGGGACCCCTCGGGGAACATGGTGCGGATCTCGCAGGCGCCCAAGGCATAGCCCCAAGGCGTAACCCCGCAGGCTCAGCCCCGAAGACGCAACCCCGGAGGCTTGACCCCCGGAGGCGTAGCCCCCAAGGCGTAGCCCCGACGGCCGGTCCCGGGCCCTCCCCCGTTCAGGAGTCGCCGGAGGGGGCCCGGGCCGCCCGCCGGTCCGGGTCGGCCGCGTCGAGGATCGCCCGCGCCACCTGGTGCGGGCGATCCATCATGACCAGGTGCCCGGCGGGTTCCGCGACGTCGAGGCGGGCCCCGAGCCGGTCGGCCAGGCCCGCCTGCCGGTCGAGCCACCGCAGGGCCCCGCGCCCGTCCGTTCCGTCGCGCCCGGCGAGCACGGTGGCGGGCGCGGTCAGCGGGTGGGTCTCCCCCAGCGCGAGCACCTCCGCGGCCGCGTCGAGGTACCCGGCGTTCTCCCACAGGGCTCCGCGCCAGACCCGGCCCGTGCGGTAGCAGCGGCGTACGAGGTCCCGCGCGGCCGGGTCGCCCCCGCCGACCCGCGATGCCCGCACGACGGCGCGCCGGGCGGCCGGGCCGAGCGCGGCCGGCAGTCCGACGGCGGTCACGGCGCGGCCGAGCGCACGGGCGGCGCCGTGCCGCAGCGCGGCGGGCAGGACCGTACGGGGGTCCTCCTCCACACTGGCGTCGACGAGGACCACGGCGGCGGTCCGCTCGGGGCACAGGCGGGCGAACGCCTCGACGTGGAACCCGGCGATGGAGTGCCCGACGACGGTGACCGGCCCGCCCCCGGGACGCGGGCCGCCGGCGCCCGAAGCACCGAACCCGGCACCGAACCCGGCCCCGGCACCCACCCCGGCCCCGGCGAGGCGCGGGCCCAGCGCGTCCAGCAGCCCGGCGATCCGGTGAGCCTCCCCGGCGGCGGTGGCCGGTGCGACGGCCGGGCCGCTCAGTCCGTGTCCGGGGCGGTCGAAGGTGACGACGGTCCGACCCGCGGCGGCGAGCAGTTCCGCGACGGGATCCCAGTCGAACCAGGCCATGGCCAGCCCGGCACTGAGCACGACGACGGGACCGCTGCCCTCGACGACGGCGTGCAGGACGACGCCGTCACCGCCGGCCGGGCGGACGAACAGCCCGCCCGGGGCCGCGCGCGCCGTCGTGGGCGGGACGGCCGGGCCCCTCGACGGGGCGGACGGGCTCGTGGACGGGGTGGGCGTGCTCATGTACGGCGCTCCCTGTGCACGGAGTACGCCAGCAGTCCGAGCCAGAGCGCGACGATCAGCACCTGGAGCCGCTGGCCGGCTCCGAGCGCCCACGTGCCGCGGCCGGCGGTGAACAGGGCGATGGCGGTCATGGTCCAGGCGGTGGCGAGCAGTTCCAGCGCGACGAGGACGGGCCCGTGGCGGCCGAGCGGCGCGAGCCGGCCGTAGCGGCGGGCGGCGAAGGTCAGGGCCACGATCCCGACGAGGGCGCCGGTCATGGCGAGGCTGCTGCTGACGGCGTGGGCCTGGTGGGTGGCCGGTACCAGTCCGGCGGTCTCCCGGGCGGCGCATTCGGGGTCCACGGTGGGTCGGCAGCTCAGCGGCAGCCAGGCGTCGGCGGCGGTGGCCGCGCCGAAGAGGGTGACGCCGGCCCAGCCGATGACGGCCCAGGGCCGGCGGGAGTCGGCGTACCGCGCGAGGCGCAGGAGGGCGAGCAGGCCGCCGGCGAAGACGAGCAGGCCGGCGGTGAAGTCGGTGGCGCGGAAGAGGCCGCCGAGTGGCTGGTCCTGTGCGGCGAGTTCGCTGACGTACGTCTCGATGGGGTTGAGCCCGGTCGAGAGCACGACTTCGAGCACCCACGCGGTGTAGGCGGTGGCGCCGAGTCCGATGAGGACGGCGACCGGCAGGGCGTTCCGCGCGGACGGGTCTTGTCTGGACATGGTGCGACTGATCCTAAGCAGGTACGGGGCCGGTCCGACGCTCGGATACCCACCCCGGGTAGGGTTCCACTCATGACGCGCAGCGCCCGACGAGCCGCCCGGTGGCCCCGGTTGACGCTGCTCGCCGTCCTGCTGCTGGGAATCGTCACGATGCACACGTGGGGCCATCCGGCCGATTCCCACACCGGGCAAGACGCGCCCGCCGCCCACTCCGTTGCCCGGCCGGACGCGGGTGTGGCACATCACCTCGGGGGGTCGCCTCACACGGACGCGGCCGTGGGGGCGGCGTCGCGGGCCCCGGCGGCCTCGGACCCGCCGCCGGCCGGGCGGCCGCAGACCCGGCCCGCCCCCGGGCCCGCGATGGACCCGATGTCCGTGTGCCTGGCCGTCCTGGCCGGGCTGGTGCTCCTCGCGCTCGGCGGCTCGGCCCTGCGCCGGCCCGCGCGCCCGGGGGCCGGCGGCGGCGCGGCGGCGGCCCGCGCGCCGGCGGGCCCGGATCCGCCCGCGCCCCGGGAAATCCTGCGCCGGCTGGCGGTACTGCGCGTATAGGACGGGCCCCGCCGCCGCCCCCGCCCGCCCGAACGGCGGTGGGGGAGGCGGCACTCGGCGCCCATCCACCCGTATCGCCACACCGCGAGGTACACCCATGCGTTCCCTTCCCACCCGCCGTGCCGTGCTCGGCACCGGACTCGCCGTCGCCGGCTCGGGCCTGCTCGCCGCCTGCTCCGGCGGCGGCCCGGCCGCGGACCACGGCTCCATGGACCACGACGCGACCAACCCCGGCGGCGCCTCCGCCGGGTCCACCGACGGCTACGTCGACCCGGCCGGCCCGGAGGTCCGGGCCGCGGAGGCCGCCCGGGCGGCGGCCGGCCCGCGCACCGAGGTCCGCGTCACCGCCACCGCCGCCTCGCTCGACCTGGGCGGCGGGCGCACCGTGCGCTCCTGGGCGTACGGGGACCGGCTGCCGGGCCAGGAGGTGCGGGTCACCGCGGGCGGCACCCTCGCCCTGACCCTGGCCAACAACCTCCCGCAGGCCACGTCCCTGCACTGGCACGGCCTGGCCCTGCGCAACGACATGGACGGGGTCCCGGGGCTGACGCAGCGGGACGTCGCCCCGGGCGGTTCGTTCCGGTACGAGTTCGCCGTCCCGCACCCGGGGACGTACTGGTTCCACCCGCACTCGGGGGTCCAGCAGGATCGCGGCCTGTACGCCCCGCTGATCGTCGAGGACCCCAGGGAGCCCCTCGCGTACGACAAGGAGTGGGTGGTCGTCCTGGACGACTGGCTCGACGGTGTGGACGGGTCCACCCCGGACGGGGTCCTCGCCGAGCTCCGCAAGGGCATGGGCGGCGCGGGCGCGGGCGGTCACGCCGGCCACGGTTCCGCCCCGGCCCCCGACGCCGGCGGTGGCCCGTCCCGTGTCCTCATGGGCGGGGACAGTGACGTCCTCGGCAAGGACGCCGGCGACGTCGCGTACCCGTACCACCTGGTCAACGGCCGGGTGGCGCAGGACCCGTCGGTCTTCTCGGCCCGGCCCGGGGACCGGATCCGGCTGCGGATCGTCAACGCGGGCGGGGACACGGCCTACCGGATCGCCCTCGGCGGACACGAACTGACGGTCACCCACACCGACGGCTTCCCGGTGCGGCACGTCAAGGCCCGCTCACTGCTGTTGGGCATGGGCGAGCGGTACGACGTCCTGGTCACCGCGGGCGACGGGGTCTTCCCGCTGACCGCGCTCGCCGAGGGCAAGGGCGCCGGCGCCTCGGCGCTCGCCGTGCTCCGTACCGGCGCGGGAGCGCCGCCGACCGCCGCGACCCGGCCCGCCGAACTGGCCGGCCGGCCCTTGACGGCGGACGCGCTGCGGGCCGCCGAGCCGGCCGTACCGGCCCCCCGGCCGGCGGACCGCACGGTCAGGATCAGGCTCACGGGCGGCATGGCGGCCTACGACTGGGCCTTCGACGGCAAGCCGTACGCGCCGGACCGGCGGCATCCCGTGAAGGCGGGCGAACGCGTCCGGCTGGAGTTCACCAACTCCACGACGATGTGGCACCCGCTGCACCTGCACGGGCACACCTTCGCCCTCGGCGCGGGGGCGGGCGGGGCGCGCAAGGACACCGCGGTCATCCTGCCGAACGGGACCCTCACGGCGGAGTTCGACGCCGACAACCCCGGTCTGTGGATGGTGCATTGCCACAACGTGTACCACGCCGAGGCGGGGATGATGACGGTCCTGGGCTACCGCCGCTAGCGAACGGGATCCGACAACGCGCCCCGGGTGACGGTCCTTCCGTCTCCCGGCCCACCGGCCGGGAGACGGAATCGGGTTGGAGGGGGTCGGGGCGCGTGGCAGGGTGGGTGGTCATCGCCGCCACGCCCCGAAGGACGCCCCCAGGCATGAGCACGCCCCCGAACCCGCCCGACAGCCCGACCGGTCCGCCGACGGAGCCGGCGGGGACGCCCATACCCGAGGCGGCGGCCCCGCCGGGCCCGTCGCCGACCGACTCCCCCGGCGCGGCGCCCGCGTCGGGCCCGTCGCTGAGCAAGTCCCCCGCTCCGGAGCCGTCCCCCGCGAAGGAGCCCGCGCCCGCCGACGCCCCCACCCCGGGGCCGTCCCTCGCGAAGGAGCCGTCCCCCACCCCGGGGCCGTCCCTCACGAAGGAGCCCGCGCCCGCCGACGCCCCGGCCCCGGAGCCCGCCGACGCCCCGCCGGCCCCCGTTCCGACCGCCCCGGCCGCCCCGCCGGCCCCCGCCCCGCCGACGCCGCCGTCGGGCTTCGCCCCGCTGACGCCCGGCCCGCCGGCCGGTGCCTTCGGCGCCCCCGCGCCCGGGCCGCAGGCCTCCGCCGAACCCGCCAATCCCTGGAGCGCGCCCGCCGACCAGGGCTTCGCCGGGCCGCCGCCCGCCGGGCCCGGCGGATACGCGGGTCCGCCCGGGTACGGGGTTCCTCCCGGCCCTCCGGGCTACCCCGGGTACCCGGGATACCCCGGGGCCGTCCAGGAGAAGGGCAACGGTCTGGCCGTCGCCTCGCTGGTGCTCGGCCTCGTCGCCGTCCTGGTGGCCCTCACCCCGTTCTTCTTCTGGATCGGCACGCTCATCGGCCTGACCGGCCTCGGTCTCGGCATCGCGGCCATGGTCAGCGCCTCCCGGGGCGCCCCGCGCAAGGCGATGTCCCTGTGGGGCACGATCCTCGGCGTGCTCAGCCTGTTCGCCTCGGTCGCCGGGTTCTACTTCACCGTCAAGGTCGCCGACGAGGTCGACAAGGTCGTGGACAGCCGGCCGAGCCGCGGCTGGGACACGCCGTACACCGACCCGAGCCCGTACCCCAAGCCGTCCTTCTCCTCGCCGTACGACTTCCCCGGCGACGAGCCGGCCACCGGCCCTGGCTTCAGCACCCCCCTGTCCTTCGGCGAGAGCCACACGTACGCGAACGGCCTGAAGGTCTCCCTGTCCGCACCGGTGGAGTACGTCTCCGAGAGCGGCTTCGCGGACGTCGACAACGCGGTGAGGTTCGACATCACGATCACCAACACGTCGAAGAAGCCCGTCACGGTGTTCTACGCCCAGCCCGATGTCACGGACGAGCAGGGCCGCGCCGCCGAGTCCGTCTTCGACGGACACATGCCCAAGACGATCGCGGGCGCCGTGGCGCCGGGCGCGACCGCCACCGGGAGCGCCGCGTACGAGGTGCCGAAGGGCGCCAGGACCATCCGCGCGGAGATCTCCCCCGGGCTCCTGCTCGACCCCGTGAAGTTCGCCGGCCCGATCCGCTGACCCGACCCGCGGAACGGGAAAGAGGCCGGGCTCCAGGACATCGCGTCAGAAAGACGATTAGACTGGGCCCGTGCCTCAACTTCGCCTCGCTCTGAATCAGATCGACTCGCACGTCGGCGAGATCACCGCAAACGCCGACTCCGTCGTCCACTGGACGCGGCACTCCGCGGAGCAGGGGGCCCACCTGGTGGCGTTCCCGGAGATGATGCTCACCGGATACCCCGTCGAGGACCTCGCCCTGCGCGGCTCCTTCGTCGAAGCCTCCCGTACGGCGCTGCGTGAACTCGCGGAGCGGCTGGCCGCCGAGGGCCTCGGCGAGCTGCCGGTGATCGTCGGGTACCTGGACCGCACCGAGAAGGCCGCGCCGCGGCTCGGGCGTCCGGCGGGCTCCCCGGAGAACGCCGCCGCCGTGCTGCACGGAGGGCGGGTCGTCCTCCGCTTCGCCAAGCACCACCTGCCCAACTACGGGGTCTTCGACGAGTTCCGGTACTTCGTGCCGGGCGACACCCAGCCGGTGATCCGGGTGCGCGGCGTGGACGTGGCGCTGGCGATCTGCGAGGACCTCTGGCAGGACGGCGGCCGGGTCCCCGCCACCCGCTCCGCCGGGGCCGGTCTGCTGGTGTCGATCAACGCCTCCCCCTACGAGCGCGAGAAGGACGACCAGCGCCTCGAACTGGTCCGCAGGCGGGCCCGGGAGGCCGGTTGCACCCTCGCCTACCTGGCGATGATCGGCGGCCAGGACGAGCTGGTCTTCGACGGCGACTCGATCGTCGTGGACGCCGCCGGCGAGGTCGTGGCCCGTGCCCCGCAGTTCTCGGAGGGCTGCGTGCTGGTCGATCTGGACCTGCCGGCAGCCCGGCCCGACGCGCCCGAGGGCGTCGTGGACGACGGGCTGCGGATCGACCGCGTGATCCTGTCCGAGGAGCCGGTGCAGGCGTACGGGCCGGTCGTGCCCGGCGGGTACGCCGACCGCCTCGACGACGAGGAGGAGGTCTACGACGCGCTGGTCGTGGGACTGCGCGCGTACGTCCTGAAGAACGGGTTCCGCTCGGTCCTGATCGGCCTCTCGGGCGGCATCGACTCGGCGCTCGTCGCCGCGATCGCCTGCGACGCGATCGGCGCGCAGAACGTGTACGGCGTCTCGATGCCCTCCAAGTACTCCTCGGACCACTCCAGGGGCGATGCGGCCGGCCTGGCCGAACGGACCGGCCTGAACTTCCGGACGGTTTCGATCGAGCCGATGTTCGACGCCTACATGGGGTCCCTGGCGCTGACCGGTCTGGCCGAGGAGAACCTCCAGTCGCGCCTGCGCGGCACGCTGTTGATGGCGCTCTCGAACCAGGAGGGTCACATCGTGCTGGCCCCGGGCAACAAGTCCGAGCTGGCCGTCGGTTACTCCACCCTGTACGGCGACTCGGTCGGGGCCTACGGCCCGATCAAGGACGTCTACAAGTCCGATGTCTTCCGGCTCGCGCGGTACCGCAACCGGGCCGCCGCCGAGCGGGGCGAGACCCCGCCGATCCCGGAGAACTCGATCGTGAAGCCGCCGAGCGCCGAGCTGCGCCCGGGCCAGGTGGACACGGACTCGCTGCCGGACTATCCGGTGCTCGACGCGATCCTGGCGATGTACGTGGACCGCGACCAGGGCCTGGACTCGATCGTCGCCGCCGGTTTCGACGCCGAGCTGGTCGCCCGGACGCTGCGGATGGTGGACACGGCGGAGTACAAGCGCCGCCAGTACCCGCCGGGCACCAAGATCTCCGCGAAGGGCTTCGGCAAGGACCGCCGGCTGCCGATCACGAACGGCTGGCGCGAGCGGACGCAGCCCGCGGCAGGCAGGACGTGACAGGGGGCCCGGCAAATCCGAAAGACAGACCCTAGTCCTTGACGGTCATCCGCGCCGCGACCGGGAGGTGGTCGCTGCCGGTGCGCGGCAGGGTCCAGGAGGCGTCGGGGGTGATCCCGCGCACCATGATCTGGTCGATGCGGGCCATCGGGAATCCGGCGGGCCAGCTGAAGCCGAAGCCGTCGCCCGCCGCGCCCTGGGTGGAGCGCATCTGGGACGTGACCTCGGACAGGGCGCGGTCGTTCATGGTGCCGTTGAGGTCGCCGAGCAGGACGACCTTCTTGAGCGGTTCGGAGGCCAGGGCGGCGCCGAGCGCGTCGGCGCTGTTGTCGCGCTGGTTGGCGGTGAATCCGGCGTTGAGCTTCACCCGGACCGAGGGGAGGTGGGCGACGAAGACCGCGACCCGGCCGTGGGCGGTGTCCACGGTGGTGCGCATGGCCCGGGTCCAGCCCATCTTGATGTCGACGGGGGCGCTGGAGGACAGCGGGTACTTGCTCCACACGCCGACCGTGCCCTCGACGGCGTGGTACTTGTACACGCCGGCCAGGGCCTTCTCGTAGACGGGGACGGCGCCGGCCTTGAGCTCGGTGAGCGCCAGCACGTCGGCCCCCGAGCCGGCGACGGATTCGGCGGTGCCGCGCGGGTCGGCGTTGTCTGCGTCCACGTTGTGGGTGACGACCATCAGGTTGCCGCCGCCGCCGGACTTGTCCGTGACCAGGCCGCCGAACAGGTTCGCCCAGACCGCGGCGGTCAACAGTATCGAGATCAGCGCGGTCGCGGACTTGCGGATCACGGCGGTGACGAGCAGGACCGGCACGGCCAGCCCCAGCCAGGGCAGGAAGGTCTCGGTGAGGCTGCCGAGGTTGCCCACGTCGTTCGGCAGGTCGGCGTGGAAGATCATCACGAGCGAGACCAGCGCGGCGAGGCCCGCGGTGACGAGTCCCCGGCGCCAGATCCCCCGGTCTCGGCGCAGGTCGGCCAGTCGGCGTCGGAGACCGGATCGGGAGGGCTCGGGCTCCGAGCCGCCGTTTCCCGTCTCCGTCATGTACGCCTGTGCCATTCCACTGCCCTCGCTGCCGTGCTCGCGCTCCGTCCCCGCCCCTTGACCCTAGGCGATGTTCGAAGCAGATCCGTGCCGTCCTTGCCGGCCGTACCTCCGTGAGGACGAACGGCCGTGCGGTCAGGGTTCCGCTTGTCACGAAACGCGCACATTGGGCGCGGCGCGGCCCGGGAGGGGCGGCGAATGTGACGGACCGGTCATCGCGCCACTTCCGTGTCGGGGCCGACCAGTGCCACCATGGTGGGTGAGTCCGGGGACGCCGTGAGGGCGCCTCGAGATGACACAAGGAGCAGTAGCCATGACGCATGTCGTTTCGCCTGCCCGCGAGACCTCCGGCCCCACCCTGTACGGGGGCACGGGGACCCGCCGCATCACCGTCCGCGACCTGGCCCTGGCCAAGGAGCGCGGCGAGAAGTGGCCGATGCTCACCGCGTACGACGCGATGACCGCGTCCGTGTTCGACGAGGCCGGCATTCCGGTCATGCTCGTCGGCGACTCGATGGGCAACTGTCACCTCGGCTACGAGACCACCGTCCCCGTGACGATGGACGAGATGACCCTGCTGTCGGCGGCCGTCGTACGCGGCACGAGCCGCGCCCTGATCGTCGGCGACCTGCCGTTCGGTTCCTATCAGGAGGGCGCCGTGCAGGCGCTGCGCAGCGCGACGCGGCTGGTCAAGGAGGCCGGGGTCGGCGCGGTGAAGCTGGAGGGCGGCGAGCGTTCGCTGGCCCAGACCGAGCTGATCGTGCAGTCCGGCATCCCGGTCATGTCCCACCTGGGTCTGACCCCCCAGTCCGTGAACGCCATGGGCTACCGGGTGCAGGGCCGCAGTGACGAGGCGGCGCACCAGTTGCTGCGCGACGCGAAGGCGGCGCAGGACGCGGGCGCGTTCGCGGTGGTGCTGGAACTGGTGCCGGCCGAGCTGGCCGCCGAGGTCACCCGGTCCCTGCACATTCCGACGGTCGGCATCGGCGCCGGCTCGGAATGCGACGCCCAGGTGCTGGTGTGGACCGACATGATGGGTCTGACGGGCGGGAAGATGCCGAAGTTCGTGAAGCAGTACGCGAACCTGCGGCAGACCATGGGCGACGCGGCGAAGGCGTTCGCGCAGGACGTGGTCGGCGGAACGTTCCCGCAGGCCGAGCACGCCTTCCACTAGGTTCGCCGCCGTCGGCCGCCGACGTCTTCGTCGGCGGCCGACGGCTGCGCGCGGGCCCGTTGTCGGTCGGCTGTCGGTGCTTTGTCAGTGGCGGCTGGTCCCATGGTGTCCATGACGCGAAACGACAAGACTTCCCCGAGCGGCTCGCACGCCGTACAGGTCCGGGGCTTGGTCAAGCACTACGGCGAGACCAAGGCCCTCGACGGCGTGGACCTCGATGTCCGTGAGGGCACCGTGCTCGGGGTCCTCGGGCCCAACGGGGCGGGAAAGACCACCCTGGTCCGCGTCCTGTCCACCCTGATCACCCCGGATGCCGGGAGGGCGACGGTGGCGGGCTTCGACGTGGTCCGCCAGCCCCGGCAGCTGCGCCGCACCATCGGCCTCACCGGTCAGTACGCCTCGGTCGACGAGAAGCTCTCCGGCTGGGAGAACCTCTACATGATCGGCCGGCTGCTGGACCTGCCCCGCAAGGAGGCCCGGTCCCGCGCCGACGAGCTGCTGGAGCGGTTCTCGCTGACGGAGGCCGCCAAGAAGGCGGTCATGCACTACTCCGGCGGCATGCGCCGCCGGCTCGACCTGGCCGCCTCCATGATCGGCCGCCCGGCCGTGCTGTACCTGGACGAGCCGACCACCGGTCTGGACCCCCGCACCCGCAACGAGGTGTGGGACGAGGTGCAGCGGATGGTCGCCGAGGGCGCCACCGTCCTGCTGACCACCCAGTACATGGAGGAGGCCGAGCAGCTCGCGAGCGAGCTGACGGTCATCGACAAGGGCAAGGTCATCGCCAACGGCAAGGTGGACGAGCTGAAGGCCCGGGTCGGCGGCCGCACGCTGAAGATCCGTCCCGCCGCCGCCTCCGATCTGCCGGGCATGGCCCGCGCCCTGTCGGAGGCCGGTCTCGACGGTGTGGCCGGTTCCCAGGCCGTACCGGACGAGGGCGTGCTGCTGGTCCCGATCCTGAGCGACGAGCAGCTGACCGCGGTGATCGGGCTGCTGGCCGGCCGCGGTTACGCGATCGCCGACCTCGGCACCCACCTGCCCAGCCTCGACGAGGTCTTCCTGTCCATCACGGGCCAGAAGCCGTCCGCCGAGAACTCCGTTCCCGCCCAGCAGACCGAGGAGGTCGCGGCATGAGCACCGTCACCACGTCCAAGCCCGGCAGTACCGCGACCGTCCCGGACGCCGCGCCGCACGACCTGCCCGACGAGGGCCGGATCGGCCTGCGGGCCAACCTGCGGCACATCGGCGCCCTGGTGCGCCGCAACGCCCTGCAGATCAAGCAGGACCCCGAGTCGATGTTCGACGTCCTGTTCATGCCGATCATCTTCACGTTGCTGTTCGTGTTCGTCTTCGGCGGCGCGATCTCCGGCAAGGGGAACCAGGGCGAGTACGTCAACTATCTGGTGCCCGGCCTGATGGCGATGATGGGCATGAACATCGCCATGGCGGTCGGCACCGGGGTCAACGACGACTTCAAGAAGGGCGTGATGGACCGGTTCCGGTCCATGCCGATCGCCCGCTCGTCGGTGCTCATCGCGAAGATCGTGGTGGAACTCGGCCGGATGCTGGTCGCCATCACGATCCTGCTCGTCATGGGCTTCATCCTGGGGCTGTCCATCAAGACCTCGGTGCTGGACCTGTTCCTCGCCATCGGCCTGTCGGCCGTCTTCGGCGCCTCGCTGATGTGGATCTTCATCCTGCTGGGTCTGACCATGAAGACGGCCCAGGCCGTGCAGGGCATGGCGATGCTGGTGCTGATGCCGCTGCAGTTCGGCAGCTCGATCTTCGCCAGCCCGACGACCATGCCGGGTTGGTTGCAGGCCTTCACCGACTACAACCCGCTGTCCAACCTCGCCGACGCGGCGCGCGGCCTGATGAACGGGGGCCCGGTCGCCCATTCGGTGACGATGACCCTGATCTGGTCGGTCGCCATCACCGCGATCACCATGCCGCTCGCGGTCCGCAAGTTCCGTCACAAGACCTGACCCGCGCGAGTCCGCCGGGCAGGCGCGGCAAGCGTTCTCCCGGGGCCCGGCGCAGGCGGACGGTTCAGACGAGGGCGGTGGCCTGCTCCAGGGTGAGGCCACCGCCTTCGGCGTACGCCGCCTCGTACGCGGTGTCCCCCAGCGCCGCCCTCGCCGACTCCTCGACGAGGGCGGCGTCCTCGCGTTCGGTGGTGACGGGGAAGTGACCGAGCGGCACCAGGGCCCGGTAGGCGCCGAGGAGCCGGGCGGCGTCGTACTCCCGGCGCGGACCGCCGAGCCCCGTGAGGGACACGGCCGCGATCAACAGGTGGACGGCCGGCAGTTGCGGGGCCACCATCAGCGCCATCGGGTCCCGGGCGGTGGTCGCGGCCTCCCGGACGAGGGCCAGCGCCTCCTCGTGCCGGCCTTCCTTGTTGTCGAGCCAGGCCAGCACCCCGAGCAGGAAGCCGTCGAAGATCGCGTACGCGCCGAAGGCGAACTCCTCGCGCAGGGAGGTGAGTTCGGCGCGGGCCTCGACGAGACGGCCGGTGCGGCCGTAGAGCCCGGCGAGGAACATGCGGGCGGCCGGCAGGGCCTCGTTGCGGTACTGGCGGATGACGGCGAGGAGCCCGGTCAGGATCTCCTCCGCCTCCTCCAGCCGGCCCTCCTCGGCGAGGGTGCCGGCCATCCGCACCCGCAGGACCGTCACCTGGGCCGGTGCGCCGAGCCGCTCGGCGTGCTCGATCGCGGCCCGGAAGTCGGCGGCGGCCAACGCGTACTCGCCGCGCTTCTCCAGGGCTTCGGCCCGGGCGGACAGCGCTTCGGCGCAGCCCCAGTCGTCGCCCAGCTCGCGGAAGAGCGCGAGGCTCTCCTCGGCGTCGCGGGCGGCGCCGCCGAACGACGCGGCGCGGTTCGCCCGGATGTTGGCGCGCAGTTGGAGCGCGGAGCCCAACTCCCAGCGGTAGCCGAGGGCGCGGGTGGTCTCGACGGTCTCGTCGATGACGCGCCGGAGCAGTTCCGGATCGCCCATGATCATCACGGCGTAGATCCACAGGGCGGTGGGGAACCGGCAGGTCTGGGGCAGGCCGGGGCGGTAGGCCGCGATCATGCCCTCGACCTGGACGCGGACCTCCGGTGAGTTCCAGCTGCCGCTGTTCTGGTCGCGGGCGGTGAGCTGGATCATCCGGGCGCCGCGCCAGGCCTCGGTGAGCAGTTCGCCCGTGTAGGGCGGGGGCGAATCCACGAGCCGCTCGTACACCGGTTCCGCGGGGGTGACGGGCGCGGCGAAGGGGTCCGGGCCGAGGGCCACGGCGGCGTCCGCCCAGTGACGTGACTCGGCGCGCAGATCGTGCATGTGCCAGTACCAGACGAGGGAGTGCACCAGGCAGAGCACCTCGCCGACGTCCTTGGCGGCGACGGCCCGGCGCAGCGCGGTACGGAGGTTCTCGTATTCGGTGGCGAGCCGCTCGGCGGCCGCGCGCTGGCCGTGCCCGCGCAGCAGGGGCTCGGTGGTGCGGGCGAGTTCGCGGTAGTGGACGAGGTGGCGCCGCTCGGTGTCGGCGCGGTCCTCGGGGACCTCGGTCAGGCGCTCGGCGGCGTACTCGGCGACGGTCTCCAGCAGCCGGTAGCGCATGTCCCCGTCGGGGCCGGGGGCGGCGACGACGAGGGACTTGTCCACGAGGGAGCCGAGCGCGTCGACGACCGCGTCCGCGTCGGGGCCGGCGCAGACGGCCTCGGCGGCGGCGAGGTCGCAGCCGCCGGCGAAGACGGAGAGCCGTCGCAGGACGGCCCGTTCGGGCGCGTCGAGCAGGTCCCAGGACCAGTCGACGACGGCCCGCAGGGTCTGTTGGCGGGGCAGGACGGTACGGGAGCCGCCGGTGAGGAGGCGGAACCGGTCGTCGAGCCGGTCGGCGATCTGGCGGGGGGTGAGCAGGCGCAGCCGGGCGGCGGCCAGTTCGATGGCCAGCGGCATGCCGTCGAGGCGGCGGCAGATCTCCGCGGCGGCGGCCGGGTCGTCCTCGACGCGGAAGCCGGGCCGGGCGGCGGCGCCGCGGTCGGCGAGCAGCCGCAGCGCGACGGGGTCGGGCAGCGGTTCCACCGGGCGCAGCCACTCCCCCGGCACGCCGAGGGGTTCCCGGCTGGTGGCGAGGATCTGCACGCCGGGGCAGTGCGTGAGGAGGCGTTCCGCGAGGACGGCGGCGGCCCCGATGACGTGCTCGCAGTTGTCGAGGAGCAGCAGGAGGTCGCGCCGGCCGCAGTGTTCGGCGAGTCGGGCGAGCGGGTCGTCGCCGCCCCGCTCGGTCAGCGCGCGCAGTTCCTCGGCGGCGGCGCCGCGCAGCTTGGTCTGGCGGGCCCCGAGGGCGGCCAGGGCCGCTTCGGCGACGTCGTCGGGGTCGTCCACGGGGGCCAGTTCGACGAGCCACACCCCGTCGGGCCACATCCCGTCGGGCCGGCCGGCGGCGGCGTGCGCCTCGGCGGCCTCCTGCGACAGCCGGGTCTTGCCGGCGCCGCCGGGCCCGAGCAGGGTGACGAGGCGGGACCGGGCCAGGTCGGCGCCGATGACGCGGATGTCGCCCTCGCGGCCGACGAAGGTGGTCAGGCGGGCCCGCAGATTCCCCCCGGGACCGGTCCCGGCGGGGGCCGGGGCGGGCGTGGTGGGGTGCGGGGCGGTCCCCGCCGGGTGCGGGGCGGGCGCTCCCGGGTACGGGGGGCGCGGTGCGTGGGGCGCGGGGTCCGGCGGAGCGAGCAGGGCGGCGTGGAGGGCGCGCAGCTCCGGGCCCGGGTCGGCGCCCAGCCGGTCGGCGAGGTCCCGGCGTACGTCCTCGTAGGCGGCCAGCGCCTCCGCCGGGCGGCCCGCCGCGTCCAGGGCGCGGATCCGCAGGGCCCGCAGCGGCTCGTCCAGCGGGTGTTGCGCGCACAGCGCGGTCAGCTCGGGCAGGATCCGCTCCGCCTCGCCCAGGGCGAGGGCCGCGCCGAGGCGCCCCCGGCGCGCGTCGGCCCGTACGGCCTCCCAGCGCGCGGACTCCCCGGCCGCGTCCGGCAGCGAGGCCAGCGCGGGGCCCCGCCACAGGGCGAGGGCGTCGTCGTACAGGGCCGCGGCCGCGGCCGGGTCCCGCTCGGCGGCGGCGGCCCGCGCCAGCCGTTCGAAGCGGTACAGGTCCACCTCCTCGCGGGTGGCGGCCAGGCGGTAGCCGCCCTCCCCGGAGCGCACGGCGGCGTGCCCGATCGTCCGGCGCAGCCGCGCCACCAGGGCCTGGAGCGCGGCCGGCGCGTCGGCCGGCCGGTCCCCGTCCCACACCTCGGCGACCAGCGACTCGACCGGCACGGTGCGGCCCGGCCGCAGGGCGAGGGCGGTCAGGAGGGCGCGCAGGCGCGCCCCGCCGACGGCGACGGGGTCGCCGTCGTCGGTGAGGGCCTGGGCCGTCCCGAGAATCACGTAACGCACCGGCCCATTGTCGCCGGACCCGAGGGACACCCTGCGCCGTGCCCGGGATAGGTTTCGCCGCATGGGTCACCAAGGCAGCCGCGGCGAGCGGCAGATCAGTTCCGTCTTCCTCGGGATCGTCGCCGTCATGGCGGTGACCGGTTGGGCCGTGTGGACGGGGTACTCGACCAGCACCGGCCTGGCGGTGTTCCTGTTCGTCACGGCCGCGTGGGTCGTCTCGCTGTGCCTGCACGAGTACGCGCACGCCCGCACCGCCCTGCACGGCGGCGACATCACGGTCGGCGCCAAGGGCTACCTGACGCTGAACCCGCTGAAGTACACGCACGCGATGCTCAGCATCGTGCTGCCGGTGATCTTCGTGATCCTGGGCGGTCTCGGCCTGCCCGGTGGCGCCGTGTACATCGAGCGCGACCGGATCAGCGGCCGCTGGAAGCACAGCCTGATCTCGGCCGCGGGCCCGCTGACGAACGTGGCCTTCGCCGTGGTGTGCACCGCGCCGTTCTGGCTGGACGCCCTGGACGGGGTGCCGATGCCGTTCCGCTTCGCGCTGGCGTTCCTGGCACTGCTCCAGGTCTCGGCGGCGATCTTGAACTTCCTGCCGGTGCCGGGCCTGGACGGCTACGGGGTCATCGAGCCCTGGCTGTCACACGGGGTGCGCCGACAGGTGGCGCCGCTGGCGCCGTTCGCCCTGCTCGGCGTGTTCGCGCTGCTGTGGATCCCGGAGGTCAACGCGTTCTTCTTCGGCGCGGTCAGCGGCATCCTCGACGCGCTCGGCGTGTCCGAGTTCGAGACGTACTGCGGCCGCGACCTCTACCGCTTCTGGCAGGACGCGGACGGCTACTGCGCCCCGGCGGGCTAGGTGACCGGACCGGGCCCCGAGGGCCGTGTGCCCGGTCAGCCGTTCGCGCGGGCGCCCTTGTCGGCCTTGGCCTTGCGTACGTAGTACCAGGCCATGTTGGAGGTCAGACCGGCCAGCAGCACCCAGATGATGCCGAGGAAGCTGCCCTCGACGAAGGCGACCACGGCCGCGGCCACGGACAGGGCACAGACGACAACGGCGAACACGGCAAGGCGGGGCATGCGGCACGGCTCCTCGGCGACACGGAACGGGGTCAGGCTCCCCCAGTGTCCCCCATCCCACCCCGGCGCCGGTCGCCGCCACCCCCTCGGGACATCCCGCCCATTTCCCCCTTCACCTGAGGGCCGGGGGGCCGGCTGGATACGGTGCGCGAAGCTCCGTCCGAGCGGGCGAAGCCGGACGACCGGGGGGAAGCCATGCGGGAGATGACAAAGGGTGCGAACGTCAGTCTGACCGCCCTCGGCGAGGACGCCGGGGCCGTGGTCGTGAGTCTGGGCTGGACCAGCACCTCGGGCGCCGGCGACGCCGACGTGTCGGTGTTGCTGCTCGACGCGAACGGCAAGGTCCGCTCGGAGGACGACTTCTACTTCTACAACCACCCCGCGGCCGAGGACGGCAGCGTCCAGTTGCTCGGCAAGACACCGACCGGAAGCGGCGACGAGGACCGCATCGGGTTGGACCTGACGGCCGTGCCGGCGGACGTCGCGCGGATCGTGGTGGCGGCGAGCCAGTACGGTGACGCCCGTTTCGGGGACCTCGACGACCTGCGGATGACGATCGCGGACCGCTCCGGCGAGCCACTGGTCGGGTTCTCCATCGACGACGCGGGCGTGGAGAGCGCCTTCGTCTTCGGCGAGCTGTACCGGCGGGGCGCGGAGTGGAAGTTCCGGGCCGTGGGACAGGGGTACGAGACCGGCCTGGCCGGCCTCGCCACGGATTTCGGCATCTCCGTCCTCGAAGAGGACGAGGACTCCCCCGCGACCCCGGAAGCCGGGCCGTGCGCCACGACGGCCGGCGCGGCTCCCGCCCCGATCGAGCCGGTCGCGCCCGCGCCCGTAGCGCCCGTCGGATCGGCCGAGGAGGCTCCGGCCGAGGACGCTCCGGCCGAAGCCGGTCCGGCGGTCGCCCGCGTCCCCGCGCAGTCCCGCGGCCGGGGCGGGTCCGCCGTCGGGGACGCCCGGTCGACCAGGAAGAAGATCACGCTGCCCAAGGTGGCCAGGAAGTCCCTGGCCGAGAACGACTCCTGGCAGCCGGCTCGGCTCTTCCCGGTGCCCAGCCTCAAGAGCGACCGGGAACGGGAGGTGCGCGCGACCTCGGTGCTGCTCGCCGTCATGACGCAGGTACCCGAGCTGGGTCGTCGGCTCACGGCCGCCTTCGGTGCCCCCGCCGGTCGGACGCAGACCTTCACGGAGGTGTCGCTGCCCCACGGCGACGCGCCCCGCCGGCCGGACGGTGTCATCCGGATCGAGCGCGCCGGCAAGCTCTGGACCGCACTCGTGGAGACGAAGACCAACGGGAACGCGCTCCGGGCCGAGCAGGTCCAGGCGTACATGGACATCGCCGCGCGGCGTGGCTACGAGGCCGTCATCACGCTCTCCAACGACGTGGCCCTCGACGGCGCCCCCGTGGTCGATGTCAAGATCGACGGGCGGCGCAAGCACAAGGTCAGCCTCTGGCACCTGTCGTGGGCGGAGGTGGCCCACCAGGCCCAGCTCCTGATCCGCCACGAGGGCGTGGGCAACCCCGCACACGCCTGGCTGCTCCAGGAACTGCTGGAGTACCTCCGGCACGAGAACTCCGGCTGTCACGGGTTCCAGAACATGGGACCGTCCTGGGTACCCGTCCGCAAGGGCATCGAGGACGAGACCCTCAACCCGGGTGACGAGCGGGCCGTCGACGTGGTGGAGAGCTGGGAGCGGCTGATCCGCCAGGTCTGTCTTCGGCTGGGCGGAGAGCTGGGACAGAAGGCCCTCCCGGTGCAACGGGCCCGGCGGGGCAGCGATCCGCGGGAGCGGCGGCTCGCCGCGGCCGACACGCTGTGCGCGGACGGCCGGCTGGCGGCGGAGTTGCGGGTCGACGGCACGATCGGCGTCATCGCCGTGACCGCCGACCTGCGGACGGGCAAGGTGCGGACCTCGATGGACGTGCCCGCCCCGGAGGGGTCCTCCGCGCTGGTCTCGGTGAAGAAGCTGGTTCGCATGCTGGCCGAGGCGCCGGCCGATCTCCATGTGGAGAGCCTGGTCGAGGGCGGGAGCGGGGCGCGCGGCACCTTGGAGCGGTTGCGGCCGGAGCCGGGGAACCTGCTGCCCAGGGACGGGGCGCCGCTGTCCGGGTTCCGGCTGACGCTCATCAAGGGAATGGGCAATACGCGCGGCAACACGGAGTCGGGTTTCATCCGCAGCGTCGACGACGCCGTGGCGCGGTTCCACCAGGGCGTCGTGGCACGGCTGGGCCCGCTCGACGTGCGGGCAGGCCGGCGCGGCTGACCGCCCCGGGGCGGTGCCGCTCGGGCGCCCCGGGCGGCACCGCGGGCGCGGCCGTGCCCCGCCCGGGGCGGCTCGTGCCCCGGTCCGGGCGCGGGCGGGTCAGACGTCCGTGACGCGCAGGCCCGCGTGGGCCTTGTAGCGGCGGTTGGTGGAGATGAGGTTCGCCACCAGGGCTTCGACCTGGTGGGCGTTGCGCAGGCGGCCGGAGAAGACGCCGCGCATGCCCGGGATGCGGCCGGCGAGGGCCTGGACGAGGTCGGTGTCGGCGCGGGACTCGCCGAGGACCATCACGTCGGTGTCGATCTCCTCGACCGTCTCGTCCTGGAGCAGGACCGCCGAGAGGTGGTGGAAGGCGGCCGTGACCCGGGAGTCGGGGAGCAGGGCCGCGGCCTGCTGGGCCGCGCTTCCCTCCTCGACCGGGAGGGCGTAGGCGCCCTGCTTGTCGAAGCCGAGCGGGTTGACGCAGTCCACCACGAGCTTGCCGGCGAGGTCCTCGCGCAGTGCTTCGAGGGTCTTGGCGTGGCCCTCCCACGGCACCGCGATGATCACGATGTCGCTGCGGCGCGCGCAGTCGGCGTTGTCGGCGCCCTCGACGCCCAGGCCGAGTTCCTCGGCCGCGGTCTGTGCGCGGTCCGCGGCGCGGGAGCCGATGATCACCTTCTGGCCGGCCCGGGCGAACCGGTAGGCGAGGCCGCGGCCCTGGTCGCCGGTACCGCCGAGGACGCCGACGACGAGGCCTGAGACGTCGGGCAGGTCCCGGGGGTCCTTGGCCGGCGGCTTCTGCGTGCTGTCTGAGGAATTCATGGGGGCGAGAGTACTGCCGAGTACGTGTCAGTCGAACGGACGGGAGCCGCCGGTATCGCACCCGCGCGTCCTTTCCGTGGTGCAGGATGCCCGCCATGGATGCCGTGAGGGTGGCGTTGCTGCGCGAGGTTCTCGCCGGCACGCGGTGGCCGGGTGCCGCCCGGGGTTTCGCCGGCTCGTTGCGGCGCGCGGTGGTGCCGTCCGGCGGGTCCCTGCTGCTGGTGGGGACGGAGCGGTACGAGCCGTGGCACATGGCCGCGCACCTGGTGGACGAGGCGGCGTGGTCGGGGCTGCCGGAGCTGGCGCCGACGCTCGTACGACACCGCGTGCTGCCGGGCGAGCCCCCGCACCTGTCGGTGGGGCTGAGCCGGCTGGAGGCGGCCCGGCGCGGGCACACGCTGCTGGTGGTGGCCCCGGAGGAGCCCGGAGCGGGCCTGTTGGAGCGGGTGCACGACGCGCGGCGGGCCGGGGCGACGGTGCTGTCCCTGGACGGCGGCGATCCCGATCTGGGGACGCTGGCGCACGAGGCGCTGTCGGTGCCGGGTGCCACCGCCGAGCTGGACCTGGACACGGTGCAGCACCTGGTCAGCGCGGCGGCCGGGGAGAACGGCCCGCCGGGGCCGCGGGGCTCGCGGCGGCTGCGGGACCGGCTGGCGCGGCTGGCCGATCAGTTGACCGCGCCGCCGCCCGGCCGCTGGTGAGGGGTGCCCGCCGGCGACGGACCGCCGCGTGGGAGGCTCCCCCGCCCCTCGCCCCGCCCGCCTCGGCTCAGGGGGTTTCCTCGTCCGCCTCACGGGTCTTGTCGTTCCATTTCGGATCGTTCTGCCATTCGAGGTTGCGTTCCTGCGCCGTCTCCATGGCGTGGTTCGCCTCCTCGGGCGTGGCGTACGGGCCGAAACGGTCCTTCGCCGGACAGTCGGGGCCCTCTTCGACCTTCTTGTGGACCAGGCAGTAGTACCACTCGCCGGGCTTGCCGACCTGGCGCTTCTTGAACAGGGCCATCGTCCTCGGGCTCCTCTCGTACCGCTCTCTGTCGCCAGCTTGCCCCATCACCGCTGGATACACTCGCCTGCATGTCTGGCCAGTCGCTGCTCGTACCAGGCGAGCTCTCTCCCGTCCGTTCCGTTCCCGGAAACATCCGCCGGCCCGAGTACGTGGGCAAGCCCGCGCCCACTCCGTACACCGGACCGGAGGTGCAGACCGCCGAGACCATCGAGGCCATGCGCATCGCCGGCCGGATCGCCGCCCAGGCGATGGAGGAGGCCGCCAAGCACATCGCGCCGGGGGTGACCACCGACGCGCTCGACAAGGTCGCCCACGAGTACATGTGCGACCACGGGGCCTACCCCTCGACGCTGGGCTACCGGGGGTTCCCCAAGTCCCTGTGTTCCTCCGTGAACGAGGTCATCTGTCACGGCATCCCCGACTCGACCGTCCTGCGCGACGGCGACATCGTGAACCTCGACGTGACCGCCTACATCGGCGGGGTCCACGGCGACAACAACGCCACCTACCTGTGCGGGGAGGTGGACGAGGAGTCGCGCCTGCTGGTGGAGCGCACCCGCGAAGCCTTGAACCGGGCCATCAAGGCGGTCAAGCCCGGCCGGCAGATCAACATCATCGGTCGGGTCATCGAGTCGTACGCGAAGCGCTTCGGCTACGGGGTGGTCCGGGACTTCACCGGGCACGGCATCAGCACGTCCTTCCACTCCGGCCTGATCGTCCCGCACTACGACAGCCCGCACGCCACCACGGTCATCGAACCCGGCATGACCTTCACGATCGAGCCGATGCTCACGCTGGGTACCCACGAGTACGACATGTGGGACGACGGCTGGACGGTCGTCACGAAGGACCGCAGGCGGACCGCGCAGTTCGAGCACACACTGGTCGTGACCGACACGGGAACGGAGATCCTCACGCTGCCGTAGCGGACGCGCCTTCGGGCCGGGCGATTTTTTACCGACAGGACGTCGGGAACACATTGACTTAGGCAAGCCTAAGTACGAGGATCGGGGTGTGGCGGCGGTGTCGCCACGCCTTCTCATCCCCCGATTCCTCGGAGGTCCGCCTTGGACGCCTTCTCCACGGTCATCCGTGTCGCCTCGCACGAGCAGCACACGGAGGCCGAGACCTCGACGTTCATGAGCGATCTGCTGGGCGGCCGGCTGGGCGTCGACGCCTACGCCCGCTACACCGAGCAGCTGTGGTTCGTGTACCGGGCCCTGGAGGACGCGGCCGAGTCGCTCAAGGACGACGCGGTCGCCGGGCCGTTCATCCAGCCCGAGCTGATGCGCCTGACCGAGATCGAGCGGGACCTCGCGCACCTGCGCGGCCCCGCGTGGCGCGAGTCGCTGGTGGCGCTGCCGGCGACGGAGGCGTACGCGGCCCGGGTGGCCGAGTGCGCGGCCGACTGGCCCGGCGGTTACGTGGCCCACCACTACACCCGCTACCTGGGCGACCTGTCCGGTGGGCAGATCATCCGGGACAAGGCGGAGCGCACCTGGGGCTTCGAGCGCAAGGGCGACGGCGTCCGCTTCTACGTGTTCGCGGACATCTCCAACCCGGCCGCCTTCAAGCGCGCCTACCGGGAGCTGCTGGACGCGATCTCCGCGGACGACCTGGAGAAGCAGCGGATCATCGACGAGTGCAAGCGCGCCTTCGACTTCAACGGCGCCGTCTTCCGCGAGCTGGGCCGGGAGTTCCCGCTCAGCGCGTGAGCGACCTCCGGGACCGACCGGTGCACGAGCAGGGATGGGGGCGGACCCGCCGAGGGCCGCCCCTTCCCCGTGTCCGGGCGCCGAAGCACGTGAACGGGTCGGTCCGGGTGCTCAGTTCACGGGGGCGAAGCGCACGCGTCCGCCGATCTCGACCGTGCCGTCCGGGCCGGGGGCGGCGAGGAGTTGGGAGCCGGCGCCCTGGGTGATGTTCAGGGCGCGGTTCAGCTGGGCCGTGAGCAGGATCGCCGCCGACCCGGTGGCCTCGTCCTCGACGACGGCGCCGTCGGGGCGGCGCGGAAAGCCCCGGGCCCGGACCCGGCCCGCGGTCTCGTCCTCCCACGCCCAGGCGTACAGCCAGCCCTCGCCCGGCGGCGGGGCGGGCAGTTCCTCGACCTCGGCGGCGGACGCGTACTGCTCGGTGCGCTTGCCCTCGACCCATTCCGGGCGGGCGGTGATCCAGGTGAACTCCCCGTCGTCGCGGGCCCAGACGGGGCCGGCGGGCGGCTGGAGTTCCTCGATGTCGAGCAACCAGGCGACGCCGACCAGCGGGTGTCCGGCGAAGGCCGGCCGCGTGCCGGGGGTGCGGATGTCGACGACCCCGCGCTCGGGGTCGTCGACGAACACCGTCTCGCTGTAGCCGAGTTCGGCGGCCAGCGCCTGCCGGGACGCGTCGTCCGGACAGGTGCGGCCGTCGCGGACGACTCCGAGCAGGTTGCCGTACCGGCCGTCGCCCGCGCAGAAGACCTGGAGCACGTCGAGATCGTTCACGCGGGCATTCAAGCACGGCTCAGCCCTGGGTCGTGCGCCGCCTGCGGGCGAGGAGGACCGCGCCGGCGCCGGCCGCGATCACCGCGCCGGAGGCTCCGGGCAGGGCTCCGGCCGGGATCTCGGCGCCGATGGAGGCGAGGTTGCCGCCCGCGCTCCCGCCGACGCTGCCGCCGCCGCCGACCGTGGCGCCCGTACCGCCCGTGGTACCCGTACCGCCCGTGGCGCCGGCGCCGCCCGAGGTCGAACCGCCGGTGGTGGAGCCGCCGGTGGCGTCGGGGGCGGCCGGGGACGCGGTGGTCGCCGTCCTGCACGACCTGGGTCTGGCGGCGGCGTACGCCGACCGGGTGGCGGTGCTGCACGACGGGCGCATCGCGGTGGACGGGCCGCCGACCGAGGTGTTCGAGGACGGCCTGTTGGACCGGGTCTACCGGCAACCGGTGGAGGTGTTCCCGCATCCGCGCGGCGGAGCCCCGCTCGTGGTTTCGATCCGCGGTTGAGCCGCTCGCGCCGGCTGGTCGGCGATGATCACGGGCCGTGCGGCGACAGGGCCGGCGCGTTCCGTCGGGTGGAACGCGGAGCCGGGCTTGACCCCGGCTTGACCTGCCCATGGGGTCGTCATGGAGTGGCCGTGACGGCCTCGTGTCCGGCGGCGGAAGGTGAGAGCTGTATCACTGGACTGTCGGGTATGAGTCAGGTAAGCCTCGGTTAAGTTAGGTCCGCCTCACCAGCCCTTACCCCTCGCCAGGAGCCTCCATGCGACCCGCTCGCCTCACCGTTCTCGCCGCGGCTGCCGCCATGGCCACGCTCACCGCCGTCACGGGTTGCGCGGAGAAGGGCGACGCCGGTGGCGACGGTGCGATCAAGGTCGCCGCCTCGGACAGCGCCTGCGAGGTCTCCAAGAAGGAGTTCCCCGCCGGCAAGATCACCGTCGACGTCGAGAACAAGGGCTCCAAGGTCACCGAGGTCTACGTCCTCTTCCCCGACGACCGCATCGTCGCCGAGCGCGAGAACATCGGCCCCGGCACCAAGGCCTCCATCACCGCCGAGATCAAGGCGGGCGACTACGAGATCGCCTGCAAGCCCGGCATGAAGGGCGACGGCATCCGCCAGGCGGTCAAGGCCACCGGCGGCGCCGTCGCCAAGCGGAGCCCGGAGATGGACGCCGCGGTCGCCCAGTACCGCACGTACGTGCAGGCCCAGGCCGACGAGACCCTGCCCAAGGCGCAGGCCTTCGCGGACGCGGTCAAGGCCGGCGACGTCGAGGCCGCGAAGAAGGCGTACGCCGTCTCGCGCATCGGCTGGGAGCGCACCGAGCCCGTCGCCGAGTCCTTCGGCGACCTGGACCCGAAGGTGGACCTGCGCGAGGCCGACCTGGAGGCCAACCAGGAGTGGACCGGCTGGCACACGCTGGAGAAGGCCGTGTTCAAGGACGGCAAGCTCGGTGAGCCGGAGAAGAAGCTCGCGGACACCCTGATGGCCGACCTCACCGTGTGGCAGAAGAAGGTCGGCACGGCCGAGATCACCCCGACCTCGATGGCGAACGGCGCCAAGGAGCTCCTGGACGAGGTCGCCACCGGCAAGGTGACGGGCGAGGAGGAGTTCTTCAGCCACACCGACCTGGTCGACTTCAAGGCCAACGTCGAGGGCGCGGAGAAGGCCTACCAGCTGCTGAAGCCGATCGCCTCGAAGAACGACCCGGAACTCGCGAAGATCCTGGAGGCCCGGTTCGCGGCGCTGAACACGCTGCTGGACAAGTACCGCGCCGACAAGACGGGCTACGACTTCGTCTCGTACGACAAGGTCGGCGACTCGGAGCGCAAGGAGCTCTCGGACGCGGTCAACGCGCTGGCCGAGCCGCTGTCGAAGCTCGCCGCCTCGGTCGCGAAGTAACCAGGGATTACGGGAGCGGACGGGAGTACGAGGATGGCGGAGTCGACGTCGAAGCCGGCGGGAACGCCGGAGCCACGGCCCGGAGACGGCCCGGAGGCCGGCGCGCCGACGGCCGGCGGCCCCGCCGCGCCCTCGCGGCGTGCCGTGCTCGGCTGGGGCGGCGCCGGGCTGGCGCTCGGCGCGGCCGCGGCCGGCGGTGCGGTCGCGGTGTTCGGCGATGACCCGGACGTGGTGCCGACCGCCTCGGCGGGGTCGGCCGTGCCGTTCCACGGCGAGCACCAGGCCGGCATCGCGACCGCCGTCCAGGATCGCCTGCACTTCGCGGCCTTCGACGTGACGACGAAGGACCGGGCCGAGCTCGTCGCGCTCCTCAAGGAGTGGACACAGGCGGCCCGGTTGATGACGGCCGGGCTCCCGGTCGGCGAGGGCGGTTTCGGCGGCCTGCCGGAGGCTCCGCCGGACGACACGGGCGAGGCGCTGGGCCTGAAGGCCTCGCGGCTCACCCTGACCATCGGATTCGGCCCGGGTCTCTTCGCGAAGGACCGCTTCGGGCTGGAGGGCAGGCGCCCCGCCGCGCTGGTGGACCTGGAGCTGTTCCCGGGCGACAACCTGGACGCGGCCCGCTCCGGCGGCGACCTGTGCGTCCAGGCCTGCGCCGACGATCCGCAGGTCGCGGTGCACGCCATTCGCCAGCTCGCCCGGATCGGCTTCGGCAGGATCGCGATGCGCTGGTCCCAGCTCGGCTTCGGCAAGACCTCCTCGACGACCCCGGACGCGCAGACCCCGCGCAACATGATGGGCTTCAAGGACGGCACCCGGAACATCTCGGGCACGGACCGGGAGGCGCTGGAGAAGTTCGTCTGGGCGGGCGCCTCGGACGGCTCCGACTGGATGGCCGGCGGTTCGTACCTCGTCGCGCGGCGCATCCGGATGCACATCGAGACCTGGGACCGCACCTCCCTGCGGGAGCAGGAGGACATCATCGGCCGCGACAAGGGCGAGGGCGCCCCCGTCGGCAAGTCCAGGGAGCGCGACGAGCCCTTCCTGAAGGCGATGAAGCCGGACGCGCACGTCCGCCTCGCGCACCCCGACACCAACGGCGGCGCGACGATCCTGCGCCGCGGCTACTCCTTCACCGACGGCACGGACGGGCTGGGCCGGCTCGACGCCGGACTGTTCTTCCTGGCGTACCAGCGGGACGTCCGCAAGGGTTTCGTGCCGATCCAGCGGGAGCTGGCCAGGAACGACTCGCTCAACGAATACATCCAGCACGTGGGTTCGGCCGTCTTCGCCGTCCCGCCGGGCGTCCGTGACAAGGACGACTGGTGGGGTCGGGCGCTGTTCGCGTAGTTCCCGTGGGCGCGTAGGAGGATCCACGTGTTCAGCAACTATCTGATCGGTCTGCGCGAGGGGCTGGAAGCCAGTCTCGTCGTGTGCATTCTGATCGCGTACCTGGTGAAGACCGGGAACAAGCACAAGCTCGGGCCGCTGTGGCTCGGGGTGGGGCTGGCCGCCGGGCTGAGCCTGGCCTTCGGCGCGGGCCTGGAGTTCGGCACCCGGCAGTTGACGTTCGAGGCGCAGGAGGCGATCGGCGGTTCCCTGTCGATCGTCGCCGTGGGCCTGGTGACGTGGATGGTCTTCTGGATGAAGCGCACCGCGCGGCACCTGAAGGCCGAACTGCACGGGAAGTTGGACGCCGCCCTCGCGATGGGCACGGGCGCGCTGGTGGCCACCGCGTTCCTGGCCGTCGGCCGGGAGGGCTTGGAGACCTCGCTGTTCGTGTGGCGTTCGGTGAAGGCCGCCGGTGACGGCGCGGGCCCACTGACCGGTGTGCTGCTCGGCATCGCGACGTCGATCCTGCTGGGCTGGCTGTTCTACCGGGGCGCGCTGCGCATCGATCTCGCCAAGTTCTTCAAGTGGACCGGCGGGCTGTTGGTCGTGGTCGCGGCGGGCGTGCTCGCGTACGGGGTCCACGACCTCCAGGAGGCCGATTTCCTGCCCGGCCTGTCGAACAAGGCCTTCGACATCAGCGAGACGATCCCGCCGGACAGCTGGTACGGGACCCTGCTGAAGGGCACGTTCAACTTCCAGCCGGACCCGACGGTCTTCCAACTGGTCGTGTGGGCCGTGTACCTGGTGGTCGTCCTGAACCTGTTCCTGGCCCCGGCGGGATTCGGTCGGGGGTCGGCGACAGCGACGCCGCCGACGCCGACTTCGACGGGGCAGGGCGGCGACCAGGCGCGCCGGCGGGCCCGGGACTGACGCCGAACGGCTCACCAGAGGCGGTCGATCGTCCCCGGGTACAACGGGACCCGGATCCCGGTGAAGGCCGTACGGGCCGACTCCGGGTCGGGGCCGAGGAAGGCCGCCAGGACCGTCTTGTCGAAGCCCGGGGCGTCGGTGGCCAGGGGGTCGGCGGGGGTGCCGCCGACCAGGACCGTGCCCGGGAGCCGTTCGAAGCCGGCCGCCTCGTAGAACGGGCCGAGCGGTCGATCGCAGCTGAACAGGGCCAGGTCCACCTCGGGGTCGGCGGCCAGTTCGGCCCGGGCGGCCGCGACCAGGCGCCCGCCGACACCCCGCCCGCGCAGTTCCGGCCGGGTCACCACCCCGCTGAGCCCGGCGGCCCGCCAGGTCCGGCCGGGGAGGTGGATCTCCTTGCGCAGCAGGGCCAGTGAGGCGGCCACCGTGCCGTCCCCGTCGACCAGCAGCACCGTGCGGGGCGCGAGGGCCGGGTCGTGGCCGGCGCCGGCGCCCGGCCAGGCCCGCTCCTCCAGCGCCCGGACCTGGGCGGCGAGCCCGGCGGGCGGCGTCTCGTACGTCTCGACGCGCAGCACCCCGCCCTACGCGATCCGCACGCCGGCCCCGCCCACCCGCACCCGGGGGTCGCCGGGGCGCAGTTCGACGGTGAGGGTTCCGGGGCGGCCCATGTCCTCGCCCTGGTGGAGGGTGAGGAGCGCCTGCGCCGGGACCAGGCCGGCCTCGCGGGCGTACGCGCCGAAGGCGGCCGCGGCGGCTCCCGTGGCGGGGTCCTCGACGACGCCGCCGACGGGGAAGGGGTCGCGTACGTGGAAGACGGTCGGGCTCTCCCGGTAGACGAGTTGGACGGTGGTGAGGTCCAGGCGGCGCATCAGCGCCTCCAGGCGGGCGAAGTCGTAGGACAGGTCGGCGAGTCGGGCGCGGGTGCCGGCGCCGATCACCAGGTGGCGGGCGCCGGCGTAGGCGATCCTGGGCAGGAGCGCGGGGTCCAGGTCGATCGCCGGCCAGTCCAGTGCGGCCAGCGCCTCGGCGAGGTCGGCGTCGGCGATCTCCTCGACGTGCGGTTCCACGCTGGTCAGGGTGGCGCGCAGGCCCTCGCCCGGTTCGGCGGTGACCGAGACGGGGACGGTTCCGGCCCGGGTCGCGAACAGCAGTTCACCGGGTCCGATCCGCTCGGCCAGGGCGACGGCGGTGGCCACGGTGGCGTGCCCGCAGAACGGCACTTCGGCCTTGGGGCTGAAGTACCGCACGGTGAAGGCGCGGCCGGGTTCGCCGCCGAGGTCCCGGGGCGGGTCGGTGAGGAACGCCGTCTCGCTGTAGCCGAGCCCGGCGGCGATCGCGAGCATCGCGGGCCCGTCCAGACCGGCCGCGTCGAGGACGACCCCGGCGGGGTTGCCGCCCGCCGGGTCGCCGGAGAAAGCCGTGTAGCGCAGCACTTCGGTCGTCATGATCGGCTCAACTTCCGGGGACGGGAGCGCATTCCCGGATCCGCCCCGGCGTGGTCCCGGGTCCGCGCCGGCGTGGTCCCGGGTTCGCGCCCGCGTGGTCGCGGCGGCGGGTCAGCCGCGTCCGATGTAGGGCATGGCGGTCGCCATGACGGTCGCGAACTGCACGTTCGCCTCCAGGGGCAGTTCCGCCATGTGCAGGACGGTGCGGGCCACGTCGGCGGCGTCCATCACGGGCTCCACCTCCAGTCGCCCGTTGGCCTGGAGGATGCCGGTCCGCATCCGCTCGGTCATCTCGGTGGCCGCGTTGCCGATGTCGATCTGGCCGCACGCGATGCGGTACGGCCGGCCGTCCAGCGACAGCGACTTCGTCAGGCCGGTCATCGCGTGCTTGGTCGCGGTGTAGGCGATCGAGTTCGGGCGCGGCACGTGCGCCGAGATGGAGCCGTTGTTGATGATCCGGCCGCCCTGCGGGTCCTGGGCCTTCATCACGCGGAAGGCCGCCTGGGCACAGAGGAAGGATCCGGTGAGGTTGACGTCCACCACGGACCGCCAGGCCTCGTACGTGATGTCCTCCAGCGCGACACCGGCCGGGCCGAAGGTGCCGGCGTTGTTGAAGAGCAGGTCGAGCCGTCCGTGGCGGTCCCGTACCGTCTCGAACAGGGCGCCGACCTCGTCCGGGTGGCTGACGTCCGTCGGTACGCACAGCACGTCCGCGCCGGCGCCGGCCGCCTGCGCGGTGTCCTCCAGGGGCTCGGGGCGACGGCCGGCCACGGTCACCGACCAGCCGGCGCCGGCCAGGGCGAGGGCGACGGAGCGGCCGATGCCGGAGCCCGCCCCGGTCACCACGGCGATCTTGTTTCCACGTGCGTTCATGGGGCCGCAGGGTACGTCACACGGGACACGGGTCCACGGGCGTTCCGACAGCTGAGAGCATGGATCGCTCAGGGGTGCGAAAAGAAGACAAAAGACTGGAGTTCCGCATGTCGGAGAGAGGCCCCTCGACGGCCCCCTCGGAGGAGTCGCCGCACGACTCGGTCCCCGTCGCCGGCGCGGTCCCGACCGTCGGCGCCGCCCCGCTGAACGCGGCGCCGTTGAAGGCCGCGCGGCGCACCGGCCTGCTCGTCACCTTCATCCTGGGCGGGTTGACCGCCCTGCCCCCGCTGTCCATGGACATGTACCTGCCCGCCCTGCCGCAGGTCACCGACGCCCTGCACAGCCCGGCCGCCACCGTCCAGCTCACCCTGACCGCCTGCCTGGCCGGCATGGCGCTGGGCCAGCTGGTCATCGGTCCGATGAGCGACAAGTGGGGGCGCCGCCGCCCGCTGCTCATCGGCATGGTCGTCTACGTCCTGGCCACCGCGATCTGCGCCCTCGCCCCGACCACCGAGCTGCTGATCGCCTTCCGGCTCCTCCAGGGGCTGGCCGGCGCGGCCGCCATCGTCATCGCGCGCGCCGTCGTCCGCGACCTGTACGACGGGGTCGAGATGGCCCGGTTCTTCTCCACCCTGATGCTCATATCCGGGGTGGCCCCGATCATCGCCCCGCTCATCGGCGGCCAGATCCTGCGCGTCGCCGACTGGCGGGGGGTCTTCGTCGTCCTGACCGCCGTCGGCGCGGCGCTCACCCTCGTGGTGTGGCGGGGGCTCGGCGAGACCCTGCCTCCCGAGCGCCGTCACACCGGTGGCGTCGGCGCGGCGCTGCGCACCATGCGCGGGCTGCTCGGCGACCGGGTCTTCGCCGGGTACACCCTCGCCGGCGGGTTCGCCTTCGCGGTGCTCTTCTCGTACATCTCCGCCTCGCCCTTCGTGGTGCAGGAGATCTACGGGGCCTCGCCGCAGGCGTTCAGCCTGCTGTTCGGCGTCAACTCGGTCGGCCTGATCATCGTCGGTCAGATCAACGGGAAGCTGCTGGTGGGCCGGGTCAGCCTGGACAAGGCCCTCGGCGCCGGGCTCGCGATCATCACCGTCGCCTCGGTGGCCCTGCTGTTGATGGCCACCGGGGCCTTCGGGGAGGTCGGGCTGATCCCGATGGCCGCCGCGCTGTTCGTGTTGATGTCGGCGATGGGCCTGCTGCTGCCGAACACCAACGCGCAGGCGCTGATGCGCACCCCGCACGCCGCCGGGTCGGCCTCCGCGCTGCTGGGCACCTCCTCGTTCCTGGTCGGGGCGATCGCCTCCCCGCTGGTCGGGATCGCGGGCGAGGACACGGCGGTGCCGATGGCGGTGGTGCAGTTGTCCTGCTCACTGCTCGCGGTGGCCTGCTTCCTGGGCCTGTGCCGGCCGTGGCGCACCCGTGCGCCGATGACCGCCGCGTAGGACCGCGCGCCGCCCGGGGACGGCCCTGGGCCGGCGGCGCGCCCACCGCGTCATCGGGTCCCGCGCGGCGCCGTAAACTTCGTGGGTGAACGCCTCCGCCCCCGCACCCACCACCGCCGACACCCTCCGGTCCGCGTTGGGCGGGCTCCTCGCCGGGCTCCCCCCGAAGCAGACCAGCGCCGCCGTGGAGCGGCTCATCGCCAGCTACCGGGGCACCACCCCCACCGACGCACCCGTGCTGCGCGACCGCTCCGACGTGGCTGCGTACGCGGCGTACCGGATGCCGGCCACCTTCGAGGCGGTGCGGTCCGCGCTGGACGGCCTGGCCGAGGCGGCCCCGGAGTGGGTCCCGGCCTCGCACGTGGACGTGGGCGGCGGCACCGGATCCGCGACCTGGGCCGTGGACGCCACCTGGGACGGGCCGCGCGAGACGACCGTGCTGGACTGGGCGGAACCCGCGCTGCTCCTGGGTCGGGAACTGGCGGCGGCCTCCGGCTCGCCTGCGCTCCGCGCGGCCGAGTGGCGCCGGGCCGTCATCGGGTCCGGGATCGCGCTGCCCGACGCGGACCTGGTGACCGTGTCGTACGTGCTGGGCGAGCTGACGGTGGAGTCCCGCCGGGCCGTCGTCGCGGAGGCCGCGCGCGCCGGTCGGGCGGTGGTGCTGATCGAGCCGGGCACCCCGGACGGGTACCTGCGCCTGCGCGAGGCCCGCGAGCAGTTGATCGAGGCCGGCCTGACGGTGGCCGCGCCCTGCCCGCACGACGGCACCTGCCCGATCGAGGTCGGGCAGGACTGGTGTCACTTCTCGACCCGGGTCAGCCGCTCCTCCCTGCACCGTCAGGTCAAGGGCGGCTCCCTGCCGTACGAGGACGAGAAGTTCGCCTACGTGGCCGCGACCCGCTTCCCCGTCGAGCCGGCCACCTCCCGGATCACGCGGAGGCCGCAGATCCGCAAGGGGCTCGTCCTGCTGGACCTGTGCGGTCCGCCGGGGACGGGCGAGGGCGAGGGCCTGACCCGGGCCACCGTGACCAAGCGCCACGGTGACCTGTACAAGGCTGCGCGGGACGCCGACTGGGGACAGGAGTGGCCGCCGCCCGGCCGGTGACGTCCGTCTCCCCCGGACTCGCCCGCCCGGTGACGTCCGTCTGCGGCGGACCCTCCCGCGCCACGTCGGCCGCCGCTACATCCGCAGCTCCTGGGTGCAGCACTTCACGCTGCCGCCGCCCTTGAGCAGTTCGCCCAGGTCCATCGGGACCGGTTCGAAGCCCCGGTCCCGCAGGGGCGCCGGCAGGCCCGTCGCGGCCTGTGGGAGCAGCACGTGCAGCCCGTCCGAGACGGAGTTCAGCCCGAAGGCCGCCGCGTCCCGGTCCTCCACGACGAGGGCGTCCGGGAAGAGGCGTCTGAGCACGGCCCGACTGCCCGGCGAGAAGGCCTGCGGGTAGTACATGACCTCGTCCCCGTCGAGTACGGACAGGGCCGTGTCGAGGTGGTAGTAGCGGGGGTCCACCAGGTCGAGGCCGATGACCGGGCGGCCGAAGAACTCCTGGGCCTCGTCGTGCGAGAGGGGGCTGGACCGGAAGCCCCGGCCGGCCAGGATGTAGGTGGCGGTGACGGCGAAGTCGCCCTCGCCCTCGTTGACGTGGGACGGCTCGCGGATGTCCGTGAAGCCGTGGGCGCGGAACCAGTCGAGGTGGCGTTCCGCCTCGGCCGTGCGTTCCGGGTAGGCGAACCGGGCCCCGAGGACGCGGCCGTCGACGACCAGGGCGCCGTTCGCGGCGAACACCATGTCGGGCAGGTCGGGGTCGGGCACGAGGGTCTCGACGGTGTGGCCGAGGGCGCGGTAGCGGTCCCTCAGGTCCTCCCACTGGGCCAGTGCGAGGGGCAGGTCCACCGGTTTCGTGGGGTCCATCCACGGGTTGATGGAGTACGTGACCTTGAAGTGCGCGGGTGGGCACATCAGGTACCGCCGGGGTGTGGCGTCTCTGCGCAAAGAAGGCTCCTCACGGTGATGAGGAGAGAATCGTCTCTCCTGCGGGGGAACCGCGCAGTGAACTGACCGGGTGGTTCAGCTCAATGACCGAAACACAAGACGAAACGTCTCGCATTGATACGTTGGCCGTATGAACGACACCCCTGCACCGGAGCCGCGGGACACCAAGGCCCGCACCCCGAAGGCGAAGGCCCCGGACGCCGCCCGCCGCAGTGACCGGTCCCGGCGGGCCATCCTGGACGCCGCCCTCGACCTGGTCGGGGAGGTCGGCTACAACCGGCTGACCATCGAGGCCATCGCCGCCCGCGCGGGGGTCGGCAAGCAGACCATCTACCGCTGGTGGCCGTCCAAGGCGGCGGTGCTGCTGGACGCCTCGCTCGCGCTGGCCGGCGAGGCGGAGGCGGACGTCGAGTGGGCCGGCTTCCCGGACACCGGGGACCTCGCCCGCGACCTGAAGCACGTCCTGCGGGCGACGGTGGACGAGTTCAACGACGAGAAGTACGGGGCCGCCGCGCGCGCCCTGACCGCCGCCGGCGCCACGGACGCGGAGCTGGGCGCACGTATGACCGAGGAGCTGCTGGAGCCCCGGCTCGCCCTGTACGAGGCACGGTTGCGAACGGCGCGGGAGGCGGGCCGGATCGCGCCGGACGCCGATCTGCGGCTGACGGTGGAACTGCTGGTGGGGCCGCTGACGCACCGCTGGCTCATGCGGACGGCGCCGCTCACGCACGCCTACGCGGACGCCCTCGTGGACACGGTGCTGCGCGGCGTCGGCGGGGTGGGAAAAGTCACCGCCTGACAGTCGGCCGGCCGGGGCCGTACCGGGGGCCGAGAACATATGGCCTGATTCTGTGGTTATGTGGGCCCCCCGAGTTCGGGGGTGCGGTCACCCGGAGTCCGGGATGGTGGGACCATGTGAGGGTCTGCCGGGGCAACGGTGAGGTGAGGGGATTGATGGGGTCTGAGTCCGGCCGCGTCCAACGCGGCGAGCAGAGCAGGATTTCCCAGTGGCTGCGCCGCCGGCCGAAACCCACTCCGGAGGACCCCGGCAAGGAACGCGAAGCCCTGCTGCTGGCCGTCGCCGCCGCGGGCCTCCCGATCGCCCCCGCCGCCCATCCCGCCGGCTACCGCTGTTCGTGCGACCGCATCGGCTGTCCCACTCCGGCGCGGCACCCCGTCTCCTTCGCCTGGCAGACCCAGTCGACCACCGACCGCGCGCAGATCGAGCGGTGGGCGCGCAACGAGCCCCAGGCCAACTTCATCACCGCGACCGGCATGGTCCACGACGTCCTGGACGTCCCGCTGGAGGCCGGACGCGACGCGCTCACCCGGCTGCTGGCCGCCGGCGTCGAGGTGGGCCCGGTCGCCGAGTCCGGCGGTACGGGCGAACAGGCGCGGATGCTGTTCTTCACCGCCACCCGGGGCACCCCGGAGGACGAGGACGAGTGGTGGCCGTGCGAGCTGGACTGCCACCCCGAGACGATGGACGAGCACCCGGGCCTGCGCTGGCACTGCCGGGGCAGCTACGTCCTGGTCCCGCCGGCCGCCCTCCCCGGTGACCTCTCCGTCGGCTGGCTGCGCGGCATGGAGCACCCGCTGCCGGACCCGCTGACGCTGCTGGAGACACTCACGGACGCCTGCGCCCTCTACGCGGGCACCGCCGCCCAGACGCCGGCCGCCGTCGCCTGGCCCCTGGGACGCTGAGAGCGCGGTTCCGGGCCGTACCGGCCCCGCCCGCGTTCCTCGGGCGCGGGGTCCGGGCGCGGGGTCCGGGCGGGCCGCGGGAGCCGGCCGCTCAGTGGATCTGCGTCACGACCACGTCGAGGGACCACGCCTTCGCCGGCTTCGCGGGGGCCTCGGCCTCCACCGCGTAGCCGAGGTCGCGCAGGGCCGTCACCAGTTCCGCGGGCGACCCCGGGGCCGCCCCGGCGAGCAACAGGTCCCGGACCAGCCGTCCCTTGGTGGCCTTGTTGAAGTGGCTGACCACCGACCGCTTCTCCACGCCGTCCACCATCTGCGCGTGCAGCACCCGCACCGTGGCGGTCCGGCCCGCGACCTCGCCCTTGGGCTTCCACGCGGAGGCGTAGGCCGAGGACCGCAGGTCCAGCACCAGTCCGTCCCCGGCGGCGGCCGGCAGCGCCGTCGCCATCGGCTCCCGCCAGTACGCGCCCAGCGCCCCCAGGCCCGGCAGTTTGACGCCCATGGAGCACCGGTAGGACGGGATGCGGTCGGTGACCCGTACCGCGCCCCACAGCCCCGAGAACACCAGCAGCGACCGCTCGGCGGCCAGGGCGGCGGACTCGGGCAGGGTGGCCAGGCCGAGCGCGTCGTAGAGGACCCCGGTGTAGATCTCGCCGGCCGGTCGCGCGACGGCCGTCCGCAGCCCGGCGTTCTTCGCGACTTCCCCCCGCAGCCCCTCGCTGAGGCCCAGGACCTCGCGCGCCTTGGACTCGTCGCCGACGCACAGCTCGACCAGTTCCTCCAGGACCGCCGCCCGCGCCCCGGCCAGTGCCGGCAGCGACAACGTCTGCGGCTTCAGCGGTGCGCCGGAGCCTCCGGCGGCCTTTCCCTCGGAGGGCGGCAGCAGCACGAGCACGGTGGTTCTCCTTCAGTACGACACGGCGCAGGGGGTGCGGCCCCCGAGCCAGGGTAGACGGCTCGACGCGCCGGCAAGGCCGCCCGGCCATAGGCTCGGTCCATGCCACGCCGTCACCTGCACATGACCGGCGCAGACGGGGCTGCACTGCGGGCCGCACTGCGTGACCTGCGGACGAAGCTCGACGTGCCGCGGGAGTTCCCCGCCGAGGTCCTCGCCGAGGCGGAGCGGGTCGCGCGGGACCCGCGCCTGCCGGAGCACGACGCCACCGACCTCCCCCTCTTCACCCTCGACCCGCCGACCTCCCTCGACCTCGACCAGGCCATGCACCTGGCGAGGCGGCCCGGCGGCGGCTACCGCGTGCACTACGCCATCGCCGACGTCGCCGCCTTCGTCACCCCCGGCGGCGCCCTCGACGTCGAGGCGCACCGCCGTGTCACCACCCTGTACTTCCCCGACGGGAAGGTGCCCCTGCACCCGGCCGTGCTCTCGGACGGCGCGGCGAGCCTGCTGCCCGACCAGGACGCGCCCGCGCTCCTGTGGCGGTTCGACCTGGACGGCGACGGCCGGGTGGAGACCACCGAGGTGCGGCGCGCCCTGGTCCGCAGCCGCGCCAAGCTCGACTACGCCGGCGTCCAGCGGGCCATCGACTCCGGTACCGCGGAGGAGGCCGTGGCGCTGCTCAAGGACATCGGGGTGCGCCGCGAGGCACTGGAGACCGAACGCGGCGGAATCTCCCTCAACGTGCCCGACCAGGAGATCGTCGAACACGACGGCGCGTACACCCCCGCCTACCGGATGCCGCTGCCGGCCGACGGCTGGAACGCCCAGATGTCGCTGATGACCGGCATGGCGGCCGCCGAACTGATGCTCGCCGCCGGCGCCGGCATCCTGCGCACCCTCCCCTCCGCCCCCGACGGCGCGGTGGGCCGGCTGCACCGGGTGGCGAAGGCCCTGCGGATCGACTGGCCCCACCACGTCCCGTACGCCGAACTCGTCCGCTCCCTCGACCCTCGGCTGCCGAACCACGCCGCCTTCCTCCAGGAGTGCACGACCCTGCTGCGCGGCGCCGGGTACACGGTCTTCACCGAGGGGCGGACCCCCGATCCCCTGCTGCACGCGGCGGTGGCCGCCCCGTACACGCACTGCACCGCTCCCCTGCGGCGGCTCGTCGACCGCTACACCGGCGAGCTGTGCGTCGCGGCGGCGGCCGGCGTCGCGCCGCCCGCGTGGGCGCTCGACGCGCTGGAGGGGCTCCCCCGCGAGATGGCGGAGGGCAACCGGCTGGCCAACACCGTGGAACGGGAGTCCGTGAACCTGGTCGAGGCCGCCCTGCTCGCGGGGCACGTCGGCGACACCTTCGAGGCGGTGGTCATCGACGTCAAGGAACGGGAGCCGCTGGTGGGCACGGTCCACCTGGAGGAACCGGCGGTGGTCGGCCGCGTCGAGTCCCCGGCCGACGCGTTGCCGCTCGGCGAACGCATCAGGGTCCGACTGACCGAGGCCGACCTGGGGACGGCGCGGATCCTGTTCGCCCCGGCCTGACCCGCTCCGACCGCCGTCGGCCATGGCCACCGGCCCCGGCTCCTGTCATCATCGGCCCACGGCGCCGCAGGACCGGAGCCGTGCGACGCCTCGGGGGAGGGACAGCGGATGGATGCCGTCGACCTTCCCGCGCGCCCGTCGGCGCTCCGTCCTCCCCCGCCCCGGCCCGCGCGGACACCGATCCGGCCCCTGACCCGACCGCCGGCTCCCGCGCTGCGCCCCCACATCGTCAACTACACGGGATTCCGTACCGAGTTCACGGTCCCCCGGCGCCGGCTGGAGCTGCCCACCGGTCTCGTCACGCTCATCTTCACCTTCAGCGAGGGCCTGTGGGTGGCCCGCACCGGAGCGGGCGCCAACCCCCTCGGGGCCGACGGCGGGGGCACCGGGCTCACGGGCGACGGGCTCGGCGCGGCCCGGCTGATGCCCGCCTCCCGCGCCCTGATCAGCGGCCCCCGCAACGGTCCGGCGCTCGGGGTGCACGCGGGCCGGGTGCACGGCCTGGAGGTGAACATGAGCCCGCTGGGCGCCTACCGGCTGTTCGGCATCCCATGGTGCACTTCGAGGATCGGGCTGGAGCGCCCGCACGCTGCGGGTCCGGTTCCGCGAGCAGGTCGGGTTGTCGCCGAAGGCCGTCGCCCGGGTGTTCCGCCTCCAGCACGCGCTGCGCCGGCTCGCGGCCGGGGAGGCGCCCGCCCGGGTCGCGGCGGCCTGCGGCTACCACGACCAGGCCCACCCGGGCCGCGACGTGAAGGCCATGACGGGGTTGCCGCCCGCCCGTTTCGCGTCGCTGCGCGGGGGCCTGCCTCCGGGGTCGGCGCTGGACCGGACGCCGGGTTGGATCACGAGCGTGCTGCTGTGAATCGGCCGCGCGTGCCGTTTTTGACAAGACAGGGCCGCCGCGACTTGCCACGCTCGGCGCAGGACCCCGCGCTGCGTCGGCTCGTCACGGGGGTGTGAGCCGGCGCAGTGCGGTGACCAGCGCGCGCGGATCGTCGGCGTGGAAGCGGATAGTGCGGGCCCGGGCGGCCCCGCCCAGCGGACGGACGAAGGGCACCGGGCGATTCAGTTCCAGCGTCACCGAGGTCTGGCTTCCGACGATCAGGTCGAGGAGCCCCTCGTCCTCGTCCAGGGTGACCAGCCGGCCTTCGGGGTAGCGGCGCTCGACCCGGACCGAGGCCACCGCGTCCGGCGGGACGGTGAGGTCGAACAGGGCCCCGTACCGGATCCGCAGGGATCCGTCGGCGCCGACCACGTGCGGTCGCACCACGCAGGCGGCGTGCATCGCGAGGAGCAGCACCACCCCGTACACGTCGAGCACGAGCACCACCCGGTGCACGGCCGGCCAGGGGATCAGGTGGGCGAGCGCGACGGTCTCGATCACCGACACGAAGAGCAGCCCGTACATCATGGCCGTCTGCGGGCCGGTGTACCCGGCGGGCACGTCGCCGGCGGCGACGCCGTGCGGCGCACGGCGCCCGAGCCACCGCCCCAGCGAGGCCGCGGCCCGCAGTTCGTGCAGCAGCAGCAGCCGGACGGGGACCGGGACCACCTCGCGCACCGCTCCCCGCCAGGCCTGCCCGGGGGCGGCGCCCCGCTCGCGCCGCTCGACGTACAGTCCGCGCAGCACCCGGGCCTCCAGCAGCAGCACCCCGAGCACCAGCGCCTCGGCCGCGACCGGCACCCAACCGGGCGGCCGCACCCCGGCCACCAGGCACACCACCAGCGCGAGTTCCCCCGGTACGACGACGGCCGCCGCCGCCCGGGCCGCCCGGACCGCCCTCATCCCCTACCCCTTTCGATGAACCCCTCCATGACCAGGCGCACGACTTCCGCCTGCGCCGGCGGGTACTCCGCGAGCAGCGCCTCCTTGAACCCGTGCGGAACCGGCCCCTGCGACGGGATCGCCGCGAACACCTCGTCGGGCACGGCCGCCACCAGGGCCTCGGCGAGGGGGACGATCCGCGGGTCGTCGCTTCGCGCGTCGGCCAGCGCGTCGAGTCGCTCGTACAGGCCGAGGACGGCCGGATCGGCGGCCAGTGTCCCGAGCAGGGCGTAGACCTCCTCGCCGAGCGCGCCCGTGCCGTCGAGCAGCGTGAGGTGTTCGCGGTCCAGCGCGGCGCTGGGCGAGTCCGTCGCCGGAGCCTTGGAGAGCAGGGCGGCGAGCGCCGGCGACAGCGGCTCGACCTCCCCGGGCGGGGCGGCGAGCAGCAGGGCGAGGCGCTGGCGGCGGGCGGCCAGTTCGGCCTGCTGCCGGGCCAGGTCGGCGTCCAGTTCCGCCAGTACGTCGGCCAGTTCGCGGCCCGCGTCGTCCGCGAGGACGTCCCGGACCTCGTCGAGGCTCAGCCCGATCTCGGTGAGCCGGCGTACCCGGGCCAGCAGGACCGCGTCGCGCACGGTGTAGGCCCGGTATCCGTTGGGGCGCCGCTCCGGTTCCGGGAGCAGCCCGACATGGTGGTAGTGCCGGATCGCCCGGGTGGTGAGCCCGACGAGCGCGGCGATCTCTCCGATCCGCATGAGGCCAGTAGAAACCCTGCCGCTACGTCAAGGTCAAGCGAGCGCGGGGGTGCCGGTAGCATGGTCGTCACGCAGAACGACACAAGCGGGCGGCCGCGTCGGGATCCTCGGATCCCGCCGAGGAACGTCCGGGCTCCACAGGGCAGGGTGGTGGCTAACGGCCACCCGGGGTGACCCGCGGGACAGTGCCACAGAAAACAGACCGCCGGGGACTTCGGTCCTCGGTAAGGGTGAAACGGTGGTGTAAGAGACCACCAGCGCCTGAGGTGACTCAGGCGGCTAGGTAAACCCCACCCGGAGCAAGGTCAAGAGGAGTCGTCTCCGGACGGCTCTGCGCGGACGATCGAGGGCTGCCCGCCCGAGTCCGCGGGTAGACCGCACGAGGCCGGCGGCAACGCCGGTCCTAGATGGATGGCCGTCTCCCCGGCGACCGCGAGGTCACCGGGCGACAGAACCCGGCGTACAGCTTGTGTCGTTCTGCGCCACCGCCCTGACCAGGGGTTTCCCCGGCCAGGGCGGTTTTGTGTGGGCGGGCGGCCCCGGGCGGGGCGCGCGACGGTGTCAGCGCAGGTGGCCGGTGTCGTTCAGCAGCCGCACCGAGGCGTTGCCGTCGGCGTAGTACGCCACCGCCGAGAGGGAGGCCGCGGACAGCTCCATCTTGAACAGGGACTCCGGCGGGGCGCCGAGCGCGAGGCGCACCAGCGTCTTGACCGGGGTCACGTGCGTGACGACCAGCACCGTCCGGCCCGCGTGCGCGGACACCAGCCGGTCGCGCGCGGCCGAGACCCGGCGGGTGACGACGGCGAAGCTCTCGCCGCCGCCCGTGGGGGCGGCCCTCGGGGAGTCCAGCCAGGCCTGGAGGTCGTCGGGGAAGCGGTCCCGCACCTCGGCGAAGGTCAGGCCCTCCCACGCGCCGAAGTCCGTCTCGCGCAGGCCCTCTTCGATCGCCACCGGCAGGCCGAGCCGGTCGGCGACCGCCTGGGCGGTCTCCCGGCAGCGTCGCAGCGGGGAGCTGACGACGGCCTGTACGGTGCCCCGCGCGGCCAGCGCCTCGGCGACCGCGGCGGCCTGCCGACGGCCGGCCGGGGAGAGTTCGGGGTCGGTGCCCCCACTGCCGGAGAAGCGCTTCTGCGGGGTCAGGGCGGTCTCGCCGTGCCGCAGCAGCACCAGGGTCGCGGGCGCGCCGAGGTCGGGGCCCCAGCCGGCGCCGGTCGTCGGCGCGGCGGCCGCAGCCTCCTCGGCGGACTCGGCGAACGGGTCGGGTTCCGCGAACCGGTCGGGCTCCGCGAACAGGGTGTCGGCGGTCGCGCCCGGGGCCGCCGAGGCGGCGAGCGCCGCCCGGACGGCGGCCGCGCCGGCCGCGGCGTCCCCGGGCGGTCCGGAGACCGGCGGGGTCGCCAGGGCGCGCGCGGCGCTCCGGTCGAAGACGGCCGTGGAGCCCGACGGCTCCCACTGCCCGCCGCGCTTGCCGGCGTCCATGGCCTCGTTGGCGAGCCGGTCCGCGTGCTTGTTCTCCTCGCGCGGGATCCACTCGTACGTCACCTGCGAGCGGGGCAGGATCTTCGCCGCCTGCGCCGCGAGGGGCTTCATGTCCGGGTGCTTGATCTTCCAGCGCCCCGACATCTGCTCGACGACCAGCTTGGAGTCCATGCGGACGAGGACCACCGCGTCCGGCGCCAGTTCGTGCGCGGCGCGCAGCCCGGCGATCAGGCCCTTGTACTCCGCCACGTTGTTCGTCGCGACGCCGATGTACTCGGCGCGCTCGGCCAGGGTCTCCCCCGTCGCCGGGTCGAGGACGACCGCGCCGTAGCCGGCGGGCCCCGGGTTGCCCCGGGAGCCGCCGTCCGCTTCCACGACAAACCGCGGCATCAGATGCCCGAGTCGGCCGTACGGACGAGGATGCGGCCGCAGTTCTCGTGGCGGACGACCTGGTCGCGGGCCGCGGCCTTGATCTCGTTGACCTCGGCCATGTCGAGTTCCAGGCGGCAGCCCTCGCAGCGGCGCTGGTACAGGCGCGCGGCGCCGACGCCGCCCTGCTTGACGCGGATCTTCTCGTACAGCGCCATGAGCGCCTGCGGCATGGCGCCGACGATGACCTCGCGGTCCTTGGCGATGCCGGCGACCTCGGCGTCGATCTCACCGGTGGCCGCGTCACGGCGCTCGGTGGCGTCCGCGACCTTGACCTCCAGCGAGGCGACCCGCTCGGTCAGCTCGGTGACGCGCCCCTGCGTGGCCTCCAGCCGCTCCATGACCTCCAGGACCACGTCCTCCAGGTCGCCCTGGCGCTTGGCGAGCAGGACGACCTCGCGCTGGAGGTTCTCCAGGTCGCGGGCCGAGACGCCGACGCCCGAGTCGAGCCGCTGCTGGTCGCGGGCCGCGCGCGAGCGGACCTGGTCGACGTCCTGCTCCGCCTTGGTCTGCTCGCGGGCGGCGTCCTTCGCCTGGGTCTGGGCGGCGACGAGCAGGTCGCGCTGCTGGGTGAGGTCCTTGGTCAGGGTGTCGACCTCGGCGTGCTCGGGCAGCGACTTGCGCTTGTGGGCGAGCTGAGACAGCCGGACGTCCAGGGCCTGGACGTCGAGAAGTCGGATCTGGTCGGCGGGCTCGGCGTTCAGTTGGGGGCTCCAGGGTTAGAAGGGGAGGTCACGGACGGCGCGTGCGCCGTCCACGGGTCGGTGACCGTGCGCGAGACGTGGGTCCGCAGACCCCAGCCGTGGCGCTCGGAGATCGCGTCGAGCTGCGCGGCGGCCTGCTCGCACCAGGGCCACTCGGTGGCCCAGTGGGCGGCGTCGACGAGGGCGAGCGGGCTCTGCCCGCGGGCCTCGGACGCCGGGTGGTGGCGCAGGTCGGAGGTGAGGAAGACGTCCACGCCCGCGGCGCGGACGTGCTCGAAGAGGCTGTCGCCGGAGCCGCCGCTGACGGCGACGGTGCGGATCGGCGCGTCCGGGTCGCCCGCGACGCGGATGCCCTGGGCGGTGTCCGGCAGCCAGGCGGCGGCGCGGGCGGCGAACTCGCGCAGGGTCTCGGGGTGGTCCAGTTCGCAGATCCGGCCGAGGCCGCGACGGCCCTCGGGGTCGGTGGGGTCCGGGACCAGGGGGCCGGTGATGCGCAGGTCGAGGGCGCCGGCGAGGGCGTCGGAGACCCCGGGGTCGGCGGTGTCGGCGTTGGTGTGGGCGACGTGCAGCGCGATGTCGTTCTTGATCAGCGTGTGCACGACGCGGCCCTTGACGGTGCCCGCCTCGACGGTGGTGGTGCCCCGCAGGTAGAGGGGGTGGTGGGTGACGACCAGGTCGGCGCCCAGCTTCACGGCTTCGTCGATGATCTCCTGGACGGGGTCCACGGCGAACAGGACGCGGGAGATCTCGGCGTCGGGATCGCCGCAGACGGTTCCGACCGCGTCCCACTCCTCGGCCCGCGAGGGGGGCCAGAGAACGTCCAGCGCGGCGATGACTTCAGAGAGACGGGGCACGGCCCAAGGCTACCGTCCGCCCGGACCGGCCCCGTGCTCGACGTCGGGCCGTCCCGGCGGGGGGTCGCCGGGTGTCGCGGGGTGTCTGCGCCGAACGTCCGGGGAGAGTCCAGGGACCCGCCTCCCTCACCCCAAACCGCCCGAAATGACACAGCACACTGTCGGTCTCGGCCAGGGGTGAACGAGCGCCCGGCCACCCGTACGTGTGAAGCGCGGTTGCTGGTGTTGTTCGGTGAGAGGCGCGAAAACTAGCTTCCTCACCGGAGGTGACGGCCCGGATGACTGTCTGTGCCATCGAAATGACGACGACGGCCCCGTTCACGATCGCCGCGGACGGGTCGTACGCGGCCCGGCTGGCCGGGGACGGCGAGGCCCGCTACCCGGAGCGCTGGACCCTCTCCGGACCCGAGCCGTACGCGGTGCCGCTGCCGCTCTCGCAGCCGGAGGAGGCGGACAGCGAGGTGTCGCCGCTCGCCGACGGGCGGGTGCTGATCCACCGCCGGGTCGCGGACCGGCACGCGTTCGCGCTGCTGTACCCGACGGGGGCCGTCGGGTCCGCGGGCGGCGGGGGCCCGCGCACCGGGGAACGGCCGCTGGGGGCCGTGCAGCCGGCGACCGGGGACGTACGGGTGAGCCTGCTGCCGCCGTCCCCGGACGGCGTCCACGCCTTCGCCCTGGAGGTGGGGGCGGACGAGACCACCGTCTGGCAGGTGGCCGGGAGCGCGTTCGGCCCGGAGCGCGTGGCTCGCGTACCCGGTCGTTGTTCGGGCGGCGCCTGGCTGGACCGGACGGGCCGCCTGTTGGCCCTGGACCGTGAACTGGACGGCCGCACCAAGACCGTGGCCGTGGACCTGGGTCGGGGCGGGGAGGTCACCCCGCTGCTGCAGATCTCGCAGGACAGCGACGACCGGTTGGTGTCGGCGGCCCCGGACAGCGGCCTGCTGCTGATCCGTTCGGACGCGCCGGGCGAGCCCCGGCTCGGCTGGGGGGTCCTGGGCAGTTCCCGCCCGGTCCGCTTCCCGGAGTGCCTGCGGCCGGCGGACGCGGTGCCGTTCGCGGTGCAGCCGGGTCAGGCGCTGATGCCGGAGACCTGCGCGGTGGCGCTGCGCGTGCCCGAGGGGATCGTCTTGTGGCGGCCCGCCGACCGGCGGGTCTTCCGGTCGGCCGCCCCGGTGGGCTGGCTCGGTGGCGGGCTGTGGACCGCCGAGGGCCGGTTGCGCCTCCCGTACGCCACGCCGGAGGTCCCCTGCGGCGTGGCCACCCTGGCCCGGCCGAGCGCCCCGCCGCCCCCGGTCCGGGTGGCCCCGGCCGGCTCGGAGCCGGTCGAGGCGGAGCCGGTGGCGGCGGCAGCGGCACCCGTGCACGTGGACCCGGCCCCGCCGGCGGCGCCCCGCCCGGTGCCGCTCCAGCAGGCACCGCTGCGCTGAGGGCCCGTACGCGGGGCGCCGGCGGCCCGCGGGTCGGTCGGGTGCGGGTCGGTCGGGTGCGTGTCGGTCGCGGGTCAGTCGTGTGCGGGCCGGTCGTGTGCGGGTCGGTCGTGCTTGAGGCCCAGCACCTCCGTGGCCGCGAAGGTCTCGTTCGCCGGGCGGGCGTCGTAGTGCGGGGTGAGGACCTCGTCGAGTTCCTCGTAGGAGAAGGCCTCCTTGGTGGTGTCGAACTTCGCCGCCGGCTTGGGGCGGTCCATCACGACGACGATCCCGCCGTGCACCACGAACAGTTGCCCGTTGGCCTTCGCCGAGGCCGGCGAGGCCAGGTAGCCGACGAGCGGGGAGACGTGCTCGGGGGCGAGGGCGTCGAGTCTGCCGTCCTGCGGGACCTGGAAGCCGGCGAAGACGTCCTCGGTCATGCGGGTGCGGGCGCGCGGGCAGATCGCGTTGGCCGTCACCCCGTACTTGGCGAGGGCCAGGGCGGTGGAGGTGGTGAGGCCGACGATGCCGCCCTTGGCCGCCGCGTAGTTCGGTTGGCCCGCCGAACCGCCGAGGAAGGCCTCGGACGAGGTGTTGACGATCCGGCCGTAGACCGGGCCGCCGGCCGCCTTGGAACGTTCGCGCCAGTGCACCGAGGCGAAGTGCGTGGTGTTGAAGTGCCCCTTGAGGTGGACCCGGATCACCGAGTCCCACTCGGCCTCCGACATCGAGAAGACCATCCGGTCGCGCAGGATGCCCGCGTTGTTGACGAGGACGTCGAGCTTGCCGAAGCTGCTCACGGCCAGTTCGACCAGTTCGCGGGCCTGCTCGAAGTCGGCGACGTCGCCGAGGTGGGCGACGGCGGCTCCGCCCGCCGCGCGGATCTCCGCGGCCACCTCCTGCGCCGGGGCGGCCGAGGCCTCCCCCGAGCCGTCGCGGCCGGGTTGGCCGAAGTCGTTGACGACCACGCTCGCGCCGAGCCGGGCGAGTTCGATCGCCTCCGCCCGGCCGAGGCCCCGGCCCGCCCCCGTGACGATCGCGGAGAGTCCCTCAAGTGGCAGTGACATCCGTACGGTTCCTCTCTCGGGCTTCAGAGTTCGATGCAGGTGCGCAGGGCGACGCCGGTGCGCATCTGGTCGAGGGCGTCGTTGATCTCGCCGAGCCGGACCCGGTGGGTGATCAGGCCCGCGAGGTCCACCCGCCCGGCCCGCCACAGGGCGATGGTGCGCTCGTACGACCGCAGGACGTCCCCGCCTCCGTACATCGACGGCAGGATCTTCTTCTCGTCGAAGAACAGCGAGAACATGTTGATCGAGTAGGTGTCGTCGAGGGCGCCCGCGCCGACCACGACGACGGAGCCGCCGCGGCGGGTCATCTCGTAGGCGATCTGCGTGGTCGCGGACTTGCCGACCACCTCGAAGACGTAGTCGAAGCCCTCGCCCGCGGTGATCCGGTTCCTGGAGTCGCCGAAGGCGTCCGGGGAGACCGCCTCGGTCGCCCCGAAGCGCAGCGCCGCCTCGCGCCGTGAGGCGACCGGGTCGACGGCGACGATCTGGGCGGCGCCCTGCACCTTGGCGCCCTGGATGACGGAGATGCCGACGCCGCCGCAGCCGATGACGGCGACCGAGGAGCCGGCTTCGACCTTGGCCGTGTTGATGGCGGCGCCGAGTCCGGTGGTGACGCCGCAGCCGATCAGGGCGGCGATGTCGAAGGGGACGTCGTCGGGGATCGGTACGGCGCACCCGGCGGGGACGACCATCTCCTCGGCGAAGGTGCCGGTGCCGGCGAAGCCGAAGATGTCGTCGCTCCCGCGCCGGAAGTTGGGGGTGGCGACGTTCCCGAACGCCTCCAGGCACAGGTGGCCCTGGCCCCGCTTGCAGGAGGGACAGTGCCCGCACGGCGGCAGCCAGCAGACCAGGACCCGGTCACCGATCGTGTGGCCGGTGACCCCGTCGCCGACGTCCGTGATCACGCCCGATCCCTCGTGGCCGGGTATGAAGGGGGCCGGCTGCGGCAGTACGCCGCTCATCGCGGAGAGGTCGGAGTGGCACAGGCCGGTGGCCTTGATCCGGATCCTGACCTTGCCGGGGCCGAAACCCACGGCCTCCATGTCGTCGACGACTTCGAGCTTGTCCTGACCGATCTCGCTCTGCAGTGCTGCGCGCACGGTGCGGCTCCTTGGGTCGTGTGGTGGGCGCGTGCCCGACGCTCACGCGTGCTCTGCGCTCACGCGTGCTCTGCGCTTACGCGTGTGTGACGACGGTGTCGGCGAGGACCGGCGCGTCGTCCCGTTCGACGGCGGTCACCGACACCCGCACCCGGCCGGGTTCTTCCCACATCCGGATGCGCAGGGTCTCGCCGGGGAAGACGATCCCGGCGAAGCGTGTGCGGTAGGCGCGGACCCGGGTGACGTCGCCGCCCAGCGCGGCGTCGACGACGGCCTTGAGGGTCATCCCGTACGAGCACAGGCCGTGCAGGATCGGCCGGTCGAAGCCGGCCGGTTTGGCGAACTCCGGGTCGGCGTGCAGCGGGTTCCAGTCGCCCGACAGCCGGTAGAGCAGTGCCTGCTCCTCGCGGATGTGCCGCTCGACGGTCCGGTCGGGCTCCCGGTCGGGCGCCTCCTCCTTGACGGAGGGGCCGCGCTCCCCGCCGAAGCCGCCTTCGCCGCGTACGAAGATCTGCGCGTCGCTGGTCCACAGCGGCCCGTCGGCGTCGCCGACCTCGGAGCGCAGGACGATCACGGCCGCCTTGCCCTTGTCGTGGATGGCGGCGACGTGGGAACTGGAGGTGGCCTGTCCCTTGACGGGGATCGGCCGGTGCAGCTCGATGGAGTGTCCGCCGTGCAGGACGGCGGCGAGGTTCACGTCGATCCCGGGGGCGGCGAGGCCGCCGAGCATCGCCATGCCGGCGCCGGCGACGGTGGCGAAGCTGGGCAGGACGTGGAGTTTGGACTCAAGGGTGTAGCGCAGCTCGTCGGGGTCGGTGGCCGGGCGGCCGGCGCCGAGGCCGAGGTGGTAGAGCTGGATGTCCTTGTGGTCCCAGGCGATGTCCCCCCGGCGGGGGGCGGCGGCGAGGGCCTTCGCGGCATCGATCGGCATTGAGGATGCTGCTCCTTGTGTGTCGTTCGTGCTTCCACCGAGTGGAAGACCTCGGTGCGGCCGTCCGCACCGTCGGCCGCACCGAGGTCGTATGCGGGACCGACTCCGCGACTCGTTCTAGAACGCGTTCTAGGGCCGGTGAGGGAATGTATAACGCACGCCCCAGCACTTGGGAAGACTCCTGACTTCACGTCAGATCCCTTTTCGACCGGACGGAAGTCCTGCCCCGACGGGACGGGGGGCCTACCCTGGCAGGGTGGACGAAATGCCCGTTGCCTCCCGACCCGCCCGATCGCTGCGGGTGCTGCTGGATCCGCCGAACCCGGCCCTGGCGCTGCGGCTCGGCCTGCAACCGGACATCGACGTGGTGGCCTCGGCCATGAGCCGTCCCGCGGTGGCCCTGGTCGAGGAACTGGACGCGGCGGCGGCCCTGCTGGCCGACGATCCGGAGTGCGCCGTCCTGCTGATGACGGGGTCCGCGCATCCGGGGCTGCGGGACGCCGTCCTGGCCGCGGGGGCGGCGGGGCTGATCCTGCGCGACGGCCCGATCGAGGAGCTGGCGGAGTCCGTCCGTCGCGCCTCGCGGGGGGAGACGGTCGTCGACCCGGCCCTGGCGGGCCCCTAACGCCCCGCCATCGGCCATCCGCCATCCGCCATCCGCGCCCCGGAACGCGGACCGCCCCGGCCGCACCCCCGGGTGGGGGCGCGGCCGGGGCGGCCGGGTCGGGCGGGGTGGTCAGGCGATGAGACTGCCGGGGTCGTTCACGTTCGGCAGGGACGCGAGCTGCCTGCCCCGCAGGGGCGCGTTCACGTTGCCCGTGCCCCCGTAGAGGTACTGCGCCGCCGCTCCGGAGGCGAGCAGGTCGGGGCGGCCGTCGCGGTCGCCGTCGCCGATGCCGACGAGTTGGCCGTACTCGTTCCAGCCGGCGCCGAGCTTCGTACGCGGCGCGAAGGTCCCGTCGCCCTTGCCCGCGTACAGCCACAGGACACCGGCCTTGTCCCGGGCGAGGAGGTCGCCCGCCGGGGTGTCCGCGATGTCGCCGACGGCCGTGAGCTCGTTGTAGATCCCCCAGCCCTCGCCGAGCTTCGTCCGCGCGGCGAACGGGGCGGTGGCGGAGCCGGTGCCCTTGTAGAGCCAGAGCGCCCCGGCGGTGTCGGTGGCGAGCAGGTCGGCGCGCCCGTCTGCGTTCAGGTCGCTGCCGGCGGCGATCTTGTCGTAGATCTGCCAGCCCCCGCCGATCTTGACGCGGGTGCCGAATCCGCCGCGGCCCGTGCCGGGGTAGAGCCACAGCACGCCGGCCTTGTCCCGGGCCACGAGGTCGCCGAACGCCGATTCGCCGAGGTCCCCCGTCGCCTCGATCCGGTCGAAGACGTCCCAGCCGGCGCCGAGCGATTGGCGCGGCTGGGCCGTCAGTTGGCCGAACTCCTTGGAGAAGGTGGTGTCGCTGCGCCACAGCCGGCCGGAGGCGTCGCGGGAGAGCACGTCCGTGCTGCCGTTGTCGTCGAAGTCGTGCGGCGCGCTCTTGCGGGTGACGGTGAACGTGCCGGAGGCGGTCGTGGACGGGCCGATGCCGTTCAGCGGCCGGACAGCCAACTCCCAGGTGTAGTCGCCGTTGTACGCGCTCGCGCGGTCCGCTCCGATCGTGCCGTCCCAGCGGAACGTCGCGTCCGGGGTCTCGGGGTGCCTGATCGAGAGTGCCCGGGTCAGGCCGGTCCGGACGTGGCGCAGGGTGAGATCCGCCTCGGCGGTGCTCCGGGACAGTCCCCAACCGAGGTGGATCTCGCCGCCGTTCTGGTCCAGGTCGACGACGGCGGGGACCCGGTTCTCGGTGACGACGACCTTGGTGGGCTCGCCGGTGGTGGCCACCAGGGTGACGGACGGCGTCCCGCCCGCACCGGGCACGATCTTGTAGAGGCCCTCGCCCTGGGCGACGGTGCCTCCGCGCACGTACAGGCCGTCGGGGGTGGCCGCGGACGAGGTGAGGTGGTCGAGCAGCTTCACCTTCGTCCCGGTGGCCGGGTCGTACGCGGTGGGGGCGTACAGCGGGTTGGTGTCGGCGTTGGAGAGGCCGCCCGCCTCGCCGTACACCACCCAGCCGCCGACCAGGCCGATCTGGAGGTCGTTGGACCACGCGTCCTCGACGGGGACCTCGCGGACGGTCCCGGTGGCCCGCTCCATGAGGAACACCGCCGGCTTGTCGGTGGCGTCGCCCTCGGTCCAGGCGACGTGCGTCTGCGAGACGGCGACGGCGCCGCCGGCGGCGCCGGGCGTACGGTCGTGGATCTCGTCGACGGCGCCCGTGGCGAGGTCGAGCAGGCCCCACTTCGCGACCGTGCCGACGGTGAACGTGACGTAGGCGTCCTCCGGGGTGCCCGGGGCGACCGCGATGCCGCTCGCGCCCGCCGGGAGGCCGGTGACGGTCACGGTGCCGTTCCCCTCCGTGGGGTGCGTGTGCTTGCGCAGCACGGTGCCGTCCGCGGACGTCGTGAAGACGGCGTCGGCCGCCGATCCGGCGTACGCGGCGCCGCCGCCGGCCGATCCGACGGGGACGTCGAGCGCGGACATCGTGCTCAGGTTCCGGAGGGTAACCTGGTAGTGCATGGGGAAGACCAGGTAGTCCGCGGTCTTGGAGGACCGCAGGACGGTGGTGGAGCCGTAGCCCTGCGAGGCGCCGTTCGAGTAGCGCGTCCAGCGCTTGTCGAACGTTCCCTCCTGCCTCGACACGAAGCCGGTCAGTCCGGCGTCGGTCAGCTTGGAGTTCTTCGGAAAGCCGATGGCGTCGGCGGCGGTCTTCGCCGCGGCCGCCTTCGCCGTCGCGCCGGCCGGGGTGGCGGCGGCGTTCGCCGGGGCGCAGAGCGCGCCGGCGCCGAGCGTGACGGCGAGAACGACGGTGGTGGCGGCGAGGATCCGCCGCCGGGTCGAGCGGGCGTGAGCCACGTTCACTTCTCCCTCAAGAGCACCAGGCGCACCATGCGCCACACCTGTGTGACTCCTGATGTGGCGAAAAGTTGTACGCGTGTCTGGTTCCCGATCGACCGACCCCCGGCTGAGCGGCGCTACTTCGACGGCGGGGTCTCGCGACGCAGCAGGGTCACGACCGCCGCGCCCCCCAGGCCGATGTTGTGGGCCAGGCCGACGCGGGCCCCTGGGACCTGTCGGGCGCCGGCCTCGCCGCGCAGCTGCCAGACCAGTTCCGCCGCCTGCGCCAGCCCCGTCGCGCCCAGCGGGTGCCCCTTCGAGATCAGACCGCCCGACGGGTTGACCACCCACCGTCCGCCGTGGGTCGTGGCCCCGCTCTCGACGAGTTTGCCCGAGGCCCCTTCCGCGCACATGCCGAGCGCCTCGTAGGTCAGCAGTTCGTTGATCGAGAAGCAGTCGTGAAGTTCGATGACGTCCACGTCCTCGATGCCGAGCCCCGACGCCTCGCAGACGGCCCGGCCGGCCGCCGCCGACATGGGCTTGCCGACCACGTCGATGCAGGACCCCGACGCGAAGGACTCGGCGGTGTCCGTGGTCATCGACTGGCCGACGATCTCCACCGCCTTGTCGTGGAGGCCGTGCGCGACGACGAACCGTTCCGACACCACCAGGGCGGCCGCGGCCCCGTCGGAGGTCGGCGAGCACTGGAGCTTCGTCAGTGGCGCGTGGATCGGCTTCGCCGCGAGGATCTCCTCGACCGAGTACACGTCCTGGAACTGCGCGTGCGGGTTGTTCGCCGAGTGCCGGTGGTTCTTCTCGCCGACGGCCGCCAGTTGCGCGGCCGTGGTGCCGTACCGCTCCATGTGCTCGCGCGCCGCGTTGCCGAAGATCTGCGCGGTGGGCGGGGACATCTCGAAGCCGTGTCCGGTGGCCATGATCCCGTAGTGCCGGGCGACCGGGGAGGACTTGAAGTCGCCGCCGTCGGCTCCGCCGCCCAGCGCGCCCCGCTTCATCTTCTCGAAGCCGAGCGCCAGCACGCAGTCGTTGATCCCGCCCTCGACGAACTGCCGGGCCATCATCAGCGCCGTGGCGCCCGTCGCGCAGTTGTTGTTGACGTTGTAGACGGGGACGCCGCTCAGCCCCAGTTCGTACACGGCCCGCTGGCCGGCGGTGGAGGCCTGGAAGCAGTGGCCCACCGGCACCTGCTCCACCAGGTCGTACCCGATGCCCGCGTCGGCCAGCGCCGCGGATCCGGCCTCGCGCACCATGTCCCAGTACTGCCAGTCCCTCGACTCCGGCTTCTCGAACTTCGTCATGCCGACGCCCACGATGTACGACTTCATGTGCCCTACCGCCCCTTCAGTCCCTGGGAAGGCCGAGAATCCGCTCGGCGACGACGTTGAGCTGGACCTGCGTGGTGCCTCCGGCGATGGTCAGGCAGCGGGACATGAGCATTCCGTGCACCGCCCGCTCCCCGGCCCCCTCCCGCACCGCGCCCGCCGGGCCCAGGAGCTCCAGGGCGAGTTCGGCGGTCTTCTGCTGGTGTGGGGTCTGTACGAGTTTGCGTACGGACGCGCCCGCGCCCGGCTCCAGTCCCGAGACCTGCTGGAGGGTGGTCCGCAGGCCGATGCAGGCGAGCGCGTGCGCCTCGGCGGCGAGCGCGCCGATCCGGGCGCGGTACGAGCCGTCGAGTGCGGCGGACCGCGCGATCAGCGCCTCCAGGCCGGTGTCGAAGCTCATCTGGTCGGCCATGTGGACGCGTTCGTTGCCGAGGGTGTTGCGGGCCACCTTCCAGCCTCCGTCGGCCGCCCCGACCAGCGCGTCCGCGGGCAGCAGCACGTCGTCGAAGAAGACCTCGTTGAAGAGGGCCTCGCCGGTGATCTCCTTGAGCGGCCGGACGTCGATGCCGGGGGTGGTCATGTCGACGACGAAGTAGCCGAGGCCCTTGTGTTTGGGCGCGGTGGCGTCGGTGCGGGCGAGCAGGATCCCGAAGTCGGCGGTGTGCGCGGAACTCGTCCACACCTTCTGCCCGTTGATCCTCCACGAGCCGTCCTCGGTCCGCTCCGCCCTGGTGCGGAGCGAGGCCAGGTCGGAGCCCGCGCCCGGTTCGGAGAAGAGCTGGCACCAGGTGAGGTCCCCGCGCAGGGTCGCCGGCAGATAGGCGTCCTGTTGCGCGGGGGTTCCGTGGGCGAGCAGCGAGGGCACGACCCAGGTGGCGATGCCGAGGTCGGCGACCTTGACACCGGCCGCCACCAACTCCTGTTGTACGACGAGCTGTTCGACGGGCCCGGCGCCGAGTCCGTACGGTGGCGGGAGGTGGGGGGCCGCGTATCCGGTGGGCGCCAGGATCCGGCGGGCGGCGACCGGGTCGAGCCCGCGCGCGTCCTCGATGGCGGCTCGGGCCTTCGCGCGGTGGTCCTCGGCCCGCGCGGGGAGTTCGAGCCGCAGTTCGCGCCGCGCCCCGCCGGCCGCGAGGCGTACGGCCCGCAGCCGGTGTCCGTCCCCGGCGCCGAGCAGTTGCCGGGCGACGATCGCCCGGCGCAGGTGGATGTGCGCGTCGTGTTCCCAGGTGAAGCCGATGCCGCCGAGCACCTGGATGCAGTCCTTGGCGCAGGAGTGGCCGGCGTCGAGCGCGGTCGCGGCGGCCAGGGCGGCCACCAGCGAGCGCACCTCGGCCGGTTCGTCCGCCGCCTGGGCGGCGTCCCAGACCAGGGCCCGGGCCTGTTCGAGGCGTACCAGCATGTCGGCGCACAGGTGCTTGACGCCCTGGAACCGTCCGATGGGCCGACCGAACTGCTCGCGGGTCTTGGCGTGCCCGGCGGCGGTGTGCACCGCCCAGGCGGCGGTGCCGCAGGCGTCGGCGGCGAACAGGACACAGGCCAGGTCCCGGACCAAGGCCGCGTCGAGGGCCAGGAGCCGGCCGGGCGCCACGGTGATCGCGCGGGCGCGCACCTCGGCCGTGGGCCGGGTCGGGTCGGCGCTCTCGTGCGTACGGATGTCCAGGGCGGCGGCGTCCACGGCGAACCAGCACGTGCCGTGCGCCGCCTCCGCGGCGAGCAGGACGAGGTCGGCCTCCCCGGCGCCGAGCACGGGTGGCGCGACGCCGTCGAGGAGGTGGCCGCCGCCCTCGACGGCGACGGCGGTGAGACTGCCGGGGCCCAGCGCGACGGCCCCGACGCGGGTGCCGTCGGCCAGGGCGGCGGCCAGTTCGCCCGCCCCCGCCCGGTCCAGCAGGACGGAGGCGAGGGCGCCGGCGAGGTAGGGCCCGGGCAGGGCGGCCCGGGCGGCCTCCTCCACGGCGACGGCGAGGTCGAGCAGGGTCCCGCCCTCCAGGTGGGGTGCGAGCAGTCCGGCGGCGGCGAGCGCGTCCCAGTACGCGGGCCGCACCCCGGTCCTGGGCGGGCCGTCCAGCAGCTTGCGCACCTCCTCGGGGGGCACGGTCCGCGCCGCCCAGCCGCGCACCGCCTCGGCCAACTCCTGCTGTTCCCGCGTGATTCCGATGCCCATACGGATCCCTGCCGCCTCTCCGACACTCCCGGCAGGCGCCGGGCGTCCCCCTGATCGCGGGCCAGAGTAGAACACGTTCCATTCTGACGGAAGGTCAGGTGTAGGTCAGGTGTCGGATGATGCGGGCACCTCGGGCACACCGCCCCTGTCCGGACATCGCCGGGAGGGGGCGGGGGGGGCGCCCTCGGGGGGTGGCGGCGGGCGTGGCGGGCGGGCCGTGCCGCCGGCCGCCGTGCGCGCGCCACGGGGGGACCGCCGCCTGCCAGAACGAGGCGCTGCCGGTCGGGATGGTGGGGGCGCGCGGAACTCACCGCGCGGCGCGTCCCCTCGTCTCCTGGACGTGCCGGGGAAGGAACGATCCGGCGCGAGGCCGAGGCCTCGCGCCGGATGCCGCCTCAGACGCCGCGCACGAACAGCGCGAAGGCCTCGGGGGCGACGGTGAAGACGGGGCCGTCGGGGTTCTTGGAGTCCCGGACGGCGATCAGGTGGGGCCGGGCGGCGATTTCGACGCAGTCGCCGCCGGTGTCACTGCTGTAGCTGGACTTGCGCCAGTCGCCGCCGAGCGGGGCGCATTCGACGCATTCGCCGCCGGTGTCGGAACTGTACGAGGACTTACGCCACCGCGCGCCCGTCAGGTTCTGGATGGTGTCCATAACGCTCCTCCATTACGCGGGCGATCAGTGCCGCCGAGTCCTCCACGGAGAGAGCGGCGGCTTGCAGGTGATCGTAACGGAGCGAACCCTCCCTGAGGGCTTGCGGATTGGCCGTCATATGGCCCTGGACGAAGTCCTCGGTGTAGACGAGATCCGGGTCATCGTCGAACCGCAAAGTGGTAAAGGTGCCGGGGAGCCCCGCATGGGCGCCCGCCTCGAACGGCAGGATCTGCACCTGCATCCACTCGCGCCTCCGCAGACCCAACAGGTGCGCCAGTTGAGTTCGCATGACCTCCCGACCGCCGATCTCCTGGTGCAGTGCGGCCTCGCTCAGCACGACCCACGTCAATGGCGGATTCTCGCGGTCGAGTATCCGTTGCCGTTCCATTCGGGCGGCCACCTTCGCGTCGAGGTCCCCGTCCGTGCGCACCCCCAGCACCGCCCGCGCGTACTCCGGGGTCTGAAGGAGTCCGTAGACCAACTGCGCCTGGAAGGTGGAGATGTACGCGGCCTTCGCCTCCATCTCGGCGTACGCCTGGAACCACGTCGGGAGTTGACTTCGCAGCACGAGCCCCACCAGGCGGCTGAACAGCCCACCGGTGTCCAGCGCGGCGTCCACCCGCTCCGAGAAGCCCCTGGTCGGGACCTTTCGCGCCGTCTCGATCTGCCCGATCAGCGAGCCCGCGCAGTAGAGGACGCTCTCCAGCTGCCCCTGCTTCAGTCCCGCCCCCTCCCGCAGGCGGCGCAGTTCGGAGCCGTAGTAGTCCAGGGCCGAGGCACTGGGATCGAGATCACGGATGTTGACCATGGAGCGGTCACCTCCAAGTACACGCCGTGCGGCGTTCGGTTCGGTCCGTAGCCGAGCGTAACCAGATCACCCCACGCTGGTCCCATGAATGGCACAACTGAGTATTCAGCTGGCGAAGTTGACGAGAGCTACCGGATGGGGTTCACCGTCAGTGAGCACTCCGCCCGCCACATGCGGCGCATCCTGCGCATGTACCTCGCCAGTTGGGGTCTGGCCCCGCTGACGCACGCGGCCGAGTTGGCGCTGACCGAGCTGATCGCCAATGTGGTGCGCCACGTGCCCGGCCGGGGGTGTTCCGTACTCATCCTGTGCCGGCCGGGCGGTCTGCGGGTCGAGGTGTCGGACGGCTGCCCCGCACTCCCCCGCGTGGTGCGGCCGACCGGCGCTGCGGAACTCCCGGAGGGCGGACGCGGGCTGCTGCTGATCGAGGCGGTGACCGACCGGTGGGGCGCGGACCCGAGTCCCACCGGAAAGACGGTGTGGTTCGAGTGCGACGGGTGAGGCACTGACCCCGCCCGACCGCACTCGGGATCCCTCGGCGCTCGGAGATAATGCTCCTGCCGAGGGGGCGGAGCAGGGTGACGGGGGTCGGGGGCGTGGGGGAAGTGATCGAAGACCGGTACGAGCTGGAGGAGTTGCTCGGTCGGGGCGGATTCGGTGAGGTCTGGCGGGCGAGGGACGCCCGGGTGGGCCGCCGGGTGGCCGTGAAGATCGGATACCCGGAGACCGCCGAGGCCACCCGCCGGTTCGAGCGGGAGGCGAGCCTCGCCGGGAATCTCGCGCACCCCAACATCGCCACCATCCACGATTTCGGCCGCACCGAACACGGCGGGCGCGACGCGGTGTTCCTGGTGATGGAACTGCTCCGGGGTCGCAGCCTGGCCGAGGTCCTGGACACCGGCGTACCGCCGCTCGCGGACGCGCTCGACTGGGCCATGCGGATCGCGGACGCGCTCGGGGCCGCGCACGACGCCGGGATCGTCCACCGGGACATCAAGCCGGCCAACGTGATGGTCACCGAGGGCGGGGCGACGAAGGTCCTCGACTTCGGCATCGCCAAGGCCCAGGGCGGCCCCGGTACGGCGCTCACCGCCACGGGCATGATCATCGGGTCCTTCCCGTACATGGCACCGGAGCGCTGGACCGGCGGGGCGAACGGGGTGCCCGTCGACGGGCGCTCCGACCTGTACGCGCTCGGCTGCGTACTCATGGAGCTGCTCACCGGCAGCCGTCCCTTCCCCGCGCAGGAGATGCACGAGCTCCTCGCCCAGCACCTCACGACGGAGCCGCCCGCACCCGGTTCGCTGCGTGAGGGGCTGCCGGCCGCGCTCGACCCCCTCGTGCTCGACCTGCTCGCCAAGGACCCCCGGCAGCGTCCGGCGACCGCGCGGGAGGTGAGCCTGCGGCTGGCGGAGATCGCCCGGGGCGCGGTACCCGCGCCCGCCCGTGTCCCCGTCCCCGCCCCGGCGGCCCCGGCCGTTTCGTGGCCGCCCCCGCCGGCCTACTCCCCGACCGTGCACACCGCCGCCGGGGATCCGGTCCGGGCGATGTTGGGGCGACGGCTGAGCCTGCTGCTTGAGGACGCCCCGGCCGATCTCCCGGAGCGGCTGGGCGCGCTGGTCGCCGACCTGACGGAGGAGCTCGGCGCGCACGACGCCCTGACCGTGCGGGCCGCGTACCACCGGGCCATGGTCGTGCGGGGGCAGTCCGTCACGGAGTTGGAGCGCATCCTGCCGAGGATGATGCGGGTGCTCGGCCTGGAGCACCCCGACACCATCGCCGCGCGCGCCGCGTACGTCGGTGAGGCCGCGGCGCACGGGCCCGGCGACGGCCGCCGCCACGAGGACGAACTGCGCGAGATCATCGAGCAGGCGGGCCGGGTCCTCGGCGCCGACGATCCGGTCACGCTGACCGCCCGCTACCACCTGGCCGGGGCCCGTCGGCGGGGTGACGCCGGCCTGGTCGGGGAGTGGGGTTCGCGCACGCCGGAGCAGGCGCGGGGCGAGCGTGACCGGCTGGGCCCGCTGCTGCCCGACCTCGAACGACGGCTGCCCGCCGACAGCCCCGTCCTGCCGGACGTACGGCGCCGACTGGCGCACGCCGCCTGGCTGCTCGGCGACTACGCCACCGCCGCCCCGCTGTACCTGCGGCTGTACCCCGATCCCGAGGCCCTGGCGGAACGCGGCCACGCGGAGGTGGCGTACCGGGTGGCCCGGAGCATCGGCGAGGCCGGCGATCCCGCCCGCGCGTTGGCCCTCCTCAAGCCGCTGCTGCACCGGCTCCACCTCACCGCCGGCAACACCCATTGGCTGACCCGCGAGGTGACCGACATCCGGGCGGACTTCCGCCGGATGCTGTGGGAGGACCGGCGCTCCGACCTCGGCGGCGGCCTGTCCCGTCTCTTCGGCCGCTGACCGCGCGGCGGGCGTACGGGGGGACGTACGGGCGGGCCCCCGGCCGTGGCGTCCTACCGGGCGGTAGGGCAGCATGGGCGGCCACTCACCCGCAGCTCAGGAGGAACACCATGGCCAGCCCCAAGCCGGAGACCCTCGCCGCTTTCGAGGCGGCCAAGGGCTTCATGCCCGTGGGCGAGGGCCTCGCCCTCCACGAGGCGGCGACCCGGGCGGCGGCGCTCGGGCTGCCGCTCCTGGAGGTCGGCACGTACTGCGGGCGTTCCACGATCCTGCTCGCCGACGCCGCCCGTTCGGCCGGGGTGGCCGCGATCACCGTCGACCACCACCGGGGCAGCGAGGAGCAGCAGCCGGGCTGGGAGTACCACGACCCGTCGGTGGTGGACCCGGAGATCGGGCTGATGGACACGCTGCCCACCTTCCGCCGCACCCTGCACCGGGCGGGTCTGGAGGATCACGTGATCGCGATCGTGGGCCGCTCCCCGCAGGTCGCCGCGGCCTGGGGCGGCCCGCTGGGCCTGGTCTTCATCGACGGCGGGCACACCGACGAGCACGCGAACGGCGACTACGAGGGGTGGGCCCCGCACCTGGCGGTGGGCGGCACGCTGGTGATCCACGACGTGTTCCCGGACCCGGCCGACGGCGGCCAGGCCCCGTACCGGATCTATCTGCGGGCGCTGGCCTCCGGGGCCTTCGAGGAGATCTCGGTCACGGACTCGCTGCGGGTGCTGCGCCGCACCGACCAGGGCATATAGCCCCACCGACCAGGGCGTGGAACCGGAACACCGCCAGGCATACAAACACACCACGCCCCCGGATGGAGCACGGTCCGTCCGGGCGGCGGGCGGCCGGCCTAGCATCGCCGGGTGCGCTACGACGACAGCTCCCCGCCCCCCGAGTCCGGCTCCTCGGTCAGTCCGGACCGGCACTGGTTCACGCGCCGCTCCACCCTCGCGGTCGCGGCCGCCGCCCTCGCCCCGACCTGTCTGGCGGGCTGGGTCCTGACCCAGGTCCTGACCGGGAACGGGCAGGACGACCACCGACCGCAGGCGTCGCCGCTGCCCGCGTCCCACGCGTCCCCCGCGGACGCGAAGCCGAGCACGGCCTCCGAGTCCACTCCCGCGAGCCCCGCCCCGAGCGGCAGCCCCTCCGGCTCCCCCGCCGCCGGCAAGGCGCCGCTCACCGGCCGGACGGTGGTCATCGACCCCGGCCACAACACGGGCAACTTCAAGCACACCCGAGAGATCGACCGCCAAGTGGACATCGGCACCAACCTCAAGGAGTGCGACACCACCGGCACCACCACGAACTCCGGTTACATGGAAGCCGAGTTCACCATGGACGTGTCCCGCCGGTTGCGCAGCGTCCTGGAGTCCAAGGGCCTGAAGGTGGTCCTCACCCACGAGGCCGGAGCCGACCGCCCCTGGGGTCCCTGCATCGACGAGCGGGCCCGGATCGGCAACGAGGCCAAGGCGGACGCCGTCGTCTCGGTCCACGCCGACGGGGTCTCCGAGGGCAGCCGCGGTTACCACATCATCCTTCCCGCCAAGGTCAAGGGCGGTGGCGCGGACACCGCGAAGATCATCGAGCCCTCGCGGCTGCTGGGCGAACGCATCGCGAACAACTTCGCCCGCACCACCGGTTCCGGCCCCGCCAACTACCTCGGTTCCGGAACGGGTTTGGTGGTCCGTGACGATCTGGGCGGACTGAACCTCTCAACTCGCCCCAAGGTGTTCATCGAATGCGGCAACATGCGTGACGCCAAGGACGCGGCGCAACTGACGAGTCCGCAGTGGCGCCAGAAGGCCGCGCAGGGCATCGCGGACGGCATCGTCGGATTCCTCGGCGGGTAGTCCCACCGGGGCGCCCGCCGCCCCGGTCCGTTCGGTCACGGAAAACCTCCGTACCATGGTGCCGCCCGCCCCGCTCCAGTCCTGATCTGCGACCGCGGCACCACGAGACGACCGAGACCGAGAAGGACACCTAAGACGTGAACATCCGCTCCCTCACTCGAGGCGACGGCGTGGTGATCGGAGCAGCGGTGCTGCTGTTCATCGCCTCGTTCCTCGATTTCTACTCCGCGACCGGCATCGACACGCCGAGCGCCTGGGACACCGACGTGTACCGTCTGGTGCTCCCGACGGTCTTCCTGCTCGGCTTCATCGCGGCCGGCCTGATCCTCGCGGGCCGTTTCCTGCCGCAGGGCCGCCAGCTCGCCGGGCTGCCCATGCAGGCATGGGGCGCCGTTCTGGCCGTCGCGGCGGCCTGGGCCGCCCTGTGGTCCCTGATCACCTGCCCGAGCGGCGCCGACCTCGGCGCCGGCAGCATCATCGCCTTCCTCGCCACCCTGGCCCTGGCCGGCGTGGCGCTGTTCGGCGCGAAGGTGCCCGCGCTGGCCGGCACGCTCGTGCCGGAGTCCCGGCCCGCCGCCGTCCCGCCGTACGGCGGCCAGCCCCTGGGGCAGCAGCAGCCCGGTGCCGGCTACGGTTACCCGGGCGGCCAGCAGCCGCAGCCGTACGGGCAGACCCCGCAGCCCGTACCGCCCTACGGCGGCGCCCCGCAGCCGAACCCCACGCCCGCCCCGGCCCCGCAGGACGCGGCGCCCGCCCCGGCGGCGGACTTCACCCCGTTCTGGTTCGCGGTGCCGGTGCCCCGGTCCCTGTTCCCCGAGGACGGCTCGCACAACCCGATCGCGGAACTCGCGCCGGGCACCTGGTACCTGGCCGTCGACCAGCGCGGCCCGTCCACGCTGATCGCCCAGACGCAGGACGGTCGACGCGGCGTGCTGAACGAGACGTCGGACATCCAGCGCGGCTGACACCCCTCGCCCGCACGGCCGAACGGCCCCCGCCCTCCCGGGCGGGGGCCGTCGGTCTTCCCGGGACGGTGGTCGTGCCCTACAGTCACCTGACGCACCGTCAGAAATGGCGGGAGCTGTCGGCGGCTTCGCGGAGGGAACCCCACATGCGCCTCGGACTGGCACTCGGCTACTGGGGGCGCGGCCCCAACCCGACCCACCTGGACCTCGCCACCGCGGCCGAGGACCTCGGATACGCCTCGGTGTGGACCGCAGAGGCCTGGGGCTCCGACGCCTTCACCCCGCTGACCTGGATCGCCGCGCACACCTCGCGTATCCGCCTGGGCACCGCCATCGCCCAGATGTCCGCCCGCACCCCCACCGCCACCGCGATGCACGCCCTCACCCTGGACCACCTCTCCGGCGGCCGGATGACGCTGGGCCTGGGCCTGTCCGGCCCGCAGGTCGTCGAGGGCTGGTACGGGCGCCCCTTCCCCGCCTCCCCCCTCACCGCGACCCGCGAGTACGTGGACGTCATCCGCCAGGTCCTGCGCCGCGAGGCCCCCGTCGCCCTGGACGGCCGCTTCCACCACCACCCGTACCTCGGCGAGGACGGCACCGGCCTCGGCAAGGCGCTCAAGCCGATCACCCACCCGCTGCGCGCGGACCTGCCGATCCTGCTCGGCGCGGAGGGCCCCCGGAACATCGCCCAGACCACCAAGATCGCCGACGGCTGGCTCCCCCTGTACTGGTCGCCGTCGCGCACCGACGTGTACCGGGCCTCCCTCGCCGACCTCCCCGAAGGCTTCATGATCGCCCCGATGGCCCGGGCCCACGTCTGCGAGGACGTCGCCGAGGGCCTCCTGCCCGTCAAGGCGATGCTCGGCTTCTACATCGGCGGCATGGGGCACGCGGCCCGCAACTTCCACGCCGACCTGATGGCCAGGATGGGCTACGAGGAGGAGGCCCACCGCATCCAGGAACTGTTCCTCGCCGGCCGCAAGGAGGAGGCCGTCCTGGCCGTCCCCGACGCGTTCGCCGACGAGATCTCCCTGATCGGCCCCCGCGAGCGGATCGCCGAACGCCTCGACCTGTGGCGCGAGGGCCCCGTCACCGACCTGCTCCTCACCGCCCCCGACCCGCACACCCTGCGGGTCCTCGCGGAACTGAACACGTAGCGGCTCGGACCGGCTCAGACCTGCTCCGCCCGCGGCACCGCGTCGAGGAACTCCCGCAGGTCCAGCGCCATCACCGCGATCTCGATGTCGGCGCCGCCCGGGTACGCGCACGTGACGATCCGCGAGCCCGGGTTGATGGTCATGCCCTCCTTCACGGAGGGCGCCCGCACCGCGATGGCCCGGGCGCCGGTCAGCTCCACCGCGGAACCCCGCTGCGGCTCCCAGCGGGCCGCTCCCCCGTCCACGTACAGCCGGCCCATCCGCCAGCGCCCCTCGCCGGCGGGCAGCCGCGCCATGCCCGGCAGCCCGGGCACCACCCCGGCGGCCTGCCGCTCGCGGTGCTTGCGCCGCACCAGCCACCCGATCCCGGCCACCGCTGCGGCAGCCACCACGAACTCGATCACGCGCCCCATTGAAACAGCCGTGGCCGGCCGGCGCGTGCCGGCGGGCCCGGGGTCGGGGGCCGCGACGCCTCCCGACCCAGGGCCCGCCCGGGGACGCGGCCGGTCAGCCGCCGAGCTGGGAGGTGCTGGGAACCTTGTCGGTCACCACGGCCCCCGCGCTCTTGCCGGCGTCCTTGACGCCGTTGATGACGCCTTCGAAGGCGCCGATGTCGGCGTCACCCGCCTGGCCCTTGCGGAGCTTGGTGGCCAGGCCCTTCAGCGACTCGATGCCCGCCGTCAGGGGGGCCACCGCCTTGGACAGCAGCGGATCGCCCTTGGCGTTGTCGGTCGCCGCCTTCAGCCGGTTGTACGCGAAGGCACCCGCCAGACCCGCCTTGATCAGCGCGAACGTACGGCCCTTCGCGCCCTTCTTGAACTTGCCCGCCTGGTACGGCTTGACGATCCACTGGTACGTCGCGCCGGCCGCGAGACCGGCGTTCGCGACGAAGCGGGTCTTGGCGAACTTCTGCTTCTCGGCGGACGTGCTCGGCGCGGGAGTCGCGGCGGCGGCCTCCTCGGCCGCCAGCACCTCGACGGCCGAGGCCTCCGCGGCCGCCTGGTCGGCCGCGGTGGCCGCGGACAGCGAGACGTCCTCGCTCGTGGTCTTCGCCTTGCCGCCCCCGTCGGAGCCGCAGGCGGTGGCGCCGGCCAGCAGCGCGCAGGACAGGAGCACCGACGTGACGGCACGACGGAATCGAACGGTTCTGGGTACGGACACAGTTGCCTCCGGGGACTGAGGTGTCCTCCGCACCCTCACCCGGGCCGTGGGGCTCCGCCACTTGGGGGACCCGTTCGGGGGTTTGCGGCGCGCCTGCGCGGCAACACGGGGTGCATGCCCACACACACCCGAGTACACACCCGAGGAAGCAGTTCAGCGGGCCGGGCCGTCGCCCTGGTGGCAGACATCGCGGCCCTGGTGATCGGCCTGTGGATCCTGCTGTTCCTGCTCGACGCCAACCAGGGCAACGCCTTCGTCGACCTCGTCCACGACGCGGCGACCTGGCTGGCCGGCTGGTCCTACGACCTGTTCACCTTCGACCGCGCCTGGGTCCAGGTCGTCGTCGGTTACGGTCTCGCGGCCATCGTCTACCTCTTCATCGGCCACGCTCTGGCGAGCCGACTCTCCCGCCGCTGACGTACGGGGCGTGTGGGGCGCGCGGGCCCCACACGCTCAACCGCAGCAGTCCGGTTCAAGCCCCCGCGGCAGGTTCAGCCCGCCGAAGACCTCGCCCGTCGCCTCGTCCCCGCCCAGCGCGGCGACGGCCAACAGCAACGACCCGGCCGTCCAGGTGGTCTGCTCGACCGGCCACACCGCCCGGTCCACGAACTCGTACCCCGTCCAGTACATGCCGTTGTCGGCCCGCAGGTGCCCGATCGACCGCAGGATCTCCAGCGCCCGGTCGGACTCCCCCGACGCCCAGAGCGCCAGGGCCAGTTCGCAGGACTCCCCGCCCGTGACCCACGGGTTCGGCAGCACGCACCGCACCCCGAGGTCCGGGACGACGAACTCCGCCCACCGCTCCTCGATGCGCGCCGTCGCCTCCGGCCCGGTCACCGCCCCGCCCAGCACCGGGTAGTACCAGTCCATCGAATAGCGGGACTTGTCCAGGAACCGCTCCGGGTGCCGCCGGATCGCGTGCCCCAACGCGCCCGCCGCCAACTCCCAGTCCGGCTGCGGGTCCTCGCGGTGGTCCGCGATGGCCAGCGCGCACCGCAGCGCCTGATGGATCGACGAGGAACCGGTCAACAGCGCGTCGGTGACGGCCGCGCCGTCCGCCTCCCGCTTCCAACCGATCTCGCCGCCCGGCTGCTGGAGCCCCAGCACGAACTCCACCGCCGCGTACACGGCCGGCCACATCCGGTCCAGGAAGGGATCGTCGCCGGTCGCCAGGTAGTGGTGCCAGACGCCCACCGCGATGTACGCGACGAAGTTCGACTCGCGGCTGAAGTCCTGCGGGGCGGACGTGTCCACGCCCTCCGGCCGGTCGGCGTAGGCCGCGAACCAGGAACCGTCCTCGTTCTGGTGCCGCGCCAACCACGCGTAGGCCCGCTCCGCCGCCTCGTGCTCGCCGGCCACGTCCAAGGCCATCGCGGCCTCGGTGTGGTCCCACGGATCGAGGTGGTGCCCGCGGAACCACGGGATGGCCCCGTCCGCCCGCTGCGCCGCGAGGATGCCCGCCACGGTCCCGGCTGCCTGCTCGGCGGTCAACACGCCGTCCAGGACCAGGTGTTCGGTACGCCCGGGAGAGGTCACTTCGCCGCGTCCACGGGAAGGTGCGGCTTCGTCGCGTACGCCACGAAGCTCTTGCCGATCACCGGGTTCAGGGCCTGCTCCGCGAGGCGCGTGGCCAGCGGCTTCTTCATGATGTCCCAGACCAACAGCTTGTGGTACGCCTTCACGGGCAGCGCCTTGTCGTTGTCGACGCCGAACGCGCACTTCAGCCACCAGTACGGGGAGTGCAGGCCGTGCGCGTGGTGCGTGCCGTACGGCTTGAGGCCCGCGGCCTCCATCTTGCCGATCAGCTCGTCCGCCTTGTAGATGCGGATGTGACCGCCCTCGACCTCGTGATAGGCGTCGCTGAGCGCCCAACAGATCTTCTCCGGGCCGTACCGCGGCACCGTGATCGCGATCCGGCCGCCCGGCTTGAGCACCCGCACCATCTCGGCGAGCACGCCCTTGTCGTCGGGGATGTGCTCCATCACCTCGGAGATGATCACGACGTCGAAGGACTCGTCGGGGAACGGCAGGGCCAGCGCGTCGCCCTCCATGGCGGTGGCGGTGGCACCGGCCGGCGCCTCGCCGGCCTCCTTCATCGCGGCGAACCACTTGGCGACCTCGCGGATCTCCTCGCCGTTGCGGTCCACGGCGACCACCTGCGCGCCGCGCCGGTAGCACTCGAAGGCGTGCCGGCCTGCGCCGCAGCCCAGATCGAGCACGCGGTCGCCTGCGGCGAGCGGGAACCGGGAGAAATCGACGGTCAGCACGTGGTCCTGCCTTCGCGGTCGCGGGGGTGTACGGGGTGGAACTCGGAACGGGGATGACTCATCGGCGAGAGGTCAGCGCGCACGACGCGTACGGGCGGCCTGTTCGATGGCGGCCCGGTAGTGCACCGCGGTCCCCTCGGCGGCCTTGGCCCAGGTGAACCGGCTCAGGACTCTCTCGCGCCCGGCGGCGCCGAGCCGCTCGCGCAGCGGGGCGTCGCCGAGCAGCCGGCCCAGCGCGGCGGCGAGCGCGCCCGCGTCACCCGGCGGCACGGCCAGACAGGTCTCCCCGTCGGGCCCCGTCACCTCGGGGATCGCCCCGCCGGTGGTCGCGACCAGCGGGGTGCCGGTGGCCATGGCCTCGGCCGCCGGGAGCGAGAAGCCCTCGTACAGCGAGGGCACGCAGGCCACCTGCGCGCCGCGCACCAGGTCGACGAGCTCGGCGTCCGTGATGCCCTTGACGAAGCGGACGGCGTCCTGGAGTCCGTACGTGGCGATCGCGCGGGCGACCGGCCCCTCCTCGGCACGCCTGCCCACGACCACGAGGTGCGCGTCGGGCCGCTCCGTGCGGAGCTTCGCGAGCGCCTCCACGAGGTGGACGAGCCCCTTCAGCGGCACGTCGGCGCTGGAGGTCGTCACGATCCGCCCGGGCACCTCGGCCACGGACGCGTCGGGCGACCACAGGTCGGTGTCGGCGCCGATGTGCACCACGTGGATGCGCTCGCCCCGGACGCCCAGGTGCTCGGCGATCTCCACCTGCGAGGACCCGGAGACGGTCAACACGGACGGCAGCCGGCGGGCCACCCTGCCCTGCATGCGCGTGAACCCGTACCAACGGCGCACCGAGAGCCGCTTCTTGCGGTCCTTGGCGGCGGCCAGGTCCAACGTGCGGTCCACGGTGATGGGGTGGTGGATCGTCGTCACCAGCGGTGCGCCGAGATCCCCCAGCAGCCCGTACCCGAGCGTCTGGTTGTCGTGGATGACGTCGAAGTCACCGGCGCGCGCGGCCAGGTGCCGGCGCGCGCGCAGCGAGAACGTCAGGGGCTCGGGGAAACCGCCGGTCCACATGGTGGCGACCTCGAGGGCGTCGATCCAGTCCCGGTATTCCGCCCGTTTGGGCGTACGGAACGGGTCGGGGCTGCGGTACAGGTCCAGGCTCGGCAGCTCGGTCAGCGTGGCCCCGGTGTCGAGCACCGGGTAGGGCTGCGCGCCGATGACCTCGACGCTGTGGCCGAGCCGGACGAGCTCCCGCGAAAGGTGGCGGACGTAGACGCCCTGGCCGCCGCAGAACGGGTTCCCCTTGTAAGTGAGGAGTGCGATGCGCAACGGGCGGTCACCTTCGGTGGCGGAATTCGCGAAAGGGCTCGTCACCACGGCCTCTGCGGTCACTCTCGGCCCCCTTCTCCCTGCACTTTCGCCGGAGCGTAACCGCTCGGATAATGTAGAACAAGTTTCAGACTTGATCCGTCTGAGAGCATTGAATCTACCGGCCGGAAACCCCACCGTAAGAGGCGGAGCAGGTGATTCGCGCCACGACTGCGACGCCTGACATGCTGGCCTCCGATCAGCCCCAAAACGGCCGGCGCAACGACACGGAACGCCTTGGAACGGGACAGATGACAGCGGAAGCGAAGGCCGTGACCACACCGGCGTCCCCGCCCCTGACGGAGCGCCAGGAGGCGCGCCGGCGCCGCATCCTGCACGCCAGCGCCCAACTGGCCGGCCGGGGCGGTTTCGACGCGGTCCAGATGCGGGAGGTCGCCGAGGCGGCCGGCGTGGCGCTCGGGACCCTGTACCGCTACTTCCCGTCCAAGGTGCACCTGCTGGTCGCCACCATGCAGGACCAGCTCCAACACATGCACACCACGCTCCGCAAGCGCCCGCCGGCGGGCGACGACCCGGCGGCCCGGGTCGCGGAGACCCTGATGGGCGCCTTCCGCGCCCTCCAGCGCGAACCCCACCTCGCCGACGCGATGGTGCGCGCCCTGACGTTCGCCGACCGCAGCGTGAGCCCCGAGGTGGACACCGTGTCGCGGCTGACCACGGCGATCATCCTGGACGCGATGGGCCTGGACGCCCCGCCGACGGCGGAGCAGCTGTCGGCGGTGCGCGTGATCGAGCACACCTGGCACTCGGCGCTGATCACCTGGCTGTCGGGCCGCGCCTCGATCGCCCAGGTCAAGATCGACATCGAGACGGTGTGCCGCCTGATCGACCTGACGACACCGGCCCCGGCCCCGTCCTCGGTACGCGCCCCGGCCCGGTCCAAGGCGGCGCAAAAGTCCTGATCCTGCCGTAGGGCGGGATGGGGCGTCGGTGGGGCGGGGCGTCGGTGGCGTGGGGCGTCGGCGGCGTGGGGCGTCGGCGGGGCGGGGCCCACCCGCCCCTACTCCTCCGGCGGGAACACCGCCTCCCCGCTGCCCAGCAGGGTGATCGTGATCGCCTCGACGGGGCAGCCCTCGGCGGCCGTCAGGACCGGTTCGTTCGCGTCCGTCTCGGGGGCGGCAGGGTGGGACTGGCGCGCCGAGTCGAGGGTGAAGCCGGCCGGGGCGTGGTTCACGCACATGCCGGAGCCGATGCAGACCCCCCGGTCCACCTCCACCTGCCAGCGGTCCCCCATCACGCGTCCGTTCCCGGGGCGGCGGGCGGCTGGTACCCGGCGGGCAGGTGGATCATCTTGTGTTCCAGGTACTCGCTCAGTCCCTCGGGGCCGAACTCCCGCCCGACGCCGCTGTTCTTGTAGCCGCCGAACGGTCCGAGCATGTCCAGGCTGAAGGTGTTGACGTTGAACGTGCCGGTGCGCACCCCGCGCGCGAAGTCGATGCCGTGTTCCACGTCGCCCGTCCAGACGCTGCCGCTGAGTCCGAACTCGGAGTCGTTGGCGATCCGCGCGGCCTCGGCCTCGTCGCCGTAGGGGATCAGGCAGACCACGGGGCCGAAGATCTCCTCGCGCGCGATGCGCATGGAGTTGTCCACGTCGCCGAACAGGGTGGGTTCGACGTACCAGCCCTGTTCCAGCCCGGCGGGGCGGCCGCCGCCGGCGAGGACCTTCGCGCCCTCCTCCTGTCCGATCCGGATGTAGTCCAGGGACCGCTGTTGCTGACGGCGGGCCACGAGCGGGCCGAGCTGCGTCGCCGGGTCCAGCGGGTCGCCGACCACCAGCGCGCCGGCGGCGGCGGCGAGCGCGTCGGCGACCTCCGCGTACCGGGCGCGCGGGGCGAGGACGCGGGTCTGGGCCACGCAGGCCTGGCCGTTGTTCATCCAGGCCGCCGGGACGACGCCGGCGATGGTGGTCTCCAGGTCGGCGTCCGGGAGGATCACGGCGGCGGACTTGCCGCCCAGTTCCAGGGTGACCCGGGTGAGGTTGCGGGAGGCGACCTCCATGACGCGCCGGCCGGCGGCCACCGATCCGGTGAAGGCCACCTTGTCGATGCCGGGGTGCCCGACGAGGTACTCGCTGACCTCCCGGTCGGCGGGCAGGATCGACAACACGCCCTCGGGCAGCCCGGCCTCGCGGACGATGTCGGCGAGGATGTAGGAGTCCAGCGGGGACTCCGGCGAGGGCTTGAGGATCACCGCGGACCCGGTCAGCAGCGCGGGCGCCAGCTTGGCGGCGGCGACGAACTGCGGGACGTTCCAGGGGATGACGGCGGCGACCACGCCGACCGGCTCCCGTCGGACCAGGATGGGGCCGAGCACGCCCTGGCGGTGTTCCTCGTACGGGTAGTCGCGCGCCACCGTGATCGCGGCGTCGTAGACCATCATCGGGCCCAGGGCCTGGGCGAGGACGGACCACGAGTACGGGGAGCCGTTCTGAGAGCTGATCGACCGGGCGATCTCCTCGTGCCGCACCGCGATGGCGTCCTTGATCCGCGAGACGACCGCGATCCGCTCGTCGAGGGACATCCGGGGCCAGGGGCCCTCGTCGAACGCCTTGCGCGCGACGGCGACGGCGCGGTCGACGTCCGCGGCGGTGGCGTGCGGGACGCTGCCGATGACCTGGCCGGTGTGCGGGGAGACGACCCGGATGGTGTCGGTGCCCAGCGGGTCCGTCCACTCCCCGCCGATGAACAGTTGTCCGTGTTCCACGAGCTCGGTCATGGCTGAGGCCTCCTGCGGCTACCTGCGGCGTGACGTTCCAGAACTGATACCAGTTCTAGTTCCAGGAGTCCACGGCCAGGACGGAACGGCGGAGAAGATCCATCCGGCATCCGACGGGTAGCCAGAAACCCCGAGAGATGGTCGACTTGGGCGACTACTGGAACAAGTTCTCTTTATCGTGTCCGGGCGGACGACCGCCGGACAGCCGGCAGACAGGGAGCCCTCGTGACACCTCAGGTCACCGACCACGGCGGAGGCGTGTGGGGCATCAAGGTCCCCATCCCCGACAACCCCCTCGGACACACCCTCGTCCACGTCCTCGACACCGACCGCGGTCCGGTCCTCGTCGACACCGGCTGGGACGACCCGGAGTCCTGGGACACCCTCGTCGCCGGGCTCGACGCCCTCGGGATCCCGATCGCCGACGTCCACGGCGTGGTCATCACCCACCACCACCCCGACCACCACGGCCTGTCCGGCCGGGTCCGGGAGGCGTCGGGCGCCTGGATCGCCATGCACGCCGCCGACACCGAGGTCGTCGTGCGGACCCGCTCCGCCGAACCGGGCGTCTGGTTCGACTACATGAGCGAGAAGCTGGCCGTCGCCGGGGCCCCCGAGGAGCACATCGCCCCCCTGCGGGCGGCCCGCGCGAGCGGCCGCACGCGGACCCTGCCGGGCCTGCGCGCGGCCGTCCCCGACCGGGAGATCGTCCCCGGCGAACTGCTGCCCCTCGCCGGGCGGCGGCTGCGCGCGATCTGGACCCCGGGCCACACTCCCGGCCACGTCTGCCTCCACCTGGAGGAGGCCCACCCCGCGGGCCTCCCCGGCAACGGCCGGCTGTTCTCGGGCGACCACCTGCTGCCCGGCATCTCCCCGCACATCGGCCTGTACGAGGACCCGTCCGAGCACCGGGTCACCGACCCCCTCGGCGACTACCTCGACTCCCTCGAACGCGTCGGCCGGCTGGAGCCCGCCGAGGTGCTCCCGGCCCACCAGCACCCCTTCACCGACGCCCCGGCCCGCGTGCGCGAACTCCTGGACCACCACGAGGAGCGACTGACCGGGCTGTGGGGGCTCCTCGCCACGCCCCTGACCCCCTGGGAGCTGGCGGAGCGGATGGAGTGGAACCGGCCCTGGGAGCAGATCCCGTACGGCTCCCGGAACATCGCCGTCTCCGAGGCGGAGGCGCACCTGCGGCGGCTGGTGAAACAAGGCCGGGCGGAGGCGGTGCCGGGCAGCGACCCGGTGACGTACCGGGCGCTGTGAACGGGGCGCGGTAAGGGGCTCAGGGCCCCACGCCCCGGTCCGCGACGGCGACGGGCCGGTAGAGTGGGCCCGTCGTCCACACTTCCGTACGGGGGGAAGCCGGTGCGAATCCGGCGCTGACCCGCAACCGTGACCCACCCCCGCGACCTCGGGGCGGGGAGCCGGAATGCCCTGTACCGGAGGTGCGCGGCTCGCGCCGCCGGGGCTTCCGGCGGCCGGCACCGTCGAGGTAAACGGAGCCGGAGCCCGGTACCCGCGTGTGCCTGCCTCCGTTCTCCCCCGCACGAGAGGCACCCGCCCCACCATGAACGTTCGACGCAGCGCCGCCGCGCTCGCCGCCTCCGCCGTGCTCTGCGCGGGTGCCGCCCCCGCGGCCCTCGCCGCCCCCTCCCCCTCACCGGCGCCGGTCGTCCCCTCGGGCCTGTTCGGCAAGGCCGACCCGACGTACGACGGCGTGTGGCGCCAGTCGTTCGCGCTGCTCGCCCAGCGGACCGTCGGCGTACAGCCGGCCGCGCAGGCCGTGGACTGGCTCGTCGGGCAGCAGTGCGCCGACGGCGGGTTCGCCTCGTTCCGCGCCGACGCCTCGAAGGCGTGCGACGCGAAGACCGTGCTCGACACCAACGCCACCGCGGTGGCCGTCCAGGCGCTGGGGGCGCTCGGCGGCCACGACGCGGCGGTGAAGAAGGGCGTGGACTGGCTGAAGTCCGTCCAGAACGAGGACGGCGGCTGGGCCTACGTCCCCGGCTCCCCCAGCGAGGGCAGCTCCACCTCGATCGTCATCAGCGCGCTGGCCGTGGCGGGCGAGAAGCCCGCCGACGTGAAGTCGAAGGCGGGCAAGTCCGCGTACGACGGCCTGCTCTCCTTCCAGCTGGGCTGCTCCGCCGAGCCGGCCGCCGACCGGGGCGCCTTCGGGTACCAGCCCACCGACGGCAAGCTCGCGGCGAACGCCGACGCGACCGCCGCCGCGACGCTGGCCGCGCTCGGCAAGGGCGCGGTCGTCGCCCCGGCCGCCGCGGACACCCCGGCCGCCGCGCTCGCCTGCCCGGCGACCGCCGGCGATCCGGCGGGCGCCGCCCAGGGCGCGGCCGGGAACCTGGCCGAGGCCCTGAAGAAGGACGGCCACCTCACCGCCGTCACCCCGGGCGCCGACCAGCCCACCCCGGACACCGGCAACACCGCGGACGCGGTGATCGCCCTGGCCGCCGCCGGACACAAGCAGTCGGCGGCGGGCGCGCTGGAGTGGCTGAAGGCCAACTCGGCCGAGTGGTCCAAGGGCAACCCGGCGGCCCTGGGCACCCTGATCCTCACCGCGCACGCCACGGGCACGGACCCGAAGGCCTTCGGTTCCACCGACCTGGTGGCCGCGCTGAACGCCACGGGCCCGGCGCCGCAGTCGGCGACCCCGAAGGCACAGGCCTCCCAGAACGCCGACAAGAAGAAGGACGACGAGGGCACCGGCAACCGGAACCTCTGGTGGATCATCGGCGCGGGCGCCGCGGCCGGCATGGGCATCGGCATCCTGCTGAGCGGTCGCCGGAAGAAGAACCGGCTCTGATGCGCGGGCTGCCCGCTCACCGGTTCCCGGCGCTCGCCCTCGCCTTCGGCGTCCTCCTCGTGCTGCTCGCCTCCGCCCCGGCGGTGGCGTCGAGCTACCGCTACTGGTCGTTCTGGGAGGGCGGTGCGAACGGTTCCTGGTCGTACGCCACCCAGGGCCCCTCGACGGCGCGCCCGGCGGACGGCTCGGTGCAGGGGTTCCGCTTCGGCGTGAGCAAGGACGCCGGGGACCGGTCCGGGCAGCCGCGCGCCGACGCCGACTTCGACTCCGTCTGCTCCGCGACCCCCGCCGAGCAGGGCCGCAAGCGGGTGGCGCTGGTCATCGACTTCGGACTTCCGGCGCAGGCCCCTTCGGGCGAGACCCCGCCGCGGTCCGAGCCGCGCACGGCCTGCGCCGTGGTGGCGCCGGACGCCACCACGGCGCAGGCCCTGGCGGCGGTCGCGAAGCCGCTGCGCTACAACGGCTCGGCGATGCTGTGCGGGATCTCCGGGTACCCGCGGCAGGGCTGCGGCGAGCCGGTCGCCGACGACGCCGGGCGGAATCCGTCGGCGTCCTCTTCCTCTTCCTCCGCCCCGTCCTCGTCCTCGGCGTCGTCCTCGGGCGGGTCCGGTGGGCCCTCGGCGGGTCTCGTCGTGGGCGTCGTGGCGGTGGCCGCGCTGGCCGCGGCCGGCGTCTGGCAGTCCCGCCGCCGCGCCCGATGAAGGAGCCGGCGCGCACGCCCGACGCCGCGTCCGGTGCCGGTTCCGCGGCCACGTCCGTCTCCGCCGACGTGTCGGGGACCGTCCACGGCGCGCTGGTCGGCGACGTGACACCGCCCGGGCGGAGCCGGCTCGCGGCGGCGAAGAGCGACCCGCACGGGCCCGCGTACAAGAAGGGGCGGCACCTGGCCCCCGAGGCGCGTCGGGGGAACGCCCTGCACGCGGGGGCCTGGTGGCTGTGGGCCCTCGGGCTGGCCACGGCCGCCTCCCAGACCACCAATCCCCTCCTCCTCGGCCTGATCGTCGGTGTGGCCGGTTACGTGGTCGCCGCCCGCCGGACCTCGGCGCCGTGGGCGCGTTCGTACGGGGCGTTCGTCAAGCTCGGCCTGTTCGTCATCGGCCTGCGCCTGGTCTTCTCCATGCTGCTCGGCTCCCCGCTGCCCGGCTCGCACCCCCTCTTCACCCTGCCGGAGCTTCCCCTGCCGGCCTGGGCGCAGGGCATCCGCCTCGGCGGCGAGGTGACCGGCGAGCAGCTGGTCTTCGCCTTCTACGACGGCGCGAAGCTGGCGACCCTCCTCATCTGCGTGGGCGCCGCCAACGCGCTCGCCAATCCGGCCCGGCTGCTGAAGTCCCTGCCGGCCGCGCTCTACGAGGCGGGCGTCGCCGTGGTCGTCGCCATGACGTTCGCGCCGAACATGGTCGCGGACGTGGTGCGGCTGCGGACCGCCCGCCGGCTGCGCGGTCGCCCCACCGGCGGGGTGAAGGCCGTCCTCCAGATCGGCCTGCCGGTCCTGGAGGGCGCGCTGGAACGTTCGGTGGCGGTGGCCGCCTCGATGGACGCGCGCGGGTACGGGCGCACGGCGCAGGTCCCGCCCGCGGTCCGGCACACCACCAACGCGCTGACCCTCGGCGGGCTCCTCGGCATGTGCGCGGGCACGTACGGGCTGCTCGCGGCGGAGGGCGCCGCGTTCGGTCTGCCGCTGCTCCTCGTCGGGCTGGTCCTGGCCCTGGCGGGGCTGCGCCTGGGCGGCCGGCGCAGCGTCCGCACCCGGTACCGGCCCGACCGCTGGGGCCCGCGGGCCTGGCTGGTCGCCGGGTCGGGGGCGGCGGTCGCGGCCCTGCTGATCTACGCGGGCACCCGGGATCCGGAGGCGCTGCGCCCCGGGGTCGTGCCCCTGGTCGCGCCCACGCTTCCGCTGTGGCCGGCGGCCGCGATCCTCATCGGCCTGCTTCCCGCCTTCGTGGCACCCGTTCCGCCGAAGGAGGCGTCGCAGTGATCCGTTTCGAGCAGGTGTCGGTGACCTACGAGGGAGCCCCGGGCCCCGCGCTCGCCGGCGCGGACTTCGTCGTGCCGGAAGGGGAGCTGACCTTGCTGGTCGGCCCGTCCGGTGTCGGCAAGTCGACACTTCTGGGGGCGGTCTCCGGGCTGGTCCCGCACTTCACGGGCGGCCGGTTGAGCGGCCGGGTCACGGTCGCGGGGCGCGACACCCGCACGCACAAGCCGCGCGAGCTCGCCGACGTGGTGGGCACGGTCGGCCAGGATCCGATGGCCCACTTCGTGACGGACGTGGTGGAGGACGAGCTGGCCTACGGCATGGAGTCGCTGGGGCTCCCGCCCGCGGTGATGCGCCGCCGGGTCGAGGAGACCCTCGACCTGCTGGGCCTCAACGAACTCCGCGACCGCCCCATCGCCACCCTGTCCGGCGGGCAGCAGCAGCGGGTCGCGATCGGCTCCGTGCTGACCCCGCACCCGCGCGTGCTGGTCCTGGACGAGCCCACCTCGGCGCTGGACCCGGCGGCGGCCGAGGAGGTCCTGGCGGTGCTCCAGCGACTGGTGCACGACCTGGGCACCACGGTGCTCATGGCGGAACACCGCCTGGAACGGGTGGTCCAGTACGCGGACCGGGTGCTGCTCCTCCCGTCGCCGGGCGCGGCCCCCGTCCTGGGGAGCCCGGCCGAGATCATGGCGATCTCCCCGGTGCACCCGCCGGTGATCTCCCTGGGCCGGCTCGCCGGCTGGTCCCCGCTGCCCCTGTCGGTCCGCGACGCCCGCCGCCTGGCCGGCCCGCTGAGGTCCGGCCTGCCGCAGGCCGCGGGGACGGATCCCGTCCCGGCGGCGTACGCGGGCGTCGGGGTGGGGGCGGGGTGCGCGGCGGGGGGCGGTGCCGCGAAGGGGCCGGGTGCGGAGAGCCGCACCCGGGGCCCCGGCCGGCTGGCCCGGTTGCTGCGCCGCTTCCCGCCCGCGACCGCTGCCGCCGTCGGTGCCGGTGCCGGTGCCGCGACGGCCCCGACGCCGGCCGCGGTCTCGGGCGTGTCCGTCCGCCGCGGCCGGGCCGAGGTGCTGCACGGGATCGACCTCGCGATCGCCCCCGGCGAGACCGTCGCCCTCATGGGCCGCAACGGCGCCGGCAAGTCCACCCTGCTCGCGACCCTCGTCGGCACGATCGAGCCGGCCGCCGGCGAGGTCCTCGTCGGCGGCCGGATCCCGCACCGCACGCCGCCGCCGCAGATGGTCCGCCGCGTCGGCCTGGTCCCGCAGGACCCGCGCGACCTCCTCTACGCCGACACGGTCGCCGCCGAGTGCGCGGCGGCCGACTCCGACGCGGGCGCGGCGCCCGGCACGTGCCGGGGCCTGGTGACGGCCCTGCTGCCCGACGTCCCCGACGACACCCACCCCCGGGACCTGTCCGAGGGGCAGCGCCTCGCGTTGGCCCTGGCCCTGGTCCTGACCGGCGAGCCGGCCCTGTTGCTGCTCGACGAGCCCACCCGCGGCCTGGACTACGCCGCCAAGGCGCGGCTGATCGAGATCCTGAGGGGTCTCGCCGCCGCCGGGCACGCCGTCGTCCTGGCCACGCACGACGTGGAGCTCGCCGCCGAGCTGGCGCACCGGGTGGTGATCCTGGCCGGTGGGGAGATCGTGGCGGACGGTCCCACGGCCGAGGTGGTCGTCTCCTCGCCCGCCTTCGCGCCGCAGGTGGCCAAGATCCTGGCGCCCGGACGGTGGCTCACGGTGTCCCAGGTCGCGCGGGCCCTCTCCGCTGGGACCGCCGCCGACGGCACGACGGGGGGCCTCACCCCATGAGCACTGCGCGTACCACTGGTACCACCAGCGCCGCCGGCAAGGCCGGTCCGGCGGGCCCGGCCGGCCCCGTCCGCGCCGCCGCCCGCCCCGCCACCCGTTCCGCCCGCCCCGTCCGCATCGGTCCCCGCGCAGCCGCCGCCCTGGTCCTGGTCACCCTCATCGGCATCGTCGCCTTCGGCTGGCCGTTGCTCGCCGACCGCCAGTCGGGGCTGGCCCACTCCCAGGACGCCCCGTGGCTCTTCGCGGCGCTCCTGCCCCTCCTGGTCGCGGTCGTCGTGGCGACGATCGCCGACAACGGCATGGACGCCAAGGCCGTCGCGATGCTCGGCGTACTGGCCGCCGTCGGTGCGGCGCTCAGACCGCTGGGCGCGGGCACGGCCGGTCTGGAGCCGATGTTCTTCCTGATGGTGTTGAGCGGCCGGGTGCTGGGGCCGGGCTTCGGCTTCGTCCTGGGCTCGGTGACGATGTTCGCGTCCGCCCTGCTCACGGGTGGGGTGGGGCCGTGGATGCCGTTCCAGATGCTGGCGCTGGGCTGGTTCTCGCTGGGGGCGGGCCTGCTGCCCGGTCCGGACCGGATCCGGGGCCGGTGGGAGCTCGGAATGCTCGCGGCGTACGGGTTCGTGGGCTCGTTCGCCTACGGCACGATCATGAACCTCCAGGGGTGGGTGATCCTGCAGGGCATGGGCCAGGGCGTCTCCTTCCACCCGGGGGACCCGGTGCCGCAGAACCTGGCGCGGTTCGTCGCGTACTGTCTGGCGACCTCGCTGGGCTGGGACCTGGGGCGGGCGGCGCTGACCGTCGTCCTGACCCTCACCCTGGGCGCCACGCTGCTGAAGGCGCTGCGGCGGGCGACTCGGAAAGCCGCCTTCGATGCCCCGATTTCCTTCGATTCGGGGGTTTAGTCCGTTTCGAGCCCACCTCGAAATGGGGTACGCCCGACCACGGACGGTGAGATTCGAGCCCTCCGCCGGTGACCCGCCCCACAGGACGCAGGTCACATACGAAGGGGGCTAGTAGCTTCCAAGGGTCCCGCTTCACCCCCTTTGGGCGGGCCCCGACCTGCGCGAACCACGCCCGTCGGGCAGGGGGGTCGAACCACCCCGTCTGCGAGGAGCGCTAGTAAGTGGGGTCGTTGCCAGGCCGTCGGGGCGTCTGTAGAACTGGATGAGTCGCAAGGCGGCAGGGGTGCTTCACCCCCCGCCGACGAACCCCTCTCCCCCGCGTGAGTGGCTCACGCACGTCCTCGGCGTGCTTGCGGCCGTCCCCGTTCCCTACGGAAGGCCATTCCGTGTCCAACACCGTCATCCGCCGCATCACCGCCTCCAAGAAGGCCATCGCCGGTTCCGTCCTCGCCCTCGGCGTCGCCGGTTCCATGCTCGCCGCGGTCCCGGCCCAGGCGGCCCCGATGAACGCCAAGTCCATCGCGCAGCAGATGATCAAGGACCCGGCCCAGTTCGCGGCGTTCTCCAAGATCGTCTCTCACGAGAGCGGCTGGAACCACACCGCCACGAACTCCTCCTCCGGCGCGTACGGCCTGGTCCAGGCCCTGCCGGCGTCGAAGATGTCCTCCGCGGGCGCGGACTGGAAGACCAACCCGGCGACCCAGATCAAGTGGGGCCTGGACTACATGAACTCCCGCTACGGCAGCCCCGTCGGCGCCTGGAACTTCTGGCAGTCCCACCACTGGTACTAAGCCGACCAGTGGCAGCGGACGCCGCAGGACCCGCCCGCGAGGCGGCGCACGACTTCCCGCCCACAAGGCGACGAGAACAACATCCTCCGCGCAGCGCCGCGGAACCCGCCCACAAGGCGGTGACAGACACGCGAAGGCCCCGGTGGCCGGCCTCCCCAGGTCCGGCCGACGGGGCCTTCGGCGTCCCATCCCAGGGGGTCCGAGGCCGCTCGCGCGGCGGTGGTGACGCGGCCGCGGCCGTTACAGCCGCTGGATGATCGTGCCGGTGGCCAGCGCGCCGCCCGCGCACATGGTGATCAGCGCGAACTCCTTGTCGCGGCGTTCCAGCTCGTGCAGCGCGGTGGTGATCAGCCGGGCGCCGGTGGCGCCGACGGGGTGGCCGAGCGCGATGCCGCCTCCGTTCACGTTGACCTTCTCCAGGTCCTGGTCGAAGACCTGGGCCCAGCTGAGGACGACGGAGGCGAAGGCCTCGTTGATCTCGACGAGGTCGATGTCCCGCAGGGACATCCCGGCCTTGCCCAGCACGGCCCGGGTCGCGTCGATCGGCCCGTCCAGGTGGTAGTGCGGGTCCGCCCCGACCAGCGTCTGGGCCACGATCCGGGCGCGCGGCCTGAGTTTCAGCGCGCGGGCCATCTTGCGCGAGGCCCACATCACGGCGGCGGCCCCGTCGGAGATCTGCGAGGAGTTCCCGGCGGTGTGCACGGCGGTCGGCATGACCGGCTTGAGTCGGGCGAGGCCCTCCATGGAGGTGTCGCGCAGTCCCTCGTCACGGTCGACCAGCCGCCACATGCCCTGGCCGGCGGCCTGTTCCGGCTCGGTGGTCGGCACCTGCACGGCGAACGTCTCGCGCTTGAAGCGCTCCTCGGCCCAGGCGGTCGCCGCCCGTTCCTGGGAGAGCACGCCCAGCGTGTCGACGTCCTGCCGGGTCAGTCCCCGATGGCGGGCGATGCGCTCGGCGGCCTCGAACTGGTTCGGGAGGTCGACGTTCCACTCGTCGGGGAAGGGCTTGCCGGGGCCGTGCTTGGAGCCGGAGCCGAGCGGGACCCGGCTCATGGCCTCGACCCCGCAGGCGATGCCGATGTCCATGACCCCGCCGGAGATCATGTTGGCGACCATGTGGTTGGCCTGCTGGGAGCTGCCGCACTGACAGTCCACGGTGGTCGCGGCGGTCTCGTACGGCAGGCCCATGGCCAGCCAGGCGTTGCGGGCGGGGTTCATCGACTGCTCGCCGGCGTGGGTGACGGTGCCGCCGACGATCTGCTCGACGCAGTCGGGCTGGATTCCGGTTCGGGCGAGGAGTTCGCGGTAGGTCTCGCCGAGCAGGTAGGCGGGATGAAGGTTGGCGAGCGCGCCCCCGCGCTTTCCGATGGGGGTGCGTACGGCTTCGACGATGACGGGTTCCGCGGCCATGAGCTCGTCCTCTCCTGCACGGTACCGGCGCGGCGGGCCGTCCCGGCGCCCCGCCCTGAACTAGTACGCGTTCTAGTTCCATCCGCAGTCTTATGACCTGGAGGCCCGGCACGCAAGGGTCTTGCACGCGGCTTCCACGGATTCCACACGCAACACTTGGCGCCGGAGCCCTTGTCACTTCTAGAACTCGTTACTACCTTCGAGCCATCTTCTGATGGGCCGTCAGACCTTGGAGTCGCCCGATGCCCTGCCCCGCGCTGCCCGAAGGCTTCGACGCCACTGACCCCGACCTCCTCCAGGACCGGGTCCCCTTCCCGGAGTTCGCACAGCTCCGGCAGACCGCCCCCGTGTGGTGGTGCCCACAGCGGCGGGGCATCACCGGTTTCGACGACGAGGGCTACTGGGCCGTCACCCGGCACGCGGACGTCAAGTACGTTTCCACGCACCCCGAGTTGTTCTCCTCGACCACGAACACGGCGATCATCCGCTTCAACGAGCACATCGCGCGCGAACAGATTGATGCCCAGCGCCTGATCATGTTGAACATGGATCCGCCGGAACACACCCGCGTCCGTCAGATCGTGCAGCGCGGATTCACCCCGCGGGCGATCCGCGGCCTGGAGGAGGCCCTGCGGGACCGGGCGCGGAAGATCGTGGAGGAGGCGGCGGCCCTCTCCGCCGACGGCAGCTTCGACTTCGTCACGCGGGTGGCGTGCGAACTCCCGCTCCAGGCGATCGCCGAACTGATCGGCGTACCGCAGGAGGACCGGCTCCGGATCTTCGACTGGTCGAACAAGATGATCGCCTACGACGATCCCGAGTACGCGATCACCGAAGAGGTCGGCTCGAACGCGGCCATGGAACTCATCGGCTACGCGATGAACCTGTCGGCGGCGCGCAAGAAGTGTCCCGCCAAGGACATCGTCACGCAGTTGGTCGCGGCCGAGGGCCAGGGCAACCTGGGCTCCGACGAGTTCGGCTTCTTCGTGCTGCTGCTGGCGGTCGCGGGCAACGAGACCACGCGCAACGCCATCAGCCACGGCATGCACGCCTTCCTGACCCACCCCGAGCAGTGGGAGCTGTACAAGGCGACGCGGCCGGCCACGGCAGCGGAGGAGATCGTGCGCTGGGCCACCCCGGTGGTGTCCTTCCAACGGACCGCCACCCAGGACACCGAACTGGGCGGCCAGAAGATCAAGGCGGGCGACCGGGTGGGGATGTTCTACTCCTCCGCCAACCACGACCCCGAGGTCTTCGAGAACCCGGACGCCTTCGACATCACCCGTGACCCCAACCCCCACCTGGGCTTCGGGGGCGGCGGCCCGCACTTCTGCCTCGGCAAGTCGCTGGCCGTCATGGAGATCGACCTGATCTTCAACGCGCTCGCCGACGCCCTGCCCGACCTGCGCCTGGCCGGCGAGGAGCCGCGGCGGCTGCGCGCCGCCTGGCTCAACGGCATCAAGGAGCTCCGGGTCAGCCGCGGCTGACCCGCGACCCGGGGCGGCAGGGGCCGCTCCACCCACGCCCGGCCCCTGCCGTCCGCCGGTCGTGACCTTCCTGGTCGGCCGTGACCTTCCTGGTCGGTCGTGACCTTCCTGGCCGGTTGTAACCTTCCTGGCCGGTTGTGACCTTCCTGGCCGTTGTCCCGGAGCCGGTGGCGCGGCACACTGCGCGGATGAACCTTCAGGACGAACGCGGGCCCGTCGACGCCGTGGAAGCACGCTGGCAGCGGATGCCCTTGACGTGGCAGTTGATGCTCGACCGAGCCGATTCCAAGATCATGGGTCAGGGCGTCCTGGCACTGATAGAAGCGGCCTCGAAAGAGCCCGGACTCAGACGGCTCTACCCGTTCACCAGCCATTGGACCCTGTGGTTCAGCTCCCGTACGAGCCCCCCGTTCAACGTCGGGGTGCCTGCGGTCGAGCCGCTGGCCGACGGCCGGTTCCGGGTGCGCGGGCCCCGCATGACGAACGTGATCGGCGAGGCGGACACCGCCGAGGCGGCCATCGCCCTCGTGGTTTCCCACATCCCGCCGGAGTAGCACCCCGCGCTCCCGCCGGACCGGCCGCCTCGCCGCCGCCGCTCCGGGGACCGGCGGGAGCACCGTACCGGGCGCGCGTCCTCCCCGGACCCGTCGTCAGGCGGTGGTGCGCTCCCCCGCCGGGTGGCCGCTGCCTTCCTGCTCGGGGGTCCGGGGCCGCGGCAGCGTCACCCCGGCCTCGGTCCCGCCCTGCGCGCCGCGGGGCCCGGAGAGCACGTGGACCAGCCCGAACCCGGCGCCGACGACGAGCGCTCCGCCGACCGCGTCGAGCACCCAGTGGTTCGCGGTGGCCACGATCGCGCACACCGTGATCAGCGGGTGCAGGGCGCCCAGCAGCTTCTGCCGGCCCTTCGGGGCGAGTACGACGACCACGATCCCGCACCACAGCGACCAGCCGAAGTGCAGCGAGGGCATCGCCGCGTACTGGTTGGAGATCGCGGTCATCGCCCCGTACTGCGGGTTCGCCAGGTCCTGCACCCCGTGCACGGTGTCGATGAACCCGAGGCCCGGCATCAGGCGCGGCGGCGCGAGCGGGTACAGCCAGAAACCGACGAGCGCGAGGACGGTGGCCAGCCCCAACGAGGCGCGCGCCCAGCGGTAGTCGGCGGGGCGGCGCCAGTACAGGACCGCCAGGATCCCCATGGGGACCACGAAGTGGAAGGAGGTGTAGTAGAAGTCGAAGAACGCCTCCAGCCAGGGCGTGTTCACCACGGCGTGGTTCACGGCGTGCTCGATGTCGATGCCGAGCGCCTTCTCGATGCCGTGGATCCGGCTGCCGTTGGCCTCCGCGAGGTCGCGGCCGGCGGTGGCGGCGGCCCGGATGTGCGAGTAGATCGAGTAGCCGACCCGTATCAACAGCAGTTCCAGCAGCAGGTTCGGGCGGGACATCACCCGGCGCCAGAACGGCAGCAGCGGCACCCGGGACCAGCGCGCGGGGGCGGGCCGGCCGTAGGCGGTGGGCACGGGCTCGCGCCAGTACGGCGAGGTACGCGGCAGGAACGGTACCGCGCACGCCGCCGCGAGGGCGGTCAGCAACAGCACGTTGTCCCGTACGACGGCCAGCGCGCCCAGGTTCGGCAGCAGCACGGCGCTGGGCAGGATCACGGCGAGCACGACGGCGACCGGCCAGACGCTCCGGTCGGCGGCCCGCCGGCCCACCTTGCCGGCGACGGCGAGCAGCACCCACAGCAGTTGGTGGCGCCAGCCCTCCGGGGCCACGGCGACGGCCGCGCAGCCGGTGATCGCGACGGCGAGCAGCAGTTGGCCGTCGCGGGCGTACCGGACCGCGCGGCGCAGGGCGATCCACAGGACCAGTCCCGCGAGGGCCGCGTACAGGGCGATCTCGACGGGTCCGCTAACACCAAGGCGCAGCAACGCGCCGTGCACGGACTGGTTGCCGGCGCCCCCGGGGGCGCCGCCGAGGCCGGTACCGGCGAGGTGCTCGACCCAGTACGTCCACGAGTCGCGCGGCAGCGCGGCCCAGGACAGGGCGGTGGCGCCCGCGAAGGTCACGGCGGCGGCCCCGGCGGTGGGGCGGCGCCCGGTCAGCCACAACAGCGGCGCGAACAGGAGCAGTCCGGGTTGCAGGGCGGCCGCGAGGCCGACGAGGAACCCGGCGGGGCGTTCACCGGGCACCCGGAAGACGGCGAGCAGCACCAACAGCACGGGCAGGACGGCGGTCTGGCCCGGCGACGCGGCCTCGCGGACGGGCAGCGAGACCATCAGCAGGGCGACCAGCACGGGCGCGGCCGGCAACGCGGCGCGCCGGGGCACCGGCTCGGGCAGGGCGCGCGCGGCGACCAGCCCGATCGCGGCGACGAACAGCAGGGTGACGCAGGTCCAGGCCACTTCCAGGGACGGCGCCGCCAGACCGACCAGCGGCTTCAGGACGAGTCCCGCGAAAGGGGTACCGGTGAACCGGCCGGATCCGCTCTCGTAGAGCGAGCCCGGCAGGCCGGCCGGGAGGTGGAAGCCGTCGAGCCACTGCGCCGCCGGCACCCGCGACACGGCGACCGCCTGCCTGACCGCGAGGGCGCCCGCGAGCGCCCACAGCAGGAGGTGCAACGCTCCCGGTCTGCCGCGATCGTCCATGACCCCGGCATGTCCGTTGCCACCGCTGTGCTCTGCCGCGTCAGCCACGCCTCGCAGGCCTCCCGCCCTGTCGGCCGCAACCTCGACTTCACCCGGCTGCCGCGCCCCACGCACCACTTGATTACCCGGAGGACGATATCTCCCGCGGCTCCCTAGGATGGCGTTCATGAGCATCGTGAAGATCAACGCACTGGCTGTGCCGACCGAGCAGCGAGAGGTGCTGGAACAGCGCTTCGCCTCACGGGCGGGAGCCGTGGAGGGTTCGGACGGCTTCGAGTGGTTCGAGTTGCTGCGCCCCGTGGAGGGCACCGACCAGTACCTCGTCTACACCCGGTGGCGTTCCGAGGAGGACTTCCAGGCGTGGATGGACGGCCCGATGAAGGCGGCCCACCAGGGCGGCGGCGCGGGTGGCGGCGAGCGACCGAAGCCGGCGGCCTCCGGGTCCTCGGTGTGGTCCTTCGAAGTCGTCCAGCAGGCGGCGCCGAAGCAGGCCTGAACGAGCGCGGGCGCGTGGGTGCGTGACGGCGTGACGGCGTGACGGCGTGACGGCAATCCCCGGGGCCCCGGGGCCGTGGCCCCGGGCCCCCGTGGGTTGTCGGCCGGGCAGGTCAGGCGGGTCGCAGGCCGGGGACCGGCACATCAGCAGACCGGCAGGTCAGCACGTCAGCAGGTCAGCAGGTCAGCAGGTCAGCAGGTCAGCAGGTCAGCAGGTCAGGCCCAGAACGAGTCGGCCTCGTCGATGTCCTCGGTGCACCCGTCGATGTCGGTGATCTTGTGCCCGACGATCGTGAAGAACAGCCCCTCACGGATCTCGATCCCCCGGTCGCCCCGGTCACCGCGCGCCGTGTGGAAGCTCATGACATGGCCCCGGCCGTCCGCCAGAACGGACTCCAGCCGCAGTCGCAGCGTCCCGTTCGTCTCCTCCGCGAGGCGACGGTAGAGGTCCATGACGGCGTCCCGGCCCTTGTGATGGCCCGAGAGCGGGTTGTTGCCCGGCATGTGGTGGATGACGTCGGCCGTCATCATCGCGCCCAACGCCTCCAGGTCGCCCTTGCCGAAGGCCTCGTAGCCGCGGCGGATCAGGGCACAGTCAGGATGCTCCGACATGACGGTTCACGCCCTCCATGTGCACGGTTTGTCCTTTTTCCTATCATCGGCCCGCCCCTGTGGATATTCCAACGCAGACCTCCCCTCCCCTCTCGCACAATGACGCCATGAACAACGCCACGAACAGCGAAACCGAAGCGATCACCGCAACCACGGGCACGGCCCCGGCGACGCCCATGGGCACGCCCACGGGCACGACCACGGGCACGACCACAGGCACCTGGACGGTCGCCCCGGAGCCGTTCACCACTCCCGACGCAACGTCTCTGCGCCGCGCGTACTACGCGGAGGTCGCCGGCCGGTACTGGAAACGCTCCGTCACCGAGGCGGAGATCGATCAGGGGCTGCTGGACTTCCCGGACGACGGCCTCCGGCCACCCACGGGCCGGTTCGTCGTCGGCAGGCTCGACGGCCGGGCCCTGGCCTGCGGCGGCATACGGCTGCTGGACCCCGTCACCGCCGAGCTCACCCGGGTGTACGTCGACCGTCGCGCCCGCGGCACCGGCGGCGGGGCGGCGCTGCTCGCCGCCCTGGAGGACGCGGGCCGGGCGCTGGGCGCCGAGCGTGTGCGCCTGGACACCCGATCCGACCTGGTGGAGGCCCGGGCCCTGTACGCGCGGCACGGGTACGCGGAGATACCGGCGTACAGCTCCGGCCCCTACGCGGAGCACTGGTTCGAGAAGCCCCTCGTGTAGGGCGGCAGAGGGGGTGTGGGCAGGGCGGGGCTCAGGGGGCGGCGTGGTCCCGGCGGGGCAGGGCGTCGTAGGGCTCCTCGGAGTCGGAACCGCACAACTCCGCGTTGAGTTCCTCGACCAGCTTGATCAGGTCGGTCGGCCGGTCGGGACCCCACCAATCACCGAGCAGTTCGGCGAGCGATTCCTGCCGGGCGGCGGCCAGCCGCGCGGCGCTTTCCCGACCCGGGTCGGTCAGGATCAGGGACAGTCCGTCGCGTACCGCGAGTCCGCGCCCCTCGATCTGTCGAGCCGCGTCCGTGATCGCCTTGATCGGGACGCCGGTGCGGTCGGCTAGCACCGACGGATCCGTGGATCCGTACTTCTTGATCCGCAGCAGCATCCAGCTGGACGCGGGCAGCAGGTCGTAGCCCGCCTTCGCGGTGATCTTCTCGTAGACGTGTCGGCGGCCCTCGCGGGTCCCGAGCACCGACAGGGCGCGGGCGACCTCGTCGTGTGAAGAGCGCTGGACGGGGTTGGAGGCGAGGGTCTCGGTCACATCGGGTGCGGTGACGGAGCCGCGGAGCTTGTCCTCTTTGAGGAACCAGGCCACCACGAAGGCGACCAGCACCATGGGAACGGCGTAGAGGAAGACGTCGGTGATGGAGGTGGAGTACGCGTCGAGCGCCCGGGTGCGCAGGTCGGCGGGGAGTGTTCCGATGGCCCGCGGGTCGGCCTCCAGCCGGGCGACGGTCACACCGGGCGGCAGCTGGGCGCCGGCCAGGGCGGAGGTGAGCTGGGCGTCGAGGCGGTTGGTGAAGATCGTGCCGAAGATGGCGACGCCGAAGGAGGCGCCGATGGAGCGGAAGAAGGTGGCGCCGGAGGTGGCGACTCCGAGGTCTTCGTAGCTGACCGCGTTCTGCACGACGAGGACGAGGACCTGCATGACCAGACCGAGCCCGGCTCCGAAGACGAAGAAGTAGATCCCCATCTCCCAGTCGGAGCTGGTGCGCTGCAGCTGGTGCAGGAGCAGCAGTCCGACGGCGGTGACGCCCGTGCCGGCGATCGGGAAGACCTTCCAGCGTCCGGTACGGCTGACGATCTGCCCGGAGACGGTGGAGGAGATCAGCAGGCCGAACACCATCGGCAGCATGTGCACGCCGGACATCGTCGGCGAGACGCCCCGGACGATCTGGAGGAAGGTCGGCAGGTAGACCATCGCGCCGAACATCGCGAAGCCGATGACGAAGCTGATCACCGAGCAGAGGGTGAACGTACGGATCGCGAACAGCTTCAGCGGCAGGACCGGTTCGGCGGCCCGCCGCTCGACGAGGACGAAGGCGACCAGGAGGACCGCGCCGAGTACGGCCAGACCGATGATCTGGGGCGAACCCCAGGCCCAGGTGGTCCCGCCGAGGGAGGCGACGAGAACGAGGCAGGTGGCGACAGAGGCGATCAGGAAGGTGCCGAGGTAGTCGATGGTGTGCTTCGTGGAGCGCACCGGAATGTGGAGGGCCCCGGCGATGACGGCGAGGGCGACGAGACCGATGGGGATGTTGATGTAGAAGACCCAGCGCCAGGTCAGATGGTCCACGAACAGGCCGCCAAGCAGCGGCCCGAGGACGCTGGTCGCGCCGAAGACGGCGCCGAAGAGCCCTTGGTACTTGCCGCGTTCACGGGGCGGGACGATGTCTCCGACGATCGCCATGGACAACACCATCAGTCCGCCGCCGCCCAGACCCTGGAGGGCGCGGAAGCCGATGAGCTGCGCCATGTCCTGGGCGATCCCACACAGCGCGGACCCGACCAGGAAGATCACGATCGCGTACTGGAACAGCCTCTTGCGCCCGTACTGGTCACCGAGCTTGCCCCACAGCGGCGTGGCGGCGGTGGAGGCGAGCATGTAGGCGGTGACGACCCAGGACAGGTGCTCCATGCCGCCGAGTTCGCTGACGATGGTCGGCAGGGCGGTGGACACGATGGTCTGGTCGAGTGCGGCGATCAGCAGCCCCAGCAGCAGGGCGCCGATGGAAACGAGTACGTCGCGTGAGGCGCGCTCACCGCCGGGGCCGGGTTGCACGGCCGATGCGGTCACATCCTGGGCCATCGACTCCTCCTCAGGCCGGATCAACAATCTCCATCCTGAGCGGTGTGTCCGGTTATGGCCTCTCGGGAGGGTTGGGCCGGGGCTGGCGGGTCTGCATAATCGCAGGCAGTGGCCAGGGAGGGTTCCAGTGAGCGCTGAGCGCTGTCCAGATTGCGGCGCCGAGGGCGTCGGCTGCGAGTGCGCGCCGGGGGCGGGTTTCAACCCCCTGCGCATCCGCCCATACGTGTCCCTGTCCGACCCCGGGCAGTCGGGTCCTGCCCCGGCGTCCCCCCAACCGGTGCTGGGGGCGATGGCCGATCCGACCCGTCCGTCGGCCGGCAGCCCGTTCGGCCCGCCCGGCGACGCGCCGACGGAGTCGCTGCCCCCGGTCCCCCCGGCACCCGCGCCCGCGCACGACACCCCGGCGTACGGCATACCCGTGCCCGTGTCGCCGCAGTCGCGACAGGCCTGGACGGACCACACGGTCCCCCTTCACCCGGGCCCGCCCACAGCGGACGGCCCGACCCCCGGCCACCTGGGAGGGGCCCCCGCGGGCACCACCCGGAGCGCCCCCGGGAGCGGAGCAGCACCCGGGGCGGCCCACAGGCCAGGCGCGGGCCCCGGGACGGGTGCGGGGGCGGGTCACCGCGGCCGGCCGGGCGCGGGCCACCCCGGTACAGCCCCGGGGGCGGGCCACGGCGCGGGTCCGGGGTACGCCGCCGGTCCCGGGTACGGCGTGGACCAGGGTTACGCCGCAGGTTCGGAGTACGGCGACCGGCCGGGCCCGGGACACCCGGGTACGAACCCGGACGCGGGCCACGGCGCGGCGCCGGGCGCCCGGTACGGGGCGAACTCGGACCACGACGCGGGCCCCGGGTACGGCGTTGGCCCGTACGCGGGCCCTGGCGCCGGTCCGGACGCGGGCCGGACGTACGCCATGGCCGCGGGCTACGCCACGGGCCCGGGCTACGGCGTGGGCCCGTACGCGGACCACGACGTGAGTCGTGCCGCGCGGCCGGGTCCGGCCTTCGGGGAGGGTCCCCACGCGGGACTCGGCGGTGGAGGGGGTGGGGGTGGGGGCCCGAGGAAGCGAAAGCGACTCGTCCTGCTCCTGGCCGGCGCCTGCACCGTGGTGGCCCTGGGCGGTACCGCTCTCGCGCTGGCGCTCGGGGGGGCCTCGGAGCCCGGGAAGACCGACACCGCGCTGTTGGACGCGAAGCCGTCGGGCCCCGTGACGAGCCTGCCTCCGACCGGTCCCACGGCGGCTTCGCCCAGCACGAAGCCGAGCCGGTCGGCCTCGCCGTCACCTTCCGCGTCCCGTTCGTCGTCACCGAGTGCGAGCGCGTCGCGTTCCGCGTCGCCCTCAGCCACGCCGAGCCCGTCCCGTTCCACCGCCCCGCCCGCCTCGACCCCTGCGCCGACTCCCAGCCGTACCCCCAATTCCCAGTCGCCCCCGCCGCCCCCGCCGCAGGGACCGACCCTGGCGTACGGAGACTCCGGCGCGGAGGTGAAGAAGCTCCAGCAACTCCTGACGGGGCAGGGCTTGTACCGCGGCAGGATGGACGGCCGGTACGGCCGGTCGGTGGAGAACGCGGTGTCGGAGTTCCAGTGGTACAACGACATACAAGGTGACCCCTGGGGCGTCTACGGCCCCGCCACCCGCCGCGCCCTGGAGGGCTAGGCGGGCCCTTGCGCAACGTGTCGGGCCCGGCCTGTCCCATCGCATCCCGCTCCACGCCTGAAAACCGCCACGCCTGGAAACGAGGAGAGCGGCGCCCGAGTATCCGACGTACGTACTCGGGCGCCCCGCAGCACCCCGTCGAGCGGCCTTCCGAACCGCCCGGTCGGGCCCCGTCCGACCAGGCCCCACGCCGCCCCCCGCCGCCCTGCGCACCCTGAGGCGCAGGGGGCCGACCCGTCGCTCGCCTCCGGCCCCTCGACGGCCGACGCACCGGGGTTCCCGCCGCCAAAGCCATACTCATACCCCACCCCCGTACGCCCGAGACACCCGCACCCGCGATCACCGCGCCACCTGCGCCGTGCCACCACGCCGCAACCGGCGGGCGCGCCCCCGGAACGGCCTTTTGCGGACCCGACGGCCCACCCGACTCGTGTGCCGTTCGTCACCGCCCACCGCCGTCGAGCCGCCGGTCGGATTCCCAACTCACCGCGTAGCAACCCGAGTTGGGGTCACAACCTCCCGCACCGAACACCACACACCGCTCCGGGAGGCCTCCCCGTCCAGCGCACGGTGGCGCGGACCGCCCCAGATTTTGTATCGTGCGGGAACAAAGTGGTTCCGCCTTCACTCCCTGACCGGTGGGCGGAACCACTTGTTCTTTTTCCCGCCCCGTCTGGAGCCCCGCCGATGCCGGCCAGCACCGCCACCGCCCCGACCCCGACCGTCCTCACCGCCAGGGCCCTGCTCCTGGACATGGACGGCACCATCGTCAACTCCGACGCGGTGGTCGAACGCTGTTGGCGCGAATGGGCCGTGTCCCACGGGCTCGACCCGCGCGAGGCCCTCAAGGTGGTCCACGGCCGTCAGGGTTACGCCACGATGGCCATCCTGCTCCCGGAGCGCCCGATGGAGCTCAACCACGCCGAGAACGTCGAGATGCTCGCCCGCGAGACCGCCGACACCGACGGCGTGGTCCCGGTCGGCGGCGCCCCGGAGTTCATGGCCGCGATCGCGGGTCTCCCGCACGCGCTGGTCACCTCCGCCGACGCCGCGCTGGCCCGGGCGCGCATGACGGCCGCCGCCCTGCCCATGCCCGCCGTACGGGTGACGGCCGAGTCGGTCGGAGCCAGCAAGCCCGACCCCGAGGGCTTCCTCAAGGGCGCGGCCGAGTTGGGCGTGGATCCGGCCGACTGCATCGTCTTCGAGGACTCCGCCGCAGGTATCGCCGCAGGCCAGGCCGCCGGGATGCGGGTCATCGGCATAGGCTCCCGGGCCGCCGCCCACGGCCCCACGGCCCACGTGCCCGACCTGACGTCGGTCCGCGTCCACTCCACCCCGGACGGAACCATCCACCTCACGCTCACCCCCGCCGCCTGACCCACCGGCCGTAAAGGCGCGCGGCCCGGTTCACCACCGGGCCGCGCGCCTTTTCGCGTACCCGCAGGCAGTCGGCGGGCGGGCGGCCGGCCCTCGCGTACACACCTCGACCCGCACACCCCGCCCTCACGGTCCGCCCCCGCCGGCCCGAGCGGCCACGCAACCGACGAGGTCTTGAGCCCGGGCACCTCCTTCGCGGTCGAGTTCCGCCACACCGTTCCGCCGCGCACCTCCGGCCCACCGGATCCACCACGCCGATCCGGCCCCCACCCGACCCCCGCCCGACCGGAACGCCGGCCTCACCACCCGCGAGCCCGTCCGCGCGCCCCGCCCCGCACCCGACCGAGCGCCGTACCAAGCACCCACCCGCTCGTCCGTCCGCGCCCCGCGCCCCGCGCCGGAGCGTCCCCGACCCGAAGGCCCTCCCGGCCCAGCCTCGCCGCGCGGGGCCCGCCACCTCCGACGCCGAGGTCGGCTCGCCACGCACTCCGCCGCGACCGATCACAGCGCGGCCAATGCGGCCAACGCAGCCGACGCAGCCGCCAGGTCGGCAGATCGGAAGGTCGGAAGGTCGGCAGGTCGGCAGGTCGGCAGGTCGGCCAGCTCAACGACTCCACGCGTCCGGTTTACGACGTTGACCCCGGATCGCCCCCACCCTTCGGCCCGGAATCACAACTTCCGCACATCTGTGGGCCGTTGGACGCCTTGATGTGACGTGCCCATGTCGGCAACCTGTCACCTGACGCCCACCCGAACGACATCCGGCGCCGCAACCATGGCCGCGCCCCACCGGGGTCGCACGGCCACCACCCCCCGCAACCAGGGAGCCCTCATGGCCCTCATACCCTCCGTCTACGCGCGTCGAATCGGCGTGCTCGCATCGGCCTCCGCTCTCGCCGCCCTGACCACCCTCGTCAGCGCCCCGGCCGCCCAGGCCTCCCCGCCCGCCCCCATCAGCGCCGCGGCCGCCCGTTCGTACCTGGCCACCGTCACACCCGCGGCGGAAGGTTCCCTCAGCGGCTACAGCCGTGACCTGTTCCCGCACTGGAGCACCGTCTCCGGTACCTGCAACACCCGCGAGACGGTCCTGAAACGCGACGGGGTGAACGTCGTACAGGACTCCGCCTGCGCCGCCGTCAGCGGCAGTTGGTACTCCGAGTACGACGGTGCGACCTGGACCGCGGCGTCCGACATCGACATCGACCACATGGTCCCGCTCGCCGAGGCCTGGCGTTCGGGGGCCGCCTCCTGGACCACGTCGAAGCGTCAGCAGTTCGCCAACGACCTCACCCGCCCGCAGCTCATCGCGGTCACCGACAACGTCAACCAGGCCAAGGGCGACCTCGACCCCGGCAAGTGGCTGCCCTCGCGCACCGCCTACCGCTGTACGTACGCCCGGATGTGGGTCCAGGTGAAGCAGTACTGGGGCCTCAAGATGGACTCCGGTGAGAAGACCGCCCTGTCGAACGTGCTCAACGGCTGCTGACGGCCGGCGGCACCTGACGACGGCCTGACAACCGCCTGAACAACCGCTGACGGCAGGGCGAGCGTTCGGCCGACCAGCCCGCCGGCCAGCCGGCCCGCCGGCCCGCCGGCCAGCCGTTCGGCCGGTGGGCCGACCGCAGACCTGACCCCGCCCCACGGCCCCGAGCGGAGGCCGATCTTTCTCCCCCGCCAGGGGGAGGCCAGGGCCCCCCTCCACCCCGTACCGTGATCGAAGGGGACATGAAGGAGGGGGAGTCTCATGGCCGGACTGCGTCTGGGGCCGCTGCTGCGTTACGTCGACTGGGACACGGGCGGCGCCGCGACCATATGGGTCGAGGCGGACCGCCCGTGCACGGCCGAGGTGCGGTGCGCGGACGGGGCGGGCGGCCGTGCGCACACCTTCCAGATAGAGGGCCATCACTACGCGTTGGTCCCGGTCACCGGCCTGACCCCGGGCACGACCAGCGCGTACGAGGTCCGGCTCGACGGAGCCCGGGTGTGGCCGCTGCCCGACAGCGGTTTCCCGCCCAGCACCATCACCGCGCCCGCCGTCGCGGGGCCCGGCCGGCCCGCTCCTGGGCTGCGGGTGACGTTCGGATCGTGCCGGCAGGCCGCGCCGCCCGCCGACCGGCGCGGGCCGCACGGCGCGGACGCGCTGGACACCCTCGCGGCGCGGCTGGCGGCCGATCCGGAAGCGATCAGACCGGACGTCCTGCTGCTGCTCGGCGACCAGGTGTACGCCGACCACCTCTCGCGGGCGACGAAGCGGTGGCTGGCGGCCCGCCGGGACCTGCGCGAGGCGCCGGGCGCGCAGGTCGCGAACTACGAGGAATACACCCGGCTGTACTACGAATCCTGGCTGGACCCGGAGATCCGCTGGCTGTTGTCGACGGTGTCGAGCCTGCACGTCTTCGACGACCACGACGTCATCGACGACTGGAACACCAGCGCGGCCTGGCTGGCGGAGATGCGGGCGACGCCCTGGTGGTCGGAGCGGGTGCTGAGCGGGTTGATGTCGTACTGGGTGCACCAGCACCTCGGCAACCTCTCCCCCGCCGAGTTGGAGGCGGACCCTCTGTACGAGGCGGTACGCGCCACCCCCGACGGCACGGACGCCCTGCGGGCCTTCGCCGCCGCGGCCGACGCCGATCCGGGCTCGGCCCGCTGGAGCTACCGGCGGGACTTCGGCCGCTCGCGGCTGCTGATGGTGGACACGCGCGCCGCGCGGGTGCTGGCCGAGGACCGGCGGGCGATGCTCGACCCGGCCGAGCAGGAGTGGCTGCGGGACAACGCCCTGGACGGGCACGGCGGCTATGACCACCTGCTGATCGGGTCCTCGCTGCCGTGGCTGATGCCGCCGTTGATCCATGACGCGGAAGTGTGGAACGCCGCCCTGTGTCGTGGGGAGCGGGGGCCCCGGTGGGCGCGGATCGGGGAGGACCTGCGGCGGCGCAGCGATCTGGAGCACTGGGCGGCGTTCCCGGGGTCCTTCGCGGCGCTGAGTGATCTGATCGAGGAGGTGGGGACGGGGCCGCGGGCACCGGCGACGGTGTGCGTGCTCTCGGGCGACGTGCACCACGCTTATGTGGCGGAGCCCCGAATACCGAGTACGGCGCGGGTGTTCCAGTTGACGTGCTCGCCCGTGCACAACTCCATCCACATGGCCGTGAAGTGGGGTTTCCGGCTGGGTTGGTCGCGGGTGGGGCGGTGGCTGGGTCGCGGGTTCTCCCGGCACGGGCGGACGGGTCGGCCGCCGCTGAGTTGGCGGCGTACGGGCGGCCCCTGGTTCGGGAATCAGTTGATGACGCTGGAACTGGCGGGTCGCACGGCACGGCTCCGCCTGGACCAGGCCCGGACGGGGTGGGGGCGCGGTTCGAAGGCTCGGCTGACGTCCGTTCTGGATCGTGAGCTGACCGAGTCCCGTTGACGTGCGCGTCCGGAAGAAGCCACAAGCCGGGCCTCGGGGAGTCGTCGTATCGTCACCCCGGGGATCCGGGGGGTCACTCCCAGGCGTACGCTGTCTGGCTGTCAAGCCGCCCCTGCCGCTCCCCGCGACGACGCGGCGCTTCGGACTGGGGAGTACCACTTGCTTGAGATCTTGGGGTCGCTGACCACAAGCCCCTGGATTTACGCCGTGGTGGCGGTGTCCGTCGTGCTCGACGTTTTCCTGCCGGTGTTGCCGAGCGGGGTGTTGGTGATCACTGCGGCCGCCGCCGCGGCCGCCGCCGGAGCGGCGGGTTCGCCGACGCCGGTTCCCGAGCAGGTGCCGGACATCATGGCGTTGCTGGTGATCGCGACGTCGGCTTCGGTGCTGGGGGATATGGCCGCGTTCCGGTTGGCGCGGCGCGGGGGTGCCCGGTTGGACCGGGCGATCGCCCGTTCTCGTCGGCTGACCCGGGCCCACGAGCGGTTGGGGGTGGCTCTGGCGCGTGGCGGCGGCGCCCTGGTGGTGATCGCCAGGTTCGCCCCGGCGGGCCGTTCGGTGGTGTCGTTGGGTGCGGGCAAGACCCAGCGCAAGGTCAAGGAGTTCCTGCCCTGGTCGGTCCTGGCGGGCATGACCTGGGCGGGGTACAGCGTGGCGCTGGGCTATTTCGGCACGCAGTGGCTGGGCACGACGTGGCTGGGTACCGCGGTGTCGTTGATCGCGCTGTTCGCGGCGGGCTCGCTGGCGGCGTTCCTGCTGCGCCGCCCGGGGCCGGGCTCCGCCGCGGCGGCCTGATCCCGTACGGCACGGGTGCCCGTACCGCACATACCTCGGGTCGGGGCGCAGGAGGTGGATGTGCTGACCACCCGGGCCGCCGTACCGGTGGCGGACGGCTCGGGCGCACGCTGCGCGTCACCCGTACGGCGGCCCGCTAGCCCGGGTGGGGGTGGTGTGTCACCCGTTCACCCGACAGCGATCGCCGCCGCCGGGCTGGGCTTCTAGCGTCCACAGCACGGTGCGCGACCGAATCCGCGTCACATCCGTGCCCTGGCCGCGCCGTTTCGAGGAGCCCGAGGAGTTCTCTCCATGCCCGCCACCCGCATCCGGCACCACCTGATGAGAGGCGCGGCCGCGACGCTCGTCGTCGCCGCCGTCACACCCGTCACCCTGGCCTACGCCCGCCCCACGGCTACCCTGTCCCCGTACACCGTCGCTCCCGGCGGTCGGGTCAGCCTGAACGTCCAGGGTTGCGGCACCAAGACCGGCCGGGCCACCTCCTCCGCGTTCCCCGATGTCCAGTTGACGCCGGGCAACCTGGAGGCCACCAACCTGTTCGGCAGCGCCACCGTCCACCGCAGCGCCCGCACCGGCTCGCACCCCGTCACCTACGAGTGCGGCGGCAGCGGCGGCGAGCGGGTCACCGTCACCCTGAACGTGGCCACGGGCGCCGCCCGCGGCGGCCTGGGCGGCAGCATCGACACGATGGGCCCGGGCAGCATCGCCCTCGGTGGGGCACTCGTCGCGGTCGCCCTCGGCGCCGGCGCGTGGGTGATCCGGCGCCGCACGGAGCGGACCGCCTGAACGGCGGCAGCAGCCGCGGACGCCACAGGACGGCCCGACACAGGACGGAGACCCGCCCGGCTCACGCCCGCCCTGCACAGACCCGCCCTGCACAGACCCGCCCGGCTCACGCCCGCCGGGCGTAGACCCACCGGCTCAGGAAGCGGCGTGGGCTCCCCTGACCTGGAGACCGTCCAGCAGGTCCCGGGTCGCCTCGGCGATGGCGTCGACGGCTGCGGCGAACACCTCCTGGTTGTGTGCGGCGGGCGCCCGGAAGCCGGACACCTTGCGCACGTACTGGAGCGCTGCCGCGCGGATCTCCTCCTCGGTGGCCTTCTCGGGGAGGACGGGCGGGCGCAGGGTCTTAATGGAACGGCACATGCCTCCACTATCCCGCTACCGGGGCAGCTCGGCCCCGGAAAGCTTCATGATCAACCCGGCCTGGAGCCGCCCCTTCAGCTCGGGGTCGGTGACCTCCTCCAACAGCCCGACCGCCTGCGCCATCGACTCGGCGGCCCGCCTGTCGTCCCGCAGCGAGGCGCTCTGGTCGGCCATGTGCCGGAGCGCGATGTCGGCCCGTCGGTGGAACAGCTGCCCGATGAGCGTGACGACCAGGCCGACCGAACTGGTCACCACGCCGAGGTACAGCTCCCCGCTGCTCTCCGCCTTCCACACGGCCAGCGCCACCCCCAGCAGCAGGATGGCCGCCCCCACGCCGGCGAACCGCTGGCTGGTCACGAAGCTGCTCCGCGCCTGCGTCAGCCCGTAGGCGTAGTACTCGACGAGGAGGGGGGTGAAGTCGTCGTGCCGATCACCCGGTTGCGCGGGCCGCCCGACCGTCCTCGGTACGAGCCATCCGGTGTCCCCGTACTTGGGATCGCGCGCCTCCGGCTCGGGCGGCGCCTGCGACCCCGTCCGCGCGAGCAACCGCGCCCGCTCCGCGTCCCGCCGCCGCTCGAACGCCGCCCCCGCGGCCCGCTCCGCCACGACGTACACCGCGCCGGCGACCAACACCGCGATCCCCGCTAAGACCCACTCCCCCATTCTCCGACCATCCCACGCCCCCGACCCCCCGCCAAGACGGCCCCCACCCCGCCCTCACGGACATCCGCCGAAGCAAGGCCGTCAACTCGGGCCGTCAACTCCGCTGCCCCCTCAGCACGTTGGCGTCACCACCAAGCCCACTTCCTCTTCCGAAGCTCCCGCATCCGCGCCTGGGCCTGCTCGATCTCCGCCCGCGCACTCCCCCGTCGAGTCCGGCGCCCCTGATGCCTGACCCACTGGCCGCTCCCGATGAGCGCCTTGTTCCGACAACGACTCCCACTCTTCGTGACCGCGCCGCACCTCGGTCGCGTCACCTCGCACCCTCCTCGCTCACCGATGCCGGCTCCCCTCGCACGGTGCCCGAGAACACCGAGGCCCAGAAAGGACGCACGGGAAGGGGACGGTGGCAAGGTGTCGACGCGTCGGCGCAGAGGGGGCGGTATAGACCCACATCCGACCGGACCGTGCAGGGCGAGCGAAGCCGCAAACCCGGTGGCATGCCCTACGGCCCACACGGCTGCCGGGGGGGGCCGAGATGGCACACGAAAGCCCCCAACCATGATCGGTTGGGGGCCTTCGTACCGGTGGGCGCGGACGGTTTCGAACCGCCGACATCCGCTTTGTAAGAGCGGCGCTCTACCCCTGAGCTACGCACCCGTGGATGAGTGGACAGCCTACATGGCGGGCGCACCCCCCACGCAAACCCGTTCCCGTGGGGGAGAATGGAGCGGGGCATGGCGGACGCGGTACGGGAGAGGGATTGTGACGACGGCATCCCGGCGGTGGTTCGGTGGGCGGGACGAGAGTCGGCGGGCGGACGCGCAGGCGGCGAAGGATGCCGCCGCGGCGGCGTTCTACGACCTGGACACGGCGCAGCGGGACCTGCGGATCTCGATCGAGACGATCGCCGCGGCGGACGGTTCGCCGGACGCGCTGCGGGCGACGGAGGGGTTCGCCGCGCTCGGGCGGCGGATCGACGAGGTCAGTCACGTGTACATCGAGGCGGTGGACGCGCACGACTTGGACCGGGTCGAGCTGGAGGCCTCGGTCGCGGCGCGGGCGACGCAGGAGTTGACGCGGGCGCGGGACGAGCTGATCCGGGTCAAGGGGGAGCTGGAGCGGTTCGAGCAGGGGTTGCGGCCGCTGTTGGACAAGGCGGAGACGCAGTTGGCGCGGGTGGCGCCGGCGCGGGAGCGGGCGAAGGCCGCGCTGCTGGCGGCGAGCGACGCGCTGGACGAGGTGCGCGGCAAGGGGATGCGGGCGGACGATCTGGCGGCGCGGTTGGCGGCGCTGGGTCCGGAGCTGACCAAGTTGAACCAAGGCGCCGCCCGGCACGGCGTGCAGGAGACGGTGCAGCGGGCGGACCGGATACTTCGGGACGCCGAGGGGGTCAGGGCCGAGGCGGCGCGGTTGCCGGCGCGTGCGGCCGAGATCGATCGGCGGCTGGTGAGTCTGCGGACCCGGGCGCAGGCGTTGCGCAATCGGGCGGACCGGGTGGATCCGGTGCTCAGCGAGTTGCGGCGGCGGTTCTCGGCGGCGTGTTGGCAGGACCTGCAACACGTGCCGGACCAAGCGGTTCGGGAGGTCGCGCAGGCGGAGGAGCGGTTGGCCGAGGCGGGCCGGGCGCGGGACGAGCAGCGGTGGGCGGACGTGGCGGCGTCGATCGAGGCGGTGCGCGGTTCGCTGGACATGACCGACGAGGCGGTGTCGGCGGCGCAGGACCGCTTGACGCGGTTGGAGGCGGTGGCGCGGGATCCGCAGGAGGAGGTGCGGCGGACGCGGTTCGCGATCCGGGACGCGCAGCGGCTGGCGATGGAGGGCCGCAGTGTGCCCGATCCGCGGCACGCGGGGCCGCTGGACGAGTCGGTGGCGCGGATGGACCGGGCGCTCTCGGGTTTGGAGGGGCGGCATCCGGACTACTGGCATTTCCTTCAGGAGATGGAGGGTGTGCGGGCGTCCGTGAACCGGGTGGTCGCCGACATCCGGGAGCAGCGCGGCCACGGCCAGTGACCCGGCCATCCGGGCGACCGGGCAACCGGGCTGACCGGGCTGACCGGGCTGACCGGGCTGACCGCCACCGTGTCGGGGTCAGGGGTCAGGGTCACGGCCGAGCGGCGCGGGCACGGCGGGCAGCACCGCTGAGGTTGTCGTGCGCCGCGGGGCGGCGGATGCTGAGGGTAGGGCACCCGCGGTTGCCGCCGTCGGGCGTGCGGCCCGAGGCAGAGGAGGCCCGATCATGGCCACCACGCACACGGGGCCGAGCCGGACGGGGCCGCGCCGCACGGGGCGAAGCCCTACGGGGCCAGGCAGCCCTACGGGGCCAGGCCAGGCGGAGCCGCGACAGACGGGGCGGCGCGTGCGTCGGCCGGTCCGGACCCGGCTGGACGAGCACCTTCCCGTGGATCACCGGTTGAGCAGGGTGTACCGGGTGGGTGCGGGTCTGACCGGGGTGCTGTTGATCGTCTTCGGGATCCTGGGGTTGATCGACCGGGTCGGTTTCTTCGACACGGGCGGCGACACGGTTCTCACGCTGAACACGAACGGGGCGTTGAGCGTCCTGTCGATCCTCGTCGGGCTGCTGCTGATCGGCGGGATGGTGGTGGGCGGGAACTTCGCCTCGACGCTCAACATCGTGCTGGGCGTGCTGTTCATCGCGAGTGGGTTCGTGAACCTCGCGCTGCTGGACACCGGAATGAACTTCCTCGCCTTCCACATCCCGAACGTGCTGTTCAGCTTCGTGGTCGGCGTGATGTTGATGTGGTTCGGGATGTACGGGCGGGTGGGCAGCGCGCTGCCGCACGACAATCCGTACTGGCGTGCGCGCCACCCCGAGCAGGCGGCCCGCGAGCAGCGGGCGCGGTCCAGGAACGGTTTCCGCGGATAGCCCCTGGTGGGCCGACTCGGCGGACAGCCCTTGGCGGCCGACTCGGCGGACAGCCCTTGATGGGCCGACCCGGGGGGCCAACCCCTGGTGGGCCAATCCGGCGGCGCGTACGCCCGCCGTGGGATACCGGACGGCCTGCGCACTGCGTAGCCTGTCCGCATGCCTCGTTACGAATACCGCTGCCGGACCTGCGACGACACCTTCGAGGTGAGTCGTCCGATGGCCGAGTCGTCCGCCCCCGCCGACTGCCCCGCCGGGCACGCCGACACCGTGAAACTGCTCTCCGCCGTCGCCGTCGGCGGATCCTCGGGCGGCGGCGCGCCCGCCCCCGCCCCCATGGGTGGAGGCGGAGGCGGCTGCTGCGGTGGAGGCGGCTGCGGCTGAGCCGGCCGCGACCAGGCCGCCCTGCGCGACCGCGTCAGCCCGCCCTGCCCGACAGCGTCAGGCCGCCTTGCGCGACAGCGTCAGGCCGTCCGAGATCGCCAGCATCACGGATTCCATGCGGGTGTCCGCCCGTACGTGTTCGTTGAACGCGCGAACGCCCGCCGCCGAGCCCGTGGCGGATTCGTCGAGTACGGACCCGTGGAACAGCGTGTTGTCGGTGACGATCAGCCCGCCGGGCCGCAGTCTCGGCACGAGTTCCTCCCAGTAGGCGATCTGGCTCTCCTTGTCGGCGTCCACGTAGGCCATGTCGATGTGCGGTTCCCTCGGCATGGCCGACAGGGTGTCCAGTGCCTTGCCGATCCGCAGTTCGACCCGGTCGGCGACGCCCGCGGCCTCCCAGGCCTCGCGTCCGTACGCCGTCCACTCCTCGGAGACGTCGCAGGCGATCAACTTGCCGTCGGCCGGCAGCGCCTGTGCCATCGACAGGGAGGAGAAGCCGGTGAAGGTACCCACCTCGACGATGTGCCGGGCGCCGGTCAGGCGGACCAGGAAGGCCAGCAGCGGCCCCTGTTCCTCGGCCGACTGCATCCCCGCACTGTCCGGGAACTTCTCGTAGGTGGTCGCGACGAGCCCCCGCTGGACCGCGTCCAGCGGGGGGTTGTGCGCGAGCACGTACCGGTACAGCTCATCAGTGATCTTGGTGCTGTTGCCCTTGGTCATGGGCACCAGTCTGCCGAGTCAGCGGCCCGTCGTATCGGTCGCCCGCCGGAAAGCCCTGACGATTTCCTCGCCCGCGAGGACGCCTCCCACGGTCAGGGCGGTGACCGACGGCGCGGTCCAGCCGGCGTCGGCGAGTTCGCCGTGTCCCGGTCGCCACCCCCGGTCCGCGGCCAGCAGCAGGTCGGCGTCCAGCAGCGAGTCGCCGGCGGCCAGCGTCATGGTCGCGCCCGTGCGCCGGGCGACTTCCCGCATGGCGGCGCTCTTGGTCAGCGGGCGCGGAACGGCGTAGATCTTGCGGCCCTGGAGGGACACCGTCCAGCCGCGGTCCTCGGCCCACTCCGCCAGTGCCTTGAGCCACTCCGGCGGGACCAGTTCCCGCTCGACGACCAGGTACGCGAACAGGTCCTCGGCGATCCGCGCCTTGCGCAGCCACGCCGGGTCCGCCGTGGCCAGCAGGTGGGCCTGGACCTCCTCCAGCGGGGCGCACTCCTCGGCCAGCCGTGTCGCGACGTCCCGGCGCCAGTCCCGGTCGGGGATCCCGTCGACCAGCAGCTGTCCGCCGTTGGCGCAGATCGCGTACTTCGCCGGGCGGCCGGGGAAGCGGATCCGCTGGTACTGCTTGCGGGTGCGCGTCGTGGTCGGCACGAAGACGACGCCCGGGTCCGCGGACAGCTCCGTCAGCAGCCCCGCCGCCGTCTCGGTCATGTACGACAGCGGCTTGTGCTCGTGCACTTCCACGCACAGCAGCCGGGGGGCCACCGGGTCGGGCATGGTCAGCGCGAGGGCGGCCGTGGAGTAGATGAGCGTACGGTCGAGGTCACTGGCTACGAGGACGGTCACTTGGCGGACACAGCCTTTCCGTCGGCGCCGGTGGCGCCGCGCGTGAAACGAGGGTGGATGAGCCCCACGCACGTGTAGGGCAGCCCGTCCACCTCCTCGACCGGCACCCCCCGCTGCTCGGCGAGCAGGCGTACGTGGTCGAGGTCTGCTCCGGCGCCGCGCTTGGCCAGGATCTTCCACGGGACCCGGCGCAGGAGCACCCGCGTCGTCTCGCCCACGCCGGGCTTGACCAGGTTCACGTCGTGGATGCCGTACTCCTCGCTGATGCGTTCCACGGCCGCCCAGCCCACCCACGTGGGGGTGCGGTCGGTCGCGAGCAGCTCCTTGACCTCGTCGTCGACGGAGTCGGCCACCTCGTCGAAGTGCGCGGCGACGGTGTCGACGAAGTCGACGGAGACGTCGGATCCGGCGAGTTCGCGGTAGAACTTCGCGCCGTGGAAGTCGGTGGGTCCGACCAGGTCGGCGCGGAGCACCGTACGTGAGATGAGGCCGGAGACCGTGGAGTTGAGGCAGGCGGAGGGTATGAGGAAGTCCTCGCGCGTGCCGTACGTGGGCACGCAGGAGCCGGGGTCGGCGAGGACCACGATCTCCGGATCGAAGCCGTCGAACTCCGCCAGGGCGGCGGCGAGCTCGCGCGTGATGGCGCCCTTGCCCGTCCAGCCGTCGACGAAGAGGATGTCGGCGGGGTCGTGGTGGGCGGCCAGCCAGCGCAGCGCGTTGGCGTCGATGCCCCGGCCGCGCACGATGGACACGGCGTAGTGGGGCAGGTCCAGGCCGTGCCGGGCCTGGGCCCATCGGCGCATCAGCACGCCGACGGGGGTGCCGGCGCGGGCCAGGGAGACCAGGACCGGGGACGGGGAGCGTTCGGCGAGGACGGTTTCGGTGACGGTGCCGACGGCGCGCGCGATGCGGGCCGCGGAGGCGGTCAGCGCGCTCTGGTACAGCTCCTGGTACGCGGGGGACGGCTGGTATTCCACGGGCAGGGACTCGGCGTAGTGCGCGCCGCCCGCCTGGATGGCCTCCTCGCGTTCCTCGGTGGGGGCCTCCAGTTCCACGTCGGAGAAGTCCTGGAGCAGCCAGCCGACGTCCTCGGCGGCGTAGGAGGAGAAGGCGGGCCCGCGCAGGGGCTCGGTCATGATCGGCTCCTGCCGCTCGGACGGGGTGGGGGGCGTGTACGACGGTACGACGGCCAGCAGGACCCGCCCGGTGTGCGGGGCGAGCCGGGCCAGGAGCCCATCGGGGGCGTGCAGGGCGGCGGTGTCGCCGTGGGAGTCCACGACGGCCACGACGGCGTCGAAGCCACCGCCCGCGGCGCCCCGGACGTTGTAGGCGTAGCGGTCGCCCGGCCCGTCGGCCGGGGCGTCGTGCGCCGGGAAGACCAGACGGCTGCGGATGGCGTAGCCGGGGTCGTCGACGGCGAGCACGGGCGAGCGGGTGGTCGTGGAGAAGCGGACCTCGCGGGTCGCCCCGGTGCCGGGCGCGGGGCCGGCGGCCCAGGACTCCTCCAGGGCCAGCGCGAGCCGCATCGGCGCGTACATCAGCTCCTCGTTGCCGAGGACGAGGACCCGTACGGGTGCCGGGCCCGAAACGACGCCCCGATCCGCACCGCGATCCGTGTCCGAGGCTTCGGCGAGGGTCTCGTCCAGGGCCTCGGCCAGCCGTCCGGCCAGGCCGGGCAGGGCGGCCTCCAGCCGGGCGCGGTGCGCGGGGGTGAAACCGTGCCGGCCGCCGTCGGGCACCCCGGCGGGCCAGTCCAGTGCGACCCGCCGGACGGGGGCGGCGGACCCGTCGACGCCCGGAGCCGCGGCGTCCTCGGTCGTCTCGTGCTCCTCGACCAGCGCCTGCCCCTTGGCCAGTACCCCGTCGGGAAGCCGCACGGTCCCGGAGGCCAGGGCGACGAGGTCGACGCGGGCGCCCAGCTCGGCGGCGAAGGCGTCGAGCCGGCCGCGGTCGGCCTCGGAGCGCATGTCCACGAGGGCGACCACGACGTAGTGCGCGCGCGGGTGGCGGGCGTGCAGGTCGCGGATGGTGTTCAGGACCGTGTTGCCGGTGGAGAACTCGTCGTCGACGAGGACCAGCGGGCCGCTGCCGGCCAGCAGCTCCGGGTCCTCGGGCAGCAGCAGGTGCGAGGTGGCGTGCGAGTGGGCCTCCTCGAAGCCGCCGGCCTGCGCGACGCCCGGCACGGGGCGGCGGGTGGAGTGCAGGTACGGGGCGAGCCCGAGGCCGTCGGCGACGCTGTGGCCGAGTCCGGTGGCGGTCTCGGCGTACCCGAGGACGACCGCGCGGGCGGCCGCGTCGTCACCGAGGAGCTTCCTCACCCGTTCCCCGAGCCCGAACCCGGCGCCGTGGACGACCGCCGGGGACTGCGGGACGTGCTTGCCCAGGACCCGGGAGACCAGCAGGTGGGCCCGCTTGGGATTGCGCCGCAGCGCGAGCCCGAGCAGCTCCTCCAGCGGCGGTTCCCCGCCCGACCCGGAAGCGACGGACGAGCCCGGTGCTCCCTCGCCTCCGCGCCGTTCCAGGCCGACGCCCAGCCGGTCCGCGACCCAGGTTCCCGACCACACCTCTTCGATCGTCTTCCCTCTCTCGTCTTGAACGTCTTGTTGGACATCTTGTTGGACGTCTTGTTGAACGTCTTGAAGATTGTCCGCGGTCACGGGCGGTCTCACACCTGGAGCCCGGCCGTGAGCAGGTCGACGAAGCCGACCTCTTCGCGCGCCACACCGAAGACCTCCGCGCGCAGCATGGTGCGCTCTGCCCAGGCCCGGTGGGGCTTCACCTCGTTCATCTTGTTCGTGTAGGCGGAACGCATCACGCCGCCGCCGTCGCGCTCGGGGCGCAGGATGTCCTGGGCGTCGCTGAACTCCTCGTGGGAGACCACCGACAGGGCGTGGACGGGCGTGACGTGCGCGGGGTGGATGCAGGTCTTGCCCAGCAGCCCGTTGGCCCGGTCGAGCTCGATCTCGCGCAGCAGGCCGTCCAGGTCGTGTTCGATGAGGGCGGTGCGGAGTTCCTCGACGCCCTCCTCCAGGAAGGGGCTGCGCCGCAGCTGCGGCTTGAAGAGGCGCTGCTGGCTGCGGAAGTACTCCCAGACGGGGCCGGTGACGGTGAAGCCGGTGCCGTCGGCCCTGCTGAGCACGTTGACCACGTCGGCGATGACGCCCGCGACGATCTGCACGTCGTAGGCGGTCATGTCCGGGGTGCGGCGCAGTCCGTACGCGGAGCAGAAGTCGGTGACGCCCAGGCGCAGGGCCAGGACGTGCTCGCGGTACCGGTTGACCGTGCGGGAGATGCCGGCGAGGGCCTCGACGCGGGTTTCCAGGTGCAGCAGGTCCGGGGTTTCCAGGACGGGCATGGCATACAGGCGTGGCAGCCCGTTGCGGTTCTCGGCGTCGGCCACGGCGTCGAGGAAGGCCGTCCCCCGGGTTTCGGTGAACTTCGGGAGTACGAATCCGGCCAGATGCCGGGCCGTGCCGCCGAGTCGGCGCACCAGGTCGGGTATCTGCTCGGGCGTGCGGACGCGGATGAAGAGCAGGGGGAGCTCGTCCTCCTGCGCGTCGAGTGCCTCGAACTGACGGATCAGGTTCGTCTCGCCGGATCCGACCTCGGCGTCGCTGATGGAATCCTCCAGGCAGAGGACCATGGAGAGGACTCCGCGGGCGGCCTGTTTGCGGATGTCGGCGGCGAGGTGGGGGCGGGTGGCGGGGCTGTAGAGGGTGGCGCCGAGTGCGGCCGCGAGCAGGCGGGAGGGGGAGGCGGCGGTGAACTCGACCGGCTCCTGGTGGAACAGGTCCTTGCGGACCGTGGGCGAAATGTGCCCGAAGTGACGCATGTGCTTCCCCCGTACTGCTCGGCGGCCCAACTGGCGTGGCCGGTAATAGTACGTACGAACCTGAGTCAAGAGTTCCTCAAGCACATGAAGTTCAGGTAACCCTCTTGCACCATGCCCAGCTCTTGCGTTCGGTACAAGGGCCTACGGGGGGCCGCATTGTCCAGGTCATGCCCGGGAGGGCAGGATGACGGGCATGACGCACGCGATGCAGAAGGGCTCGAACATCCCGGTGGCCGCCGTGGCGGTCCGGGCGGTGTTGCGGTGGACCACCGGGCCCGAGGTGCCCGACGTGGACGCCTCCGCGCTGCTCGTGGGAGCGGACGGGCGCGTGCGCTCGGACGAGGACTTCGTGTTCTACAACCAGCCCAGGCACCCCTCGGGGGCCGTGTGGCGACTGGGCAAGAAGCAGATCGGCGACGCGATCACGGACGCCGTGCAGGCCGATCTGCGCGCCGTGACCCCGTCCGTGGACCGCATCCTGGTGGTGGCCTCCGCCGAGGACGTCCCCTTCCAGCGGGTCCGGGACCTGCGGATCCTGCTGTACGACGCCACCCCGAGCGGCGGCGCCGAGCCCCTGGCCTACTTCGAGGTGCGCCCCGAGACGGGCGCCGAGACGGCCCTCATCTGCGGAGAGCTGTACCGCCGCGGGGACGGGTGGAAGTTCCGGGCGCTCGGCGAGGGCTATTCGGACGGCCTGGTCGGACTGGCCACCGATCACGGGATCTCGGTCGACGAGAACGCCGCCGAGGCCGCCGCGAGCCCCTCCGCGGGCCCGAGCGAGGACCGGACGGCCGCCATGCGACCCCCGACCCCGCCGCCCGCGCCGCCGACCCAGGCCCCGCCGGCCGTCGAGCCCGCGTACGGGTACCCGCAGCCGGTCTCCCCCGCCCCGGTGCCGGGTCCGGGCGGCGATCCGACGTTCCGGTTGCCGGTGCAGGGCCCGCAGTTCATCCGCCGCTGACCCGGCTCGGGGCCGCCTGCGGAGACGGCCCCGAGGACGGCCCCGGGCCGCGGCGCCACCATCGACACGGGGCGCGCCCGCGCCCGCGGCTCGCGGCCCGCGCCGCAGCGGCTCGCGATCAGGCCTTGGTGCTCTTGTAGCCGCGCCCCCACTGGAGCCCCCACCCGTACAGGCGGTCCAGTTCGGCCTGGAACCCGTACACGAACTTCACCTCGCGGCGGACGATCAGTTCCCCCTTGACGTTCTCCAGGGAGACCACCGCGCAGGAGCGGGCCTGCGGGTGTCGTTCCTCCAACGGGATCTCGATCCGGGGCCCGGTGGTCGGATAGAGGGTGACCAGGGCGTGCGTCCGGTCGAAGGCCGGGGTCTGGTCGTAGATGTAGACGAAGACGAGCAGCCGCTTGATCTCCTCGGCGTGGTCGAGGTTGACGAAGATGGTCTCGCCGGACGGGGCCCCGAACCGGTCGTCGCCGCTGAGCTTCACGAACGGCGGGCTGTTGATGTCCCCGTGCAGGTTCCCCAGCGGCTGGACCACGCCCCGGGTGCCGTCGGCGAGTTCGTAGAGGCAGCCGATGTCGAGGTCGACGTTGACCATGCCCTGGGTGTGCGCCTGCACCATGTCCGGCTTGAACAGCTTGAAGGGGTGGCGCAAGAGCCGGCCGCTCTGGCCGGACCGGCCTCCTATGTCGGAGGTGCGCATCCGCCAGGACAGGTTCACGCGCAGATTGCCGTGCACCGCCTGCTGTTTGGTGAGCGACACCGTCGGATGTCGTTTGGTCAGCTCGATCGCGTTGGACGAGGCGTGGCCCGAGTCGAACCGCATGGCCCGGGCGCCCCTGATGCCGTCGAAGAACCCCTCGAAGAAACTCATCTTCCCCCCTTGCCCCTGTATCCCCGATGTCCCCTGCGCGTACGGAAGCGGGGCGGCCCGCCGGGTCCGTGGCCCCCCGGACTTCGTCCGGGAGGGACCCTTGGGCCGCCCCGCAAGTGGAGCGTTCCGCATTAACGCCGCGGTCATGCCTCGGCGGGTGATTCCTCCAGCTCCAGGCGCTTGTTGCGGCGCACCGAGGACCAGAAGGACCAGGCGATCAGGATGACACCGACGAGGCCGGTGATGACCTCGTGGATCTCGTACTGGATCGTGACGAGCAGGATCACGGCGAGCGCGCCGATCGCGTAGTGCGCGCCGTGCTCCAGGTACACGTAGTCGTCGAGGGTGCCCTGGCGGACCAGGTAGACCGTCAGCGACCGGACGTACATGGCACCGATGCCGAGGCCGAGGGCCATGAGCACGATGTCGTTGGTGATGGCGAAGGCGCCGATGACCCCGTCGAAGGAGAACGAGGCGTCGAGGACTTCGAGGTAGAGGAACATGAAGAACGCGGCCTTGCCGGCCATGACGACCGCCGAGACGGGCTTGCCGGTCCTCTTGGCCTCTTCCTCGGCCTCGTGTTCGGCTTCCTCCTCCTCTTCCAGCTTGTTCTCGAAGTAGCCGGAGAGGCCACCGACGACCATGTAGGTGATCAGACCGGCGATGCCGGAGATCAGGACGGTCTGTGCCTTGTCGACATGTGTCCCGCCGTGCTGGTGGGCGTTGGCGGCGAAGGTCATCGAGGTGATGAGCAGGACGATCAGCGCGATGCACGCGGACAGCATGTCGATCTTGCCGAGCTTGGCCAGCGGGCGCTCCAGCCACGCGAGCCACTTGATGTCCCGGTCCTCGAAGATGAAGTCGAGGAAGATCATCAGCAGGAACATGCCACCGAAGGCGGCGATGGACGGGTGAGCGTCCGTCACCAGCTGCTGGTACATGTCCTTGTCATTGAGGGCGAGATCGACGGCCTCGACAGGACCGATCTTGGCGCTGATCGCGACGATCACGACGGGGAAGACCAGTCGCATGCCGAAGACCGCGATGAGCACGCCGATCGTGAGGAAGATCTTCTGCCAGAAGGCACTCATCTTCTTCAGGATCCCGGCGTTGACCACCGCGTTGTCGAAGGACAGCGAGATCTCGAGGACCGAAAGGATCGCCACGATTCCAAAAGCGGTCCACCCCCCGTAGAACACCGCTGCGACCAGACCGAGCGCAGTGACTGCGAACGACCAGCCGAAGGTTTTGAGAACCACTGGCACCCCATCGTGTTGTACGGCTTTACGAAACGTTGACCCCGAAGTCTAGAGCGATGCCCCGGAGCCCCGACGCGTACCCCTGCCCCACGGCCCTGAACTTCCATTCGCCGCCGTACCGGTAGACCTCGCCGAAGATCATCGCGGTCTCGCTGGAGGCGTCCTCGGTGAGGTCGTAGCGGGCCAGTTCCTGGCCGTCGGCCTGGTTGACCACGCGGATGAAGGCGTTGCTGACCTGGCCGAAGCTCTGCCGGCGGGCCTCCGCCTCGTGAATCGAGACCGGGAAGACGATCTTGTCGACGTGGGCCGGCACCTTGCTGAGGTCGATGATGATCGACTCGTCGTCACCGTCACCCTCGCCGGTGAGATTGTCCCCCGTGTGTTCGACGGAGCCGTCGGGGCTCGTCAGGTTGTTGTAGAAGACGAAGTAATCGTCCCCGAGCACCCGGCCGCTGTTGCACAGGAGCGCGCTGGCATCGAGGTCGAAGTCCGCCCCGGTGGTCGAGCGCGCGTCCCAGCCGAGTCCGATCAGAACCCGGGTGAGGTTCGGTGCGGCCTTGGACAGGGAGACATTGCCCCCCTTGGCGAGTGTGACGCCCATGTTGTGGTCCTCCCCGGACGACGTGGTGATGGCGGTGCCGGTGGTACAAGCCGGTCCGGCGCCGTACACACAGTGCACGGCGCCGGACGGGGTGCGGCCGCGGGAGCGGCCGTGGAGCTGAGGCTCAGACGTTGACGCCGAAGTCCTGCGCGATGCCGCGCAGGCCCGAGGCGTACCCCTGGCCGATGGCGCGGAACTTCCACTCCGCCCCGTTGCGGTACAGCTCGCCGAAGACCATGGCGGTCTCGGTCGAGGCGTCCTCGGAGAGGTCGTAGCGGGCGAGCTCGGTGTTGTCGGCCTGGTTCACGACGCGGATGTACGCGTTGCGGACCTGGCCGAAGCTCTGCTGGCGGCTCTCGGCCTCGTAGATCGAGACGGGGAAGACGATCTTGGACACGTCCGCCGGGACGCCGGCGAGGTTGACCTTGATCGCCTCGTCGTCGCCCTCGCCCTCACCGGTGGTGTTGTCACCGGTGTGCTCGACCGAGCCGTCCGGGCTCTTCAGGTTGTTGAAGAACACGAAGTTCGAGTCGTTGGCGACCTTGCCCTGGTCGTTGGTCAGGATCGCGCTGGCGTCGAGGTCGAAGTCGACACCGGTGGTGGTGCGAGCGTCCCAGCCGAGACCGACGATGACCGCCGTCAGGTTAGGCGCGGCCTTGGTCAGCGAGACGTTGCCGCCCTTGCTGAGGCTGACTCCCACGGGTCCTCCATAAGGTTTTGTGTGGGGCGGGGCCCCGTCGTGCGGTTGCTACCGGATCAACGTTGCGATCCTAGTGACGGGTTCCCGCCTGTAACTGATTTTCGTGCGGAACAATGCCCCGGGCAATGCCCGGAACGAGGCCCGCGATCTGGCCTCGGGGCCCTTCGGGGCCCTCAGAGGCTGTCGAGGGCCTTGATGTACTCGTTCAGGTCACGCGCGTCGGGCAGGCCGTTGACGACAGTCCAGCGCACGATGCCGTCCTTGTCGATGATGAAGGTGCCGCGGACCGCGCAGCCCTTCTCCTCGTCGAGGACGCCGTAGGCGCGCGAGGTCTCGCCGTGCGGCCAGAAGTCCGAGAGCAGCGGGTACTCCAGGTTCTCCTGCTCGCCGAAGACCCGCAGGGTCGGCACGGAGTCGTTGGAGACGGCCAGCAACTGCACGTCGTCGTTCTGGAACCGGGGCAACCGGTCGCGCAGCTCGCACAGCTCGCCGGTGCAGACGCCGGTGAAGGCGAACGGGTAGAAGAGCAGCACCACGGCCTTCTCCCCCCGGAAGTCGGAGAGCCGCACGGTGGCACCGTGGTTGTCCTTGAGTTCGAAGTCCGGGGCCTTGTCGCCGACCTCGATCGCCATCTGTCGCATCCCTTCGTTTCCGCATGCGCGCGTTGAGCTGTTCGGGTGAGTGCAGCCTAGGCCCTGTGGTCGCACCGGCGCCGGACGCCACGTCGACGGCGGGACCGGGGAGCGCAACGAACGCACCCCGCCGACCGGTGTCGATTCCGGTGGGCGGGGTGCGTCGTCCGCTTGGCTGCGGGGCGCGGCTCAGCGCTTGGACTTGGCTGCGGACTTGGGGGTCACCAACCTGGTGGCGGCCCACTCCTTGCCGACGCTGACGCTCCTGGTCTGCGACAGGCCGGCCGTTTCGGCGGCCTCGCTGATGTCGCTGGCCTCGACGTAGCCGGAACGACCGGTCTTGGGGGTCAGCAGCAGGATCAGTGCGCCGTCCTCCACCAAGTTGATGGAATCGACCAACGTGTCCGTCAGGTCGCCGTCTTCGTCCCGGAACCAGAGCAGCACCGCATCGGCGACGTCGTCGTACTCCTCGTCGACGAGATCGTTGCCGATGTGACTCTCGACGGCGTCACGGAATTCCTGATCGACGTCGTCGTCGTAGCCGATCTCCTGGACCACCTGTTCGGACTCGAAACCCAGCCTGGAAACCAGACTGGTCTCCGCGTGGTCCGCGGTCGCGCTCACGGGGTGCCTCCTGCTCATGTTCGGTGAATGTCTTTCGGCGGCGCGCGTACGCGCAGCATTGGGCGTAGTCCACACGGGCGCGGCGGATCGCGCAAGTACCCGGCCGCCGAGACCGTCGAAACGGTGACGATTGCGGCCGTCTCGCCGCAACTTTCAGCCTTCCCCCGCGTACCCCGGGTGATTCATCCCACACCATTGCGCCTCATTCGACGCCGCTTGGGGACTTTCCCGCCTGTTTGAGGGGCGAACGGCCTTACGAACCGGCTGATCGTCTTGGGCGTAAGGTTGCGATTTGGCCGTACCCGCTCGTCACCCGCCCACCGCCGCTTCTGTCCCGCTCCACTCGCGATGCCCGGAGTTTCCAGGGGTTACCCAGCGGTAGAGGTGAAGATTTCGGCCGAGCGTAAGACCATGGGAGGCGGCGACCCAAGGCACGACTCCCCCGACAGCGAAGGAACAGCGTGGCTTCCGCATCCGATCGCAATCCGATCATCATTGGCGGCCTGCCGAGTCAGGTCCCGGACTTCGATCCGGAGGAGACGCAGGAGTGGCTCGACTCTCTGGACGCCGCCGTCGACGAGCGGGGCCGTGAACGCGCCCGCTACCTCATGCTGCGGCTGATCGAGCGGGCCCGCGAGAAGCGCGTGGCCGTGCCCGAGATGCGCAGCACGGACTACGTCAACACGATCGCCACCAAGGACGAGCCGTTCTTCCCCGGCAACGAGGAGATCGAGCGCAAGGTCCTGAACGCGACCCGGTGGAACGCGGCCGTCATGGTCTCGCGCGCCCAGCGTCCCGGGATCGGCGTCGGCGGTCACATCGCGACCTTCGCCTCCTCGGCCTCCCTCTACGACGTGGGCTTCAACCACTTCTTCCGGGGCAAGGACGAGGGGGACGGCGGCGACCAGATCTTCTTCCAGGGCCACGCCTCCCCCGGCATCTACGCCCGCGCCTACCTCCTCGACCGGCTCTCCGAGCAGCAGCTCGACGCGTTCCGGCAGGAGAAGTCGAAGGCGCCGTACGGCCTGTCCAGCTATCCGCACCCGCGGTTGATGCCGGACTTCTGGGAGTTCCCGACCGTCTCGATGGGCCTCGGTCCGCTCGGTGCGATCTACCAGGCGCGGATGAACAGGTACATGCAGGCGCGCGGGATCGCGGACACCTCCAAGTCCCACGTGTGGGCGTACCTCGGCGACGGCGAGATGGACGAGCCCGAGTCGCTGGGGCAGTTGTCCATCGCCGCCCGCGAGGGCCTGGACAACCTGACCTTCGTCGTCAACTGCAACCTCCAGCGGCTCGACGGCCCGGTGCGCGGCAACGGCAAGATCATCCAGGAGTTGGAGTCGCAGTTCCGCGGCGCCGGCTGGAACGTCATCAAGCTGATCTGGGACCGTTCCTGGGACCCGCTGTTGGCGCAGGACCGCGACGGCATCCTGGTCAACAAGATGAACTCGACGCCGGACGGGCAGTTCCAGACGTACGCCACCGAGTCCGGGGCGTACATCCGCGAGCACTTCTTCGGTGGCGACCAGCGGCTGCGCGCGATGGTCGAGAACATGACCGACTACCAGATCCAGCACCTGGGTCGCGGCGGTCACGACCACAAGAAGGTCTACGCGGCGTACGCGGCGGCCAAGGCCCACAAGGGCCAGCCGACGGTGATCCTGGCGCAGACGGTCAAGGGCTGGACGCTGGGCCCGAACTTCGAGGGCCGCAACGCGACGCACCAGATGAAGAAGCTGACGGTCGACGACCTCAAGCGCTTCCGTGATCGCCTGCACATCCCGATCACGGACGCCCAGTTGGAGGGCGGCGCGCCGCCGTACTACCACCCGGGCCGCAACTCCCCCGAGATCCAGTACATGCACGACCAGCGCAGCGCCCACGGCGGCTACGTGCCGACCCGTGTGGTGCGGGCGAAGCCGCTCCAGCTGCCGGACGAGAAGACGTACGCGGCGGCCAGGAAGGGTTCGGGTCAGCAGTCGATCGCCACCACGATGGCCTTCGTCCGCATCCTGAAGGACCTGATGCGGGACAAGGAGATCGGCAAGCGGTTCGTGCTGATCGCGCCCGACGAGTACCGCACCTTCGGCATGGACGCCTTCTTCCCGAGCGCCAAGATCTACAACCCGTTGGGTCAGCAGTACGAGGCGGTCGACCGCGAGTTGCTGCTCGCTTACAAGGAGTCCCCGACCGGGCAGATGCTGCACGACGGCATCTCGGAGGCGGGTTGCACGGCCTCGCTGATCGCGGCCGGTTCCGCGTACGCGACGCACGGCGAGCCGTTGATCCCGGTATACGTCTTCTACTCGATGTTCGGTTTCCAGCGCACCGGTGACCAGTTCTGGCAGATGGCCGACCAGTTGGCGCGCGGTTTCGTCCTCGGTGCGACGGCGGGTCGAACCACCCTCACGGGTGAGGGCCTCCAGCACGCCGACGGTCACTCCCAGTTGCTGGCGTCGACCAACCCGGGCTGTGTGGCGTACGACCCGGCGTACGGGTACGAGATCGCGCACATCGTCAAGGACGGTCTGCGGCGGATGTACGGACCCGACGCGGAGGACGTCTTCTACTACCTGACGGTCTACAACGAGCCGATCCAGCACCCCGCCGAGCCGGCGGACGTGGACGTGGACGGCATCCTCCGGGGCATCCACCGGGTCTCGGCCGGTGCGGCGGGCAGCATCGGGGCGCAGATCATGGCCTCCGGCGTGGCCGTGCCGTGGGCGTTGGAGGCCCAGCGCGTCCTGGCCGAGGACTGGGACGTCAAGGCGGACGTCTGGTCGGCGACCTCCTGGAACGAGCTGCGCCGCGAGGCCGTCTCGGTGGAGGAGCACAACCTGCTCCACCCGGAGGAGGAGCAGCGCGTCCCGTACGTGACCCGGAAGCTGTCGGGTGCCGAGGGGCCGTTCGTGGCGGTCTCGGACTGGATGCGGTCGGTGCCGGACCAGATCTCGCGGTGGGTGCCGGGCGCGTACACCTCGCTGGGCGCGGACGGCTTCGGCTTCGCGGACACGCGGGGCGCGGCGCGCCGGTTCTTCCACATCGACGCGCAGTCGGTGGTGCTGGCGGTGCTGACCGAGCTGGCGAAGGCGGGGAAGATCGACCGTTCGCTGCTGAAGCAGGCGATCGACCGTTACCAGCTGCTGGACGTCACGGCGGCCGACCCGGGTCCGGCGGGCGGCGACGCCTGATGCCCGGGACGGGCTGATCATCGTGGGCGGGGCCGGGGCGGATGCCCCGGCCCCGCTCCCTTCTCCGGTCTCCGGTCGCCGGTCCCGGTCGCCGGTCTCACGGGGTTTACGCATTCCTTACGATGCTGGGCATGAAGGAAGCCTCCCGGCAGTCGCGGTGGGAGCGGCGGACGCAGACTCCGCTGCTCGTCCTCGCCCTGACGTTCGCCGTCGCCTATGCCGTGCCGATCGTGGCGCCCGACGCGGGTCCGGGCGTGCACCGGGCCTGTACCCACGTGGAGTGGGTGGTGTGGGGGGCCTTCGCCGCCGACTACCTCGTACGGCTGTTCCTGTCGCCGGCCCGCAAGGCCTTCGTACGGACCCACTGGCTGGACCTGGCGGCAGTGCTGCTGCCGATGATCCAGCCGCTGCGCCTGCTGCGCCTGGTGTCCACGCTGATGCTGGTGGGTCGGCGGGCCCGCATGGCTCCGCAGATCCGGCTGACGACGTACGTGGCGGGCTCGGTGGTCGGGCTGCTGATGTTCGGCTCGCTCGCCGTGCTGAGCGTGGAGCGGGACGCCCCCGAGGGCAACATCAAGAACCTCGGGGACGCCCTGTGGTGGTCCGTGACCACGATGACGACGGTCGGCTACGGGGACCACTCCCCGACGACCGGTCTCGGTCGGCTGCTGGCGGTCGGGCTGATGCTGTCCGGGATCGCCCTGCTCGGTGTGGTCACGGCGAACATCGCGGCCTGGTTCATCTCCCGCTTCGAGCGGGACGACCGGGTGGAGCGGGCCCAGACCGCGGCGATCGCCGAGCTGACCGCCGAGGTGCGGGCCCTGCGCGCCGAGGTCGCCCGGCTCGGCGGCGCGGGGACCGGTCCGCTCGGGGAGCACGCGGCCGGCGGTCTCGCGATCGCCGCGCCGGAGGCCGACCGGCCGGGCTCCCCGCTCGCGCGCGGGGCTACCGCTCCCACACCTTGAACGCCCTGACCTGGTAGGGCGAGGAGGGCAGCCAGACCCCGTCGCCCGGGTAGGTCTGGAACTCCCCGGTCTCCGCGCATTCGGCCGACTGGTAGGTGGTCACCGGGCGGCCGACCCGGTTGGCGAGGGACTGGGCGCTGGTCCCGGGAGGCAGGGCGGTGCAGCTGTTGATGCTGACGGTGCTGAGTTCGTGGGCCTGCTTGGCGCCCTTGAAGTCCGGCTTGGCCCACAGGCACAGCTGACCGGGGGCGCAGGCCGCGAGGGTCGGTGGCCCGGCGGCGTGTGCGCCGGTGGCCGTGCCGGGGATCAGGGCGGTGGCGGCGAGGACGACGGCGGCCAGGAACGTGCTGGGGCGGGTGGGGAAACTCGTACGCATGACGGGTCAACTCCTTGTGGACACGGGGTCCCGGACCGTTTCCGGGTTTCCGATGGCACCACGCTGACCTGCGGCGACGGTCGGGCGGAAGGGGGCGCGGGCGGGTCCACCCGGATAGGCGACAGCCCCGCCGGAACCGTCCGGCGGGGCTGTCGGGCGTACGGGGTTGACGCCGTCGCGAGGGCTTCGGGCCGGCTCAGACGTGGGCCGCGCCGGCGCCCGCGGCGGCGTTCTCGCCGCGCTTGGTGAAGCAGGCCACGACCGCGGCGAGGACCGCGACCACGCCCGCCACGGTGAAGGCGGTGCTCATGCCGGACACGAACGTGTCGTGCGCGACGGTGGTGATCGCCCGGGCGACCTCGGCCGGGACTCCCTCGGGGACGGGGGCGATGCCGACCTGGACGCCCTTCTCGGCGAGGTCGAGCTGTTCGGGGGTGAGCGGCGGGAGCTGCGCCTTGGTCCAGTTGTCCCCGAACGAGTCGCTGACGGTGGCGGCCATGACCGCGCCGAGGACGGCGGTGCCGAGGCTGCCGCCGACCTGCATGGCGGCCTGCTGGAGGCCGCCGGCCACGCCGGACAGCTCCAGCGGGGCGTTGCCGACGATGACCTCGGTGGCGCCGACCATGACGGGCGCGAGACCGAGGCCGAGGAGGGCGAACCAGATCGACATGGTGAGGGTGGCGGTGTCCGGGGTGAGGCGGGCCATCCCGAAGCAGGCGACGGCGGTGGCGACCATGCCGGCGACGAGCGGGACGCGCGGGCCGACCTTGGTGATGGCGGCGCCGGCCAGCGGGGAGCCGATGATCATCATGCCGGTGAGCGGCAGCAGGTGCAGGCCGCTGTCGACCGGGCTCATGCCGTGCACGTTCTGCAGGTAGAAGGTGACGAAGAACAGGCCGCCCATGAAGGCGAAGGCCATCAGCACCATGAGGACGGTGCCGGCCGACAGGGGCACGGAGCGGAACATGCCGAGCGGGATCAGCGGTTCGGCGACCTTGCTCTCCCAGACCGCGAAGAGCACGAACAGGATCACGGAGGCGGCGAGGAAGAGCAGGGTCTTCGCGTCGCCCCAGCCCCATTCGGCGGCCTTGATGAGGGCCCAGATCAGCGAGAACATCGCGCCGGACAGCAGCAGGATGCCCGGGAGGTCGAAGGAGCGCGGGGCGTTCTCGGCGCGGTGGTCGAGCAGGATGAACAGGCCGAAGGCGAGCGCGACGATGCCGACGGGCACGTTGATGAAGAAGACGGACTGCCAGTTGACGTGCTCGACGAGCAGGCCGCCGACGATGGGGCCTGCGGCGGTCGAGGCGCCGATGACCATGCCCCAGATGCCGATGGCCATGTTGAGCTTCTCGGCGGGGAAGGTGGCGCGCAGCAGGCCGAGCGCGGCGGGCATCAGCAGCGCGCCGAAGAGGCCTTGGGCGACGCGGAAGCCGATGACGAGTTCCACGCCGGTGGACAGTCCGATGGCGGCCGAGGAGACCGCGAAGCCGGCTATGCCGATGAGGAAGGTCTGCCGGTGCCCGAAGCGGTCGCCGAGTTTGCCGGCGGTGATCAGGGAGACCGCGAGGGCGAGCAGGTAGCCGTTGGTGATCCACTGCACATCGGCGAGGGAGGCGCCGAGGTCCTTTTGGATCGCGGGGTTGGCGACGGCGACGATCGTGCCGTCGAGGGTGACCATCATGACGCCGATCGCCACGGCGAAGAGGGTCAACCAGGGGTGGCCGCGCAGTCCGGTGCGGGCCGCTGCGGGGCCCGGTTCCCCGGCGGGTCCCCGGTCCTTGACGGTGATCTGACTAGTCATGCGAACAGGCTAGTGACAGCGACTGACACTTCACAAACGGCTTAACGAGACAGTAACTGTCAGGTCGGTCACAGGTACCCTGACCGCTCACTGAGCGTCAGAAAGGGAACCCACGGTGATGACCGACCTGCGGCCCGCCCCGGCTTCCCCGGCGGCCGGACTGCGCGAGCGCAAGAAACGGCGCACCCGGGACGCGCTGCTGCGCGCCGCCCTGCTCCTCTTCATCGCGCAGGGCTACGAGCACACGACCGTCGACGAGATCACCGACGCGGTGGACGTCTCCCAGCGCACCTTCTTCCGCTACTTCGCGAACAAGGAGGAGGTCGCGTTCGCCGTCCAGGACATCGTCGAGTCCCACTTCGTCGCCGAACTGCGCGCCCGCCCGGCCGCCGAGGGGCCGTTGGAGGCCATGCGCAACGCGGTGCTCGCCGCCTGGGACACCATCGAGGAGGCCATCTCCGAGGTGGTCCCGGTCGACCTGTACATGCGCGGCTACCAGCTCATCGAGTCCACGCCGGCCCTGCTCGCCGTCCACCTGCGGCGCTCCACGGAGTTGGAGGAGGAGATCTCCCGGCTGATCGCCGCCCGCGAGGGCCTGGACCTGGACGTCGACCCGCGTCCCCGGGTGGCCGTCGCCGCGTTCTCCGGGGTGATGCGGGTCACCGGCCGCCTGTGGGGCCAGGGCCAGGACACCAGTGTGGCCGCGATCCGCCGGATGACGGAGGCGTACCTGGACCAGATCGGGCCGGCGCTGGCCGCGGACTGGCGGCGGCCCGCGTAGCGGGCGGTGCGTACGGCGAGCCGCGGGCCGAGGTGCCGGGCGAGGCACGACGCGTCGGCGGGCGGGGTGGATCACGCGAGTGTGACACGGTCGGCGGTGACGCCCGTCACCTGGCGCGCCACTGGCTCGAACGGCATCCTAGGCTGGCTCCAGTGAACCTGCCCGGCCCCGTCCACCACCTCGCCGGCGCCTCCGAGCGCCCCGCCGCCCTGCGCACCCTGTTCGTGCTGGCGGTCGTCCTCGTCATGCTGGTGACCACGGGCTGGACCGCCGTCCACCGCCCCGAGTCGGGCGTCTCGGCGCGAGCCGTCGCGCTCTCGGCGTGGGCCGTGGCCCGCATCGACGGCCGCCCACTACCGCCCGCCGACGCGCCCGTGCGCACGGTGGCCCGTTTCTTCGGCAGCCTCGACGGCGCCCAGCGCGCCCGGCTCGCCGACGGATACCCGCTCGTCGTCGGAAACCTCGACGGCGTCCCCGCCACCACCCGCTATCGGGCCAACCTGCGCGGTCTGGAGCAGGCCCGACGCGTCGAGGAGGCCCGCAGCCGGGACGTCGGGGTGACCCCGACCGACCGGGCCGAGGCCACCCGTCGCGTGCACCGCTTCGAGTCCCTCGCGGATCCCGACCGGCAGATCCTCACCTTCGACCCCACCGGCGACGGGCTCGTCGCCGAGGTCTTCGGCGACCTCGACCGGGCGCGCCGCGTCTCGGTGATCGTGCCCGGGGTCGACACCGACGTGGTCACCTTCGAGCGCAGCCGGCGCCGGCTCACCGCCCCCGTCGGCATGGCGCAGTCCCTGTACGAGGCCGAGCGCGCGGCCGCGCCCGACGGCCGGACCGCCGTCATCGCCTGGGCCGGGTACACCGCGCCCATAGGCGTGGGCGTGGACGCCGCGACGGGCCGACTGGCCGTGGACGGAGCCGCCCGACTGGAGTCGCTGGCCACCGCCCTGCCCGGGGACGCGAGCGTGGCGCTGTTCTGCCACAGCTACGGGTCGGTGGTGTGCGGCGTCGCCGCGCACCACCTGCCGGCGCGGGTGACCGACGTGGTGGTGGCGGGCAGTCCCGGCATGCGCGCGTCGAGCGCGGCCGACCTGGACACGCGCGCACGGGTGTGGGCGACGCGGGATCCCGGCGACTGGATCGCCGACGTACCGCACCTGGAGGTCGGCGGGGTGGGCCACGGGGCCGATCCGGTCTCCCGGGCCTTCGGCGCGCGCCGGCTCTCCTCGGCGGGGGCGGGGAGCCACAACGGCTATTTCGAGCCAGGTACGGCCTCGTTGGACAATTTCGCCAAGATCGGAACCGGCACCTTCGGTTCCGTCGTGTGCGCGAGCGGTGCCGACGGCTGCGGCAGCGGGATTCCGCCACAGACCGTGACCGGCGAGGGCTGACGAGGGCTTTCCGGGTCCTGTTGCGGACGGCGTACGGGAAACCGTTCCGGCGGCCAGGGGACGCGCGGGGGCCCGTCCCTCTACGATGTGCCGCATGGGGGATGTATTGGCCGGAAACCATGCCGTGTGGGAGTTCGATTCGGACTCGGTGATCATCCGCTTCACGAGGGGGCTGCGCACACCGAGGCTCTGGTACGCCCTGGGGGAACGACACATCCCCCTGGAGGCGCTGTCCGAGGTGACCGTGACCGGGGGGAAACGGGACACGGCGGTTCTGCGCGCCGTGCCGCGCCCCGGGGCGGATCCGCTGATGGAGGCCGCGGCGGGACAACTGAAGGAAGTCTGTGATCCGTACCGGCTGGTCCTGCCGGGCGGTCGGGCACCGCAGGCGGCGTCGCTGGTCGACGCCCTGCGGGGGCGGCTGGGACCCGCCGAACCGGCCGACCGCTTCCTGGTCCGCGCCCCGGAACCACCGGTCCATCTGAAGGCGTACGACGCGCGGGTGGGCTTCGACGGTTCGGCGGTCACCTTCCAGTGGTCGCGCACGGGCGCCAGCAGCACCAAGTGGAAGGCGGGCGACCAGCGGTATCCGCTGGCCTCGATCGGCGGGGTCGAATGGCGTTCCCCCGACGGCCCGGACGGCCACCTGCGGCTCCTGCCCCGGGACGGTGTCGCCGCCGGCGACGCGCGGCCCGACCACGACCTGGCGGCCGCCGTGTTCGGGATCGGGTACGGGGCGGTCCACGAGTCGCTGCCGTTCGCGGCGTCCGTCCTGGCCGCCGTCGGCGGTCGGGCTCCGGTGGGTTCGCCCGCGCAGCCGCACGTCGACGAGCGGCTGCGGCACCTGAGCGAGTTGCACGGCGCGGGCCTGCTCACCGACGCCGAGTACGCGGCCCTGCGCGACCGCTTCGCGGCCGACGCCTGAGCCCGGCCTGATCCGAAGGACAAACCCTAGCCCTCCCGCGCCGCCGACGTGGAGCTCATGTCGGGGTAGCGGTCGCCCGCCACCTGGGAGGCGATCGGTTCCAGCAGCACCAGTTCGGCGGCCGTCAGGGTGATGCGGGTGGCGGCGGCGTTCTCCGCGAGCCGGGCCGGCTTGCGGGTGCCCGGGATCGGGACCACCGGGAGGCCGTGCACCTTGGCCCGCTGCTGCACCCATGCCAGGGCGATCTGCGCCGGCGTCGCCCCGTGGACGGTCGCGATCTCCCGGACGGGGGCCAGCAGCGCCGCGTTGGTCTTGGCGTTCTCGCCCGTGAACCGCGGCTGGTGCTTGCGGAAGTCGTCCGCCGACAGGTCGGTGCCCGCGTCCGCGAACGCCCCGGTGAGGAAGCCCCGCCCGAGCGGGGAGTAGGGCACGAAGGCCACGCCCAGCTCCGCCGCCGCACCGACCGCGCTGCGTTCCACGTCCCGGCTGAACAGCGACCACTCCGACTGGAGCGCCGTGATCGGGTGCACGGCGTGCGCCTCGCGCAGTTCCGCCCCGGTGACCTCGCTCAGCCCCAGGTACCGCACCTTCCCCTCCCGTACCAGCTCCGCCATGGCGCCCACCGACTCGGCGAACGGCACGTCCGGGTCGCGCCGGTGCATGTAGTAGAGGTCGATGACATCGGTCCCGAGCCGGCGCAGGCTGCCCTCGACGGCCTGCCGGACGTACGCGGGATCGTTGCGGACGCCCCGGTAATGCGGGTCGTCGTTGCGTTCGATGGCGAACTTCGTGGCCAGGGTGATCTCGTCGCGGTGGGCGGCCACGAACGGCGCGATGAACTCCTCGTTGCGCCCGCGCCCGTAGACGTCCGCGGTGTCGATGAGGGTGACCCCCGCCGTCAGCGCCGCCTCCAGGGTCTGCCGGGCGACCGCCTCGTCGGTGTCCCCGTAGAACTCGCTCATGCCCATGCAGCCCAGGCCCTGGACGCCCACCAGCGGGCCCCCCTCGCCCAGTTCGACCCGCTCGATGACCTCGTCGTGCTCCGTCATGGCCGTGCCTTCCCCGTCGTCGTGCCCATCGAGTACATCCCGATCTTGCAGTCCAGTACGGCGAGCGCGTCGGTCAGCTCCGTGATCCGCGACCGCACCTCGTGGCGCGTCCGCTCCAGCAGCTCGCGCCGCTGGTCGACGGTGTGCGCGCCCTCGCGGACCAGTTCCGCGTACCGGACCATGTCCGCCACCGACATCCCGGTGGCGCGCAGCTTGCCCACGAAGGCCAGCCAGTCGAGGTCCTTGTCGGTGAACCGCCGCTGGCCCGAGTGGGAGCGGTCCACGTGCGGCATCAGGCCGATCCGTTCGTACCAGCGCAGTGTGTGCCGGCTCAGACCGGTCCGGGCCTCCACCTCGCTGATCGTGTACCGCGTCTGCGTCAGGCTCATGACCCCACGCTAAAACCTTGGAGTGCACTCCAGGCAAGTAGGCTCGGCCGCATGGAGAACAGCCTGGAAAGCCTGCGGATCGTCGACAGCTGGCCGGTGACGACGGCCGCCGCGGCGATCGTCCGCGCCGACGGGAGCACGGCCGGTTCGCACGGCCCCGTCGACCACCCGTTCCCGCTGGCGTCGGTGACCAAGCCGCTCGCCGCGTACGCCGCCCTCGTCGCGTACGAGGAGGGGGCGATCGAGCTGGACGAACCGGCCGGACCGGAGGGTTCCACGGTCCGTCACCTGCTCGCGCACACCAGCGGGCTGGCCTTCGACGAGCACCGCGTGACGGGTCCTCCCGGGCAGCGCCGGCTGTACTCGAACGCCGGTTTCGAGGTGCTGGGCGACCACATCGCGAAGGCCACCGGGATCCCCTTCGCCGATTACCTGCACCAGGCCGTCTTCGAACCGCTGGGCATGGTGTCGAGCGCCCTGCACGGCTCCCCCGCGAAGGACGGCGTGTCCACCGTCCGCGACCTGACGCGTTTCGCCGCCGAGCTCCAGGCTCCCCGGCTGCTCGACGTCCGCACCGTCGCCGAAGCCACCGCCGTCGTGCACCCGGGGCTCAAGGGCGTCCTGCCGGGCTACGGGCACCAGTCCCCCAACGACTGGGGGCTCGGGATGGAGATCCGCGACGGCAAGTCCCCGCACTGGACGGGTCACACGTCCTCGCCCCGGACCTTCGGACACTTCGGCCAGTCGGGCACGTTCCTGTGGGTGGACCCGGACGCGCGCGCCGCGTGCGTGGCGCTGACCGACCGCGCCTTCGGCCCGTGGGCCGTGGAGGTCTGGACCCCGTTCACCGACGCGGTCCTCGCCGAGCTGCGTTCCTGACCCGCCGGATCAAAGGGCGGCCGCTACGGCAGCTCCCAGATCAGCAGCTCCCCCGGGGAGCCCGCGGTGATCTCCAGTCCGCTCTCGCGGGTGATCCGCGCCGAGTCGCCGGGGCCCAGTTCCTCGCCGTCGATCCGCAGGTCCCCGTGGACGACGTGCAGGTAGACCCGCTCGGCGGCCGGTACCGGGATCCGCTCGCCCGCGCCGGGGCGCCGCACGCGCAGCACGGCGCCGGCGGCGGGGATCTCGTAGCCGGTGTCGTCGGCGAGGTCCCGGACGAGGGTGTACGAGGGCTCGCCGCCCGCGACGAGCGGGGCGAGCCAGGTCTGTACGAACCGCAGCCGCTCGGGCCCGTCGTTGCGCTCGACGTGCCGCGCCCCGGAACCGGCGCCGAAGTGCTGTACGTCGCCGGGGCGGACCTGCCCGCTGTGCCCGCCGGCGCTGTCCTTGTGGGTGAGCTCGCCCTCGACCACCCAGGTGACGATCTCGGTGTGGCTGTGCGCGTGCTCCTCGAAGCCGGAGCCGGGCCGCAGGGTCTCCTCGTTGCAGGCCAGCACCGGGCCGAAGCGGATGTTGTCCGGGTCGTAGAAGGATCCGAAGGAGAAGGCGTGCCGGGTGGTGATCCCGGCGGCCGGGTCCCCGCCCTCGTACCGGTCGGCGGCGCGGCGTACATCAATCATGAAGGCCACCGTAGACCCCGCCGGCCGAGGCGCGACTCGGGGCGCGGGCGCTGCGGCGCGGGACCGGAGTCCGCGTCGGGGCGCCGATAGGGCAGTCTTGTCCCGTGCCCCAACCCGAACGTGAGCCTTCTCCCGAGACCAGCCCCGCGCACCCGGCGCATGCCGTGCATCCCGCCCATCCGCACACCGCGACGCTGCGCAGGCTGGAGAAGTCCTCCGGTCGGCTCGCCGCCAACGCCATCGCGCGCATGGACGAGACCCTGCCGTGGTACCGGGCGATGCCGCCGGAGAACCGGTCCTGGATCGGCCTGGTCGCCCAGGCGGGCATCGCCGCGTTCACGGAGTGGTTCCGGCACCCGGAGACCCCGCAGGCGATCTCCACCGACGTGTTCGGCACGGCTCCGCGCGAACTGACCCGGGCGATCACGCTGCGGCAGACCGTGGAGATGGTCCGTACGACGATCGAGGTGATGGAGACCGCGATCGACGAGGTCGCGGCCCCCGGCGACGAGTCGATCCTGCGGGAGGCGCTGCTGGTGTACGCCCGGGAGATCGCCTTCGCGACGGCCCAGGTGTACGCGCAGGCGGCCGAGGCGCGCGGGGCGTGGGACGCCCGCCTGGAGTCCCTGGTCGTCAACGCGGTGCTCTCGGGCGAGGCCGACGAGGGCGCCCTGTCCCGGGCCGCGGCGCTGGGCTGGAACTCGCCGGAGCACGTGTGCGTCGTCCTGGGCACGGCCCCGGACGGGGACAGCGAACTGACGGTCGAGGCGATCCGGCGCGCGGCCCGGCACCACAAGCTCCAGGTCCTCACCGGGGTGCTGGGCGACCGGCTGGTGGTCATCGCGGGCGGCAGCGACAACCCGATGCAGGTGGCGAAGTCCCTGATCGGGCCGTTCGCGGCGGGCGCCGTGGTGGCGGGTCCGGTGGTCCCGGACCTGCTGAACGCGACGAAGTCGGCGCAGGCCGCCGCGGCCGGGCTGAAGGCCTGTACGGCGTGGCAGGACGCGCCGCGCCCCGTTCTGGCGGATGATCTCCTGCCCGAGCGCGCGATCGCCTCCGATCCCTCGGCGAGGGAACAGTTGGTGGAGGAGATCTACAGACCACTGGAGGAAGCGGGTTCGGCGCTCCTGGAGACGCTGAGCGTCTATCTGGAGCAGGCGAGCAGTCTGGAGGGGGCCGCGCGGATGCTGTTCGTACACCCCAACACGGTGCGCTACCGGCTCCGACGTGTGACCGACGTCACCGGCTGGTCACCCTCCGATGTCCGTTCTGCGTTCACGTTGCGGATCGCATTGATCCTGGGGCGTCTGGCCGACGGCGATCCCCAGTCCTAGACTTTTGTCGGACATCAACAATTACCCCGTCGGTTCTTCGTCCCTGTCCCCACGGGCGGCGCGGGCCACATACAAGAGAGAGTGTGAGGGTGCTCGTACTCGTCGCTCCAGGCCAAGGCGCTCAGACGCCCGGCTTCCTGACTCCCTGGCTCGAACTCCCCGGCGCCGCCGAGCGCGTCGCGGGGTGGTCCGACGCCATCGGGCTCGACCTTGCCCACTACGGCACGAAGGCCGACGCGGACGAGATCCGCGACACGGCGGTGGCCCAGCCGCTGCTGGTCGCCGCGGGTCTGCTGTCCGCCTCCGCGCTCGGCACCACGACCGCCTTCGGCGCGGTCGCGGGTCACAGCGTCGGTGAGATCACGGCGGCCGCGTACGCCGGTGTGCTGAGCGAGGACGACGCGCTGTCGTTCGTACGCACCCGGGGGCTCGGCATGGCCGAGGCCGCCGCCGTCACCGAGACCGGCATGGCCGCGGTGCTGGGCGGTGACCGTGACGTGGTCGTCGCGCACCTGGAGAAGCTGGGGCTGACCCCGGCGAACATCAACGGTGCGGGCCAGATCGTGGCCGCCGGCACCGTGGAGCAGATCGCCGCCCTCGTGGCCGACAAGCCCGAGGGCTCCATGAAGGTCGTCGCCCTCAAGGTCGCGGGCGCGTTCCACACCCACCACATGGCGCCCGCGGTCGCCACGCTGGAGAAGGCCGCCGAGGCCCTCACCCCGGCGGACCCGGCGCTGAAGTACGTGTCGAACAAGGACGGTCGGGTCGTGACCACGGGCGCCGACGTCGTCGCCCGCCTGGTCGGCCAGGTGGCCAATCCGGTCCGTTGGGACCTGTGCATGGAGACGTTCGCCGAACTGGGCGTCACCGGGATCGTCGAGCTCTGCCCGGGCGGCACCCTGCAGGGGCTGGCCAAGCGTGCGCTCAAGGGCGTGCCGGCCGTCGCCCTGAAGACGCCGGACGATCTCGACAAGGCCGCCGCGCTCCTCGCCGAGCACGCGGTCTGAGAGAAGGAGCCCACACAGCATGTCGAAGATCAAGCCGGCCAAGGGCTCCCCGTACGCCCGCATCCTCGGGGTGGGCGGCTACCGCCCGGTCCGCGTGGTGCCCAACGAGGTCATCCTGGAGACGATCGACTCGTCCGACGAGTGGATCCGTTCGCGTTCCGGCATCGCGACCCGGCACTGGGCGTCGCCGCAGGAGACCGTCGCCGCGATGTCGGTGGAGGCCTCCGGCAAGGCGCTGGCCGACGCCGGCGTCTCCCCCGAGCAGATCGGCGCCGTGATCGTCTCCACGGTGTCGCACTTCAAGCAGACCCCGGCCGTCGCGACCGAGATCGCGCACCGGATCGGGGCCGTCAAGCCCGCCGCTTTCGACATCTCCGCAGGCTGTGCCGGGTTCGGTTACGGCCTGACCCTGGCCAAGGGCCTGGTGGTGGAGGGGTCGGCGCAGTACGTCCTCGTCATCGGTGTCGAGCGGCTTTCGGACCTCACCGACCTGGAGGACCGCGCGACGGCCTTCCTGTTCGGCGACGGCGCCGGCGCCGTGGTCGTCGGCCCTTCGGACGAGCCGGCCATCGGCCCCACGGTGTGGGGTTCGGAGGGCGACAAGTCCGAGACGATCAAGCAGACCGTGCCGTGGGACGAGTACCTCGGCAAGGACGGCGGGGAGAAGTTCCCGGCCATCACGCAGGAGGGTCAGGCGGTCTTCCGCTGGGCCGTCTTCGAGATGGCCAAGGTGGCCCAGCAGGCGCTCGACGCGGCCGGGATCACCGCGGACGACCTGGACGTCTTCATTCCGCACCAGGCAAACATGCGGATCATCGACTCGATGGTGAAGACTCTGAAGCTGCCGGAGCACGTCACGGTCGCCCGTGACGTCGAGACCACCGGCAACACCTCGGCCGCCTCGATTCCGCTCGCGATGGAGCGGCTCCTGGCGACCGGTGCGGCGAAGAGCGGCGACACGGCGCTCGTCATCGGCTTCGGGGCGGGACTCGTCTACGCCGCGACGGTCGTTACCCTCCCCTAGGGTCGGGATCCCTTTCCCTCCCTGAACATCCAGTCAGCTAAAGAAGGAGCGCCACATGGCCGCCACGCAGGAAGAGATCCTCGAAGGTCTCGCGGAGATCGTCAACGAGATCGCGGGCATCCCGCAGGAGGACGTCCAGCTCGACAAGTCCTTCACCGACGACCTGGACGTCGACTCGCTGTCCATGGTCGAGGTCGTCGTCGCCGCCGAAGAGCGCTTCGAGGTCAAGATCCCGGACGAGGACGTCAAGAACCTCAAGACGGTCGGCGACGCCGCCGACTACATCCTGAAGAACCAGGCCTGAGCCTGACGAGCGTTTGTCGCCACCTGGCGGTGGCGCCGTGACAATTCAGCACCCCCTGAGACGTGGAGAAAGAATTCCTGTGAGCCCGACCAATCGCACCGTGGTCGTCACCGGTATCGGCGCAACCACTCCGCTGGGTGGCGACAGCGCTTCGACCTGGGAAGGTCTGCTTGCCGGCCGTTCCGGCGTATCGCCCCTGGAGGGCGAGCGTTTCGCCGAACTGCCGGTCCGTATCGCCGCGCAGGCCGCCGTGGACCCGAGTGAGGTACTGCCCCGTCCGCTGGCCCGCAAGTTGGACCGCTCGGCGCAGTTCGCCGTCATCGCGGCCCGTGAGGCCTGGGCCGACGCGGGTTACACCGCCCCGGCCGGCGAGGACGAGTCCATCGCGCCCGAGCGTCTGGGCACCGTGATCGCCTCCGGCATCGGTGGCGTGACGACCCTGCTGGACCAGTACGACGTACTGAAGGAAAAGGGTGTGCGCCGGGTCTCCCCGCACACCGTCCCCATGCTCATGCCGAACGGCCCCTCGGCCAACGTCGGCCTGGAGGTCAACGCCCGCGCGGGTGTTCACACCCCGGTCAGCGCCTGCGCCTCGGGTGCCGAGGCCATCGGCTACGCCGTCGAGATGATCCGTACCGGCCGCGCCGACGTGGTCGTCGCCGGCGGCACCGAGGCGGCGATCCACCCGCTGCCGATCGCCGCGTTCGCCAACATGATGGCGATGTCCAAGAACAACGAGCACCCCGAGCAGGCCTCGCGCCCGTACGACAAGGCCCGTGACGGCTTCGTCCTCGGCGAGGGCGCCGGCGTCGTGATCCTGGAGTCCGCCGAGCACGCCGCCGCGCGCGGTGCCCGGGTGTACTGCGAGGTCCTGGGTCAGGGTCTGTCCGCGGACAGCCACCACATCGCGCAGCCGGAGCCCACGGGCCGCGGCGTGGCCGCCGCGCTGCGGAACCTGCTCGACAACACGGGTCTGGACCCGGCCGAGCTGGTCCACCTGAACGCGCACGCCACGTCCACCCCGCAGGGGGACACGGCCGAGCTGAAGGCCCTGCGCAAGGTCCTGGGCGACGACCTCGACCACATCGCGATCTCCGCGACCAAGTCGATGACCGGTCACCTGCTGGGTGGCGCCGGCGGCATCGAGACGGTGGCGACCGTGCTGGCGCTGTACCACCGGATCGCCCCGCCGACGATCAACGTCGAGGACCTGGACGACGACATCGACGCGGACATCGTCCGCGGCGAGCCGCGCAAGCTGCCCGTCGACGGTCCGGTCTCCGCGATCAACAACTCCTTCGGCTTCGGCGGCCACAACGTCTCGCTGGCGTTCCGCTCCGTCTGAGTCGCGCACGCACCATGAGGCACGCCCCATGAGAGAGGGGCCCCACCCGGCGGTTGCCGGGCGGGGCCCCTCTCGCGTGTCGTCGGCGCGTCGCGGGGTCGGACCGGTCGCGGGGTCAGACCACCTGGTGGAGCCAGCGCACCGGGGCGCCCTCGCCTGCGTGGCGGAACGGCTCCAACTCGTCGTCCCAGGGCTTGCCGAGCAGTTTGGCGATCTCGGCCTCCAGGTCGCTCTCGCCGTGCGCGGATCGGACGAGGGCGGCGCGCAACCGGTCCTCGGGAACGAGGATGTCGCCGTGCATTCCGGTGACGGCGTGGAAGATGCCGAGTTCCGGGGTGGAGCTGTACCGCTCGCCCTCGGCGGTCGAGCAGGGTTCGGCGGTCACTTCGAAGCGCAGCAGGTGCCAGCCGCGCAGGGCGGAGGCGAGTTTCGCCGCAGTGCCCGCTTCGGCCTGCCAGGAGAACTCGGCTCTCCAGGTGCCGGGGGAGGCGGGCTGTCTGATCCAGTCGAGGTTCACCCGCACCCCGAGTACGCCCGCAACAGCCCATTCCACGTGCGGGCAGAGCGCACGCGGCGCGGAATGCACGTACAGAACTCCACGTGTCGTCACCGGGACCTCCAGTGTGGGACGAGGTCGGGAATAAACTCCAGAAAACGGACAGTATGTGACGTGATGTAATTTACCGGAAATGATCTGACATTGCGTCGTGGGACGTGCGGCCGAAACGCCACGGGAAAAAGCTACCGTGCGCGGGGGGCCCCGGTGTGACGTACGGTCGCTCCAAACCCCGCGAACACAGAGCATTCACTCAGCAGGACGCCCCGGAAGGACCCGGTGCGTCGAAGGAGGGACCACCCGATGGGCACCACCGCTCCACGCCGCCGCGCGCGTCGGAAGCTGACGGGCGCGGTCGCGGCGGTCGCCGTGCTGGCCGGGGTGGTCACGGGGTGTGACGGTGGCGAGCCGGCGTCCGAGGGCGAGCGGGGGGCGCAGGCCCGTCCCCGTTGGAACACCGCGCCGGCCTCGATCGCCGCCGTGGGCGACTCCATCACGCGCGGCTTCGACGCCTGTTCGGTGCTGGCGGACTGCCCGGAGGTCTCCTGGGCCACCGGCGACGACCCCGAGGTGGACTCCCTCGCCACCCGCCTGATCGGGGCCGCCGAGGCGCCCGCGCGCAGTTGGAACCACGCGGTGACCGGCTCGCGCATGGCGGACCTGCCGGGGCAGCTGGCGTCGGCGGCCGCGCACAAGCCCGACCTGGTCACGGTCATGGTGGGCTCCAACGACGCCTGCCGGCCGCTGACTTCGTCGATGACCTCGGTGGCCGACTTCCGGGCCGGTTTCGAGAGGGCGCTGGCCGGTCTGCGGGCGGCGTCCCCGACCTCGCAGGTGTACGTCTCCTCCGTGCCGGACCTCCAGCGGCTGTGGGAGCAGGGCAAGGACCTGCCGATGGTGCGCCAGATCTGGAAGCTGGGGATCTGCCAGTCGATGCTGGCCGATCCGCTCTCCCTGGCGACGGGGGCGACCTCGCGGCGGGAGGAGGTGCGGGCGCGGGTGGTCGAGTACAACGAGGTACTGCGCGAGGTCTGCGCGAAGGACTCCCTCTGCCGCTACGACGGGGGCGCGGTGTTCCAGTACCCGTTCTCGGCGAAGCAGTTGAGTCGCTGGGACTTCTTCCATCCGGGGAAGAACGGGCAGGCTCGGCTGGCCGAACTCGCGCACCGACAGGTGACGGCGGCAGAGCCGCCACGTTGACGGTTGGTACGGACCGGGGGTGGGCGTCAGGGCCCTCCCCCGGTCCGGTTCATGGGTGTTTTCCGGCCATGCGTCGGGTCACCCGATGTCGAGGGTCGCCGTCAGCCGGGTGTCGCCGTGGGCATGGCTCGCGCGGACCTCGTAACCGCCGCCGATCCGCCGCCAGTCGCGCGTGTCCTTGTCCCAGATCTCGAAGGCCCGGTCGGGCAGCTCGATCTCGACCTCGACGCTCTCGCCGGGGCCCGCCTCGACGGAGGCGAAGCCGGCCAGCCAGCTCGCGGGGCGCTCGACGGGGTCGGCGAGCGGGGCGAGGTAGACCTGGACGACCTCGCGGCCGGTCCGGGTGCCGGTGTTGGCGAGGCGGACCCGGGCGGTGGCGCCGCTGACCTCCAGGGACTCGTACGTCCAGTCCGTGTAGCCGAGGCCGTGGCCGAACGGGTAGCCGGGGACCACGCCCCGGGCCTCGTACGCCCGGTAGCCGATGAGGAGCCCCTCGCGGTACTCCAGCCTGCCGTCGGTCGGGGTCACCTCGGTGACGGGCGCGTCGGCGAACGCGGCGGGCCAGGTGGTGGGCAGCCGGCCGCCGGGCTCCACCTCCCCGAGGAGCACGTCGGCCAGCGCGGCGCCGCCCTCCTGCCCGGGGAACCAGGTCAGGAGCACGGCCGCGACGTCCGCGCGCCAGGGCAGTTCCACGGGGGAACCGGCGTTGACCACGACCACGGTGTTCGGGTTGGCGGCGGCGACGGCCGCGACCAGGTCGTTCTGCCGGCCGGGCAGGGTCAGGTCGGTGCGGTCGAACCCCTCCGACTCCACGCGCTCGGTGGTGGCGACGACCACCACGGCGGTGTCGGCGGCCCGCGCGGCCGCGACGGCCTCGGCGATGAGCTCGTCCGGGTCGCGCCGGGGGCCGAGGTGGAGCAGGGAGAACATGATGGCCCGCAGCGGCAGACGCGTCGTGTCGGGGACCTGGAAGGTCAGCGACACCTCGACGGGCTCCCCCTCCGTCAGCGGGACGCGGGCGCGCTCGCTGGGGGCTCCGAAGAAGGCCTCGAAGGGGTCGGCCTCGTCGCCCATCTCCTGGACGCCGTCCCACAGGGTGCGGCCGTCGACGGCGAGGGCGAAGGCGCCGAGGCCGCGGGTGCCGAAGGCGTGCTCGCCGCTCTCGCGCGGCAGGAAGGTGCCGGTGACCTCGATGCTCGCCATCGTCTCGTACGTGGCGCCCTCGGGCAGGTCGTCGCCGATCCACTGGACCTGCCCGGTGGGCAGGCCGCCTTCGCCCAGGACCGCCCCGGAGGCGTCGCGGCAGACGGCCCGCAGGTCGAAGCCCTTGTCGGCGGGGACGAGTTCCTCGCTGGGGTCGGCGCCGACGCAGAAGGTGAGCGTCCCCTCGGGCAGGGCCGCGGCGAGGCCGTCCAGCGGGGAGACGATCCGCTCGGGGAAGACGGTGGCGGAGCCGCCGCCGAGGACCCGGGCGTCGCGGGCGGCGGCGCCGAGGAGGGCCACGGTGCGGCCGGCGCCGGTGTCGAGGGGCAGCGCGCGCCGCCCGCCGGAGACGCTCTCGTTGCGGACGAGGACGATGCCGCGGGCAGCGATCTCGCGGGCCAGGGCCGGTCCGTCGATCGCGGCCGGGGGGGCGGTGACGACGGCCGGGGCGCCCTCCAGGAGGCCGACGCGGGCGGCGAGCCGCAGGACGTTGCGCACGGCGTCGTCGACGGCGGACTCGGGTACCTCACCGGCGCGGACGGCCTCGGCGAGGGCGGGGCCGTAGACGGTCTGCGGGCCGGGCATGGCCACGTCGAGGCCGCCGAGGATGTCGCCGGTGGTGGAGCGGGCGGCCATCCAGTCGGAGACGTTGTAGCCGTCGAAGCCCCATTCGGCGCGCAGGACCTCGTTGACCAGGTACCGGTTCTCGGTCATCGAGGTGCCGTTGACCCGGTTGTAGGAGGTCATGATGCCCCAGGGGTGGGCGTTGGTGACGATGGCCTCGAAGGGGGCCAGGTACAGCTCGCGCAGCGGACGGGGCGCGATCACGCAGTCGACGGTGAAGCGCTCGGTCTCGGCGTCGTTGCCGACGAAGTGCTTCACGGTGGTGCCGACGCCGCCGTCCTGGACGCCCTGGACGTAGCCGGTGCCGATGGTGCCGGTGAGGTACGGGTCCTCGGAGTAGCACTCGAAGTGCCGGCCGCCGAGCGGGGATCGGTGCAGGTTGACGGTGGGGGCGAGGAGGACGTGGACGCCCTTGCGGCGCGCTTCCTGGGCCAGGAGCCGGCCGGCGCGGCGGGCGAGGGCGGGGTCCCAGGCGGCGGCGAGCGCGGTCGGGGACGGCAGGGCGATGGAGGGGTCGTCGGCGGTCCAGCGCACGCCGCGCACCCCGATGGGGCCGTCGGACATGACCAGGGAGCCCAGGCCGATCTCCGGGAGGGCGGGCAGCGACCACATGTCCTGGCCGGCGAGGAGCCGGGCCTTGGTGTCGAGATCCAGCTTGTCCCGTGCGGCTTCCGCGGTGTCGTGGCGGACCTGTTCGGCATCGGTCACGGCCGAGCCTCCTCATCGAGTGCGGTGCGTGCGGGTGCGCGGTGCGGTGCGGTGCGTGCCCATCGTGGACCCGATACCTGGTGGGCGGTAGGGTTCGTTATTCTTTCGTGATCTCGGCTTGTCGGGCGTGGATCGCGTACGGTCCTGCGAGCAGGGGTGCGCGTCGGAGGGAGTGCCGGGCCATGGTCAGGGCGAGGAGCGAGGAGCGGCGCGGCGACATCGTCCGCGCGGCGGTCGAGGTGATCGCCGAACGCGGCTACCGGGGGGCGTCGCTCGGCGCCGTGGCGGAACGGGTGGGTCTGACCCAACAGGGGCTGCTGCACCACTTCCCCACCAAGGAGGCGTTGCTCGTCGCGGTGCTGGAGGAACGCGACCGCTGGGACACCGGCGGCGGCTCGCGCGCCTCCGCCGACACCTGGCGGCTGGACCTGCTGGCCTCGCTGGTGGACTACAACGCGATGCGGCCGGGCATCGTGCAGACCTTCTCGGCGCTGCTGGGCGAGAGCGTCACCGACGGGCACCCGGCCCGGCGGTTCTTCACCGAGCGGTACGCGCAGGTCCGGGGCGAGATGGCCGCGGTGCTGCGGGCCGAGTTCGGGGACCGGCTGCCCTCGGGCCTCACCCCCGAGCAGGCGGCGCCCCTGCTCACGGCGGTGATGGACGGCCTCCAGTACCAGTGGCTGCTCTCCCCCGAGTCGGTGGACATGCCGGCCGCGTTCCGCTCGTTCCTGACGCTGCTTCGGGGGACCTCCGCGACCCCCTAGCGGCCCCCCGGCGACCCGCACGGCCCCGCCGGACGGGACGGCGGCCGGGCCGGCATGCTGAGCGCATGAGGATAGCCGCAGCCCAGATGACCTGCGTCCCGGCCGATGTCGAGGCCAACTCCGCGAAGGCCGCCGCCCTCGCGGCCGCGGCCCGCGACCAGGGCGCCGCACTCGTCGTCCTGCCCGAACTGGCCCTGACCGGCTACGAGATCGAGGCGCTGACCGCCGACCCCGGCCTGTGGCTGACGGGCCCCGACGATCCGAGACTGGACCCCTTGCGCTCCGTCGGGATCGCCACCGCGGTCAACGCCGCCCTGCGCACCGACGGACCGCTGCCGGCCATCGCGACCCTGATCCACGACGCCGACGGCGCGCACGTGACGACGTACGCCAAGCAGCACCTGTTCGAGCACGAGGGGGACGCCTTCGCGCCCGGTTCCGTCGACGGGCGCTTCGAACTCGGCGGGGTCCGCTTCTGCCTGGGCGTCTGCTTCGACAACCACTTCCCCGACCTGCCCGGCCGGGGCGCGGCCGACGGCTGCTCGGTCCACCTGGCGAGTTCCCTCTACGGGACGGGCGCCGGGGTCGCGGAGCGGACCACCGTCTACCCGGGGATCGCCAAGGAGCACGGCCTGTACGTGGTCCTCGCCAACCACGTCGGGCCGGCCGGCCCGTGGACCGGCTGCGGCGGGGCGGCCGTCTGGGCCCCGGACGGTTCGGCGCTGGTCGAGGCGGACGACCACACGCAGGGCGTGGTGACGGCGGAGGTGCCGGCGTGAGCCCCGTTCCGCCCGATCCGTCGGTGCTCCACCCCGTGGCGGGACAGCCGCGCGTGGTGTTGCTCCGGCCGCTGGTGACGTCCCCGCTGATCGAGGTGGGCGACTACTCCTACTACGACGACCCGGACGACGCGACGGCGTTCGAGACGCGCAACGTGCTCTACCACTACGGGCCGGAGCGACTGGTCATCGGGAGGTTCTGCGCGCTGGGCACCGGGGTGCGCTTCATCATGAACGGCGCCAACCACCGGATGGACGGGCCCTCGACGTTCCCGTTCCCCATCATGGGCGGCGACTGGGCCGAGCACTTCGACCTGATCACAGACCTGCCCGGGCGCGGGGACACCGTGGTGGGCAACGACGTCTGGTTCGGACACGGCGCCATGGTGATGCCGGGAGTGCGGATCGGCCACGGAGCCGTGATCGCCTCCGGCGCGGTCGTGGTGGACGACGTCGCGGACTACGGCATCGTCGGCGGCAATCCGGCCCGGTTGATCCGCTCCCGGTACGAGGCGGCGGACGTCGCCCGGCTCCTCGCGATCGCCTGGTGGGACTGGCCGGTCGAACACCTCACCCGGCACGTGCGGACCGTGATGTCGGGCAGTGTGGACGCGCTGGAGGCGGCCGCCCCCTGATTCGCCCGGCCTGGGTCGTCTCTCTCGGATCTTGTCGGCCCCGGCAAGATCCGAAAGAGACGGCCTAGGAGTAGGCGGGCGGCGGCGGGCCGAAGCCGGTGGCCTGCGGCGCCGCAGGACCCTGGGCGGGTTCGTCGGTGCCGGTTCCCCCCTCGGGGCCCTCTGGGCCGGTGTCCGCGCCCACCAGGTCGCGGGCCATCAGGGTCGCCCCGGCCACGGCGCCCGGCATCAGGAACACGGCCACCAGCGGGACGAGGAACGCCAGCACCAGCGGCACGCCGAAGCCGAGCGCCATCGCGCGCCGGCCCCGCAGCAGGACCAGTTGCTCGTCGAGGTCGACGCGACGGCGCTGGAGGGCGACCGAGGTGAGTTCCTGGGTGAGGAAGTAGCCGGAGACGCAGAAGCCGATCGCCGGGACCACGGTCTGCCCGATCACCGGGATGAACCCGAGGGCGAACAGCAGGATCCCGTACAGCACCACCCGGCCCAGCAGCCGGACGCTGTCACGGGCGGAGATCCACAGGTCCTGCCACAGGGTGCGGCCCGACTCGGGGACCTCGCCGCCCTCGGCCCGGTCGACCTGCTCGGACAGGGACTCGTAGAAGGGCTGGCCGACCAGCAGGGTCACGGCGGTGAAGGTGATCACCGCGAGGAAGAGTCCGAGGCTGAAGACCAGCGCGGTCAGGAAACCCCGGAACAGGCTCAGCCAGGGCGAACCCCAGTCGTCGGCGAAGGGGGTCAGCCAACCGGCGAGGTCGTCGGCCCCGTATCCCAGCCCGATGAGGGCGCCCGCGTACAGCACCAGCGCCACCAGTCCCGGCAGCAGGCCGACGCCGAACCACCGTCCGTGGCCGAAGACCCACCGCTGTCCGGCGAGCAGGTACCGCAATCCCCCCGCGAAAGCACTCATGCGCGCAGTTTACGGCGAAGGCCGCGCCCCCTTGAGGGCGCGGCCTTCGCGACGTGCGGGGTGCGGATCAGACGGCCAGCTCGACCGTGATGTTGCCGCGGGTCGCCTTGGAGTACGGGCAGACCTGGTGGGCCTTCTCGATGAGGTCCTTGGCGGTGGCGGCGTCCACGTTCGGGATCGACGCCGAGATCTTGACGATCAGGCCGAAGCCGTCGTCGTTCTTGCCGATGCCGACCTCGGCGGTGACGGTCGAACCGGAGATGTCGGCGTTCTCGTTCTTGGCGACGACACCCAGGGCGCCCTGGAAGCAGGCGCTGTAGCCGGCGGCGAACAGCTGCTCCGGGTTGGTGCCGGCGCCGCTGCCACCGAGCTCCTTCGGCGGGTTCACCACGACGTCGAGCTTGCCGTCGTTGGTGGCGACGCGGCCGTCACGGCCGTTCTCGGCGGTGGCGACAGCGGTGTACGCGACATCGGACTGCTGGATGGACATGTAAGAAGATCCTCCTGGTAATCGCCGTGACTCGCGCCCACGATCACGACGGTGTGCAGTGAGCCTAACCGGTGAAAGAAACGATCATCTTTCCGGTGTTCTCGCCGCGCAGCATTCCGAGGAAGGCCTCGGTCGCGTTCTCCACGCCCTCCTGGACGGTCTCGTCGTAGCGCAGCTCGCCCGAGCGCAGCCAGCCGGCGACGTCCTGGACGAACTGCTCCTGGATGTCGGCGTGGTCGCCGACCAGCACGCCCTGCAGGCGCAGGCGCTTGCCGATGACCTGCACGAGGTTGCGCGGGCCGGGGGCGGGCTCGGTGTCGTTGTACTGGGCGATGGCGCCGCAGAGGGTGGCGCGGCCGTGCACCTTGAGGGAGGAGATCGCGGCTTCCAGGTGGTCTCCGCCGACGTTGTCGAAGTAGACGTCGATGCCCTCGGGGGCGGCTTCCTTCAGCTGCTCGGCGACGGGGCCGTTCTTGTAGTTGAAGGCGGCGTCGAAGCCGTACTTCTCCGTGAGGAGGGTCACCTTCTCGTCCGAGCCGGCCGAGCCGATCACCCGGGACGCGCCCTTGATCTTCGCGAACTGGCCGACCAGGCTGCCGACCGCGCCGGCCGCGCCGGAGACGAAGACGGCGTCGCCCTCCTTGAAGGAGGCGACCTCGAAGAGGCCGGCGTAGGCGGTCAGGCCCGGCATGCCGAGCACGCCGAGGTAGGTGGAGAGCGGGGCGAGCGAGCCGTCGACCTTGGTGGCGTGCTTGGCGTCCAGGTCGGCGTACTCGCGCCAGCCCAGGCCGTGCAGGACGTGGTCACCGACCGCGAAGCGCTCGTCGGCGGAGGCGACGACCTCGCCGACCGCGCCGCCGTCCATCGGCTTGTCGAGCTGGAAGGGCGGTACGTAGGACTTCACGTCGTTCATCCGGCCGCGCATGTACGGGTCGACGGACATGTGGAGGTTGCGCACCAGGATCCGGCCGGCCGAGGGTTGCGCGTTCACGGGGACCTCGCGCAGGGCGAAGTCCTCGGCGACGGGCCAGCCCTGCGGGCGGCGGACGAGGTGCCACTCGCGGCTCACGGCGGGGATCTCGGACATGGTGGGCTCCAGACGCTCGGGGTGAAGAGAACGGAAGAAATGCTTCACAACCTGAAACAACCATGCTCCTGGATATTTCATGTTGTCAAGTAAATGGGTACGCTGGATCCATGCCCAGTCGTCGCGCAGACCCACTGACCCTTGAGGTCGTCGAGCTCATCGGCGACGTCGTGGCCCGCTACCACCAGGAATACGAGCACGCGGCAGCCAGCCACCAGCTCACAGGAGCCCAGGCCAGAGTGCTGAACCTGCTCTCCCTGGAGCCGACGGCCATGCGCAAGATCGCGCAGAAGCTGAAGTGCGAGCCGTCGAACGTCACCGGCATCGTGGACCGGTTGGAGAGCCGCGGCCTGGTGGAGCGGCGCCCGGACCCGGCCGACCGCCGCGTGAAGCTGGCCGCCGCCACCGAGAAGGGCCTTCAGACCGCGGACCGGCTGCGCGAGTCGCTGGACTTCGCGCGCGAGCCGCTGGCCGGCCTGTCCACGGCCGAGCGGACGGCCCTGCGGGACCTGCTCAGGAGGATGCTGGGCTGAGGCCCGGCTCCCCGCCCCTCAGCAGAGGAACCAGATCCAGCACTCGCTCTTGGTGGGCGTCGGCGTGGGGGTGGGCTTCGGGGTCGCCGTGGGCTTCGGCTGCGCGGTCCCGGACGACGTGCTCGGCGAAGGCTGCCCCGAGGTCGAGGGCTTCGCGGACGGCCCCGGCCCCGGGCCGCCGGTGCGGGACGGTGACGGCGACGACTCCCGGGAAGCGGACGCGCTCACCTCGGGCCCCGGCTCCGCGGAACCGCTCGGCGAGGCGGTGGACCCGGCCGTCCTGGTGGCGATCACGGAGGCCTTCGTGCCTCCGGTGCCCTTCGACGGCGCCGAGGGCGCGTCCGTGCTCGGCAGGGCGGGCGCCGGGACCGGCTGTTGCGGTCCCGCGTCGTCGGTCAGCACGACCTCGGTCGCCCGGTCGGTGCGTTCCTCGTCCGTCACCATCCGGGCCAGTGCCACGGACCCGCCGGTGGCCAGCGCCAGCCCGAGCCCGACGGCGAGGACGGTCCGGCTCCTGCGGTTCGCGGTGCGGCGCCGTGCGGCGGACCGGCCGTCGGGCGGGCCGGACAGGGTGACGAGCGAGTCGACGTACACGTCGGAGGCCTCGGGCCGCTCCCGGACCGGCTCGGGATACCCGGGCTCGACGTACCCGGGCGCCGCGTGGTCGACGTACTCGGACGCCGCGTACTCGGACGCCGGATACCCGGGCTCGGCGTACCCCGGCTGCCCGTACCCCGGCTGCGCGTACTGCGGCTGCTCGTACTGCGGCGCGTGTCCCGGCTCCGGGTGGCCGGAATCGGCGTACCCGGTGTACCCGGGCTGCGGCGGGGCGACCTGCGGGTCGTACCCGGCCGGGGCGGCGGGGGCGGTCGGGGCCGCGGGGGTCAGGTATTCGGCCGGGGTTCCGCACCCGGCGCACGCCAGTGCGCCATTGAGGTGTCTCCGGCAGGCGTGGCAGAAGTTCATGGCGCCCGCAGGTTATGCGGCGAGGGAGCACATCCGGGTCCCGGGAACGTAAGGATTCTGTGTGGAATCGTTGACTCCATGACGCTGAACCACGGTCCGAGCGCCCCGGCCCCCTTCGGCGCGGCCGGTTTCCAACTGGTACTGCTGCGCAGGATGGCCGACTTCCGGCCGGACCTCGCCGAGGAGGCCCGGCTGCGCCTCGGCGCCTCGCTCGCCGAGCAGCGGGAGGCGAACAGGCGCTGGCAGGCCATGGTCAGGTCGCCGCGTTCGCGCGGGGCGCTGGCCCGCTACCGGTCGGTGCTGGGCCCGGCGGAGTCCACCGGGCGCCGCAGGATCGGCGACCTGGAGTGCGAGGCCCTGCTGTGGCCGGTGCCGCTCTGGCCCGACCTGCGCTTCGAGGTGCTGGCCGCGCCCGATGGGGCGGTGTGGAACGAGTGGCTGATTCGGGCCCCGGGCGCGCCGGCGCCCGTCCTGGAGACGGCGGCGGACCTGCTGCCCTGGTCCGCGACGGTGGACGAGGTGGCGCGGGCGTTCGCCCCGGTTCGGCCGATGGAGGGAACCGCCCCGACGCGGTGGCGGCTCGCGTTCGCCGCGTCGGGGGCGCCGTACGTCGCGGAGTTCACGTACGGACTGCTCCAGGAGGTCCGGCCCGGCGGGAGCTGACCGGGGCGCGGTCAGGAGCGCGGGACGGCCGGGGTCAGGAGCGCAGGAAGGCCGGGGTCAGGAGCGCAGGAAGGCCCGGACGCCCGCCGAGGTGGCGTCGTCGCCGAGCAGGTCGTTGTGCCCCAGGCAGCCGACGGGGGTGTTGGCGGCCCCGGTCAGCGGGACGCTGTTGTCGGGGTTGACGACCTCGTCGCAGTTCGACCAGAAGGTGGCGTAGCCGACCGCCCCCGGTGTCTCGTCGCCGGCGGCCAGGTTCTTGACGACGTACGAACCGGGCGTCATGTCCCGGCACGCCTGGTCCCACAGGGCGCAGCCCCAGGCGATGGAGGTGCCGTGGTTGGGGCCGGCCAGCGAGACCAGGTGGTCCACGGTCGCGCCGCCGCCGCCGTACGTGACGTACCAACGGCTGACGAGGGATCCGAAGGAGTGCGCCACGATGTCCACGCGGGCGGCGCCGGTCTCCCGGCGGACCTGCTCGACGTACGCGCCGAGCCTGCCGGAGAGGACCTCGTTGACGGACTGGTGGGTGTCGTACCCCCAGGAATACAGCTCCGCGTCGGCGTACCCGTCGGCGCGCAGGTCCTCCCGCAGCGAGCCCCAGACGCCGGGGTCGGCGTTGTAACCGTGCACCAGGACCACCGGATTCCGGGTGGGGGCCTGCCGGGGGGCGGCCCGGTCGGCGGCCTGGGCCGGGAAGGGTGCGAGCAGGGCCAGGCAGAGCGTCAGGAGCGCCAGGAATCTCTGGCGGGGCGTCAGCATCGGGTCCCCCTTACCTTGTTACGCGCGAGTAGCGCGGACGGTGCGCGCATCGTGCTGCCTGTCGGTACAGAAATCCACCCCCGTGCAGCACCTCTCGGCCCATCAGGCACACCCCACCCGGAGCATTCCAACGGGCGGTATACCCCATTTACCCGAGAAGATATGGAATGCGACCGGCACCCGCCGGTCTCCTTGCGTCAGCGCACTCGGGAGGATCCGCCGTGACCGTCAGCCTTGAGCAGTTGCGCCGCTGCCACGTCGCCGTCGACCTGGGGGCGGCCAGGACCCGCGTGTACGTGAAGGGCGCCGGCCTCGTCGTCGACGAGCCCAGCTGCGCCGCGGTGAACACCCGGACCGGTGCACTCATCGCCGTGGGCACCTTCGCCGAACGGATGACCGGCCGCACGCCCGACTACATCCGGGTCGTGCGCCCCGTCTCCGGCGGCACCGTCGTCGACATCGAGATGGCCCAGCGGATGCTGCGTCACCTCCTCGGCGAGAAGCTGCGGCGCGCGCTGCGCCGCAAGCCCCGGCTGCGGGCCGCCGCCTGCACTCCGCACGACGCCGACCCCCTGGCCCAGCGGGCCACCGTGGAGACGCTCGTCGGGCTCGGTGCCCGGCGTGTCGAACTCGTCGACACCCTGATCGCGGCAGCCGTCGGCTGCGGCCTGCCCGTGGAGCAGCCGACCGCGACGATGATCATGGTGTGCGGGGCGGCGGCCACGCAGGTGGCCGTCCTCTCCCTCGGCTCGATCGTCACGGCCGAACGGATCCCCGTCGGCGGCGAGGCCATCGACCACGCCATCGTCCAGCACCTGCGGCACGCGCACGAGCTGATGCTGCCCAGTCAGGCCGTCCGGCCGCTCCAGCTGGCCCTGCACGGCAACGGCATCACCCCCGACGGCCCGGCCTCCACCCTCATCCACGGCCGCGACGTGGCCACCGGGCTCGCCCGCTCGGTACAGGTGGACACCGCCGCGGTCCGCGACGCGATCTTCACCCCGCTGACCGCCGTGCTCGACGGGATCGGCAAGGTCCTGCGGGACTGCCCGCCGGACCTGGTCGCGGACCTGACGGACCGGGGGATCATGATGGTGGGAGGCAGCGCCCTGCTGCCGGGCCTGGACCAGATGCTGCGGGACGCGACCGGGATGCCCGTCGCCATCGCGGAACGGCCGGACGTGTGCGCCGTACTGGGTCTCGGCGCGATGCTCGAAGGAAAGATCGCCCCCATGGTTCTCAACCCGCTGGCCGGATGACGCTGGATCCGAAGGAGACCGCGGCCGACGCGGCCGAACGGTCCGCCCTGCCCGCCCTGCTGGAGGCGGTGCTGTCGGTCGGCTCCGAACTGGAGCTGCGCACCACCCTCCAGCACATCGTGGAGTCGGCCGCCGCACTGTGCGGCGCCCGCTACGGGGCGCTCGGGGTCGTCGACCCCGAGCGCGCCCGGCTGACCGAGCTGTTCACCGCCGGACTGACCGAGGCCGAACGGGCCGCGATCCCCCGGCTGCCCGACGGCCGTTCCGGGGTGCTCGGAGTGCTGATCGGCGACGCCCGGCCCCTGGCGCTGGACGACCTCACCCGCGACCCCCGCTCGGTGGGCTTCCCGCCCGGCCACCCGCCCATGCGCAGCTTCCTCGGGGTGCCCATCCGGGTGCACACCGAGGTCTTCGGCAACCTGTACCTCACCGAGAAGCACGGCGGCGGCCCGTTCACGGACGAGGACCTGGCGCTGCTGCGCGTCCTGGCCTCGCAGGCGGGGATAGCGATCGGCAACGCCCGGTTGTACGAGACCGCGCGCCGCCGGGAACGCTGGATCGAGGGCGCCGCCGCCGTGACCACGGCCCTGCTGGCGGGCCGTCCGGCGGCGGACGCGCTGATGTGCGTGGCCGAACGGGCCCGCCTGCTCGCGGACGCGGCGGCCGGCGTGGTGCTCCAGCCGACCCCCGAGGGCGGCATGGAGATCGTGGCGGCCTCCACGCCCGGCGACGCCGGCGACATGATCGGCACCGCCATCGCCCCCGGCTCGGCGGTCCTGGAGCAACTCCTGAGCGGTGAACCGGTCTTCATAGAGGACTCGGCGACGGATCCGCGGATGACCACGCACGTGCGGGTGCGGTTCGGCCCCAGCATGATGCTCCCGTTGCAGAGCGGCGGCCGGCTGATCGGCACGCTGGCCCTGCCCCGGGAGCGGGACGGACGGCCGTACGACGCGGTGGACCGGCTGCTGGCCTCGCAGTTCGCCTCCCAGGCCGCGCTGGCGCTCGTACTGGCGGACGCGCAGCACGACCGGGAGCAGTTGGCCGTGTACGAGGACCGCGACCGGATCGCGCGGGACCTGCACGACCTGGTGGTCCAGCGGCTGTTCGCGACGGAGATGATGCTGGAGAGCACCAAGAAGCGCTCGGCGGCCGCCCCCGCCGGGGACACCGTCGGCGACGAACTCGGCCGGGCGGTCGACGAACTGGACTCCACGATCCAGGAGGTCCGCACGGCCATCTTCGCCCTCCAGCAACCGCCCACCGACGCCCCGACCACCTTCCGCGGCCGGGTACTGCGCGAGACGGGCGGCGCGGCGGTGCTGCTGGGCTTCCAACCGTCCGTGCACTTCGAGGGCGCCGTGGACGCCCTGCTCACGGAACCGGTGGCCGGAGACCTGCTGTCCACCCTGCGCGGGGCGCTGGCCGCGGCCCACCGCCGGGCCGAGGTCACCTCCATCCGGGTCGGGGTGGACGCCGCCTCGAACCGGGTCAGGCTGACGGTCTCGGACGACGGCCGCACGGAGACCGGCGCCCGGGGCACGACGCTGACGTGGGAGTCCCCGCTCTAGGTTCCGTCGTTTCAGCTCGCCGAACGTGTTCCGTCGTTTCAGCTCGCCGGCGTGTTCGCGGCGCGCAGGGCGATGCGGGTGCTGGACTGGGCCACCCCGGTCTCCCGCTTGAGGCGGCGCAACAGCGTGTCGAGTGCCGTCGCGTCGGCGGCCCGGGCCCGTACGAGGTAGTCGTACTCCCCGGTGACGTGCACGACCTCGGTGATGCCGGGCAGCCTGGCGACCCGCTGCTCGAACTCCTCGTTGGTGACGTCCTGGCGCAGCGTGAGGTCGATGAAGACGACGAGCCCGCCCCGGGTGTCGGCCGCCGGGTCGACGACGACGGTGAATCCGAGGATCACCCCGTCCCGGCGCATCCGGCGCACGCGGTCGGCGGTGGCGTTGGCGCTGAGTCCGACGCGGACGCCGAGATCGCGGTACGAGATCCGCGCATCCTGCTGCAGGATGCCGAGGATCTCCCTGTCGAGACGGTCCATGCCGCGATTGTCGCAGCGCGGGCCGATGTCCGCCGCCGTGCGCGGGGCCACCCGACGCACCCTCACGGGCATGAGCGAACTGACGGGCCCCGCGGTGGCGGGGGCGGTGGCGGGCCTGGGCGTGGCGATGCCGATGGGCGCGATGAGCGTGCTGCTGCTCCAGGAGGCGATGCGGCGCCGCCGTGCGGCCGTCGCCGCGGCGACGGGCATCGCGGCGGTGGACCTCGGCTACGCGGCGCTCGCCACCGCCCTGGGGCCCTGGGTCGCCTCCCACGTCCAGCCCGTCGAGGCCTGGGTGCGCCTGGCGTCGGCTCTGATCCTGCTGGTCATCGCCGCGCGGGGGCTGCGCTCCGCGACGGCCGCGCCCGCGGGATCCACGGCGCCCACGGCTGCCGCCGCACCCGCCGCACCGGTCCCGTCGGTGGGCGGGGCGGGGCCCTCCCGGCCGGCCAGGACCTTCGGCCGGTATGTCGCCCTCACCGCCGTGAACCCCACGACCGCGCTCTACTTCGCGGCCCTCACCACCGCCCAGGGCGGCGGTCTGCGCACCGGCCCGACCGGGGCGGCCTTCCTCGCGGGCGTCGCCCTCGCCTCCCTCCTCTGGCAGCAGTTCCTCGTCGCCCTCGGCTCGTTCGCCGGGGCCCGGGTCTCCCCCGCCGTCCGCGTCTGGACCTTCCGCCTCGGTCACGGTCTCGTCGCCGCCTACGCGCTGAGGATCGCCTTCCCCCTCCCCCGGACCTGAGCCGACCTCGATCCGGGCGGGCGGCCCGGGCGGGCGGGCGGTCCGGGGGCGCGGTCCGGGCGGGGCGGGCAGACCGGGACGGGCACAGGATGTCGGGTGCGACAGGATGGCCCCGCCCTAGCGTGAGTCCTCGTAAGGGAAGGAGTCCGGGAATGCTGGAGCGCCTGAACCAGGCCATGGAACACATCGAGTCGCACCTCGACCAGCCGATCGACATGGCCGAACTGGCGCGCGTGGCGGTGACGTCGGAGTACCACTTCCGGCGCATGTTCTCCGCGCTGGCCGGCATGCCGCTCTCGGAGTACGTGCGCCGCAGACGGCTGACCCTGGCGGGTGCCGAGGTACTGGCCGGCGAACGGACCCTGCTGGACGTGGCCACGCGCCACGGCTACGGGTCGGGCGAGGCCTTCGCGCGCGCGTTCCGCGCCGTGCACGGCGTCGGCCCGGGTGAAGCCCGTCGGACGGGCGCGACGCTGAGTTCCCAGCCCCGGATGTCCTTCCGCCTCATCGTCGAAGGGAGCAGCAGCATGCGGTACAGGATCACGGAGAAGACGGAGTTCCGGGTGGCCGGCCTCAAGGCCCGCGTGCCCCTCGTCCACGAGGGGGCGAACCCGGCCATCGCCGCGTTCATCCGCGGCATCGACCCGCGGACGCTGCGACGGGTCGCGGAGCTGTCCGACCAGGAGCCGGCGGGGATCGTCGCGGTGAGCGACCAGCTCGACCCGAGCCGGGCCGAGGGCACCGAACTCGACTACTACCACGGGGTGGTGACCGGCGGCGAGGTGCCGCCGGACCTGGACGCCCTGGACGTGCCGGCGGGTACGTGGGCCGTCTTCGAGAACTCCGGCCCGTTCCCGCACGCGCTCCAGTACCTGTGGCGGGACGTGTTCACGCAGTGGTTCCCGTCGAACCCGTACCGGAGCAGGCCGGGACCGGAGATCCTGCGCGTGCGGCTGTCGCCGGACGGGGAGCGGGCGGACGCCGAGCTGTGGATCCCGGTGGAACGCTCCGGCTCCTGACCGGGGCCGGCCAAGGCCGGGCCCCTCAAGGCCGGGCCGCTCAAGGCCGGGCCGCTCAAAGCCGGGCCGCTCAAGGCCGGGCCGCTCAGGGACTGATCCGGTCCGGGCCGGCCCGGCGGAGATCGCCCGGTCCGGCCCGGCGGGGATCTTCCCCACCCTCTAGGGTGAGCCCGTGACCACGACCCGCCTCTCGGCCCGCGCGGCCATCGCCTCCCTCGCCGACCCCGGCAGTTTCGTCGAACTCCCCGTTCCGCCGCGGGAGTCGCCGGCCGACGGCCCCCTGGCGTGGAGCGGGTACGACGACTCCCGCGCCCGCGCCGAGCTGCGGACCGGCGAACGGGAGTCCGTCGTCACCGGGACCGTCCGCATCGGCGGGCACGAGGCGACCCTGATCTCCTTCGAGTTCGGCTTCCTCGGGGGGTCCCTGGGCGAGCGCACCGGAGACCGGCTCGAAGCCGCGTACAGCCACGCTCGCACGCACCGGCTCCCCTTGGTGTCCCTGATCGCCACCGGTGGTTCCCGGATGCAGGAGGGGATGCTCGCCCTGACCCAACTCCAGCGGGTGGCCGGGCAGTCCGTGCTGACCCGCGCCGCCGGACTTCCGCAGATCGCGGTCCTGCGGGACCCGACCACGGGCGGCGGTTGGGCGACCCTGGGGGCGGGCGCCGACGTGGTGCTCGCGCTTCCCGGGGCACAGGTCGGCTTCGCCGGCTCCCGGGTACGGCCGGCCGACGCGGACCCGGCGGCCTACACCGCCGAGGGGCAGTACGCGGCCGGGCACGTGGACGCCGTGGTGCCCGCGGCGTCGCTGCCCGCCACCGTGACGGACTGGCTGCGTCTGCTGGCCGCGCCCCGGTCGACGGAGCCGGTGGAGCCCCCGGCCGCGCTGGCGGACGCGTCGCCGCCCGCGACCGGCTGGGAGGCGGTCGGCCAGGCCCGGCACCCGGACCGGCCCCGCGCCCGGGCGTACCTCGACGCGTACTTCGCGCTGCGCCTGCCCCTGTCGGGGGACCGGGCCGGCGGCACGGATCCCGGGATGCTGTGCGGGTTCGGACTGCGGGAGGGGCGGGCCGTCGCGTACGCCGCCCAGTGCGGCACCGCCACCCGCCCGGCGGGCTACCGGACGGCCGCCCGGGTCATCCGCCTCGCGGACCGGCTCGGGATCCCCGTGCTGACCCTGGTGGACACCCCCGGCGCGGCCAACGACGCCGCCGCCGAACACGCGGGCGCAGGCGCGGCCATCGCGGACACGTTCGCGGCGGTGGCCGGGGCCGCGGTGCCGGTGACCACCCTGCTGATCGGCGAGGGCGGCTCGGGCGGGGCTCTCGCCCTGGCCGCGCCGGGGAACACCTGGGTCACCCCCGACAGCTACTTCTCGGTGATCGCGCCGGAGTTGGCGGCGGCCATCCTCAAGCGTCCCGCCGACCAGGCCCCGGCCACCGCGGACCAGCTCCGCGTCCGCCCCCAGGACCTGGTGGCCCTGGGGGTGGCGCGCGGCGTGGTCGCGGCGCGACCCTGAGGGATCAGCGCCGGGTGCGTGCGGGCAACCGCACGTCGACCGCGTACAACCGGGTGACCTGCTGGGGCAGTTCGTCGTCGTCGCTGACCAGCAACAGTCGCAGTCGCCCGAACCCGTCGTGGTCGCTCACCACCATTCCCTCGATGTTGTCCACGAGGGGATGGTTCTGCGGCAGCTTCGAGGGGGCCCCGAGCGTCGGGCAGTCGTCGAAGTCGCCGAGGAGGGTCTTGCGCGCGACCCGCAGCCCCGGCCCGGCCCCCAGGGTGTCCACCTTCGAGGTGTCCGTCGCCCCGAGCGGGTCGGCCACGTACAGCCGTACGGTGATCGCGAACTGCTGGGTGAAGCCCCGCTCCAGCACGATCAGGCGGCCGTCTCGGGTCGGCGCGAGTTCCACGAGCCCGTGTCCGGCGTCCACGGGGTACGCGTACTGCCGGCCCAGGACGAACCGCCCGTTCCGGCCGCGCTCCCAGGTCTGGATCCGTTGCGGGCCGGCCGTCCCGACCGGGGCGCCGGATCGCGGGGGCGAACTCGTCTGTGACCGGGTAGCTGCCGTCGCGGTCGACGACGACGCCCTCCTAGTCCAGAACCTTTCCGGCGCCGTCGGTGAGCGGCAGCCGTGCGGTGGCGGTGGCCGTCGGGGTGTTCCCGCGCCCGACCTTCAGCGTGTAAGCCCCGACTTGTCGGAGATCGCGGCGATCCTGCCGTACTTGTCGAGCGAGAGTCCGGACAGACCACCGACCAACCTCCCGTCGACGGTGGTCTTGTCGAGCGCGTCCGAGTAGCCCGCGACGGACATGCGGGGCGAGCAGGCCGCCCGCTCCCGGGCGGCCGGGGTGGTCGCGACGGCGGGCGGGACGAGCACCGCGCAGAGCGCGGCGGTGGCGACCGCGGTGGTGACGAGCGTGCGAAGGCGCATGGGAGGCCTTCCTCCCGAACCGGGCGGGGGCGAAGCGGCAGGGCGAAGCGGCGGGGGTGGGCGGAGCTGCGGGGTGGGCGAAGCCGCGCGGAGTGGACTGCCGAACTGCCCTATGCCGAATCGAAAGGAAGGGGAGGCCCCGGCAACACGATGGCGACGAACCCGCCAACTTCCCTTCACATCCGGCCGGAACCGGCGGGTCCGACGCCGGAACCGGCGGGTCCGACGCCGGGCCCGGTACCGCCGGCCGGCCCGGACCGGGCGAACCGCACCGGGCTGGTCCCCACGTGCCGCCGGAAGTGCCTGGTCAGGTGCGCCTGGTCGTGGAAACCGGCCGCGGTCGCCACGTCCGCCGCCGGCATGCCCGCGAGCAGCAGCCCGCGCGCGCGCTCCACCCGCCGCCCCGTCAGGTAGCGGTGCGGCGGCAGCCCGTACGCCTTCCGGAAGCCGCGGATCAGCGCGGTGGGATGGACGTGCCCCAGGACGGCGGAGGCCTCCTCCAGGGTGATCCCCTCCTGGATCCGCGCGTCGAGCAGCTCGCGCAGCCGCGCGGCGACCCCCGCCCCGCCCGGCTCCTCGCGCGGGCTCGCGCCGTGTCCGACGAGCCGGGCGCGCAACCGCTCGCCCACGAAGGCCAGTCGGGACTGCGCCTCGAAGGGGTCCGGCTCCCCCAGCGCCAGGTGCAGTCCGTGCACCCGCGCCCGCAGCGCCGGGTCCCGCAGCAGCGGGGAGTCCACGGCCGCCCCGGTGAGCGCTTGCGGCAGCACGGAGGTGTCCACGTACAACACCCGTTTGCGGAAGCCGATCTCGGTGACGGTCCGCCCGTCGTGCGCCACCGCGGGCGGCAGCAGGATGACGCAGTCGCCGACCCCGGCGCCGTGCCGTGCGCGGTCGAGCGCGAAGTCCACCCGCCCGCCGTCCAGGATCATCAGGGTCCAGGTGTCGTGGACATGGGCCGGGTAGGCGTGCTCGGTGAACCGGGCGTGGAAGACCTCGGCGATCCCCTCGACCTGCGGCTGCCAGGCGGTGACGGTGCTGCGCGGACGTATCGCGGCCATGTCAGGAACGTACAAGACCGGCCCGTCCGCGAGGAGCAGCCTGGGCGCATGACGACACCGACGCCCCACCCGACACCGGCTCCCGCCCCGACCACGAACGCGGCCGCGACGCCGAAGCCGCCCGCGACCACGACCACGACCACGACGGGCACGGTGGACATCGCGCGGAAGCTGGCCGCCTTCACCGAGCACTGGGCCCCGCGCCGGATCGCCCGGGTCAACGACTACGAGGTCAAGATCGCCAAGCTGCGGGGGGAGTTCGTCTGGCACGCGCACGAGGACACCGACGAGCTGTTCCTCGTCGTCGCCGGCACGCTCACGATCCGCCTCCGCGACGGGGACGTCGTCCTCGGACCGGGCGAGCTGTACGTCGTCCCGCGCGGCGTCGAGCACTGCCCGACGGCGGCCGAGGAGGTGTCGATCCTGCTGTTCGAGCCGACCGGCACCACCAACACCGGCGACCGTCCGGGCCCCCGCACCCGTGAGCCGCTGGACGCCTGAACCGGCCGGCGCCGCCCACGACCCCGCACCGGCCCCGACCCGGCCCCGGGCCCGCGCTCAGGCCTGCGGCGACCTGGCGTCGTACCGGGCGAACCCCCGCCACCACGCGGCCAGCAGCCCCACCACCAGGACGCAGGCCAGTCCCCCGCCCGTGATGGCCACGGCGGGGGAGGTCAGGTCGGCCACGGTCCCGGCGAGGAAGTCCCCGAGCCGGGGCCCGCCCGCGACGACCACGATGAAGACCCCCTGGAGCCGGCCCCGCATCTCGTCGGGGCTGGCGGCCTGCATCATCGTGGAGCGGAACACCATGGAGATGGTGTCGGAGCAGCCGGCGAGGGCAAGGAAGAACAGCCCGAGCCACAGGTTGCGGGTCAGCCCGAAGACGGCGATGGCCAGCCCCCAGGCGGCGACGGACAGGAGGATGGCCAGGCCGTGCCGCCGGATCCGTCCCAACCAGCCGGAGAACACCCCGCCCAGCAGCGCCCCGACGGCCGGAGCCGCCACCAACAGGCCGACGGTCTTGGCGTCGCCGCCGTACCAGAGTCCGGCGATCGCCGGGAACAGCGCTCGGGGGTGCGCCAGCACCATGGCCGCCATGTCCGAGAAGAAGGTCATCCGGATGTTGGGCCTGGTCCCGAGGAACCGCAGGCCGTCCAGCACGGAGGCCCGGCCCCGGACCCCCTCGGCCCGGTCGGGCTTCATCGAGGGCAGCCGCCACATCGCGTAGAGGGCGGCGCAGAAGGTGACGGCGTCGAGCAGGTAGGCGGCCTGGTACCCCCACCAGCCGACGACGAGCCCGCCCAGCACCGGCCCGATCATCGTGCCGGAGGTCATCGTGACGGAGCCCAGCGCGTTGGCCGCCGGAAGCTGCTCGGGGGGCAGCAGCCTCGGGATCATCGCCGACCGGGCCGGCCCGTTGAGCGCCCCGCAGACCGCCTGGAGCGCGACGATCGTGTAGAGCAGCCAGACCCGGTGGTAGTCGAGGAGCGCGGCGGCGGCCAGCGCGACGGACAGGACCGCCAGTCCCGTGGAGCTGTGGAGGCCGAGCTTGCGCCGGTCCATGGTGTCCGCGATGGCGCCGCCGTAGAGACCGAAGACGACGAGCGGTACGAGGGAGAAGAGCCCGACGAGCCCGACCGAGAAGCTGGACCCGGTGATCTCGTAGACCTGGAGGGAGATGGCCAGGGCGGTCATCGCCTGGCCCATCCAGGAGATGGTCCCGCCGACCCACAGCCGCCGGTAGTCCGGGGAGGTGCGCAGCGGGGTCAGGTCGGCGAATATGCGCCGCTCGGGTCGGGGAGGGGACGTCGTACCGGTCACATCGGATGATAACCAGCGACGCGCGCGCGGCCCTCGTCCTTTTCCCGCCTGTTCACGCCGGCGCAACAGCGGTCCCACGCGAAGCGGGCACCCCACCCCGAGTCGGAGCTTGCCGCTAACTCGCCATCGGCACCGGACATTTGACCGAATCGGCGTACCCTCCTCGCCTCCCGCTCGACTCATGATGAAAAGACTCGTATGTCCAGGGAGGCGTAGTGATCGAACCTGGCAACAGCACCACGAGCACCAGTCACACCGGCATCCGCACCGCGGGCAAGGCGGGGCTGCACCTCATGGGCGGCGACACGGCGCCCCTCACGCTCGGGGTCGAGGAGGAGTTCCTCCTCGTCGACGCCCGCACCCTGCGCGTGGTCCCGGCCGCACCCCTCGTCCTCGCCACCGCCGCGGGGCTTCCGCACGAACTGCACCCCGAGGGCACCCGCTACCAGGTGGAGATCGCCACCCCGATCGCGGACTCGGCGGTCACCCTGCGCGCGGAGCTCGCCGCCCTGCGGCGCTCGCTCGGCGCGGCGGCTCGCGCCCACGGCTGTCGGCTGTTGGCGGCGCCCTCGCCGATCCTGGCCGTGGAGGGACCGCTGCACCTGACCGACGACGAACCCCGCCAGCGCGAACAGCACCGCCGGTTCGGCGCGCTGACCGACACCCTGGTCAGCTGCGGACGCCACATCCACATCGGAACGCTCGACGTGGACACCGCGGTGGCGGTGTCCAACCGGGTCAGACCCTGGCTGCCCACGCTGATCGCGCTGGCGGCCAACTCGCCCTTCTGGGGCGGCCGTGACACCGGCCACTCCAGTTGGCGCGCGATGGCCTGGGCGGGGTGGCCCTCGGCGGGCCTGCCCCCGCACTTCACGTCCACGGCCCACTTCCGGCGCTCGGTACAGACCCTGCTCGGCTCCGGGGCGGCCCTGGACACCAAGATGGTCTACTGGGACCTTCGCCCGTCCGGGCACTGGCCGACGCTCGAAATCCGGGCGCCCGACATGTCCTGGGACATCGACGCGGCCATCCTCCAGGCGGAACTGGCCCGCGCCCTGGTGGCCACGGCCCTGCGCGAGATCGCGGAACACCTCCCCGACCCACCGGTGCGGGACGACGTACTGCGCCTGGCCCGCTGGCGTGCGGCCCACGACGGCCTGGAGGGCTTCGGCCTGGACCCGTACTCGGGCACCGAACTCCCCGCGGCCGACCTGGCGGAAGCCCTGTTCGACCGGATCGCTCCGGAACTGGCGGCGGCCGGCGACCTCGACCACGCGGCCAAGACCCTGGCGGGCCTGCTCCGCGACGGCTCGGGCGCCCATCGCCAACGCGTCGCGTACGCGCGCCGCCAGGACCTGATGGACGTACTGCGCCTCGTGGCGGACGAAACGGAGGACGTCTAGGAACGGGCCGCCCCCCGACCACCGACCCCGAACCGCCGGCCCCCGGCCGGCGGCCCCGGACGCCGGGTCGGTGGTCGGGGTCGGGTCGGCCCCCGGGCCGCGGGCCGCGGATCGGCGGGCCGCGCCCGTACCTCGCGCACGGGGACGGCCGCCTCCGTCCGGTCGACCCGTCGGGCGCGTCAGCCCCCCGGGCCCCGGCCCGGCTGGAACCATGCGTCGATGGTGTCCCGGGCAAGCACGGCCGAGAGTTCGGCCAAGGCGCGAATCGTCCTGCTGACGCTCGCGTCAGGTCAGTTCCTGATGGCGCTCGACAGCTCCGTCATGAACGTCTCCATCGCGACGGTGGCCGAGGACGTGGGCACGACCGTGACGGGGATCCAGGGCGCGATCACCGCCTACACCCTCGTGATGGCCATGTTCATGATCCCCGGTGGCAAGGTCGGGGCGCTGATCGGCCGCAAGCGCGCGTTCATGATCGGCTGCTGCATCTACGGGGCCGGCTCCCTCACCACGGCGCTCGCGCCGAACCTGCCCGTGCTGCTGGTGGGCTGGGCGTTCCTGGAGGGCATCGGAGCGGCGCTCATCCTGCCCGCCATCGTGGCGCTCGTCGCCGGCAACTTCGCCGTCGAACGCCGTCCCGCCGCCTACGGGCTCGTCGTGGCGGCCGGGGCCGTCGCCATCGCGGTCGGGCCGCTCATCGGCGGGGTCGCGACGACGTACTTCTCATGGCGGTGGGTCTTCGCGGGCGAGGTGGTGGTGGTGCTGGGCATCCTCGTCCTCGCACGCCGCATCGCGGACGCCCCGCCCGGTGAGCGCCGGAGCATCGACCACGTGGGCGCCGTCCTCTCCGCGCTCGGCCTCGGGATCTTCGTCTACGGCGTGCTCCGGTCCGACGAGTGGGGTTGGTTCCAGCCGAAGGCGGACACGCCCTCGTGGATCGGGGTCTCCCTGACGACGTGGCTGATGCTGGCCGGCCTGCTGCTGATCCGGCTCTTCCTGCGTTGGGAGGCCAGGGTCGTCGAGCGGAACGGGGACCCCCTCGTCGATCCCGACATGCTGCGGAACAAGCAGCTCACCGGCGGCCTGACGATGTTCTTCTTCCAGTACCTCGTGCAGATGGGCGTCTTCTTCGTCGTTCCGCTCTACCTCTCCGTCGCCCTCGGCCTGTCGGCGCTGGAGACCGGCGCCCGGCTCCTGCCGCTGTCGGTTAGCCTGCTGGCGGCCGCGACCCTGATCCCGCGTTTCCTCCCGGACGTCTCCCCGCGGCGGGTGGTGCGGCTCGGGATCCTCGCGCTGCTCGCGGGAGCGGTGGTCCTGATGGCGGCGCTCGACGCGGGCGCCGGGGCGGAGATCGTCACCTTCCCCCTGCTGCTGATCGGGTTGGGCATGGGCGCGCTGGCGTCCCAGCTGGGGTCGGTCACCGTGTCCGCGGTGCCGCAGGCCCAGAGCGCGGAGGTCGGCGGCGTACAGAACGCCGTCACCAACCTCGGCGCCTCGATCGGCACGGCACTCGCCGGATCGATCATGATCGGCGCGCTCACGGCCTCCTTCCTGACCAACGTCGAGGCGAACCCCGCGGTCCCGGACAGCGTCAAGAGCCAGGCGACCGTCCAGCTCCAGAGCGGTGCGCCCTTCCTGTCCGACGCCCAGCTGGGAACCGCCCTGGAGGAGGCCGGCACGAGCCCGGAGGTGTCCGAGGCGGCCATGGCCGCCAATGCCGACGCCAGGCTCGACGGCCTGCGCGCGGCGCTCGCCATCCTGGCCCTCGCCGCCCTCCTCGCCCTGTTCTTCACCCGACGGATCCCGCCGAGCCAGCCCCGCTCGACGGAGCCGTAGCCGCCCGCCGTCCCGCGCGCGTGCGGAGCCCGGAGCGGGCGCGCAGCATGGAAGGGGGCTGTCCTCCCGCCGCCGGGAACGGCCCGCCGGCGGCCGTGCCCACCGCGTCCGCCGTGGACCGGGATCCCCGCCGAACGCCCGCCCCGCGGGCGTCGACCAGGAGAGCTCCCCCGGACGCCTGGAGCCCCCACATGTCCCCTCCTCCGCTCGCCGGCCGGCGCCGGCCCGTCCCCGCGGTCGCCGCGGCGCTCCTGGCGGCCGCCCTGGTCGCCCTGCCGAGCGGCCCCGCCCACGCCTTCACCGGCGCCAACCACGAGGCCATCACCCGGGCCGCGCTGCCCTGGGAGCCGGTGACCCTGACCGCGATGGCCGATGCCCGGGACGGGGCGATCAACGCCAACGACCACCGCCCCTACTTCGACGTCGGCCCCCTGCACTGCGACAACGCCGACTACCTCGACTCCCGCGACTACCCCCGCACCCGGGACGAGGCCACCACCGAGCTCCTCGCCTGCGTCCGTACCTCCGTCGCCCGCTTCCGCGGCGCGATCCGGGCCGCGGACGGCCTCGTCGACGCCGACGGCAAGGTGCGCGCGGACCAGAGCGACCTGTCCTCCCCCTGCGCGTGGGACGGGAAGCCGGGGCGGGCCAAATGCGCCGTCCTCGAACAGCTCGGCCGCGGCTGGCACCAGATCGAGGACTTCTACTCGCACTCCAACTGGGTGGACCGGCCGGCCCCCGGTCCGATCGGCCTCGACAACCCGCCCGGATTGGGACGCACGGACGTCGCGCCGTTCCTCGACATCCGCCGCCACAGCGCCATGGAGGACGCCGAGTGGACCCGGGAGGCGCGGGCGCGCATCCCCCGGGACCTCACCACCGGCTGCTATCCCGACATGGACTCCACCGGGGTCAAACCCGCCGACTGCGCCGGCCGCGTCGCCCACAACCGGGCCCTGAACAAGGACACCGCCGTGTCCGCCCGTTCGAAGACGGGCGACAACTTCCGGCACGCCACGGCCGGCGCCACCGCCGAGATCACCCGCCAGTGGAACGACTTCGAGGCAGGGCTGCTCGCGGCATACCCGGACCACCGACGCGGCGCCCAGATGGTCTGCGCTCTCGTCCACGACGACCCGGCCACCGCCTGCCCGCCCGACTGAGCACCCGGCCGGTCTTCCACGCCGTGGCCGCGCACAGGGCCTGGAACGAGAAGGTGCCTCGGCCCAGCAGGCTGGGCGAGGCACCGGATTGGCCGGTCGCAACGTTTCTGCGAACCAGCCCTGTGGTGGGGCGGGTGGGACTCGAACCCACGGCCGACGGATTATGAGTCCGCTGCTCTAACCGGCTGAGCTACCGCCCCTTTACGGCGTGGCGCGTACATGTGTGCGCGCCGTCTGCCGCAGCATAGCCGCTCATACGATCTCCTGCCTCGGATGCCTCGCATGATCGGCTTCGCTGTCCAGAGAGACCGCGCCGAGCGCTGCCCGGTTCCGGAATCAGGGCAAAAAAAGAGGACCCTCCCGGGTCCTCCTCTTCTTTGCTCCCCCGACTGGACTCGAACCAGTAACCTGCCGATTAACAGTCGGCTGCTCTGCCAATTGAGCTACAGGGGACCGCGCTCCCCCGACTGGACTCGAACCAGTAACCTGCCGATTAACAGTCGGCTGCTCTGCCAATTGAGCTACAGGGGATTGCTGCGTTGCACCGAACAGCCCACCTCCGGCGTTTGCCGGGGGGCGAGCGCCCGTTGCGAGTCATAGATTAGCGCAAGCAGGGGGGTGCTCCGCCAATCGGTATCGGTGGCAGGCCGGGCACCACACGACGAAGGGTGACAGGCATGCGGTACAAGGTCACGTTCGCGGTCGGACTGGCCCTCGGGTACGTGCTCGGGACCCGGGCCGGGCGCGAGCGGTACGAGCAGCTGAAGAAGTCCGCCCGCGAGATCGCGCAGAACCCGGCGGTCCGCAATGCCGCGGAGACGGCCGGTCAGAGCGGTCGCCAGTTCGCGGGCAAGGCCTTCGCGGCGGTGAGCGACAAGGTCGGCGACGCGGTGCCGGAGGGGTTCGCCGAGCGGGTCCGGAACCTGCGCGGTCGGGGCTCGGGCGCCGGCGGCGAGGACGACTGGGGCACCAGCAACACCTGAGGCCGGCTGGAGGCCTCCGTCGGCCCGTGGCCGGGAGGCCTCCTCGACGGCGGAGTTCGCCGGGCCGTGCGGCAGAATTCTCCGCATGGGGATAGTCGCCGGGCTGGACAGCTCTTCCACCTTCACTCGCATCGTCGTCTGTGACGCCGACACGGGTGCCGTGCTGCGCCAGGGCTACGCGCCCCATCCGCAGCCAACGGGCGAACCGGGGGGCGCGAACCCCCACGAGACGGACCCCCAGGCGTGGCTGCTCTCGCTCGGCGAGGCGGCCGGCGGCGGACTCCTCGAAGGGGTCCAGGCCATCGGGGTCTCCGCGCAGCAGCACGGCCTGCTCCCCTTGGACGCGCAGGGCGCCCTCGTGCGTCCGGCGCTGGTCGGCAACGACAAGCGCGGGCAGGTCGCCGCGGCCGAGCTGATCGAGGTGCTCGGCGGTCGCCGGGGTTGGGCCGAGGCCGTGGGCTGTGTCCCGCACTCCGCGCAGCCCATCGCGAAGCTCGCCTGGCTGGCGCGTACCGAGCCGGAGGCGGCGCGCCGGGTGGCGGTGCTGATGTCCCCGCACGACTGGCTGGTCTGGCAGTTGCTCGGCCGGCCCGCCCGCCGCACCACCGACCGGGGCGGCGCGTCCGGCACCGGCTACTGGTCGGCGGCCACCGGCACCTACCGCCCCGACCTCGTCGAACTGGCCCTGGGCCATCAGGCGCTGCTGCCCGAGGTGCTGGGCCCGGCCGACGCCGCCGGGACCACCCCCGAGGGGCTGTTGATATCCGCCGGCACCGGCGAGACCATGGCGGCCGCCCTCGGGCTGGGCCTCGGCCTGGGCGACGCGGTCGTGTCGCTGGGCGCCTCCGGCTCGGTGATGGCCGTGCACCACCAGGCACTGACCGACTCGGGCGGCCTGATCACCTCGCTCGCCGACGCGGGTGGCATGCACCTGCCGGTGGTGAACGTCTCCAACGCCGTACGGGCCCTGCGCGGCACCGCCGAGCTGCTGGGCACCGACCTGGAGGGGTTGAGCGCGCTGGCGTTGAAGTCGACTCCGGGTGCGCACGGCCTCGTACTCCTGCCGTACCTGGAAGGCGAGCGGACCCCGAACCTGCCGCAGAGCGCCGGGACCCTGTCCGGGTTGCGGCGGGACTCCATGAAGCCCGAACACCTGGCGCGGGCCGCCTTCGAGGGCATGCTGTGCGGTCTGGCCGACGCCCTCGACGTGCTGCGGCACCGCGGGGTGGAGATCCGTCGGGTGTTCCTGCTGGGCGCGGCGGCCGAGCTGCCCGCGGTGCAGGCGGCGGCGCCGGGCCTGTTCGGCACGCAGATCGTGGTTCCGGCCCCGGCCGACTACGCGGCGCTGGGCGCGGCCCGCCAGGCGGCGTGGGCCCTCGGAGTGGCGCGGGGCACCCTGGCCCCGCACACCCCGCCGGTCTGGCCGGGTCCGGCGGCGCAGGTCTTCGAGCCGGACGAGGACTACCCGGCCTGGCAGGCGGTGCGCCGGCAGTACGTCGCGACGCGCGACCAGATCCACCCCGGGGCGTTCTAGGGCTGCGACCGGAAAGGTTGGCCGGGTCTCGGGGGCCTCCTCCTTTGACCTGCCTTTGCGAAAACAGGTGGGGATCGGCACCCGATTGGCCGAAGATGGAGCGAACCCCCCTCGATCTTGCCGACCGGAGCCTGCGCGTGCTCATACGACTTCTGCGGACCCACCTGGGTCCGTACCGGAAACCCATCGCCCTGCTGGTGCTGCTGCAACTGCTGCAGACCAGTGCGAGCCTCTACCTGCCCACGCTGAACGCCGACATCATCGACAACGGTGTCGTCAACGGTGACACCGGTTACATCCTGCGCTTCGGCGCGCTGATGCTCGGTGTCTCGCTCGTCCAGCTCGCCTGCAACATCGGGGCCGTCTACTACGGCGCCCGCACCGCGGCGGCGTTCGGCCGGGACGTCCGGGCCGCCGTCTTCGACCGCGTGCAGAGCTTCTCCGCGCGGGAGCTCGGCCACTTCGGCGCCCCCTCCCTGATCACCCGTACGACGAACGACGTCCAGCAGGTCCAGATGCTGGTGCTGATGACCTTCACGCTGATGGTCTCGGCGCCGATCATGTGCGTCGGCGGCATCGCGATGGCGCTCTCCCTCGACGTGAAGCTGTCGGGCGTCCTGCTCGCCGTCGTCCCGATCCTCGGCCTGTCGGTCGGTGCGATCGTCTTCAGGACGCGGCCGCTGTTCCGGAAGATGCAGACCCGCCTGGACATCGTGAACCGGGTGCTGCGCGAGCAGATCACCGGTAACCGCGTGATCCGCGCCTTCGTGCGCGACGCGTACGAGAAGGAGCGCTTCCGGGAGGCGAACGCCGAGCTCACCGGTGTGTCGCTGGCCTCGGGGAAGCTGCTCGCGCTGATGTTCCCCGTCGTCATCGTCGTGGTGAACATCTCCAGCGTCGCCGTCATCTGGTTCGGCGCCATGCGCGTGGACAGCGGCGGCATGGAGATCGGCCAGTTGACGGCCTTCCTGGCCTACCTGATGCAGATCGTCATGTCCGTGATGATGGCCACCTTCATGTTCATGATGGTGCCGCGCGCGGAGGTCTGCGCCGAGCGCATCCAGGAGGTCCTGGACACCGAGTCCAGCGTGGTCCCGCCCACCGACCCGGTGCGCGAGCTGCGGCGGCACGGGCGGTTGGAGCTGCGCGGCGCCGACTTCCGCTACCCCGGCGCCGAGGCCTCGGTGTTGCGCGGGGTGGACCTGGTGGCCCGCCCCGGCGAGACGACGGCGGTGATCGGCTCCACGGGCAGCGGCAAGTCCACGCTGCTGGGGTTGGTTCCCCGCCTGTTCGACGCGACCGGCGGCGAGGTGCTGGTCGACGGCGAGGACGTGCGCCGGCTGGATCCGGAGCTGCTGGCCAAGACGGTCGGCATGGTGCCCCAGAAGCCGTACCTGTTCTCCGGCACCGTGGCCTCCAACCTGCGCTACGGGCGCCCGGACGCCACGGACGAGGAATTGTGGCGGGCGCTGGAGGTGGCCCAGGCCAAGGATTTCGTGTCCGCGCTGGAGGGTGGCCTCGAAGCCCCCGTCGCCCAGGGCGGAACCAATGTCTCCGGCGGTCAGCGGCAGCGGCTGGCGATCGCCCGCACGCTGGTGCAGCGCCCGGAGATCTACCTGTTCGACGACTCCTTCTCGGCGCTGGACTACGCGACGGACGCGGCGCTGCGCGCGGCGCTCGCCCGCGAGACGCAGGAGGCGACCGTGGTCATCGTCGCCCAGCGGGTGTCCACGATCCGTGACGCCGACCGGATCATCGTCCTCGACGAGGGCCGGGTGGTGGGCGAGGGGCGCCACCACGAGTTGATGGCCGGCAATGAGACCTATCGGGAGATCGTGCTCTCCCAGCTGACGGAGGCGGAGGCGGCGTGAGCGGGCCCGGAGGACGAATGATGATGGGGCCGGCCCAGCGGTCCATGGACTTCAAGGGGTCGGGCAAGCGGCTGCTGGGGCAGCTCGCGCAGGACCGGGTCAAGCTGTGGGGCATGGTCGTCGCCGTCATCGGCAGCGTCGCGTTCACGGTGGTCGGCCCGAAGATCCTGGGGCATGCCACCGACCTGGTGTTCGCGGGGATCGTCGGCCGGGAGATGCCGGCCGGGATCACGAAGCAGCAGGCGTTGGACGACCTGCGGGCCAGGGGTCAGGGTGGCATGGCGGACATGCTGTCCGGGACGGCCTTCACCCCGGGGCAGGGCATCGACTTCGGTGCCGTCGGGGTCGTGGCGATCTGGGCGCTGGTGGTCTTCACCCTCGCCGGTCTGCTGATGCTGGTCGCGACGCGGCTGTCGAACCACGTCATGAACGGCACCGTGTACCGGATGCGCGAGGAGCTCCAGGCGAAGCTGTCGCGGTTGCCGCTGTCGTACTTCGACCAGCAAAAGCGCGGCGAGGTGCTGAGCCGGGCGACGAACGACATCGACAACATCGGGCAGACCCTCCAGCAGACGATGGGTCAGTTGCTGAACTCGCTGCTGACGATCGTCGGCGTGCTGGCGATGATGTTCTGGATCTCGCCGCTGTTGGCGCTGGTCGCGCTGGTGACCGTACCGGTCTCGATCTTCGTCGCGGCGAAGATCGGCAAGAAGTCGCAGCCGCAGTTCGTCGCGCAGTGGAAGACCACGGGCACGCTCAACGCGCACATCGAGGAGATGTACTCGGGGCACAACCTGGTCAAGGTCTTCGGACGGCAGAAGGAGTCGGCGGCGGTCTTCGCCGCGGAGAACGAGGAGCTGTACAAGGCCTCGTTCAAGGCGCAGTTGGTCAGCGGCGTCATGCAGCCGGTGATGTTCTTCATCTCGAACGTCAACTACGTGCTGATCGCGGTCGTCGGCGGTCTGCGGGTGGCCTCGGGCACCCTGTCGATCGGTGACGTGCAGGCCTTCATCCAGTACTCGCGCCAGTTCTCGATGCCGCTGACGCAGGTCGCCTCGATGGCGAACCTGGTGCAGTCCGGCGTGGCCTCGGCGGAGCGGGTGTACGAGCTGCTCGACGCCGAGGAGCAGGAGGCGGACGCGGAGGTCCCGGAGCGTCCGGAGACCCTGCGCGGCCAGGTCACCCTGGACAAGGTCGCCTTCCGTTACGAGCCGGACAGGCCGCTGATCGAGAACCTCTCGCTCACGGTCGAACCCGGGCACACGGTCGCGATCGTCGGCCCGACGGGCGCCGGCAAGACCACGCTGGTCAACCTGCTGATGCGGTTCTACGAGGTCACCGGCGGCGAGATCGCCCTGGACGGGGTGGACATAGCCAAGATGACCCGCGAGGAGCTGCGCGGCGGGATCGGCATGGTGCTCCAGGACACCTGGCTGTTCGGCGGCACCATCGCGGAGAACATCGCGTACGGGGCCTCGCGCGAGGTGACCCGCGCCGAGATCGAGGAGGCCGCGCGAGCGGCGCACGCGGACCGGTTCATCCGTACCCTGCCGGACGGCTACGACACGGTGCTGGACGACGAGGGCGCGGGGGTCAGCGCGGGCGAGAAGCAGCTGATCACCATCGCCCGGGCGTTCTTGTCGGACCCGGTGATCCTGGTGCTCGACGAGGCGACCAGCTCGGTGGACACCCGGACCGAGGTGCTCATCCAGAAGGCGATGGCGCGTCTGGCGCACGGCCGTACGTCCTTCGTCATCGCGCACCGGTTGTCCACGATCCGCGACGCCGACGTGATCCTGGTGATGGAGAGCGGCTCGATCGTGGAGCAGGGCACGCACGAGGAGCTGTTGGCGGCGGACGGCGCGTACGCGCGTCTGTACGCGGCGCAGTTCGCGCAGGCGGTGGCCGAGGTCGACTAGCCGGCCGGGTCGTCGCGGTCGTGTCGGGGGTGCCCTTGTCAAGGGGCACCCCTTCGGCTTGTCCGACCGGCCGGGGGTCGCGCGTCAGTCGAGGTAGCCGCGCAGTTGGTCGGCGAAGGCGTGGTCGCGCAGCTTGTTGAGCGTCTTGGACTCGATCTGCCGGATCCGCTCGCGGGTCACGCCGAAGATCCGCCCGATCTCCTCCAGGGTGCGCGGCCGGCCGTCCGCCAGGCCGTAGCGCAGTTGGACGACCTTGCGTTCGCGCTCGCCGAGGGTGGAGAGCACGGCTTCCAGGTGCTCGCGGAGCAGGAAGAAGGCGGCCGATTCCATGGGCGAGGTGGCGTCCCCGTCCTCGATGAGGTCCCCGAGGGCGACGTCGTCCTCCTCGCCCACCGGGGCGTGCAGGGAGACCGGTTCCTGCGCGAGGCGGAGCACCTCCAGCACCCGCTCGGGGGTGAGTTCGAGGTGGGCGGCGACCTCTTCGGCGGTGGGTTCGTACCCGCGTTCCTGGAGCATGCGGCGTTGTACGCGCACCACGCGGTTGATCAGTTCCACGACGTGGACGGGGACGCGGATGGTCCGGGCCTGGTCGGCGAGAGCCCGGGACATGGCCTGCCGGATCCACCAGGTGGCGTAGGTGGAGAACTTGTAGCCGCGGGCGTAGTCGAACTTCTCGACGGCGCGGATCAGCCCGAGGTTGCCCTCCTGGACCAGGTCGAGCATGGTGAGCCCGCGACCCACGTAGCGTTTGGCCACGGAGACGACGAGCCGCAGGTTGGACTCGATGAGGCGGCGTTTGGCCATCCGCCCCATGACGACGAGCTTGTCCAGGTCGAGGGTGAGTTGGAGGTCGAGGCCGGGGGTGTTCCCCAGCTTCTCCTCGGCGAACAGTCCGGCCTCGACGCGTCGTGCCAGGTCCACTTCCTCCGCGGCGGTGAGCAGCGGGATCCTGCCTATCTCGCGCAGGTACTGTCGGAAGAGGTCGGCGGAAGGGCTCGCTCCACCGCTCCCGCCGTCCGCGCTGCGCCTGCGCTGCTCCGGCACCTGTTCGATCAGCTCCAAGACCTCGGGCTCGTCGTCCACTGCTTCGGCCTCGGCCTCTGCCTCGACGGCTTCGTCGGCCCGAGCGGGGTGACTCACGTTCACGGTCAGGGTCCGGGTCTGCACGGGGGCGACCTCCAGGGCTCCGAGGACGGGGGCACCGCACCTCAGTGTGGGGTACGACACATCGCCGCCACGAGGGGCGTGCGAGCACTTTCTGAGTCCGGTGCGTGACCGATGGTTACCCCTTGGCGGGAACCCCGATGCGGATCGGACGCATGTCCGAGAAGGCCGGCGGTCGTGGAAACGCCGCGGCGGGGCGACCCGTCGGGGCCGCCCCGCCGCGTGGGGTCACTGGCCGGTGAGGTACTTCACCGTGAGACCGGCCGTCCAGCCGCCGTCCACCGCGAGTTCGGCGCCCGTCATGTAGCCGGCGGCGTCGGAGAGCAGGAAGGCGACGGCGGCGGCGATCTCCTCGGGGACGCCGACGCGGCCCATCGGGGCGCCGGGGTAGTTGCCCTCGCCGGTCTCGATGCCGACCTGGGCGGTCATCGGGGTGAGCGTCATGCCGGGGTGCACGGAGTTGACGCGGATGCGCGCCTCGGCGAGTTCGACGGCGCCGATCTTCGACAGGCCGCGCACGCCCCACTTGGAGGCCCCGTAGCCGGCGGTCAGGGCGAGGCCGGTGAGGCCGGCGGCGGAGGAGATGTTGACGATGGAGCCGCCGCCGTTCGCGCGCAGCAGCGGGATCGCGGTCTTGATGCCGATGAAGGTGCCGACCAGGTTGATCTCGACGACCCGGCGGAAGTGCTCGACGCTCTCGTGCTCCAGGAACTGGCCGGTGGCTATGCCGGCGTTGTTGACCAGGCCGTCGACGCGACCGAACTCGGCGAGGGCGTGGTCCAGCGCCGCCGTCCAGTCGGCCTCGCTCGTCACGTCGTGCCTCAGGAAGCGGGCGGCGTCGCCCAGTTTGGCGGCCGTCTCGGCGCCCTCCGCCTCCAGCACGTCGGTGATCAGCACCTTGCCGCCGCCGTCGACGACGGTCTGTGCGGCGGCCGCGCCCAGCCCCCGGGCTCCGCCGGTGACGACGACGACCTTGCCGGTCAGATCCACAACTGCCACGGTTCCACACCCCTGACGCGTACAACGGATCGGCATATGACTAATCGGCATACGCCGGCGGTGGCGTCAGTCTGCCAGAGCGGCCAGGGCCCGCGACACCCCCTCCTCCTTCGGGCCCAGGAAGCGCGGTTGGGGCTTCAGGGCAGCGTCCAGCGCCGCCTTGCCGGCCGCGAAGACCTCGCGGGTGCTGCCGTAGTACCAGGTGGAATCGTGTACGTCGTCGACCCCGACCCCGTACGAGTCCACGCCCGCGGCCTGGCACAGGGCCACGGCCCGGCGGATGTGGAAGCCCTGGCTGATCAGCACCGCGCGGTGCACCCCGAAGATCTCCTTGGCGCGGACGCAGGAGTCCCAGGTGTCGAAGCCGGCGTAGTCGCTGACGATCCGGTCGCCCGGCACCCCGTGCCCGGTGAGGTAGGTGCGCATCGCGTTCGGCTCGTCGTATCCGGTCCGGCTGTTGTCGCCGGTGACCAGGACGACCTTGACCTTGCCGGCGCGGTACAACTCGGCGGCCGCGTCGAGCCGGTAGGCCAGGTACGGGGTGGGCCTGCCGTTCCACAACCCCGCTCCGAACACCACGGCCACCTCGGCCGCCGGTGCGTCGGCGGTGGTCCGCAGCCGCGGCGCGGCGGCCGCGTGCGTCCAGGCCGAGGGCAGCAGCGCCAGCACGCAGCCGACCATGACGGCCTGTACGGCCCGCCGCCTGGCCCGTACGGTGCGCAGCGGCAGCCGCAGCCGTTTCCCGCGCAGCCGTTTCCCGATCCCGCGCATGAGTGTTCCCCCCGGTGGTGCCGTCGGACGCGTCGCGTGTCAGGACGCGTCGCGGGGGCGCGCGGTTTCAGCGGCCGCCCCGGGGGCGTGCGCCGCCCGGCGGCCGCCGGGCGGGAGGGACGGCGCCCGACCGACGGGAAAGCACAGCCTGCGACGGCCGCCGGTGAGCACCCGGTAAAGACCCGTCACCCCTGCGCAACGCCCCGGCAATCTCGGCCCCGCAGGATCGGTTCATGACGGAGTCGGCGCACCCTCCCGAGTACCAGTCCATCCCCCTCCCTCCCGCCACCGCCGCGGAACTGCTGACGCGGATCACCGCGCAGCTCGGCACGCAGCTCGGCGGACTGCGCCCCCGGCACGGCCCGGGGGCCCGGCACCACGGAGTCCACGCATGCAGCCCACCCTCGTCGCCGTGGCCCACGGCAGCCGCGACCCTCGTGCCCTGCCCGCCGTCGAGGCCCTGCTCGAACGGGTCCGCGAGCTGCGCCCCCGGCTCGACGTCCGGCTGGGGCACGTTGAACTGAACCCGCCCCTGCTCGGCGACACCCTCGACCGCGCCACCGGCGAGGCCGTCCTGGTGCCGCTCCTGCTCAGCCGGGGGCACCACGTCAAGCGGGACCTCCCCGCGACCGCCGCCCGGGCCGGCCATCTGCGGACCCGGGTCGCCGAGCCGCTGGGTCCGCATCCGCTGCTGGTCGAGGCCCTGTACGAGCGGCTGTCGCAGGCCGGCTGGAGCCCCGGCACGCCCGTCGTGCTGGCCGCCGCCGGCTCCCGCGACCCGGAGGCCGCCGCCGACGTCCGCCTCGCCGCGGCCCTGCTCTCCGAACGCCTCGGCGGGGTCACCGTGGTCCCGGGCTACGCCTCGGCCGCCGCGCCGAGCGTTCCCGACGCCGTACGGGCGTTGTCGGCCGGGGGCCAGCGCCGGGTCGCGGTCGCCTCGTACTTCACCGCGCCCGGCCGGTTCGCCACCGCGAGCGCGGCCGCCGCGAGCGGGCCGGCCGCGGCCCCGCTGGGCGCGCACCCGGCGCTGGCCCGGCTGGTGGTGCGGCGGTACGAGGAGGCCCTGGCCCGCCGGGAACGACCGTTGGAGCGGGCCGTCGCGTAGGGGCCGGGTTCGGTCGGATCGCCCGCCTTGACGGTGGTTCCGGTTACCGTCTGACCATGGAAGGCTTGGAAGGCACCACCGCACCCGCCCGTCCCGTCGACCCGTACGACCCGGCCGACACCGAGCGCTGGGCCACCGAGCCCGACAAACGGCCCGGCCGGACCGCCTTCCAGCGGGACCGCGCCCGTGTGCTGCACTCCGCCGCGCTGCGCCGGCTCGCCGGCAAGACGCAGGTCGTCACCCCGGGTACGCGTTCGTACGACTGGGACGCGAGCCCCCGTACGCGCCTTACGCACTCGCTGGAATGCGCCCAGATCGGCCGGGAGCTGGGGCTGGCCCTCGGCTGCGACCCCGATCTGGTCGAGGCGTCCTGCCTCTCGCACGACATGGGCCACCCGCCGTTCGGCCACAACGGCGAGGAGGCGCTGAACGAGTTCGCGAAGGACTGCGGCGGCTTCGAGGGCAACGCCCAGTCGCTGCGCCTGCTCACCCGGCTGGAGCCCAAGCGCTTCGTGACCGATGCCGCGTCGGGCGAGCTCGTCAGCGTGGGTCTGAACCTCACCCGGGCCTGCCTGGACGCCGCCACCAAGTACCCCTGGGCCCGCGGGGAGCACCCCACCGACCCGGACTCCGTCAAGTTCGGCGCGTACGAGGACGACCTGCCCGTCTTCGAGTGGCTGCGCCGCGGCGCGCCCGCCGACCGCAAGTGCTTCGAGGCGCAGGTCATGGACTGGGCGGACGACGTGGCGTACTCCGTCCACGACTTCGAGGACGGTCTGCACGCCGGTCACCTCGACCCGAACCTGCTCTTCTCGGAACCCGAGCGCGCCACGATCTGGCAGGTCGCCATCGGTCGGTACGTCCCGGCCGACACCGCGCCCGAGGAGCTGCGCGAGGCCCTGGACAGACTCATGGAGCAGGAGTGGTGGCCGCACGGCTACGACGGCTCCGCCATCGCCCAGGCCCGGTTGAAGGACGCCACCAGCCAGCTGATCGGCCGTTTCTGCACGGCCGCCGAGACCGCGACCCGGGAGGCGTACGGGCCGGGCCGGTTGACCCGCTACAGCGCCGGGCTGGTGGTACCGCGCGAGGCCCGCAACGAATGCGCCGTCCTCAAGGCGGTCGCGGACCTGTACGTGATGCAGCGCGACGAGCAGGAGCGGGTCCGCGCCGACCAGCGCGTCGTCCTGGCCGAGCTCGCCGAGGCGCTCAGCGCCCGCGCGCCCGAGGGCCTGGAGCCGCAGTTCAGGGCGACCTTCGACGCGGCGGCGGACGACAAGGCCCGCAAGCGCGCCGTCGTCGACCAGATCGCCTGCCTCACCGACGCGTCCGCGCGCTCCCTTCACGCCCGTCTCACCAGACGGCCCTGACGCTCCGAAGGGTGAGTCGATCGGGCCATTCCCCCTTCACGGGGCAGGCTCAGTGCGGGACGCTCGCATGTGGTCGCATGTGGCGGAGAGGTTATGAGGAGGCATCAGGTGGTCGACGCACACCGAACATTCGTCATCGTCGGCGCGGGACTGGCCGGGGCAAAGGCGGCCGAGACGCTGCGGACCGAGGGGTTCACCGGCAGGGTGATCCTTATCGGCGACGAGCGTGAGCATCCCTACGAACGGCCTCCGCTGTCCAAGGGCTACCTGGCGGGCAAGGAGGAGCGCGAGAGCGTCTTCGTCCACGAGCCGTCCTGGTACGCGCGCTCGGACATCGAGCTGCATCTGGGGCAGCCCGCGGTGCAGCTCGACCGGGACGCGAAGAAGGTGGTGCTGGGCGACGGCACCGCGCTGCACTACGACAAGTTGTTGCTGGCCACCGGTGCGGAGCCGCGCCGCCTCGACATCCCGGGCACCGGCCTCGCCGGCGTGCACCACCTGCGTCGGCTCGCGCACGCCGAACGGTTGCGCAACGTCCTGGCGGGCCTGGGACGGGACAACGGCCACCTGTTGATCGCGGGCGCGGGCTGGATCGGCCTGGAGGTCGCGGCGGCGGCCCGCGGCTACGGCGCCGAGGTGACCGTGGTCGAGCCGGAGGCCACTCCGCTGCACGCGGTGCTCGGCCCGGAGATCGGCCGGCTCTTCGCGGACCTGCACGCCGAGCACGGGGTCCGCTTCCACTTCGGCTCCCGGCTCACCGAGATCGTCGGGCACGACGGGATGGTGCTGGCCGCCCGTACCGACGACGGCGAGGAGCACCCGGCGCACGCGGTGCTCTCGGCGATCGGCGCGGCGCCGCGCACCGCGCTGGCCGAGACCTCGGGGCTGGCCCTGATCGACCGGGAGCACGGCGGCGGGATCGCGGTGGACGCGTCCCTGCGCACCTCCGACCCGGACGTCTTCGCCGTCGGGGACGTGGCGGCGGCGCACCACCCGGTGCTCGGGACCCGGCTGCGGGTGGAGCACTGGGCGAACGCCCTCAACGGCGGTCCGGCCGCGGCGCGGGCGATGCTGGGGCAGGAGGTCTCCTACGACCGGGTGCCGTACTTCTTCTCCGACCAGTACGACGTGGGCCTGGAGTACTCGGGGTACGCGCCGCCCGGCGGGTACGACCAGGTGCTGATCCGCGGGGACGTGGGGAAGCGGGAGTTCATCGCGTTCTGGCTGTCCGACGGCCGGGTGCTGGCCGGTATGAACGTGAATGTGTGGGATGTCACCGAGCACATCCAGGCCCTGATCAGGTCGAAGGCCCCGGTGGACCCGGGCAGGCTCTCGGACCCGTCGGTTCCGCTTTCCTCCCTGGTGGTGGCGGAGGGGGCCTGACGGGATTGCCGCCGCCCGGCCGTAGACTTCACGGGTGGCAGGACGGATCAACGACGACGACGTGAAGGCGGTACGGGACGCGGTCCCGATCGACGCCGTGGTCTCCGACTACCTCCAGCTCCGCAACGCGGGTGGGGGCAACCTCAAGGGCCTCTGCCCCTTCCATGACGAGAAGTCCCCGTCCTTCCAGGTCAGCCCCAGCAAGGGGCTGTACCACTGCTTCGGCTGCCAGGCGGGCGGGGACACCCTCGACTTCGTCATGAAGATCGACCACCTCTCCTTCTCGGAGGCGGTCGAACGGCTCGCGGGCCAGGCCGGCATCACCCTGCGGTACGAGGAGGGCGGCTACACCGCCGGCACCAGCGGCCGCGGCGAGCGGATCCGCCTGGTCGAGGCGCACAAGGCCGCCGCACAGTTCTACGTCGACCAGCTCGACGGCGCCGAGGCCGAGATCGGCCGCAAGTTCCTGGCGGAGCGCGGTTTCGACCAGGCTGCCGCCACGCACTTCAGCGTGGGCTACAGCCCGGCCGGTTGGGACCACCTGACGCGGTTCCTGCGCGGCAAGGGCTTCACCGACAAGGAACTCATCACGTCCGGGCTGGCCCAGGACAGCCGCAGCGGAAAGCCCATCGACCGCTTCCGCGGCCGGCTGATGTGGCCGATCCGCGACATCAGCGGCGAGGTGGTCGGCTTCGGCGCGCGCAAGCTGCGCGACGACGACAATGGCCCCAAGTACCTGAACACCCCCGAGACCGCGATCTACAAGAAGTCGCAGGTCCTCTACGGCATCGACCTGGCCAAGAAGGAGATCGCGAAGACCTCCCGGGCCGTGGTCGTCGAGGGCTACACCGACGTCATGGCCTGCCACATGGCCGGGGTCACCACGGCCATCGCGACCTGCGGCACCGCCTTCGGCGGGGACCACATCAAGATCCTCCGGCGCCTGCTGATGGACAACGCCACGGCCGAGGTGATCTTCACCTTCGACGGCGACGCGGCGGGCCAGAAGGCGGCGCTGCGCGCCTTCGAGGACGACCAGAAGTTCGCGGCCGAGACCTCGATCACCGTCGCCCCGGGCGGCATGGACCCCTGTGACCTGCGCCTGGCGCAGGGCGACGCCGCCGTGTCGGGGCTGGTGGAGGCCCGCACCCCACTGTTCGAGTTCGCCCTGCGGCACATCGTGTCCCGGCACAACCTGGAGAACCCGGCGGGGCGGGCGGCGGCCCTCGACGAGGCCGCGCCGGTCGTCGCGAACATCAAGAACATCGCGATCCAGCACGAGTCGGCGGTCCAACTGGCCGGCATGCTCGGCATCCGCGACGAGCAGTTCGTCGTCAAGCGGGTCGCGCAGCTCGCCCGCTGGGCGCGCGAGCGCGGCAACCAGCCCGGCGGACCGCAGCAGGGACAGGGCCGCGGCCGCGGATCGTACGAGGCGGGCCCGACGCCCACCGCCCCCGCGGGCGGCCCCGCGCTGAACCTGCGCAGCCCCGCGCACCGCACCGAGCGCGAGCTGCTCAAGTTGGCCCTCCAGCGCCCGGCCCTGGTCTCCCCCGCGTTCGACGCGTACGGGATCGACGAGTTCACCGCCCCGCCCTACGCGGCGGTCCGCCAGGCCGTCCAGGACGCCGGCGGTGCCTCCCAGGACACCGACGACTATCTGGCCCGGGTCCGCGAGGCCGCCCCGAACGACACGGTTCGGGCGCTCGTCACGGAACTCGCGGTCGAGGCCATCCACGCGAAGACGGTGGACGAGATCTACGCCGGCATGCAGCTGGTGCAGGTCCGGCTGCGCGCGGTCGACCGCCGGGTGCACGAGATCCAGGGCACCCTGTCCCGCCTGGGCCCGCAGGCTGCGCCCGAGCAACTGGCGGCGGTCCAGGAGGAGCTGTGGGTGCTCCAGCAGTACGGTCAGCGGCTGCGCAACCGGGGTGCCGAGGGGCTGTAGCGCCTCGATGCCCCGCCCGGCGGGCGGGCGTAACCGGTCACTGGCCGAGCCAGTCGCCGCCCGGGATCTCGGTGCCGGAGGCCGCCAGGTCCCGGGCCACCAGCGGCGAGGCCAGGTACACCCACGCGGGCACCCGGGCGCCGTCCGCGAGCAGGACCTCGCGGACGACCCGGTCGTACATGTTTCCCGGCCGGCCCGGGCCCTCGTACTCCTCCAGCAGGTCCAGCGCGACCAGCAGTTCCGCGTACCGCCCCGGGGCCGGGGTGATCAGCTCGCCGCGTATCGCGGAGCCGGGCCGGGCGACGGCGTAGGGGTAGCCGGGGCCCTGGTAGAGGACGGCGTCCGCCAGCGTGGCGGGGGCCTCGGCGGCGACGCGGCCCCGCAGGAACAGGCCGTGGTTGACCTCGCCGGGCCGCAGGGTGCCGTACACGAAGAACGGCAGGGCTGATCCGACCGATTCCGGCCGATCGACCGATGTCACGGGGTGCTCCTTCGGGTTCCACTGGACGTTCGACGGGGGCCGCCCCGGGCCGACGGGCCCGACTTCCCCGCCCGATCCCACCGTACGCACCGCCGTCTCACCATCTCCCGGCGCGGGGGCGTCCGGCGCGGGGACGCCGAGGGCCGGCCCGCGGACGGGCGGATCGGAGGTCGTTCACCCGTCCGGACGGGCGCCGTCGATGCCCACGACACCGGCCTTGACCTGCGGTGATGCCCGCCAGACCGGCATACCTGACACAGCATCAGCAGGCACGACGGCGCCACCCCGGGTTACCTCGGGATCACGACCCCGCGTCCCGAGGAGTCCCCATGCGCCGACGCACCGCACACGTGCTCACCGCCACCGCGCTGACCGCCGTCGCCTTCACCGGCCCGGTCGCCGGAGCGGTCGCCGCCGCGGACCTCGGCATGCCCGGCTTCGTCGCGGGCGACTTCGCCCCGCTGGAGGTGTGGCCCAAGTCCGCCGCCGCCGGGGCCACCGTCACCGTGAACACCGACGCGTGCGGTCCCGGCAGTACCGCCGACGGTGACGCCACCACCGTCGGCGGCGGCCGCTTCAAGCTGGTCCCGGGCACTCACAAGGAGGTCGTCGTGGGGCAGTTCCAGGTCTCCCGCCACCACCGGCCCGGCACCTACGACATCGGTGTGACCTGTGCCAACGGCAAGTTCGCCAGCGGCGATCTGGTCGTCACCGAACGCGGCCCCCAGGGTCACGTCAACACCGGGGTGGGTGGTGGGACGACCACCACCGCCAACCCCGCCAAGATCACGGCGGGAGCGGCCGTCCTGGCCGCGGCCGCCGTGTGCGGTACCTGGCTCCTGCGTCGCCGGGCGAGCGGCACGCAGAGCTGACGGAGGCCCGCCGCGGCTTCGGCCGCGGTCCGACCGGTACCGCATACCGTCGCCCGCCCCGCGAGGTCCCCCCGTTCGCGGGGCCGGGCGACGGCTCAGCCACAGGATCGCCGCGCGTCAGCCACAGCCGCCCCGCGCGCGGGATCACCGCGCCGAGCGCAAGGGGGCAGACATGGACACCTCCCGCGCCGCCGGCCGCGGCGGGCTCCTCGCCCTGGCCGCCTGCGTCGGCGTCTGGCTCGTCTCCAGCGGCTCCGCCGAGACCGTGGGACCCCCGCTGCCCTCCCCCGCCGAGGCCCTGAACACGCTGAGCGCCCAGGCCTCGTACCCCGGCGGCATCGATCCGCTCCCGGGCTCCCCGCCCACCCGGATCCGGATCCCCGCCATCCGCGTGGACTCCCCGCTGACCGGGCTGGGCCTGGAGCGCGACGGCAGCCTCCAAGTGCCGCCGCCCGCCCGGCGCAACCTCGCGGGGTGGTATCGGGAGGGCGTCACCCCGGGCGCCGTCGGCACGGCCGTCGTCGCCGGACACGTCGACCACACCACGGGTCCGGCCGTCTTCTACCACCTGGGCGCGCTGCACCGCGGAGCCGCGATCGAGGTGGCGCGCGCGGACGGACAAACAGCCGTGTTCAGCGTCCACGCCGTGGAGGTCCACGCCGCCGAGGACTTCCCCGACGCCCGCGTGTACGGTCCTTCGCCGCGCGCCGAACTCCGGGTGATCACCTGCGGCGGCGGCTTCTCCCCCCGCACCGGCTACCGGGGCAACGTGGTCGTCTTCGCGCACCTGACGGGAACCCGTTAGGGCGCGTAGCGGGGTTGCTCGCCCCACGGCGCGTCAGAGCACGGCGAGCCGGTCCACCAGCAGCTCGGCTCTCCGTTCGGCGTCCTCCACGGGGAGCCGTCCCGCCCGGGTCAGGGTCGCCAGCCCGTGCAGGGCCGCCCAGAACACCTCGGTGAACAGCCCCGGGTGGACGCCTTCCCCGGCGACCTCGCCGAGGGTCTCCAGCAGGGCGGCGAAGGCGTCCTTCAGAGGCTCCGGGGTCTTCTCGTCGGCGAACGCCAGGCCGCCGTCGAGTTGGAACATCGCGTCGTAGACCGCCGGATTGCGCTCGGCGAAGCCGAGGTAGGCGCGGGCGAGGGCGGCGACCCGGGCGCGCCGACCGGCCGCGGCGGAGGCCGCGGCCCGCAGCGCCGCGGCCATCTCGGCGGCGCCCTCCAGGGCGACGGCCCCGATGATCTCGCGCTTGCCGCGGAAGTGGCTGTAGAGGACGGGCTGGCTGTACTCGATGCGCTCGGCGAGCCGGCGGGTGGTGACCGCGTCCCAGCCCTGCTGCTCGGCGAGTTCGCGGGCCGTCGCCACGATGAGGCGCTCGCGGACCGCTCGTTCGCGCTCCTTGCGTTCCTGTACCGACATGATTCGATCCTAGCATCGCTAGACAATCAAGCGGCGCCAGTATTAGCTTTGCCTCATCATCTAGCAACGCTAGGTCCCAGGAAAGGTAGTCATGCTCGACGCACTTGAGATCGTCACCACCGTGATCGTCGGTCTGATGGTGGGAGTGGAGTTCTCCGTCGCCTTCGTCATCAACCCGATCCTCAACGCCCTCCCCGACGACAGCAACCAACGCGGGCGGAGCCACGGCGGCCGGATGCTCGGCGCCGTCATGCCGGTCTGGTACATCGGCTCGCTCGTCCTCGTCGCGATCTGGGCCTTCGCCGCACGGAACCACGACGGCGCCGGACTCCTCGTCACCGCCGGCGCGCTGCTGATCCTCAGCGTGGTCATGTCGCTCCTGCTGCTCGTCCCGATCAACAACCGGGGCAAGACGTGGACCGCCGAGAACCGGCCCGCCGACTGGAAGGAGCAGATGAACCGCTGGGACCGCTACCACTACGTCCGCGTCGCCGTCATCATCGCCGCGTTCGCCCTGATGGTCGCCGCCCTCGCCTGAGCCCGCGGGCCGACACCACGCGGGTGGCGCACGATCCCGCGCGGGTCGCCGGGACGGCCCGGGGCGGCCCGGGTCGGCCGGGGCGGCCGGACACGGTGTGTGGCCCGGGCCGGGAGTGCGGCCCGGGCCGGCGGTCGCCCACCGCCCCGGGGCGCTCTGCGGGCGGGGCGCTGAGGGGGCCGGGGCGTCCGCTCCGCGGGCCGGGCGGCCGCTCAGCCCCACTGCTCGATGCCGAGCTTCACCACCAGCGCCCCGACCACCGTCAGCAGCACGGCACGGACGAATCCGCTGCCCTTGCTGAGGGCCATCCGGGCCCCGATCATGCCGCCCACCAGGTTGAAGACCGCCATCAGGGCGGCGAGCTGCCACAGCACCATTCCCTGGTACGCGAACATCGCCAGCGCCCCCGCGTTCGTGCAGCAGTTGACGATCTTGGCGGTGGCCGAGGCGGTCACCAGGTCGAGGTGGAGCAGCGCGGTCAGGGCCAGCACGAGGAAGGTTCCGGTGCCGGGGCCGATGAGGCCGTCGTAGAAGCCGATGCCGAGGCCCGCCAGGCCGATGGCCAGCAGCACGCGGCGTCGGCTCACGGGCGCCGTGGAGGGGGCGGCGCCGAAGCCCGGCTTGAAGATGACCACGCCCGCGACCACGACCAGCACGCCCATGATCAGGGGCCGCAGCGCGTCCTTGCTGATGCCGCCGGCCAGCGCGGCGCCGCCCATCGACCCGACGAGCGCGGCGAGCCCGATGCGGACGGCCACCTTCACGTTCACCGGCGCCTTGCGGACGTACGTCACGGCGGCTCCCGCCGTGCCGACGATGGCCACCGCCTTGTTCGTCCCGAGGACGGTGGCGGGGTGGGCGTTCGGCAGGCCGAGCAGCAGGGCGGGCAGGAGCAGCAGGCCGCCGCCGCCCACCACCGCGTCGATCCAGCCGGCCGCGGCGGCGGCCACGCAGAGGACGACGATCATGGTCGTGGATATGTCAGGCACGGCCCGACCCTAGGCAACGGATGGGTGCACGAACCATCGATCGCCGGAAACTTGCGCAAAGGTTGAGCTTTGCCGACTCGGCGCCCGGTCGGGAGCCGGCGGCGTCGAGGAACGCCTCACCGACCCTCGCCCCCGGCGCTGAGGTGCGCGTTCCGTCCGGGTAACAGCGGCGATGCGGCGGGGAAACAGCGGCCGCGCACGCTCGTGCCATGACAGCGAAGCGGCAGTGCACGGCGGTGATCCGCAGCGGCCCGTCCCCCCTGCTCACCGAGCTGCCCACCGACGACGGAGGCTCCTGATCATGGCCGCAGCCACGCCCACGCCCACCCCCGCCATCGTCCTCATCGGCCACGGCATGGTCGGCCAGCGCTACCTGGAGGCCCTCGCCGAGCGCGGGGCCACGGCCACGCACCGGGTCACCGTGCTGTGCGAGGAGCCCCGACCCGCCTACGACCGGGTCCACCTGACCTCGTACTTCTCCGGCAGCACCCCCGAGGACCTGTCGATGGTCCCGGACGGGTTCATGGCCGAGCACGGGATCGACCTGCACCTCGGGGACCCGGCCGAGCGCATCGACCGGGAAGCCCGCACCGTCGTCTCCCGCTCCGGGCGGGTGTTCCCGTACGACGTGCTCGTCCTGGCCACCGGCAGCTTCCCCTTCGTGCCGCCCGTCCCCGGCCACGACGCCCCCGGCTGCTTCGTGTACCGCACCATCGAGGACCTGCTGGCCATCGAGGAGTACGCGAAGACCCGTACCGCGGGCGCGGTCGTCGGCGGGGGGCTCCTCGGGCTGGAGGCGGCGGGCGCCCTGCAGGGGCTGGGGCTGGTCACCCGCGTCGTCGAGTTCGCCCCGCGCCTGATGCCCGTGCAGGTCGACGACGGCGGCGGCGGGGCGCTGCTGCGCACCATCGAGAACATGGGGCTGACGGTGCACACCGGCGTCGGCACCCAGGAGGTGCTCACCGGCGAGGACGGCTCGGTCACCGGCATGAGGCTCTCCGACGGATCCACCGTGGACACCGAACTCGTGGTCTTCTCCGCCGGGGTGCGTCCCCGCGACCAACTGGCCCGTGACAGCGGGCTGGCCGTCGGGGAGCGCGGCGGGATCGGCGTCGACGCCCGCTGCCGTACCTCCGACCCGCGCGTCTACGCCATCGGCGAGTGCGCGCTGGCCTGCGACGGCCGGGTCTACGGGCTGGTCGCGCCCGGCTACGAGATGGCGGAGACGGCCGCCGACGACCTGCTGGGGCGGGCGAGGGAGTTCACCGGCGCCGACCTGTCCACCAAGCTGAAGCTGCTCGGTGTGGACGTGGCCTCCTTCGGCGACGCGCACGGCACCACCCCGGGCTGCCTCGACGTCGTCTACTCCGACGCCCGGTCCGGCGTCTACAAGAAGCTGGTCGTCGCCCCCGACGGGGTGCTGCTCGGCGGGGTCCTGGTCGGGGACGCGGACTCCTACGGGCTGCTGCGCCCGCTCACCGGCAGCGTGCCGCCCGTCACCCCGGAGCAATTGGTGCTGCCCGCGGGGGTCGGCGCGCCCGTCGCGCTCGGCCCGTCGGCGCTCCCGGACGGGGCGGTGATCTGCTCCTGCCACAACGTCACGAAGAAGACCATCGCCGACTGCGCCGACCTCCCCGAGGTCAAGAAGTGCACCAAGGCGGGCACCGGCTGCGGAAGTTGCCTCAAGGTCATCGGACAGCTGCTGCCGGCCGCCGCCGACAAGGGCCTGTGCGGCTGTTTCCCCTTCACCCGGGCCGAGTTGTACGAGATCGTCCGCACCCGCCGGCTGACCTCGTACCGGGAGATCCTGGACGCCCACGGCCGCGAGGACGCCCGGGGCGGCGACGGCTGCGAGGTCTGCAAGCCGACCGTCGGGTCGATCATCGCCTCCCTGGCCCCGCTGCTCGGCGCGAGCGGCTACGTCCTGGACGGGGAGCAGGCCGCCCTCCAGGACACCAATGACCACTTCCTGGCGAACCTGCAGCGCAACGGCTCGTACTCGGTCGTCCCGCGCATCCCCGGCGGGGAGATCACCCCCGACAAGCTGATCGTGATCGGCGAGGTGGCCCGCGACTTCGGTCTCTACACGAAGATCACCGGCGGGCAGCGCATCGACCTCTTCGGGGCGAGCGTGGACCAGCTCCCGCGGATCTGGGCGCGGCTGGTCGACGCGGGTTTCGAGTCGGGGCACGCCTACGGCAAGGCCCTGCGGACGGTGAAGTCCTGCGTCGGGCAGACCTGGTGCCGCTACGGGGTGCAGGACAGCGTCCGGATGGCCATCGACCTGGAGTTGCGCTACCGGGGCCTGCGGGCCCCGCACAAGCTGAAGTCGGCGGTGTCCGGCTGCGCCCGCGAGTGCGCGGAGGCGCAGAGCAAGGACTTCGGGGTCATCGCCACAGCGAGTGGCTGGAACCTCTACGTCGGCGGCAACGGCGGGGCCACCCCGCGCCACGCCGACCTGCTGGCCCAGGACCTGTCCGACGCCGAACTGGTCCGGCTCATCGACCGGTTCCTGATGTTCTACATCCGCACGGCCGACCGGCTGGAGCGCACGTCCACCTGGCTGGAGCGGCTGGAGGGCGGTCTCGACCACCTGCGGGACGTGATCGTGTACGACTCGCTCGGGCTGTGCGCGGAACTGGAGGCGCTGATGGCCGACCACGTGGCGCACTACCGCGACGAGTGGGCCGAGACCCTTCGGGATCCGGAGCGGCTGGGTCGGTTCGTGTCCTTCGTCAACGCGCCCGGCGCTCCCGACCCGACGGTGCGGTTCGTACCCGAACGCGACCAGGTCAAGCCCGACCTGGCGATCTTGACCCTGGAGCCCGTGGGAGGCACCCGATGACCGTGGAACTGAGGCTGGACGAGCGCTGGCTCGCCGTGTGCGAACTGTCCTCGCTGGTGCCGGGGCGCGGGGTCGCGGCGCTGCTGCCCGACGGGAGTCAGGCCGCGGTGTTCCTCGACCGCGCGGGACGCCCGTACGCCATCGGCAACCAGGACCCCTTCACCGGCGCGCACGTGTTGTCCCGGGGGCTGGTGGGGTGTGCGCAGGGCCGGCCGTTCGTGGCGTCGCCCCTGCTCAAGCAGCGTTTCGACCTGGAGTCGGGGCGCTGCCTGGACGACGAGGAGGTGGCGGTCCGGACCTACCCGGTGCGGACCGCCGCGGCCTCCGTCTGAGGTTCAGCCCTGGATCATCGCCGGGTCCATCCACATGATCTCCCAGGTGTGGCCGTCGAGGTCCTCGAAGGCGCGGCCGTACATGACGCCGTGGTCCTGGGCGGGGCGCGGCTCGGTGGCGCCCGCGCCGAGGGCTCCGTCGACCAGCTCGTCGACCGCGGCGCGGCTCTCGGCGCTCAGACACAGCAGCACCTCGGTGTTGGTGGCGGTGTCGGTGACGGCCTTGTGGGTGAAGTCCTTGAAGCGGGCCTCGGTGAGGAGCATCGCGACGATCGTGTCGCTGATGACCATCGAGGCGCAGTTCTCGTCGGTGAACTGGGCGTTGAAGGAGTAGCCGAGCTTGCCCCAGAAGGCCTTGCTGGCGTCGAGGTCCTTGACCGGCAGGTTGACGAAGATCATGGTGGAGGACATCTCGGTCTCTCTTCTCTCGCGGAGGCTGGTGCGGTGTGCGTGGTGTTCGAGGGTTGGACCGCGGGCGCCGGCGAAACTCATCGGTCCCGGCGAAGAAGTTTCCGAGGATCTCGCACGGGATGCACGGGATGCATGGGACGCACGGGACGCACGGGCGCGGGTCGGGCGGGCGCGGGACGCACGGGCGCGGGTCGGGCCGTCGCGCGCGGTGCCCGCGCGAGCGGACCGCGTCCGACGGCGTCCCCGAACTCCCGAAGTCGCCGCCGGGGGATTGACCTCGCACAGGTCGCTCGCGCGTCATGAGGAATTGACGTCACGTCAACTCGACGCCTCTAGGTTCCTCGACGCGTGCGACCTCGCCGCCCACCCGGACGACGAGGCCCCCTCCCTCAGGAGTGACCCGTGGAACGTCGTACCTTCCTGCGCGGCGCCGTCATCGGCACCTCGGCCGCCGCCTTCGCCGGCACGCTGACGCACGGAGCCGCCTACGCCGCCCCCGCCCAGCCCGGTGCCGGTCCGTACGGGGCGCTCGGCGCGGCCGACGCCAACGGCATCATGCTGCCCGCCGGCTTCACGAGTCGCGTCGTCGCCCGTTCCGGGCAGGCCGTCGGCGGCACCTCGTACACCTGGCACCAGGCTCCCGACGGCGGCGCCTGCTTCACCGACGGCACGGGCTGGATCTACGTGTCGAACTCGGAGATCAACCCGAGCGGCGGCGCGAGCGCCGTGCGGTTCGACTCCTCCGGCACCGTCACCGGCGCCTACCGGATCCTTTCCGGCACCCGGCAGAACTGCGCCGGCGGCAAGACCCCCTGGAACACCTGGCTGTCCTGTGAGGAGGTCGACCGCGGCCACGTGTACGAGACCGACCCGTACGGGGTCGACGCGTCCGTCCAGCGGCCCGCGATGGGCCGCTTCAAGCACGAGGCGGCCGCCGCCGATCCCGTCCGCAAGGTGGTCTACCTGACCGAGGACGAGACGAACGGCTGCTTCTACCGCTTCGTCCCCACCACCTGGGGCGACCTGTCCTCCGGCACCCTCCAGGTCCTCAAGGCCGGCAGCGCCACCTCCGGCTCCTTCACCTGGGCCACCGTCCCCGACCCGGACGGTTCCCCGACCGTCACCCGCAGCCAGGTCTCCGGGGCCAAGAAGTTCAACGGCGGCGAGGGCTGCCACTACGCCAACGACACGGTCTGGTTCACCACCAAGGGAGACAACCGGGTCTGGCAGCTGAACCTGGCCTCGGGAACCTACGAGTTGACCTACGACGACTCGCTGGTCCCCGGCGGAGCGGCCCCGCTGACCGGCGTGGACAACGTCACCGGCTCCTCGTACGGGGACCTCTACGTCGCCGAGGACGGTGGCTCCATGGAGATCTGCGTGATCACCCCGGACGACGTGGTGGCCCCCTTCCTGCGGATCACCGGCCAGTCGTCCTCCGAGATCACCGGCCCCGCCTTCTCCCCCGCGGGCAACCGCCTGTACTTCAGCAGTCAGCGCGGGACGAGCGGCAGCTCCTCCGGCGGCATCACATACGAGGTCTCGGGCCCCTTCCGCGTGTAGGGCCCGGGCCTCGCGGCGGCCGGCCGGGCGCGGACCCGGCCGGTACGGCCGCACCCGGGGGCCACAGGCCGCGCCGGACCCCGCGACGCACCGGACCTCAGGACGCACCCGGCGCCACGACGCGCCAGGCCTCAGGACGCCACGGCCCCGCCCTTGAGCAGGGCCGCGCCCAACGGGGTCACCGTGTGCAGCACCGCGTTGCCGCGCCGCAGAGTGGTGACCAGGCCCGCCTCGCGCATCACACAGGCGTGCTGGCTCGCCGAGGCCAGGGAGACCCCGGCCCGGCGGGCCAGTTCGCTGGTGGTGGCGCCGTCGCCGATGGCCCGCAGCACCACCGAGCGGGTGTGCCCCACCAGCTTGCCGAGCGTGCGCTGGCGGTGCTCCTCGACCGGCCGGGTGACCTCGCCCCCGGGTGTCGTCGAGGCGAGTTGGGCCGCCGCCGGGTAGACCAGCACCGGCGGCAGCTCCGGGTCCTGCAGGGTCACCGCCGTGCGCCGGCAGAAGAAGGAGGGCTGGAGCAGCAGCCCCCGCCCCCGCAGCCGCACGTCCCGGTCCACCGGGTAGTCGCACTCCAGGACCGGGGCGCGCCAGCGCAGCGTCGGCGGCAGCGAGGCCAGCAGTTCGTCCGCGCCGCCGTCCAACAGGTCGCGGCCGCGGGCGGCCCGCTCGGCCTCGATCTGCGCCTGGATGTGCGTCCAGTACGGCTCGACGGCCGCCCGGTGGTATCCGCGGAGTTCCGCCAGGAGCCTCGGCAGGTGTTTGGTCCCGCCGTCCATGAACTCCCGCAGGCGTCGCGGAACCAGCGTGTCGGCGCCGTCGCTCACCCCCGAGGGCATGCCGAAGGCCGCCCCGAGACCGGCTCCCGTGCCCAGCAACGCCAGCTCCCGCCGCATGCGTTCGGGTCGGATCCCGCGCAGCGCGTCGAGCCCCACGTCCCACCCGTACTGACCCTCTACCGGAGTCAGGAAATCCGGGAAATAACCGCGCCCCGGTATCAGCGCACCGAGGAGCCTTGTTTCACCATTCAACCGGCTCCGGGTTTCCGTACGCCATTCACCGAACAGCCGGGCATCACGCCGGTCCCTTAAACGGTGAAAACTGAGAATCGTTTCCCACAACGCATCGGGACGTGCTGCCATCCGTACGCGTGCGAGGTCCACTCCCGTGAAATGGATACGAAGCACCGAACCCCCACCTGTGCAACCGCAATCCCCCCGCCTCATGAGTATGCATGCCGTCACACGTGGTCACCACGCCCTTTCGGCCACAGTTGAAACCCCTTTCGGCGGGGGCGTGACAACCGAAATCCTGTACTCCGCCGGGCACACTCCAGTGCGACCGAAACGCTCCGTGAAGGCCGTGGGGGGCTTTGCGGGGCCTGGCGGTCGGTCGCACCGGGAAGCGCCGACGTGTCCGGCGGATAGGCGGCAGGCGGTGGACGGGTGGGGATCCGTCCACCGCCTGGTGCCGTAAAGGCCCGGTGAATATTCCTCGTGCGAAAGCAGGCCGCGCCCGGCCCCGGTGGTCAGGAATCCCGGGGACGGGCGCGGTCTTGGGAACCGGTTCGACTCGGAAGGGTTCGTGCCCGACCGAGCCGTTGCGGAACCCGGCTCAGGGAGGGCTCAGCGGCTGTCCGAGCCCTTGGACTCGGCGGCTGCGCGGCCCGCTTCCAGGCGCGCCACCGGGATCCGGAACGGCGAGCAGGAGACGTAGTCGAGGCCGACCTCGTGGAAGAAGTGCACCGACTCGGGGTCGCCGCCGTGCTCGCCGCAGACGCCGAGCTTGAGGTCGGGGCGGGTGGCCCGGCCGGCCTCGACGGCGCTGCGGACCAGCGCGCCCACGCCGTCCTTGTCGATGGTCTCGAAGGGCGAGACCCCGAAGATGCCCTTCTCCAGGTACGCGGTGAAGAAGCTGGCCTCGACGTCGTCGCGGGAGAAGCCCCACACCGTCTGGGTCAGGTCGTTCGTGCCGAAGGAGAAGAACTGCGCGGCCTCGGCGATCTGACCGGCGGTCAGCGCGGCGCGCGGCAGCTCGATCATGGTGCCGATGCTCAGCTTGAGGCGGGTGCCGGTGGCGGCCTCGACCTCGGCGATGACCTGGTCGGCCTCGTCGCGGACGATCTCCAGCTCCTGGACGGTGCCCACGAGCGGGACCATGATCTCGGCGCGCGGGTCGCCCTTGGCGTTCTTGCGTTCGGCGGCGGCCTCGGCGATCGCCCGGACCTGCATCTTGAACAGGCCGGGGATGACCAGGCCGAGGCGGACGCCGCGCAGACCCAGCATCGGGTTCTGCTCGTGCAGCTTGTGCACGGCCTGGAGCAGGCGCAGGTCGTTCTCGTTGGCGTCCTTGCGGGACTCGGCGAGGGCGACGCGGACCGACAGCTCGGTGATGTCGGGCAGGAACTCGTGCAGCGGCGGGTCCAGGAGGCGGACCGTGACGGGCAGGCCGTCCATCGCCTCGAACAGCTCGACGAAGTCCTTCTTCTGAAGCGGCAGCAGGGCACTGAGTGCCTCTTCGCGCTCTCCGTCGGTGTCCGCGAGGATGAGTCGCTCCACCAGTTCACGGCGTTCGCCGAGGAACATGTGCTCGGTGCGGCACAGGCCGATGCCCTGGGCTCCGAAGCGGCGGGCGCGCAGCGCGTCCTCGGCGTTGTCGGCGTTGGCGCGCACCCGCAGGCGGCGCACGCGGTCCGCGTACGCCATGATCCGGTGCACGGCGGCGACCAGCTCGTCGGCGTCGTCGGCGCCGGCGTGCATGCGGCCCTCGAAGTACTCGACGACCGGGGACGGTACGACGGGTACCTCACCGAGGTAGACCTTGCCCGTGGAGCCGTCGATGGAGACGACGTCGCCCTCTTCGATGACCGTGTCGCCGACCGTCATCCGGCGGCGCTTGGTGTCGACGTCGAGCTCCTCGGCGCCGCAGACACAGGTCTTGCCCATGCCGCGGGCGACGACGGCGGCGTGCGAGGTCTTGCCGCCGCGCGAGGTCAGGATGCCCTCGGAGGCGATCATGCCGTCCAGGTCGTCCGGGTTGGTCTCGCGGCGGATCAGGATGACCTTCTCGCCCGAGCGGGACCACTTGACGGCCGTGTACGAGTCGAAGACGGCCTTGCCGACGGCCGCGCCCGGGGAGGCGGCGATGCCGCGGCCCAGCAGGGTGGTCTTGGCGTCCTCGTCGAAGCGCGGGAACATCAGCTGCGCGAGCTGGTGACCGGTGACGCGCTGGAGCGCCTCGGCCTCGTCGATCAGGCCCTGGTCCACGAGCTGGGTGGCGATGCGGAAGGCGGCGCCGGCGGTGCGCTTGCCTACGCGGGTCTGGAGCATCCACAGCTGGCCGCGCTCGATGGTGAACTCGATGTCGCAGAGATCCTTGTAGTGGGTCTCCAGCGTCTCCATGATCGTCATGAGCTGGTCGTAGGAGGCCTTGTCGATGCCCTCCAGGTCCGCCAGCGGGACGGTGTTGCGGATGCCCGCGACCACGTCCTCGCCCTGGGCGTTCTGCAGGTAGTCGCCGTAGACGCCCTGGTGGCCGCTGGCCGGGTCGCGGGTGAAGGCGACGCCGGTGCCGGAGTCGGGGCCCAGGTTGCCGAAGACCATGGAGCAGATGTTGACCGCGGTGCCCAGGTCGCCGGGGATGCGCTCCTGGCGGCGGTAGAGCTTGGCGCGGTCGGTGTTCCAGGAGTCGAAGACCGCCTCGACGGCGAGGTCCATCTGCTCGCGGGGGTCCTGCGGGAACTCACGGCCGGCCTGGCTCGCGACGATCTTCTTGAACTGCTTGACGAGCTTCTTCAGGTCGGCGGCGTCGAGGTCGGTGTCGACGGTGACCTTCTTGGCGGCCTTGGCGGCCTCCAGGGCGTCCTCGAACAGCTCGCCCTCGACGCCCAGGACGGTCTTGCCGAACATCTGGATGAGGCGGCGGTAGGAGTCCCACGCGAAGCGCTCGTCGCCGGACTGGGCGGCGAGGCCGGTCACGGAGTCGTCGGAGAGCCCGATGTTCAGGACGGTGTCCATCATGCCGGGCATCGAGAACTTCGCGCCGGAGCGCACGGAGACCAGCAGCGGGTCGTCCGACTGACCGAGCTTCTTGCCCATCTTCGCCTCGAGGGCGGCGAGGTGCGCGCTGACCTCGTCGCGCAGCTCGGCCGGGGCCTCGCCGCTGTCGAGGTAGACCTTGCAGGCCTCGGTGGTGATGGTGAAGCCGGGGGGGACCGGCAGACCCAGGTTGGTCATCTCGGCGAGGTTGGCTCCCTTGCCGCCGAGAAGGTCCTTGAGGTCCCGGTTGCCCTCGGTGAAGTCGTAGACGAGCTTCTGATCTTTGTTTTCCGACACGGGTCTCGACTCCTCGAGGACTCGGTGGCTGCCCTGACGGCCAGGAACATACCCAGATCGAAGGCTTATGGGTACGTCCACTTGGTCGTCATACGGCCGTAACCACCCGTGCGCCAGCCATTCGAAAGTAACCGATGAGTAATGTGAAAGTACGAAGAGCGTTCGGATCCCGAAGGGAGAGGGGTCGATTGAGGCCTGATCACGCTCGGATGAGCGATCATCGATACATTTGCGTTCAAGAGTTGAACGCACAAAGGGTGGCACCCAGTGCCACCCTTTGAAAGTCTTATCCGTGACTTCTGTGCTCATCTGAGCGAAACCTGTCCCATGCGTGGCGTATATCACGCGGCACGGAGGGCGATTTGTCAGCCTCCTGAGGTGTCCAGCTCGGCTTCCTCGCCGACGCCGGCGCAGTCGTAAGGATCGTTCAACCAGCCCTCGGGCAGGACAACCCGGTTGTTTCCGGACGTCCGGCCGCGCGGACCGTCGGCGCTCTCGGGCCAGCCTTGATCCAGATCGAGCTCGCTCAGATGAGCGTCCAACTCGGCCAGGGAGGACGCGACCGCGAGCTTGCCCCGCATCTCGGAGCCCACGGCGAAGCCCTTGAGGTACCAGGCCACGTGCTTACGGAAGTCGATCACCCCGCGCGCCTCGTCGCCGATCCACTCCCCCAGCAGCCGGGCATGCCGGTGCATCGTCGCCGCGACCTCGCGCAGCGTCGGCTTGTGGAAGTCCTCGGGGCGCCCCTCGAAGGCCGCCACCAGGTCGTTGAACAGCCACGGCCGCCCCAGGCAGCCGCGTCCGACGACCACCCCGTCGCAGCCGGTCTCGCGCACCATGCGCAGCGCGTCCTCGGCGCACCAGATGTCCCCGTTGCCTAGGACCGGGATCTCCGGCACGTGCTCCTTGAGCCGCGCGATGGCGTCCCAGTCGGCGGTGCCGCCGTAGTGCTGGGCGGTGGTGCGCCCGTGCAGGGCGATGGCGGTCACGCCCTCCTCGACGGCGATCCGACCGGCGTCGAGGTAGGTGAGGTGGTCGTCGTTGATGCCCTTGCGCATCTTCATGGTGACGGGCAGGTCCCCGGCGCCCGCGACGGCCTCGCGCAGGATCGCGCGCAGCAGGTTGCGCTTGTACGGGAGGGCGGAGCCGCCACCCTTGCGGGTGACCTTGGGGACGGGACAGCCGAAGTTGAGGTCGATGTGGTCGGCCCGGTCCTCTTCGACGATCATCCGGACGGCCTTGCCGACCGTGACGGGGTCCACCCCGTACAGCTGAATCGAGCGAGGTTTCTCGGTCTCGTCGAAGTGGATCAGTTGCATGGTCTTGTCGTTGCGCTCGACCAGGGCGCGGGTCGTGATCATCTCGCTCACGAACAGCCCCTTGCCGCCCGAGAACTCGCGGCAGAGGGTACGGAACGGGGCATTGGTGATGCCGGCCATCGGCGCGAGCACCACCGGGGGCTGCACGGTGTGCGGGCCGATCGCGAGAGGCGGAGGAAGCGTGGTCATCCGCCCATTGTCGCATCACGCATGTCGTTAGTTAGTCGTACTATCGGCAACATGCGTGACTTGAGCCCCGGGCGGCGCACTCTCGTCCTGGCGATCTGCTGCATGAGCCTGCTCATCGTCAGTCTCGACACCACCGTCCTCAACGTCGCCCTGCCCTCCATCCGGCACGATCTGGACGCCTCGGTGGCCGGGATGCAGTGGACGATCGACGCGTACACCCTCGTGCTGGCCTCGCTGCTGATGCTGGCGGGATCCACCGGCGACCGGCTCGGGCGCCGCAGGATCTTCGCCCTGGGGCTGGTGCTGTTCACCGCCGGTTCCCTGCTGTGCTCGCTCGCACCGAGCCTGGAATGGCTCGTCGTCTTCCGCATGCTCCAGGCCGTGGGCGGCTCGATGCTCAACCCCGTCGCCATGTCGATCATCACCAACACCTTCACCGACCCGAAGGAACGCGCCCGCGCCATCGGCGTCTGGGGGGCCGTCGTCGGCATCTCGATGGCCGCCGGCCCGCTGATCGGCGGGCTGCTCGTCGACTCGGTCGGCTGGCGCTCCATCTTCTGGATCAACCTGCCGATCGGGCTGCTCGCCCTCGTCCTGACCCTGCGCTACGTCCCCGAGTCCCGGGCCGCACACGCGCGCCGCCCGGACCCGGTGGGCCAGCTGCTCGTCATGGCGCTGCTGGGCTCGGTGACGTACGGGATCATCGAGGCCCCGTCCGCCGGCTTGACCTCGCCGCTGGTCATCGGATGCGCGCTGACCGCCGTCGTCACCCTGGTGTGGCTGCTGTTGCACGAGAGCCGTCGGGACGAACCGCTGATCGACCCGCGGTTCTTCCGCAGCGCCCCCTTCAGCGGAGCGACGGTGATCGCGGTGAGCGCCTTCGCCGCGATGTCCGGGTTCCTCTTCCTGAACACGCTCTACCTCCAGGACGTGCGCGAGCTCGACGCCCTCGGCGCCGGGTTGTACATGCTGCCGATGGCCGCGATGGCCTTCCTCTGCGCGCCCGTGTCCGGGCGGCTCCTCGCCCGCTCCGGGCCGCGGCTGCCGCTGGTGATCGCCGGCGTGACGATGGCGGCCAGCGGGCTGCTCTTCGCGGTGTTCTCGGCCGAGACCTCGACCCCGCTGATGTTCGCCGGCTACGTGCTCTTCGGGCTCGGCTTCGGCATGGTCAACGTACCGATCACCAACACGGCCGTGTCCGGGATGCCGCGCGCCCAGGCGGGGGTGGCGGCGGCGGTGGCCTCCACCAGCCGGCAGACCGGGGCCACCCTGGGCGTCGCCGTGATCGGCGCCGTCCTCGCGGCCGGCACGTCCGGCGGCGCGGGTTTCGCGGAGGCGACCCGGCCCGCCTGGTGGATCATCACGCTCTGCGGTGTCTCGGTCCTCGCGGTCGGCCTGCTGACCACCGGCGCCTGGGCCCGCGCGACGGCCCTGCGCACGGCGAGCGCCCTGGAGGCCCCCAACCGCGACGTCGACTCGCGGGTCTCGTAGGCGGTCCCGCCGGACCGTGCCGGTGCGGCCCGCGCATCCGGTGCGGCCCCGGGTACGCGTGCGGCCCGCGGTTCCGGGGCGGTCTCAGGTACGCGTGAGGCCCGCCGTTGCGGTCACCGCCGGCCCGGTACGTCACCGCGGTGGCCGGTCACCGCCGGCCCGGCACGATCCGAGAGGGGCTGCCCCGGTCGGCCTACTCCCCGCACTCGAAGTCGTCGGCGTGGGAGTCGATCCGGGCCAGGAGTGCGCGCAGGGCGTCTTGGTCGGCCTCGGAGAGGCCGGAGAACAGTCCCAGCTCGACGGCGTCGAGGGCCGCGTTCGTCTCGCCGAGGGCGACCGAGCCGGCGGCCGTGATGGCCACGTTGTGGCGGCGGCGGTCGGCCGGGTCGCGGCGGCGTTCGACCAGGCCGTCGCCCTCCAGGTCGTTGAGGATCCCCACGAGCACGCTCGGATCCACCTCCAGCCGGGCCGCCAACGCCCGTTGGCCGATGGGGCCGGTCTCCAGGTGCATCAGCGTCATGGCGTGCCGGGGGGTGAGCCCGGCCGCGCTGAGCGCCTTCCTCATGCGGGTCTGGGTGACCGATCCGTGCCAGGCGAGGAGCAGGCCCAGCCGCTGTGGCGGGTTCGGGGCGTCCTGTGCTGCCGTCATGCCCATATCGTAGCGCTTTCAAAATGATTGCGATCATCAGATCATTGATGCTATTCAATGGTTCTACCCAATCGACCGTTGGAGCGCATCATGTTCACTGCCTACGTCGCCGTCGCCGGCCTGCTCGCCCTCGTCCTCGCCGCGTCGGCCACCCTCACCCACCTGCGCAACGAGACGATCCTCGCGAACATGCGGAAGGTGGCCGTACCGGATTCCCTGCTGCCGGTCCTGGCCGCGCTGAAGGCCGCCGGCGCGGTGGGCCTGGTCGCGGGCATCTGGGTGGCGCCGCTCGGCGTGGCCGCGGCCATCGGCGTGACCCTGTACTTCATGGGCGCGGTCGTGAGCCACCTGCGCGTCAAGGACTTCGATTTCGCCCCGGCCGCCGTGCTCACCCTGCTCTCGGCAGCGGCACTGGCATTGCGCCTGGCCTCCTGACCATCCGCCCCCGCCCGGGGCGGGATCCGACATCGATCAGGTCGATCAGGCATCCCTTCACGCTGACGAGTGACAGATATTGAAATCTGTCACTCGTCATGCCATTCTTTTTCCATGACCACTCACCAGAACGCTCCCTACACACCTCGCACCCCCCGGCGCCTCGGCACCACCGGTCCCTCCGTCTTCCCGCTGGGGCTGGGCTGCATGGGCATGTCCGCCCTGTACGGCGAGGCCGACCGGAGCGAGTCGATCGCCACCATCCACGCCGCCCTGGACGCGGGCGTCACCCTGCTCGACACCGGTGACTTCTACGGCATGGGCCACAACGAACTGCTGATCAACGAAGCCCTGCGCACCGCACCCGCGGCAGCCCGCGAGCAGGCGCTGACGAGCGTGAAGTTCGGCGCCCTGCGGACGGTCGAGGGCGGCTTCTCCGGGTATGACGGCCGGCCCGACGCCGTCCGGAATTTCCTGGCCTACTCCCTCCAGCGGCTCGGCCGGGACCACATCGACGTCTACCGGATCGCCCGGGTGGACCCGGACGTCCCGATCGAGGAGACGGTCGGCGCCATCGCCGAGGCCGTCCAGGCCGGGCACGTCCGGCACATCGGGCTTTCGGAGGTCGGCGCGGAGACCCTGCGCCGGGCCGCCGCCGTGGCGCCGATCTCCGACCTCCAGATCGAGTACTCGCTGATCTCGCGCGGCATCGAGGAGGAGATCCTGCCGACCGCCCGCGAGCTGGGCATCGGCGTCACCGCGTACGGGGTGCTCTCCCGGGGCCTGATCAGCGGCCACTTCGGCCGCGACCGGGCGCTCGCCCCCGGCGACTTCCGCGGGATGAGCCCCCGCTTCCAGGGCGACAACCTCGATCGGAACCTCGACCTGGTGGACGCCCTGCGCAAGGTCGCCGACGGCAAGGGCGTGAGTGTCGCCCAGATCGCCATCGCCTGGGTGCTCGCCCGCGGGGAGGACATCGTCCCGCTGGTCGGCGCCCGCCGTCGGGACCGCCTCGACGAGGCACTGGGCGCCCTCGACGTGAGGCTGACCGCGCAGGACCTGACCGCCATCGAGGAGGCGGTCCCGGCCGGGGCGGCGGCCGGCGATCGATACCCGCAGGCCCAGATGGCCCACCTCGACAGTGAACACTGAGCCGGCTGTACGGTCGTACTCATGCCCCCCGCTGCTGCCGAACCCCTGACTCCCGAGCGCATTCTCGAAACCACCGAGGACGTGTTGCGGCGCTTCGGCCCCACGAAGGCGACCGTGGTGGACGTGGCGCGCGCCCTGGGCGTCAGCCACGGCAGCGTGTACCGCCACTTCCCGTCGAAGGCGGCGCTGCGCGAGGCCGTCACGGACCGCTGGCTCGCCAAGAGCGTGGTGATGCTGGAGGAGATCGCCTCGGCCCCCGCCGAGACGGCCCCGTCCAGGCTGGAGGCATGGCTGGAGGCCCTCTTCGAGGCCAAGCGCAAGAAGGCGGGCGCCGACCCGGAGCTGTTCGCGACGTACACCGTGCTGCTCGCCGAGAACAGCGGCGTGGTGGACCGGCATCTGAGCGAGCTGATCGACCAGTTGGTCCGGATCATCGCCGACGGGGTCGAGGCCGGGACACTGGCCGCGCCCGACGTACCGGCCGCGGCGCGGGCCGTCTTCGACGCCACGGGCCGGTTCCACGACCCGCAGTACGCCGCCGACTGGCTCTCGCCGACCATCCTCCCGGAGTTCGAGGCGGTCACCTCGCTCGTCATCCGAGGCCTGCGCGCCTGACCCCTCCAAGGCCGACACGCCTGCCCGGCATCCGGGGCGGGCGCGCCTGCCCGGCATCCGGGGCCGGCGCGCCTGACCCGATCCCCGCCCGACCCGACGCCCCGCCCCCGTCCCCCCGCCCCCGTTCCCCCCGGGCCGGGTCCCCGCCCCGGATCCCCGCGCCCTGGATCTCCGGGCCGCTCCCGATGCGGCCGGCGACGATTCGGAGCAGGCGGCTCCGTTCGACTTGGTGATCATTTGGGCCGGAGAACCCTGTCACCGACCGCGGACCTGCCCTACGTTCCCCCGAGACACCCGTCAGGCACTTCTCAGGGGGAAGCATGTCCGCTCCGGAACCTCAGGGCACCCGTCCCGCGCCACCCGCGCGGTCGGGCGGCGCCGCGGCGCTCGGCTGGATTCTGACCATCGGGCTCAACGTGGTCGCGCCGATCATCACCTACAACCAGTTGCACGAGCACGGCTGGAGGGAGTTCGACGCGCTGCTGATCAGCAGCGCGTGGCCCGTCCTCGACAGCGCCATCCACCTGGCCTGGCGTCGCAAGGTCGACGAGTTCGCGATCGTCACCCTGGTCTTCCTGGTGATCACGGCGGTCGTCTCGCTGATCGGCGCGCACTCGGCCCGGGCCCTGTTGATCAAGGACTCGGGGGTGACCGGACTGTTCGGGATGCTCTGCCTCGTCACCCTGCTCGCACCGAGGCCGTTGATGTTCTACTTCGGCCGCAAGTTCGCCACGGACGGCACTCCCGAGAGCACGGCGTGGTGGAACGGCCTGTGGCAGTACGAGGGTTTCCGCCGAACCATGATCGTGATGACCACGGTGTGGGGCGTGGCCTACCTGATCGAGGCCGGGGTCCGCATCGCCCTGACCTACGCGCTGGACACCGACACGATGGTGGTCCTCAGCCCGGTCATGATCTACACGGTGCTCGGCCTGCTGGGTGTCTGGACCGCCCTTTACGGCAAGCGTTCGCAGGCGGAGGGCGAACGACGTGCCGCCGAGGCGGCCGCCGCCGAGCGGCACGCCGGGGCCGCGCAGGCCTGAGGGCCGCCCCGGGGGACGGAGAACGCCGGTGGCCCGGTGCGCGACGCGCACCGGGCCACCGGCGTTTCGGGCAAAGCCATGACACCGGGCCATGACGGCGAAGCCGCCGACCGGAAGCCGGCCGACCGGAAGCCGGCCGACTGGCAGCCCCCGGCCGGCGGCCCCGACTAGCAGCCGAGCAGACGGCTGCCGAGGTAGCTCTGGATCTGGTCCAGGGAAACGCGCTCCTGCTTCATGGTGTCGCGCTCGCGCACGGTCACCGCGTTGTCGTCCAGGGTGTCGAAGTCGACGGTGACGCAGAACGGCGTGCCGATCTCGTCCTGGCGACGGTAGCGGCGGCCGATGGCGCCCGCATCGTCGAACTCGATGTTCCAGTTCTTGCGCAGGTCGGCGGCGAGGCCCTTGGCCTTCGGCGACAGCTGCGGGTTGCGGGACAGCGGCAGGACGGCGACCTTGATCGGGGCCAGGCGCGGGTCGAAGCGCATCACGGTGCGCTTCTCCATGACGCCCTTGGCGTTCGGGGCCTCGTCCTCGTTGAACGCGTCCAGCATGAAGGCGAGCATGGCGCGGTTGACACCGGCCGCCGGCTCGATGACGTACGGGGTGTAGCGCTCGCCGGCTTCCTGGTCGAAGTACGTCAGGTCCTGACCGGAGGCGGCGGAGTGGGCCTTGAGGTCGAAGTCGGTGCGGTTGGCCACGCCTTCGAGCTCGGAGAACTCATTGCCACCGAAGTTGAAGCGGTACTCGATGTCGGCGGTGCGCTTCGAGTAGTGGGACAGCTTCTCCTTCGGGTGGTCGTACCAGCGGATGTTCTCCTCGCGGATGCCGAGGTCGCGGTACCAGTTCCACCGCTCCTGCATCCAGTACTCCTGCCACTGCTCGTCCTCGCCCGGCTTGACGAAGAACTCCATCTCCATCTGCTCGAACTCGCGCGTGCGGAAGATGAAGTTGCCGGGCGTGATCTCGTTGCGGAAGGACTTGCCCATCTGCGCGATGCCGAAGGGAGGCTTCTTGCGCGAAGTCGTCTGCACCTGGGCGAAGTTGGTGAAGATGCCCTGGGCGGTCTCCGGGCGCAGGTACGCCTTGGAGCCGGTGTCCTGGGTCGGGCCCAGGTGGGTCTCCAGCATGCCCGAGAACTGCTTGGGCTCGGTGAACTGGCCCTTCACGCCGCAGTTGGGGCAGTTGATGTCGGCAAGACCGTTGGCGGGCACGCGGCCGTGCTTGGCCTCGTACGCCTCCTCCAGGTGGTCCGCGCGGTGACGCTTGTGACAGGAGGTGCACTCGGTCAGCGGGTCCGAGAAGGTGGCGACGTGGCCGGAGGCCACCCACACCTCGGGGGCCAGAATCACGGAGGAGTCGATACCGACGATGTCCTCACGCCCGGTGACCATGGCCTTCCACCACTGGCGCTTGATGTTCTCCTTCAGCTCGACACCGAGCGGGCCGTAGTCCCAGGCGGCCTTGGAGCCGCCGTAGATCTCACTGCACGGGAAAACGAAGCCACGGCGCTTGCTCAGGCTGACGATGGTTTCGATCTTGTCGGCGGCCACGGTGCTCTCTTCATTACGAGGACGAACGGCGAAGCCTTTAGGTTACCGGCGCCCGCACCCCCCCTTTCAAATCGGGATGCCCTTCCACGGGCCGCCGGTGACCCTCCCGGGCTCCCCCCACCAGGGTTTTTGACAATCGTTTCCATCTTTGATGAAAATGGATGTCATGAACGTACGACGCCTCATACCCGCCGCAGCCCTCGCCGGCGCCGTCGCCCTCGGCGCGACGGCCCTCACCGCCTGCTCCGGAGCCAGTGCCGCCGGAGGAAACACGGACGGCAAGCTCGCCGTGACGGCGTCGTTCTACCCCCTGCAGTTCCTCGCCGAGCGGATCGGCAAGGACAACGTGGCGGTCACCACCCTGACCAAGCCGGGTGTCGAACCCCACGATCTGGAGATCACGCCCAAGCAGACCGGCCGGCTCGGCGAATCCGACGTGATCCTCTACCTGAAGACGCTGCAACCCGCCGTGGACAAGGCCGTCGCCCAGTCCGGCGTGAAGAACGTCGTCGACGCCGGCACCCTCACCAGGCTGGAGGCCCACGCCGCCTCCGGGCACGACGACCACGACCACGCGACCGAGGGCGAGGGCGGGGAGCACGACCACGACCACGGTGGGGCCGGCGAGGACCCGCACGTCTGGCTCGACCCCACCAAGTACGCGGAGATCGCCAAGGGCGTCGGCGCGGCCCTGGAGAAGGCCGACCCCGAGCACGCCGCGGACTACGAGAAGAACACCGCCGCCCTGGTCACCGAACTGGGCTCACTGGACACCGAGTTCAAGGACGGCCTGAAGACCACGGCCTCCAGGACCTTCATCACCACCCACGCGGCCTTCGGCTACCTCGCCGAGCGGTACGGGCTCGACCAGGAGGGCATCTCCGGCATCGACCCCGAGTCCGAGCCCAGCCCGGCCCGCATGAAGGACCTCCAGGGCGTCGCGGCCAAGGACAAGGTGACCACCGTGTTCTTCGAGACGCCGGCGGGCGACAAGACCGCCAAGGCCCTCGCGAAGGACACCGGCCTCAAGACCGACGTCCTCGACCCGCTCGAGGGAATCACCGACAAGTCCCAGGGCGCTGACTACTTCGAGGTCATGCGGTCGAACCTGAAGAACCTCCAGAAGGCCCTCGGAGCCAAGTGATGACAGCAGCAGCAACGGAGGCGCGCGCCATGCAGTCCACCTCGGGTCAGACAGCGGACCAGCCCGTCATATCCCTGCGCGGGGCCACGGCCTCGCTCGGCTCGCGCCCCGTGCTGCGCGGGATCGACCTCACCGTGCGACGCGGTGAGGTCGTCGCCCTGCTCGGCGCCAACGGCTCCGGGAAATCCACGGCCGTCCGGGCCGTGGTCGGTCAGGTCCCGCTGAGCGACGGCGAGCTGTCCCTCTTCGGGACCGCGTTCAAGCGCTTCCGCCAGTGGTCCCGCATCGGCTACGTCCCGCAGCGCACCACGGCCGCCGCCGGCGTTCCGGCCACCGTCCGGGAGATCGTCTCCGCCGGCCGCCTCGCCCGCTCCCGCTTCGGGGTGCTGCGCAAGGCCGACCGGGCCGCCGTCGAGCGGGCGCTGGCCCTGGTCGACATGGACGCGTACGCCGACGCCTCGATCAACGCCCTCTCCGGCGGCCAGCACCAGCGCGTGCTCATAGCCCGGGCACTCGCCGTGGAACCCGAACTGCTGATCATGGACGAGCCGATGGCCGGCGTGGACCTGGCCAACCAGGAGGTCCTCGCGAACGCCCTGCGGCACCAGGTCGCGGCCGGGACGACCATCCTGCTCGTCCTGCACGAGCTGGGCCCGCTGGAACCGCTGATCGACCGGGCCGTGGTCCTGCGCGACGGCTGCGTCATGCACGACGGCCCGCCCCCGGAGGCCGTCGGCCAGCACGCCCTCCCCGGCCACGACCACGTACACCCCCACGCGGCGCACGACGCCGAGCCCCTGCGGACGGGACTGCTGAGCTGATGGACCTCCTGACCTACCCCTTCATGGTGCGGGCGCTGATCGCGGCCGGCCTGGTCGGCCTGACCGCCCCCGCCATCGGCACCTACCTCGTCCAGCGCCGCCAGGCCGTCATGGGCGACGGCCTCGGCCACGTCGCGATGACCGGCGTCGCGCTGGGCTTCGTGCTCCACACCAGCCCCGTCTGGATGGCCACCCTGGTCGCGGTCGTCGGCGCCATCGGCATGGAGCTGATCCGCTCCCGCGGCCGGACCAGCGGCGACGTCGCGCTCGCGATGCTCTTCTACGGCGGCCTGGCCGGCGGGGTCATGATCATCAACTTGGGCGGCGGGTCCACGACCATGCTGCTCGGGTCGATGTTCGGCTCGATCACCACGGTCGCGTCCGAGGACGTCATCGCCATGGTGATCCTGGCCGCCTTCGTCCTCGCCGTCACGATCGGCCTGCGCCGGCAACTGTTCGCCGTCTGTCAGGACGAGGAGTTCGCCCGGGTCACCGGACTGCCGGTGCGCGCGCTGAACCTGCTGATCGCGATCACGGCCGCCGTCACCGTCACCGTCGCGATGCGCATCGTCGGCCTGCTCCTGGTCAGCGCCATGATGGTGATCCCGGTCGCGGCCGCGCAGCGCGTGACCCGCGGTTTCGCCACGACGCTGGGCCTGGCCATCGCGATCAGTGTCACCGTCGCCCTGACCGGCACGGCCGCCACGTACTACGTCGAGGCACCCTCCGGCGCGATGATCGTGCTGCTCGCCATCGCCGTCTTCATGGTGATGACGGCCCTGTCCACGCCCCTGGCCCGGCGCCGGGCCAGGGCCTCCCGGAGCGCCGAGGAGGTGTGTACGCGCGACGATGTGAAGGTCTAGGAGTCTCGGCCGCCTGGCACAATGGGCCGAGGCCGATACGAGGAGGAACCGGTGGCGACTGCGCCTGGCGAGATGAACACCGCGCCGGTACGAGGACGATCCACCCGGCAGCGGGCCGCCGTGGCGTCGGCGCTGGACGAGGTGGACGAGTTCCGCAGCGCCCAGGAACTCCACGACATGCTCAAGCACCGCGGCGACTCCGTGGGCCTGACCACCGTGTACCGCACCCTCCAGTCGCTCGCGGACGCCGGCGAGGTGGACGTGCTGCGCACCAGCGACGGCGAGTCCGTCTACCGGCGCTGCTCCACCGGCGATCACCACCACCACCTGGTCTGCCGCAAGTGCGGCAAGGCGGTCGAGGTGGAGGGCCCGGCCGTGGAGAAGTGGGCGGAGTCCATCGCGGCCGAGCACGGCTACGTGAACGTCGCCCACACCGTGGAGATCTTCGGCACCTGCGCCGACTGCGCGGCCGCGGCCGGTTAGCCGCCGCGGCCGAGACGCCACAGCCGCCGCACCCTGCGCCCGATGAGGTCCCGCGCGCGGTCCAGGTCGGCCGTCGGTGCGCCTCTTTCGGGGAGCCACCCCAGCTCACCGGTCGTGAACAGGAACAGCCCGCGGGTCTCCGTCCAGCCGACGTACTGATCTCAAGCGAGCACCGCCGAGGTCCCGTCGGGCCGGTGATTGCGCGAGCCCGACGCGTCGAGCGCGCAGCGGTACTCCGGGTGCTCCGACGCCCAGAGGTACTGGCGGCGCGCCAAACGCCACATGAAGTGCAGCCACGCGGCCGGCCCCAGGACCAGGGCTCGCCCCGAGGAGCACCGACAGGGAAGGGCCCGTACGGGGAGGAAGCCACGACGTCGCCCAGGGGACCGGGAGGCAGAACAGCACCTTCGCCCGACCCCACGGCGTCTTGCACGGCCGTACGCGCAGCGTCTCGCGCACGTCGCGGCGCGTGGCCCCGTGCCGGAACTCCACCGCCGCGCCGCCCCCCGGTAAGGCCTGGTCAGGCGGAGGCGCCCGGCTCACCCTGGTTCGGGACGGCGCCGCCGAAGCGGCGGTCGCGCTGGGCGTACTCCAGGCAGGCCGCCCACAGGTTCCGGCGGTCGAAGTCCGGCCACAGCACGTCCTGGAACACCATCTCGGCGTACGCGCTCTGCCAGAGCAGGTAGTTGGAGGTGCGCTGCTCGCCGCTCGGGCGCAGGAAGAGGTCCACGTCGGGCATGTCCGGGTAGTACATGTACTTCGCGAAGGTCTTCTCGTTGACCTTCGACGGGTCCAGCCGGCCGGCCGCGACGTCACGGGCGATGGCCTGCGCCGCGTCCGCGATCTCCGCGCGGCCGCCGTAGTTGACGCAGAAGTACAGGGTCATCGCGTCGTTGTCGACGGTCTGTTCCTGGGCGACCTGGAGTTCCTGGACGACCGACTTCCACATCTTGGGCATGCGGCCGACCCAGCGGATGCGGATGCCCAGTTCGTTCATCTCGTCGCGGCGGCGGCGGATGACGTCGCGGTTGAAGTTCATGAGGAAGCGGACCTCGTCGGGCGAGCGCTTCCAGTTCTCCGTCGAGAAGGCGTACAGGGAGAGGTTCTTGACGCCCATCTCCAGGCAGCCCTTGAGCACGTCGAGCACGACGCCCTCGCCGACCTTGTGCCCCTCGGTGCGCGGCAGTCCGCGCTCCTTGGCCCAGCGGCCGTTGCCGTCCATGACGACGGCCACGTGGTTCGGGACCAACTCGCCGGGGATCTTCGGCGGGCGCGCACCGGACGGGTGCGGCTCGGGAACCTTGTACTCCCGGCGAGAGCGTCCCAGAATCCCGCGTCGTGCCATGTGCCCAGCTCCTATTTCTCGACGTATCGCAGGGAGCGTAGCCCGCGTTCCAGATGCCAGTGCAAATAGGCCGAGACCAGCCCGCTGCCCTCCCGCACGTGACGCGCCTCGCAGGCGTCGGCGTGGCCCCAGTCGCCCGTCAGCAGCGCGCTGAGCAGAGCGATGGCCTCAGACGAGGGTACGACGCTGCCGGGCACGCGGCAGTCTCCGCATATGACCCCGCCCGCGGCGATGGAGAAGTGCCGGTTGGGGCCGTGGATGCCGCATTTCGCGCAGTCCTCGAAGCTGGGCGCGTAGCCGTTGACGGCGAGGGAGCGCAGCAGGAAGGCGTCGAGGATGAGGTGGGGTTCGTGCTCGCCGCGCGAGAGCGTGCGCAGTCCGCCGACGAGGAGCAGGTACTGCTGTACGGCCGGTTCGCCCTCGTTCTCGGCGAAGCGTTCGGCGGTCTCCAGCATCGCGGTGCCGGCGGTGTAGCGGGCGTAGTCGGTGACGATGCCGTTGCCGTACGGGGCGATGATTTCGGTCTGGGTGCAGAGCGGCAGGCCGCGGCCGATCAGCTCGCTGCCCCGGGCGAAGAACTGCACGTCGGCGTGGGAGAAAGGTTCCAGCCCGGCGCCGAACTTCGACTTCGTCCGCCGTACGCCGCGGGCGACGGCCCGCACCCGGCCGTGGCCCCGGGTGAGGAGCGTGATGATGCGGTCCGCCTCACCCAGCTTCTGGGTGCGCAGCACGATGCCGTCGTCGCGGAACAGACTCATGGCTCCATTGTCGCCTGTACGGGGACCCTCCCGGGGACGGCCCGGCCCTCCGCCCGGACCGGGGTCCGGGCGGAGGGTCGTCGGGCTTCGGGGATCAGCCGGCGGGCGTCGCGGGGGGGATCAGCCGGCGGGCGTCGCGGCCCCGTCCGCCGTGTCGGGCGCATCCGCCGCCTTCGCCTTCCCCGTCCCGTCCGCCGCGGTCGCGGCCGCCAGGGCGACCGGCGCGTCGGCCTGGGCGGGCAGCACGATCTCCGGGGCGGCGTCGGGAGCGGTGTGCGGGGCGGCGTGCGGATCGCCCTTGCCCAGGCCGTTGAAGAGCAGGTTCATCACGATCGCGGCCGTGGCGCCGAGCGTCACACCGCTGTTGAGGAGCGAGGCGAGGTCCACGCTCATGTGCTTGTCGAAGAAGGCCGGGACGGTCGCCGGGAAGAGCGCGAAGGCGAGGGCGACGCCGACGATCAGGGCGTTCTTCTCCTCCTTGAGGTCGACCTTGCCGAGGGTCTGGATGCCGGCGAGGGCGACCATGCCGAACATCACGGTGGCGGCGCCGCCGAGGACGCCGGGCGGGATCGCGGCGACGACCGCGGCGGCCTTGGGGAGCAGACCCAGGATGATCATGATCACGCCGGCCGCGACCACCACGAACCGGCTCTTGACCTTGGTGACCCGGACCAGTCCGACGTTCTCGGCGAAGGCCACGTACGGGAAGGAGTTCAGCAGGCCGCCGATCGCGGTGGCGGCGCCGTCGGCCCGCAGCGCCCGGGCGACCGTCTCGCTGTCGATGTCCTTGCCGACGATCTCGCCGACCGCGTAGGTGTCACCGGTCGTCTCGACCATGGTGATCAGCATGACGATCAGCATGAGGAGGATCGGGAGCCACTCGAACTTCGGGGCGCCGAAGTGGAAGGGCGTGGTGACGCCGATCCAGTCGGATTGGCCGACGGCCGCGAACTTGGCGTCACCGAGGGCGAAGGCGACGAGCGTGCCGCCGACCAGGCCGAGCAGGACCGCGATGCTGGAGACGAAGGGGCGGCCGAGGCGCATCATCACGAGGACGAAGAGCATGGTGCCGGCCGCGTAGGCCAGTTGCTTCGGGTCCCCGCCGTCGCCGACCAGCGGGGCGCCGCCGACCACGTCCTTGAGCGCCACCGGGAGCAGGACGATGCCGAGGATGGTGATCACCGTGCCGGTCACCACCGGCGGGAAGACCCGCATCACGACGCGGAAGACGCGTGCGGGCATCCACGCGAAGGCGAAGGTGGCGACGCCGGCCGTGATGACGGCTCCGTAGATCACCAGCAGGGCGGCCGTGCCGCCGCCGGCGCCCAGTCCGATGGCGATCATCGGGGAGACGGCGGTGAAGGTGACGCCTTGGACGATCGGCAGTCGGGCACCGATCCGTCCTATGCCCCAGGCCTGGATGATCGAGGCGATGCCGCATGTGAAGAGGTCCGCGTTGATCAGGTAGACCAGTTGCTCGGGACTCAGCCCGAGCGCGCTGCCGACGAGGATCGGAACGATCACCGCACCGGCGTAGAAGGCGAGTACGTGCTGGAAGCCGTACAGCGCCAGCTTGGGGAGGGGGAGCACCTCGTCGACCGGGTGCGAGCTCTGCTCTCCGTTGGCGGAAAGCCGGGCGGCGACACGTGCCATCTCTGCCTTGCCCTTCGATAGGTAGGTAACGAGAGGAGATCTGGTCATCCCTGGCCGGAGTGGGTCGCGAACCCGTTGGTCCGCCGGGATGTCAGTGAATTCACGTGCATCGAAGCCCCGCTGTGTTACCGGCGGCGTCTCGTCGTGTGACCGGAATTGAACGCCTGTGGGGGCGCTCACAGATATCGTCGACTTCTACAAAGTGTTGATGTTCAGGGATCGCCGATCTGGAGGTTCCGTCACTGGCGGGAACCCCGGGGGAACGCGTATGTACGGCGGGCCGCCCGGGTCGCCGCCCGTACCGCACCCGTACTGCGCTCGCGGTGCGGACGCGGCGGTGACCTGCGCGGATCCTCTTTCGCCGGCGTTCGACACGGCAAAGCCGAGCGCATGGTTCCAGCCATCGGGCGGCCAGGCGCCCTGCTCGCGGAGTGGCTCGTTCCAGCCCGTCGCACGCGCCGCGCGGCGCCCCGGTCCGGCTCCGCGAGGCCGGATCGTTACGTCGAGGAGGGACGCGCCGCGCGGTTTCGGATGCGATCGGGGCGGCCGGGACGGTCGGGGCGCACGGTGTCCGGGCGCGCGTGGCCGCACCGGAGAGCGCGGGCGGACCCCAAGGAGCCCGGAGCCACGGGCCCGGACCTACGCCACGGGCCCGGACCTACGGGGCCCGGACCGCCGACAGCAGCCGCGCCACCTCGTCCGTGTCCATCCGCAGCGCGGCGCCCACGGTGGCCAGCACCTCGCGCTCGGCCGGGGTGTACGGCCCGTCGGCGAGGGCGACCCGCGCGCCCTGGAGCAGCAGCGAGGCGCGGCCGGGGGCGGCCAGGTGCGGGGCCAGCGGTTCCAGGGTCTCGTGGAGCTCTATCGACAGCGCGGCCCCGCGGCACTCCGGGCCGTCGTACAGCCCCAGTCGGCCCTCGTCGGCGGTCAGGGCGTCCACCAGGGACTCCAACTGCTCCTCGGTGCAGTCCTGGAACCCGGCGGACCGTACGGCCGACACGGCGGCCTCCAGCGCGCTCTGGGAGGAGGTTCCGCCCGCCGCGAGCACGGCGAGGGTCACCGTGTGGACCGCGTCCCGGAGCAGCGACGAGAAGCGGGTGGTGGTCAGGTGGTCCAGTACGTCGGTGTCGTAGCGCTCCCGACAGGCCTGACATTCGACGACGGGCCCGGCCTCGCCGCGCGGCAACAGCGGGACTCCGAGGACGGTGAACCTGCGGTGGCCGGTGCGGCGGCGGTAGTTGCGGTCGCCCCCGCAGCCGGGGCAGAAGAACTCCCCGTCGCCCACGGTGCTCCAGGTGGTCCGGATGCCCCAGGCCGTCAGCTTCCGGCCGTCCCCATCCCGAGCTGGCAGCACGTCGCACCTCCGTAACTCCCCCGTGGCCCTTCGGGCACGGGCGGGACCCCCTGGCACCATCGCCCGGGTTGGCGTGATGTTAGCCACATCGGTGAGGATGTGTCAGTCGTGTGACAAGACAACATCCCCCGGATCCGGGACTTGGCCGATCTCCGCCTGCCCGATTCCGGCCCGCCCGGACGGCGTTCGGCCTGGCGGGGCAGGGGGCGTCGGCCCCCCGGGCCGGCTCGTGCCGGTTCGCGCGGCGGGCGGGATCCGCGTCAACGCCGGGGCCGCCCGCACCATCCGGACGGAGCGGCGCGGACGTCGCGCCGCTGACGTCCCGCTCACCCGTGACGCGCGGAACCCCGCCGCTCCGGGTGGAGCGGCGGGGTTCCGGACGGTTGGATCCGGGGAGGGTCAGCGGCCCGCGCGGTTGACGGCGGAGATGACCGCCTTCAGGGAGGCGCGGGTGGTGTTGGCGTCGGTGCCGATGCCCCACAGGACGCGGCCGTCGATCGCGCACTCGATGTACGAGGCGGCCACGGCGGAGGCGCCCTCGCTCATCGTGTGCTCGGTGTAGTCCAGCAGGCGGGCGTCGATGCCGATGCCGGCCAGGGCGTCGAAGAAGGCCGAGATCGGACCGTTGCCGGTGCCGGTCAGTACGGCGTCGACGCCGTCCACGACGGCCTCGACGGTCAGCGTGTCCGTGCCGTCCTTGTCGGTGGCCGTCGAGCCGGAGCGCAGCTGGATGCGGCCCCACGGGTTCTGCGGGTTCGGCAGGTACTCGTCCGAGAACACGTCCCAGATCGCCTTCGGCGTGACCTCGCCGCCCTCGGCGTCGGTCTTGGCCTGGATGATCCGGGAGAACTCGATCTGCATGCGGCGCGGCAGGTCCAGCTTGTGGTCGTTCTTCAGGACGTACGCGATGCCGCCCTTGCCGGACTGCGAGTTGACGCGGATGACCGCCTCGTAGGAACGGCCGACGTCCTTGGGGTCGATGGGCAGGTACGGGACCGCCCACTCGATGTCGTCGACCGTCTTGCCGGCGGCGGCCGCGTCGGCCTCCATCGCGTCGAAGCCCTTCTTGATGGCGTCCTGGTGGGAGCCGGAGAAGGCGGTGTAGACCAGGTCGCCCGCGTAGGGGTGGCGCGGGTGGACCTCCATCTGGTTGCAGTACTCGCTGGTGCGACGGATCTCGTCGATCTGCGAGAAGTCGATCTGCGGGTCGATGCCCTGGGAGAACAGGTTCATGCCCAGCGTGATCAGGTCGACGTTGCCGGTGCGTTCGCCCTGCCCGAACAGGCAGCCCTCGATGCGGTCGGCGCCGGCCATCAGGGCCAGCTCGGCGGCGGCGACGGCGGTGCCGCGGTCGTTGTGGGGGTGTACGGAGATGCAGACGTGCTCGCGGCGGGTCAGGTTGCGGGCCATCCACTCGAAGCGGTCCGCGTGCGTGGACGGCGTCGAACGCTCCACGGTGGCGGGCAGGTTCAGGATGATCTCGCGGCCCTCGCCGGGCTGCCAGACGTCACAGACGGCCTCGCAGACCTCCAGGGCGAAGTCCAGCTCGGTGTCGGTGAAGATCTCCGGGCTGTACTGGTAGCCGAAGGTGGTCTCGGGGCCCAGCAGCTTCTCCGCGTACTCCATGACCAGGCGGGTGCCGTCGACGGCGATCTGCTTGATCTGCTCCTTGGAGCCGCGGAAGACGACCCGGCGGAAGGTCGGGGCGGTCGCGTTGTACAGGTGGACGGTCGCGCGCCGGGCGCCGACCAGGGACTCCACGGTCCGTTCGATCAGGTCCTCGCGGGCCTGGGTCAGTACGGAGATGGTGACGTCGTCCGGGATCGCGCCCTCTTCGATGATGGAGCGCACGAAGTTGAAGTCGGTCTCGCCGGAGGACGGGAAGCCGACCTCGATCTCCTTGTAGCCCATGCGCACCAGCAGGTCGAACATCTCGCGCTTGCGGGCGGGGGTCATCGGGTCGATCAGCGACTGGTTGCCGTCGCGCAGGTCGGTGGACAGCCAGCGGGGGGCCTTGGTGACGCGGGCGTTCGGCCAGGTGCGGTCCGGGATCTCGACCTGCTCGTAGAAGCCGTACTTGTGGATCGGCATCCCGGAGGGGCGCTGGGTGTGGGTCGCGTTGGTGATGGGCGTGGGGCGACCGACAAAAGGCTGCTGGCTCATGGCGTAGGGCTCCTCGCGTGTCCGCGTGTGGTTCGCTGGGACGGCCGACGGGCGGTCGCAAAACCGCGACACCGAACTCCGCGGGGAGGGGGCCGGCCTACGACTACAGACCCTCGCCGCGGCAGCTAAGGAGAAGCAGCCCGAAACGCATGATGCGTCGAGCCTAGCCGAGCCGCGCCGTGATGCGAGGACCTGTTTCAGTATGCAAGACCGGGTGGTCCGGTTTGCACCGTTTGTGAGGTAAAGCTCTTTCCCGGCCGTCAGGTCCGGTCGATCCGTCAACGTGGCGCGGGCGCTTTCAGACAACCGAATGAATCATGGTCGCTGCTAGTGACAGCGAGATCACGCACTGCCACATTGCCCAGCATGGACGCCTCTCATCACCCCGAGCACCCCGTCTTCTGCACGGTGGTCCCGCCCCACCTCCTCGACCGGATCGCCCGATCCGAGGACACCCGTCGCGCCGACGCGGCGCAGCGCACCCTCGAACGCGACTCCCTGCTGCGCACCCGGCGCCGGGTCACCACCGTCCGGGGCGTCGCCCCCACGCTCGGCACGCCCGTGTCCGACGAGCCGCGCCGCACCGTCCACGACGCGCTGCACCGCACCCGGCTCCCCGGGACGAAGGTGCGCGGGGAGGGCGACGCCCCGACGAGGGACGCCACCGTCAACCGCGCGTACGCCGGGCTCGGGGCCACGTACGAACTCTTCCTCAAGGGCTTCGGCAGGCACTCGATCGACGACGCGGGGCTGGCCCTGGACGCGACCGTGCACTACGACGAGGACTACAGCAACGCCTTCTGGGACGGCCGCCAGATGGTCTTCGGCGACGGGGACGGGGAACTCTTCCTCGACTTCACGGTGCCGGTGGACGTGATCGGCCACGAGCTGACCCACGGCGTCACCCAGTACACGGCCAACCTGGAGTACCGGGGCCAGTCGGGAGCCCTGAACGAGTCGATGTCCGACGTCTTCGGCTCCCTGATCAAGCAGTACTCGCTGGAGCAGACCGCGGACCAGGCGGACTGGCTGATCGGCGCGGGACTGCTGGGACCCCGGGTCAGCGGGGTCGCGCTGCGCTCGATGAAGGCGCCCGGCACGGCGTACGACGACGACGAGCTCGGCAAGGACCCGCAGCCGGCGTCCATGGACGACTACGTCAGCACGCACAGCGACAACGGCGGCGTGCACATCAACTCCGGCATCCCGAACCACGCCTTCTACATCGTGGCGACCGAGCTGGGCGGCAAGGCGTGGGAGCGGGCCGGACAGATCTGGTACGACACCCTCACCGGCGGGGAGCTCGCCCCGGACGCGCAGTTCGCGGACTTCGCCCGACTGTCGACGGCGGCGGCCGTCGCGCGGCACGGGGACGGCGGCCCCGAGCACCAGGCGCTCCAGAAGGCGTGGTCGACGGTCGGTCTGGGGTAGGCGGCCGATCCGGGGTATGAAGGCGGGCATGCGGATTCTGGTGGTGCGGACGGGCGGTTTCGCGGGCATCGAGCGCCGGGCCGAGGTGGACACCTCGGGCCGGCCGGACGAGGACGAGTGGGGGCTGCTGGCCCGACAGGCCCTGCTGCCCGGTCCGCCGGGACACGGCCCGGACCGGGTGCGGGACGGGTTCTCCTACCGGATCACGGTGGACGGGCGCACCGTGTCCTGCGCGGAGCCGTACCTGTCGGACGCCCAACGCGATCTGATCTCGCGCGTGCTGAAGGAGGGCGCGTAGGCGGCCCCTCGGGCGCCCGCGGGGACCCCTCGGTAATTCGGAGGCCCGCGCGCGGGCGCTTTGCTTGGATTGCCGGATGACCACAGAGATTCTTTCCGCCCTGGAGCGGTACTACGACACGGTCCCGCGCGTGGGCGGAGCCCGGGCCGAGGACTTCGGGCCGCTGACCCTGTTCGTACGGGAGGGCGCGGGATGGCCGTACTACGCGCGGCCCGCGCTGGGCGGACCCGAGGCCTCCGCGGCCGATGTCGAGCGGGTCCTCGCCCGCCAGCGGGAGCTGAAGGTGCCCGAGGCCTTCGAATGGGTGGCCGAAAACAGCCCCTCGTTGCGGGCCGCGGTGGAGGCGGCGGGACTGCGCGTCAGCTCCCACCCGTTGATGGTGCTGGAGTCCGTGCGGCCGACCCCGGCGCATCCGGACGTACGGATCCTCGGCGCGGACGACCCCCTGCTCGCGGCGGCGGTGACCGTGCCGATGCTGGCGTTCGCCGCCCCGGGCACGGCGCCGGGCGAGGCCGGACCGAGCGAACTGGCGGCGGCCCTGACGGATCCCTCGGTGGAACCGCGCCGCGCGAGGGTGTCGGATCAGCTCGCCTCGGGCGGCACGGGCATGGCCGCGGCCGTACGGGACGGCGTGGTGCTCTGCTCGGGCCAGTACATCCCGGTCGGCGACGTCGCCGAGGTCGTCGCCGTCGGTACCCTCCCCGCGGCGCGCCGGCAGGGCCTGGCCCTCGGCGTGACGGCGGCGCTGGTGGAGCGGGCGCTGGCGGGCGGGGCCCGGACGGTGTTCCTGTCGGCGGGGGACGAGGACGTGGCCCGGATCTACGGCCGGATCGGTTTCCGCCGCGTGGCGACGGCCCTCATCGCGGAGCCGGTCGAGCCCGCCGAGTAGTCCCTCGGGCCGCCAGGTCGGCGGGCGCGGTTGCCGAAACGGCAAGAGTGTTTGGCGATGCGGGGTGGCCGGGCGGAGCATCGGCGGCACAGGCACCCGGACCGCCGGAGCCTGGCCCGTGCCCGTTCCCCGCAGAGACAGAGGTCCCCGTGTCCGACCACGCGCACACCCACGCCCAGCCGCCCACCCCGGAGCCCGGTGTCACGGGCGAGGAGTTCTGGGACGGCCGCTACCGGGAGAACGACCGCGTCTGGAGCGGCGAGGCCAATGCCGCCCTGGTCCGCGAGGCGGGGGACCTCGCCCCCGGTCGGGCCCTGGACCTCGGTTGCGGTGAGGGCGGCGACGCCGTCTGGCTGGCCCGACGGGGCTGGCGGGTGACCGCCACCGACATCTCCGGGGTGGCCCTGGAACGAGCGGCCTCGCACGCCGTGGACGCCGGCGTCGGCGACCGGGTGGAGTGGCAGCGGCACGACTTCGCGCAGTCGTTCCCGGCCGGCGAGTACGACCTGGTCTCCGCCTGCTTCCTGCACTCGTACGGGGAGTTCCCGCGCGAGCGGATCCTGCGCCGGGCGGCCGGGGCGGTGGCGCCCGGCGGGATCCTGCTGATCGTCGGCCACGCGGGCTGGGCCCCCTGGCAGGAGCCGCCGGTCGAGGGCGTGCGCTTCCCGACGCCCGCCGAGGTCGTCGCGGAACTGGAGCTGCCGGAGGGTGCCTGGGAGGTCCTGCTGGCCGAGGAGCACGAACGGGTCCAGAACCGGCCTGACGGCCGGCCCGGGACCCGGTTGGACAACGCGGTGAAGGTCCGCCGCCTGCCTGGTGCGTGAGCCTTGGTGCGTGAGTGCGTGAGCCTTGGTGCGTGAGTGCGTGCGCCCTGGTGCGCGGGTGCGTGCAGCCCTGGTGCGCGGGTGCGTACCGGGGCCCGGTCAGAAACCGAGCTTGCGCAGCTGCTTGGGATCGCGCTGCCAGTCCTTGGCGACCTTCACGTGCAGGTCGAGGAAGACCGGGGTGCCGAGCAACGCCTCGATGTGCTTGCGCGACTTCATCCCGACCTCCTTCAGGCGGGAGCCCTTCGGGCCGATGATGATGCCCTTCTGGCTGGGCCGCTCGATGTAGACGTTCGCGTGGATGTCGAGCAGCGGGCGGTCCGCCGGGCGGTTCTCCCGGGGGATCATCTCCTCGACCACGACGGCGATGGAGTGCGGGAGCTCGTCCCGTACGCCTTCCAGCGCGGCCTCGCGGATCAGTTCCGCGACCATCACCATCTCGGGCTCGTCGGTGAGGTCGCCCTCGGGGTACAGCGGCGGGCTCTCGGGCAGCAGCGGCGCGATCAGGTCGGCCAGCAGCTGGACCTGGCTGTCGCCGACGGCCGAGACCGGGACGATCTCGGCCCACTCGAAGCCCAGCTCGGCGGCGAGCTGGTGGATGGCCAGGAGCTGTTCGGCGAGCTGCTTGGACTCGACCAGGTCGGTCTTCGTCACGATGGCGATCTTGGGGGTCTTCTTGATCCCCGCGAGTTCCTTCGCGATGAACTTGTCGCCGGGCCCGAGCTTCTGGTCGGCCGGCAGGCAGAAGCCGATGACGTCGACCTCGGACCAGGTGGACCGGACGACGTCGTTGAGGCGCTCGCCGAGCAGGGTGCGCGGCTTGTGCAGGCCGGGGGTGTCGACCAGCACCAGCTGGGCGTCCGGGCGGTGCACGATGCCGCGGACCGTGTGGCGCGTGGTCTGCGGCCGGTTGGAGGTGATCGCGACCTTGGTGCCCACGAGCGCGTTGGTCAGGGTCGACTTCCCCGCGTTGGGGCGGCCGACGAAGCATGCGAAGCCCGCGCGGTGCGGGGCGGTGGGCTCGGGGGAACGATCGCTCATACGGGCCATTCTCCCCGATGCGGCTCCCAGCGCCGACCAGCCCACCGCCGAGGCGGCCGAAGCGCCCGCCAGGAAGGTGGTCAGGAGGGGGTGCGCGGCATGGTCGACGGCGCCCTCGGCGGTGGCCCCCGGGGCCTGCGCCCGGATCGTCAACCGGGTCCACTCCAGCGCGGGCGGGCCGTCCCACCTGCTGCTCAGCCGCACTTCCCGGCCCGGCAGCAGCTCGGTCGGCAGTCCGGTGAGGGTCCGCTGCGACAGGGTGCGACCGAAGGCACCGGAGACGGTGAGGACGGCGCGGGGTCGGAGGGTGACATTGCCGAGGTTGTGGAGCGTGTACGTGACCTGGGCGCGTCCGCCGCTCCCGCCGACCCGGACGTCCCGGACGGCCAGGGCGGGGGCCGTCGGTCCGGTGACCCGGAGGTGGAGGCGGGCGGCGACCGCCTGCCGTACGTCGATGCCGGCGCCCGCGCCGGCGGGGCGGTCCTCCAGGGCCACGGCGGCGCCGGGGTGGTCGCCGGGCTCGGCCCGGTCGGGGACGGTGACCGCGAACCCGACGTCGACCGATCCCCGGGCCGGCACGGTCACCCGCTCCCGCGCGAGCACGACCCGGGCGGCGGTGGCTCGTCGGGGCCGCGGACCGCGAACCCGCCGTCGCGGGCGGTGTTGTAGGCGTCGGCGGCGTAGAGCCGGAAGAGACGGGGGCGGTCGGTGCGGTTGGCGACGGTGACGGTGTCCCGGGCGACGTGCCGGGCGCGGCGGCCAGGTGGAAGCAGGGGCGCTGTCCGACGGTGTTGGCGGCGGGGAGCACGGACCCCTGGCCGTTGTCCGCGGCCGCCGCCGGTCCGGCGGCGGGCGGCAGCCCGGCCTCTGGGGCGGGAGGCAGTGCGTGGGGAACCGCACCTGCCCCGGGGGCGGCGACTCCCCCTCGGCGGCGGCCGGCGCCGCCCCGGCAGGGGGCCATTCACGAGCGGACGGCGGGAGAAGTCAATGCACGGAACCGGCAACAGCTGATGACCCATCAGAGGATGGGAGGGTGTCCGCCGCGGCCGGGGCGCCCGCCGCCCGGAACGTGCGCCGGTACGCCGTCGGACTCACCCCCAACGCGGCCTGCACGTGCTTGCGCAGCGACTGCGCCGTCCCGAAGCCCGCCTCCCGTGCCACCAGCTCCATCGCCAGTTCCGTACGCTCCAGCAGGCGCCGGGCACGCTCCACCCGCTGCCCGACGATCCACTCCCCCGGGCTGACCCCGGACTCCTCGCGGAACCGGCGCGTGAACGTCCGTACCGACATGGACTCCTGCCGGGCCAGGTCGCTCAACCGGATGGGCTCGTGCAGCCGGTCCAGCATCCAGGCGCGGGCCGCCGTGGTGCCGGCCGACCGCTCCTCGGGAAACGGGCGTTCGATGAACTGGGCCTGTCCACCGTCCCGGTGGGGCGGTACGACGGTCCGCCGCGCCACCTCGTTGGCCACGGCCGCGCCGTGGTCGCGGCGCACGATGTGCAGGCACAGGTCGATGCCGGCGGCGACTCCGGCGGAGGTCAGCACGTCCCCGTCGTCGGTGTAGAGCACGCCGGGATCGACCCGCACGGCCGGGAAGAGCCGCTGGAAGTGCTCGGCGGAGGCCCAGTGGGTGGTCGCCCGCCGGCCGTCGAGGTAGCCGCCCGCGGCGAGGACGTAGCCTCCCGTGCAGATGGAGACCAGCCGGGTGCCGGGGCGGATGTGGGTGAGGGCCGCGGCGAGCGCCTCGGTCAGTCGCCCTTCCTTGTACACCGGCCCCAGTTCGTACGAGGCGGGCACCACCACCGTGTCGGCGGTGGCGAGCAGCTCCGGGCCGTGCTCGACGTGGACCGCGAAGTCGGCGTCCGTGGCCACCGGTCCGGCGCTGAGCGCGCAGGTGAGCGTCTCGTAGAACGGCCGCCCCGCCGGGTCCTTGGCGTATCCGAAGATCCGGTGCGGGATGCCCAGCTCGAAGGGCAGCAGCCCGGCGAGGGCGAGGACGACGACACGGTGCGCGCGGGGCTCCATGGCCCGATCGTATCGAAGCATGTCGGTCAGGCCACTGTCGTACGGCCGCCCGCGGGCCGGAAGCTGACCGCGTGACGCAGACAGCCTCCACACCCGCTCCCACGCCCGCACCCGTGCCCGCCGCCGCCCCCGCGGCTCCGCGGAAGCCGGGGCGCGTCCACCGCGCCTGGTTCGCCGCGGCCGTCGCCTTCGTGACGATCATCGGCGCGGCCGCCTCCGCCTCCCTGCCCGGCCTGCTCATCGAGCCGCTGCACGAGGAGTTCGACTGGTCGCGCGGCACGATCGGCCTCGCCGTCTCGGTCAACCTCGCCCTGTACGGGCTCACCGCGCCCTTCGCGGCGGCCCTGATGGACCGCTTCGGCATCCGCAAGGTGGTCGCCGTCGCCCTGCTGGTCATATCCGGCGGCACCGTGGCCACGCTCTGGATGACCGAGTCCTGGCAACTGATCCTGTTCTGGGGCGTACTGGTGGGGCTGGGCAGCGGTTCGATGGCGCTGGCCTTCGCGGCCACGGTCACCAACCGCTGGTTCACCGCCCGGCGCGGGCTCGTCACGGGCATCCTGACCGCGGCCGGGGCGTCCGGCCAGCTGATCTTCCTGCCGCTGCTGTCCTGGCTGGTCGAGCACCACGGATGGCGCCCGGCGGCGGTCACCGTGTCGCTCGCGGCGCTGGTGGTCGTCCCGTTCGTCTGGCTGCTGCTGCACGACCACCCGGCGGACGTGGGCCTCGCGCCGTACGGGGGCGCCTACGCGGAGAAGCCCGCCCCGGTTCCGGGAGCCGCCCGCCGGGCGCTGACGGTGCTGTTCAAGGCGGCCCGCACCGGCCCCTTCTGGCTGCTCGCCGGCACCTTCGCGATCTGCGGCGCCTCCACGAACGGCCTGGTGCGGACCCACTTCGTGCCGGCGGCCCACGACCACGGCATGCCGGTGACGGCCGCCGCCGGACTGCTCGCGGTCATCGGCGTGTTCGACGTCGTCGGCACGATCGCCTCGGGCTGGTTCACCGACCGCTTCGAGGCGCGCCGCCTGCTGGCCGTGTACTACGCCCTGCGCGGGATCTCGCTGATGTTCCTGCCGATGCTGCTGGCCCCGTCCGTCCATCCGCCGATGATCTTCTTCATCATCTTCTACGGCCTGGACTGGGTCGCCACCGTCCCGCCGACCATCGCACTGTGCCGCGAGCAGTTCGGGGAGGACGGTGCGATCGTCTTCGGCTGGGTCCTGGCCTCGCACCAGGTGGGCGCGGCCGTGGTGGCCTTCCTGGGCGGTCTGGCCCGCGACGCCTTCGGCTCGTACGACCTGGTCTGGTACGCCTCGGGCGGCCTGTGCGCGATGGCCGCGCTGATGGCGATGGTCATCCGCCGCCGACCCGCCGCGGCGACGGCCTGAGCGATCCGCCCCGGCGACCGGGAGTGACCCGGCGCGGCGGACGTCGAGGACGCGGCGGCGGACGCCGCCGGCCCCGGGGCCCGGAACCCGGGCCGTCAGCCGGCCGGGGTGGTGGACCTGAGGGTGCCGTCCGGGGCCGCGAGGAGGACCGGGGTGTCCGGGCCGCCGAGGTCGCGGACCGCGGCGCGGTCGGCGTCGGCCGGGGCGTCGGCCGCACTGACCACGGCCGCGGCCTCCAGGGACCGCGCCCCGCTGGCCACGGCCATGGCGACGGCCGTCTGGAGCGCGCTCAGCTTGAGGGAGTCCAGGTCCACGGTCCCGGCGACGTACGTGCGACCCGTCTCGTCCCGCACCGCCGCGCCCTCGGGCACCCCGTTGCGGGCGCGGGCGCTGCGCGCCAGCGTGATGATCTTGCTGTCCTCGGGGTCGATCCCGGCGTTCCCGGTGCTGTCCGTCATGGACGAAAGCATAGGGAGCGCCGCGGCGGGCTGTGCGACGACCCCACCGCACGCCTCCGGTCGCCGCACGTCACGGTCGGTCGAGCCGCAGCCGTTCCGCCTTCGGCAGCCCGGCGACCACGAGGTCGTACGAGTCCTCCACCAGCTCCCGGACCATCGAGTCCGGCAGCCCGCCCACCGTCACCGTGTTCCAGTGCCGCTTGTTCATGTGCCAACCCGGCACGATCGCCTCGTGGTCCGCCCGCAGCCGCACCGCGAGGTCCGGATCGCACTTGAGGTTGATCTTCAACGGCGAGGCGCCCAGCGCCGACAGCGCGAACACCTTCCCCAGCACCTTGAACACCGAGGTCTCGGGCGTGAAGGGGAACTCCTCCACCGCCCCGTTGAAGTCCAGGCAGAACGCCCGCAGTTGCTCCGGGGTCACTCCGAGCCCTCCTCGGCCTCGGCGGCCGCCGCGGCCGAGCCCTCCTCGGCCCCGCCGGCCGCCGCGACCACCGGCTCCACCAGCACCGTCACGATCTTGTTCCGCCGCCCCGCCGGGGACTCCGCCGTCAGCCGCAGCGGCCGCCCGTCCGGTTCGGGCAGGTCCACGGTCGCCGAGGCACCGGCGATCGGCACCCGGCCCAGCGCCTTGGCCAGCAGCCCGCCGACCGTCTCCACGTCCTCGTCGTCGAAGGCCTCGACCCCGAACAGCTCCCCGAGGTCGGTGATGTCGAGCCGGGCCGTGACCCGGTAGCGGTCCTCGCCCAGGTCCTCGACGGGCGGCAGCTCGCGGTCGTACTCGTCGGTGATCTCGCCGACGATCTCCTCCAGGATGTCCTCGATGGTGACGATGCCCGCCGTGCCGCCGTACTCGTCGATGACGACGGCCACGTGGTTGCGCACCGACTGCATCTCGCGCAGCAGGTCACCGGCGTTCTTGGTGTCCGGCACGAAGACCGCCGGCCGCATCGCCGTCGAGACCAGGTCGGACTCCGCCTCACGGCTGATGTGCGTCTTGCGGACGAGGTCCTTGAGGTAGACGATCCCGACGATGTCGTCCTCGTTCTCCCCGGTCACCGGGATGCGCGAGAAACCGGACCGCAGTGCCAGCGTGGTCGCCTGACGGATCGTCTTGTACCGCTCGATGCAGACCAGGTCCGTGCGCGGCACCATCACCTCGCGCACCAGGGTGTCCCCGAGTTCGAAGACCTGGTGCACCATCCGCCGCTCGTCGTCCTCGATCAGCGATTCCTTCTCCGCCAGGTCCACCATGGCCCGCAGCTCGGCCTCGGAGGCGAACGGCCCCTTGCGGAAGCCCTTCCCGGGCGTGAGCGCGTTGCCGATGAGGATGAGGAGCTGCGGGATCGGCCCCATGATCCGCGCGAGGGGCACGAGGACGTACGAGGCCGCCGTCGCCGTGTTCAGCGGGTGCTGCCGGCCGATGGTGCGCGGCGACACCCCCACGGCGACGAACGACACCAACACCATCACCCCGATGGCCACCAGCAGCGCGGTCCAGGTGTCGCCGAACTCGTCGAGGCAGACGTACGTGACGAGCACGCCCGCCGCCATCTCGCAGGTCACCCGCACCAACAGCGCGACGTTCAGGTAGCGGGTGGGGTCGGCGGAGACCTGGAGGAGCTTCGCGCTGCCGCGCCGCCCCTCCCGTACGGCCTGCTCGGCCCGGAAGGCGGAGATGCGGGCGATCCCGGACTCGGCGCACGCCGCGAACCAGGCGACCACCACCAGCAGGACCGCGCCGGTGATGAGTTGGGCGGCGTTCACGAGACGGTGGGCGCGGGTGACGGACCGGTCAGGCCGCGCTCACCGCGCCAGCCGTCGACGATGGCCGCCTGGAGGCCGAACATCTCGGCCTTCTCGTCCGGCTCCTCGTGGTCGTACCCGAGCAGGTGCAGCACCCCGTGGACCGTCAGGAGCCCGAGCTCCTCGTCCATGGAGTGCCGCGTCGGCGCTTCCTCGCCCTGCCGCTTGGCGACCTCCGGACACAGGACGATGTCGCCGAGGAGCCCCTGCGGGGGCTCCTCGTCGTCCTTCGCCGGCGGACGGAGTTCGTCCATCGGGAAGGACATGACGTCGGTGGGTCCGGGCAGGTCCATCCACTGGATGTGGAGCTGCTCCATCGCCGCCTCGTCGACGACGATGACGGAGAGCTCGGACAGGGGGTGGATCCTCATCCGGGCGAGCGCGTAGCGGGCGATGTCGAGGATCGCCTGCTCGTCGACCTCGATTCCGGACTCGTTGTTGACGTCGATCGACATGGTGCGCTGGGTTCTACTTCCGCTGGTAGCCGTTCCGGGACTGCGTGGCGTCCCGGCTGTCGTCGTACTTCTCGTACGCGTCGACGATACGGCCGACCAGCTTGTGCCGGACGACATCCTCCGACGTGAGCCGCGAGAAGTGGATGTCCGGCACCCCTTCCAGGATGTCCTGCACCTGACGCAGACCGCTCTTGGCCCCGCCCGGGAGGTCGACCTGCGTCACGTCGCCGGTGACGACGATCTTTGAGTCGAAGCCGAGCCGGGTCAGGAACATCTTCATCTGCTCGGTGGTGGTGTTCTGCGCCTCGTCGAGCACCACGAACGCCTCGTTCAGGGTCCTGCCCCGCATGTAGGCCAGGGGGGCCACCTCGATGGTCCCGGCGGCCATGAGGCGCGGGATCGAATCCGGGTCGATCATGTCGTGCAGCGCGTCGTAGAGCGGGCGCAGGTACGGGTCGATCTTGTCGAACAGCGTGCCGGGAAGGAAGCCGAGCCGTTCGCCCGCCTCGACGGCGGGGCGGGTCAGGATGATCCGGCTGACCTGCTTCGACTGCAGGGCCTGGACCGCCTTGGCCATGGCCAGGTAGGTCTTGCCGGTGCCCGCGGGACCGATGCCGAACACGATCGTGTTCTTGTCGATCGCGTCGACGTACCGCTTCTGGTTGAGGGTCTTGGGACGGATGGTCCGGCCGCGGCTGGACAGGATGTTCTGCGTGAGCACCTCGGCGGGTGTCTCGTCCCCCCCGTCGCCGTCGCCGTTGCCGTTCGCCTTGAGCATGGCGATCGAGCGTTCCACTGCGTCCTCCGTCATCGACTGCCCGGTGCGGAGCACCAGCATCATCTCGTCGAACAGGCGCTGGATCAACGCGACTTCCGTCGCGTCTCCGATCGCGCTGACCTGATTGCCCCGAACATGGATGTCGGCCTTCGGGAAGGCCTTCTCGATCACGCGCAACAGGGCGTCGCCCGATCCGAGCACGGTCACCATGGGATGGGTGGCCGGAACGGTGAAGTGGGCGCGCGCCTGGCCCGGCGCGGGGGTGGGGGCTGTCGGTGTCTGAGTCATGGGCCGGCACTGTGGCCTGCGCATACCTCCCACTGAGGGGTCGCTCGGGTCGTCGACCACCGGACTACCAAGGGTACGACTCCCCCGCCGCTTACCCGAGAGGTTTTCCCGCACGCGCCCCGGCCTGTCGCCGCCCGCCCCCGGCGGGGCCCGGCGGCCGGCCGCGGACCCCCCGGAATCCGACGGGATCTAGACCGGGTGCCGGAATCCGATCGTGGGGACCGCGCGGCGCCTCGGTCCCGGTGTGGTCCCGGACGGGACCAGCTCCTCCAGGAAGGCGTACCGGCCCCGCAGCTCGGCCGGGGCCGTCTGCCACCAGTGCGCGACCTCGGGCCAGCCGGGGGCCGACAGGGAGCCGCCGAACTCCTGGACGGACAGCGCGGCCGTCAGCCCCGCGAAGGCCAGCCGGTCCACGAGCGGCCACTCCGCGAGGGTGCCCGTCACGAACCCCGCCACGTACACGTCACCGGCGCCGGTCGGGTCCAGCGCGTCCACGACGATCGCCGGGACCTCCGCCGTCTCCCCGGTCCGCCCGTCGACCGCGTACGAGCCCTCCGCGCCCATGGTCACCACCGCGAGCGGCACCCTCTCGGCCAGGGCCCGGGCCGCCGCGCGCGGGCAGTCGGTCCGGGTGTAGCGCATCGCCTCGCCCGCGTTCGGCAGGAAGGCCTCGCAGTGCTCCAGGTCGGCCAGTGCCCCCAGGTCCCACCGCCCGCTCTCGTCCCAGCCCACGTCGGCGAAGACCAGCGATCCCTGCCGGGCCGCCTCGGCGACCCAGGGCTCGCCCCGGCCCGGCGCCAGTGAGGCCACGGCCGCGCGGGCTCGCGGCGGGCACAGCGGGAAGGGGTCGGGGCCCGCCGGGGGCGGGGCCTCGTGGCCGTGGGAGACCATCGTGCGCTCGCCCTCGTACGCCATGGAGACGGTGACGGGGCTGTGCCAGCCGGGGAGGGTGTGGGACATCGACAGGTCGATGCCCTCGCCCTGTTCGAGCGCGTCCCAGCAGTACTCGCCGTAGTGGTCGTCGCCGAAGGCCGCGGCGAGCGAGGTCCGCAGGCCGAGCCGGGCGAGCGCGGCGGCCATGTTGGCGACGCCGCCGGGGCTGGATCCCATGCCGCGCGCCCAGGATTCCGTGCCGCGGACGGGGGCGGAGTCCAGTCCGGTGAAGATGATGTCGAGGAAGACCGTTCCCGTCAGGAAGACGTCGCAGCCCGGTTCTTGGGGATCCCGCACCGGACCGAGCGGGTCCAGTTTCATGGCTCGGCTGATGCGGCTGTCCCGACTGGTCACGGTGTGCTCCCCGTTTCGTGCGTGTGCGGATCGTAGGTGCGTAACAGTGTCGAAGAGTCGTTTCTGCAAGTCGGCTTGAGGGGGAAAGCAGGCACCCATGCCCCGGTTCGGCCGATGCAAACCCCAGTGTGACGCACATCACCGCCGAGATGCTCTTCTGTCGACCGGCGGGCGCTTGATAAACAGGTGCACCGCCCACTCTCCGGAACCCTCGTTCCAGCTGCGCAGCAACGGAAACACCCGTGTCGATCACCTCCCCCGCGCCCTCGTCCGCGCACCCCGCCGGCCGGCCCCTGGTGGCCCTTTTCACAGCCGGATACGCGGCGCCCTACCTCCTCCCGACCGTGGTCGGCCGGCTCGACGCGTACCTGCCGCTGAGTCCCGCCGAGGCCGGCCTGATCGGCTCGTCCCTGTTGCTCGGATCCGCCGGCGCCGGGTTCACCCTCGCGTCCCGCATCCCCCACCACGGGCCCCGCGTCCTGGCCCGGCTCGGACTGCTCCTCGCCGTCGCGGGCTACGGCACGGCGGCGTCGACCTCCCTCCTACCCCTCGTCGTCGTGGGCGCCGTGGTCGGCGGCTTCGGATCCGGGACGGCGACCGCCGTGGCCGCCTCCGGGATCGCCGGGACGCGCGACCCGCACCGCACCTCCGCCCTCGGGCTGCTGTCGGTGTCGGCGACCGCGGGCGCGCTCTACCTGACGCTGCCCCGGTTCGGCGGCGACCTGCTCGGGCACGGGCTGCCGTTCGCCGCGATCGCGCTGGTCGCCGCGGCGGTCTGGCCCGCGACCTCCCGCCTCGGCGGCCCGGCCGAGCACGGCCCCGCCGTACGGGCCTCCGGGCGGCTTCCCTACCCGCGCGCCGGCGTGGTCCTGGCGGGCGGCCTGCTGCTGTGGTCACTGGCCCAGAACTCCCTGTGGGGGGTCAGCGGTCGGATCGGCTCCGAGCAGGCGGGGCTGTCCGAGGTCACCCTCGGCATGGTCTTCGCGGCGGCGCTGGGCGCCGGCCTGGTCGGCGTCACGGCCGCCTCCGCCCTCGGCTCCCGGTGGGGCCGGGCCGTCCCGATCGGGGCGGGCACCGCGGTGATCGCCTGCTGCGTGGTGGGGGCCACCTCCGCGCGGGACCTGGCCGGCTTCGCGGCCGGGGAGATCGTCTGGAACGCCTTCTACCCGGTGGTCCTCTCCTACGTCATCGGCCTCGCCGCCGCCCTGGACCCGCGCGGCCGCTGGGCGGTGCTGGCCGGCTCCGCCTCCTCCCTCGGGGTGGCCTGCGGGCCCGTCACCGGCAGCCTGCTCGCCGAGGCCGTCGGCTTCCCCGGCATGGGTCTGGCCCTGGGCGCCCTGCTGCTGGCGGTGGCCTGGCCGATGACCGCCGTCGCACTGCACGCGGGCGGCCGGCCGCTGGTGCCGGGCTCGGTCCGGCGCCGCGGCGGCGCGCCGGCGGCCGTGCTGGCCGCGAGCGCGGGCGCCCCGACGGGCGCGGTGCCCCGGGTCGGCGCACCGGAGCTGGAGGTCGCCGAGATCACCGTGCGCCCCGTACGCCGGTCACCCCGCCGGGTGCTGCTGCTCTCCCCGGCGGCCCGGCGCGCCCGCGCCCGTACCGAGGCCGGGGCCGGGGCCGGGGCACGCCGGCGGCACGTCTCGGTCCAGGGCGGTGAACCCTCCCGGTCACCGCACTAGCGCCGCTTCGGTACGGGTACCCGTACGAGGTCGGCCGCGATCGTCAGTTCGCCCGCGTAGCCGGCCGCACGGGCCTGCCGCTCGAACTCGCTCGGGTCCGAGTAGCGCTGCGAGAAGTGCGTCAGCACCAGGTGCCGCACGCCCGCGTCGCGCGCCACCCGCGCCGCCTGACCGGCGGTCAGGTGCCCGTGGTCGGTGGCGAGTCGCTCGTCCTCGTCGAGGAAGGTCGACTCGATCACCAGCAGGTCGCAGCCCTCCGCGAGCGCGTACACGCCCTCGCAGAGCCGGGTGTCCATGACGAACGCGAACCGCTGCCCGGGCCTGTGCACGCTGACGTCGTCCAGGGTGACCCCGTTCAACTCGCCCTCGCGCAGCAGCCGGCCCACGTCCGGGCCCTTGATCCCGCGTTCCGCGAGCAGACCGGGCACCATGCGGCGCCCGTCCTGCTCGGTGAGTCGGTAGCCGAAGGCCTCCACGGGGTGGGAGAGCAGTCGCGCCTCCAGGGCGTACCCGGCCCCGCGCGCCAACGTCCCGTCAGCGGCCACCGGTTCCTCCCGGAGCGGGACGGTCTCCCGGTAGGCGGTGGCGTACCGGAGCCGGTCGAAGAACTTCTGCCCCGAGGCCGGGTAGTGCGCGGTGACCGGGTGCGGCACCCGGTCGAGGTTGATCCGCTGGATCACCCCGGCCAGGCCGAGGCTGTGGTCACCGTGGAAGTGGGTGACACAGATCCGGTTGATGTCGTGCGCGGCGACCCCGGCGCGCAGCATCTGGCGCTGGGTGCCCTCGCCCGGGTCGAAGAGGATGCCCTCGCCGTCCCAGCGCAGCAGGTAGCCGTTGTGGTTGCGACTGCGGGTGGGAACCTGGCTGGCGGTGCCCAGCACCACGAACTCTCTTGCGGACACGGCTTATCCGGGGGGCCATTGGAGGCCGCGGCCGCCGAGGACGTGCGCGTGCGCGTGGAAGACGGTCTGCCCGGCGCCGGCGCCGGTGTTGAAGACGATCCGGTAGCCCTGGTCGTCGACCTTCTCGTCCGCGGCGATCCGGCCCGCCTCGCTCAGCACGTCGGCGGCGACACCGGGCTCGGCGGCCGCGAGGGAGGCGGCGTCGGGGTAGTGGACCTTCGGGATGACGAGCACGTGCGTGGGCGCCTTCGGGCTGATGTCCCGGAAGGCGACGGTCGTCTCGGTCTCCCGGACGACGGTCGCGGGGACCTCACCCGCGACGATCTTGCAGAACAGGCAGTCCGCCTGGGGTTCCCCGGCCATTGCTGAGCCTTCCGTGGAGGTGATCGTTCCCGGCATCGTATCCGCCGCCGCCCCCGCCCCGGCCGGGGGCTTACGGCCCGGCCGCTCAGCCCCAGCGCCCCGTGCGGGCCAGCAGGACCGCGACCGCGGCGGTGCCGGCGGTGGAGGTGCGCAGTACCGAGGGACCCAGCCGGTACGGCAGGGCGCCGGCTTCCGCGAAGGCCGCGAGTTCCTCCGGCGAGACCCCGCCCTCGGGTCCGACGACCACGACGACGGATCCGGACGACGGCAGCTCGGCCGTCGCCAGCGCTCCGGAGGGGGCGTCGCGGTCCTCGTGCAGGACCACGGCCAGGTCGGCCTCGGCGAGCAGCGCCGCCACCTGCTTGGTGGAGAGGGCCTCGGCCACCTCCGGGAAGCTCACCCGGCGGGACTGCTTGCCGGCCTCCCGGGCCGTGTTGCGCCATTTGGCCAGGGACTTGGCACCCCGCTCGCCGCGCCACTGGGTGATGCAGCGCGAGGCCTGCCAGGGCACGATCGCGTCGACGCCGGTCTCGGTCATGGTCTCCACCGCGACCTCGCCCCGGTCGCCCTTCGGCAGGGCCTGCACGACGGTGATCCGGACGGCGGGCGCCGGCTCCTCGAAGACCCCGGACACGGCGACGACGAGCCGGTCCTTGCCCTCGGTCGCCTTCACCACGGCCTCGGCCCAGTGGCCCCGGCCGTCCGTGAGGACCACCGCCTCGCCGGGGTTCAGCCGCTTGACCGACACCGCGTGCCGGCCCTCGGGGCCCTCCAGGGTGAACTCGGGCCCCGCGGGGACCTCTTCGACCACGAACACGGGGGCCGTCATGACGCTCTCCTCATCTGCAACACCTTCAACGCGCTCTGCGCCTCGGCCAGTTCGGCCGCCAGCACCTCCATCAGCTCCCCGGCCGGCAGCGCCCGCGCCAGCCGGTGGCCCTGCCCCGCCCACAGGGCCATGCCCTGCGGGTCCCCGGCGGCGGCCGCCGCCTTGCGCAGGCCCGAGGTCAGGTGGTGGACCTGCGGGTAGGCGGCCGGGGCGTACGGGCCGTGTTCCCGCATGAAGCGGTTGACCAGGCCCCGGGCGGGCCGGCCGGAGAAGGCCCGGGTGAGTTCCGTGTGCGGGAAGAGCGGGTTCGTCAGCGCCTTCTTGTGCAGGGGGTGCGCGCCCGACTCGGGGCACGCCAGGAAGGCCGTGCCGAGCTGGGCGGCCTCCGCGCCCGCCGCGAGCACCGCGGCGACCTGCGTGCCGCGCATCAATCCGCCGGCAGCGATGATCGGAAGGCCGACGGCCTCCCGTACCCGGGCGACCAGCACGAGCAGTCCGACTCCCGCCGTGCCGTCGATCTCGGGGTCGTCGCGGTGCGTGCCCTGGTGGCCGCCCGCCTCGACGCCCTGGACGCAGACGGCGTCGGCTCCCGCCGCCTGGGCGGCGCGGGCCTCCTCCACCGAGGTCACCGTGACCACGGTGTACGTGCCGGCCTCGCGCAGCCGGGCGCAGACGGCGGCCGGCGGGCAGCCGAAGGTGAACGAGACGACGGGGACGGGGTCCTCGACGAGGATGGCGAGCTTGGCCTCGTAGCCGTCGTCGGAGGTGCCGATGATGTCCTCCTCGGCCAGCGACACCTCGTACCAGTTGGCCTCGCCCGCGAGCTGTCCCCGGTACGTCTCGATCTCGGCCGGGTCCACATAGCCGGTCTGCGGCATGAAGAGGTTGACGCCGAACGGACGTCGGGTGAGGGCGCGCAGCCGCTTGATCTCCTGGTACATCCCGTCGGCGGTCTTGTAGCCGCCGGCGAGGAAGCCCAGCCCGCCCGCCTCGCACACGGCGGCGGCCAGCGGCGGACAGGAGGCGCCGCCCGCCATGGGCGCCTGCACGATCGGGTAAGGGGTCAGACCGTTCGGCGAGGAGGACATGGACTGCATCGTGCCACGTCCCGCGCACCGGGCCGAATCATCGCATTCGCCTGGCATAGTCCGCTTCCGGTCCGCTTCCGGTCCCGCTCCGAGGTCGCTCGATCCGCCGCCGTCCCGCCGCTCCGCACAGCATCGAGCCCGACCCGGGACATCCCCGGATCGGGCTCGTGCGAGGTACCGCGAGTGGCCGGTCAGCGGCCGTTGAACGCGTCCTTGAGGCGGCTGAACAGACCCTGCTGGCCCGGCGCGAACTGGCCCATCGGCCGCTCCTCGCCGCGCAGCTTCGCCAGTTGGCGCAGCAGGTCCTCCTGCTGGGCGTCCAGCTTGCCGGGGGTGGTGACCTCGACGTGGACGATCAGGTCGCCCCGCCCGCCGCCGCGCAGGTGCGTGACGCCGCGCCCGTGCAGCGGGATCGCCTGACCGGAGCCGGTGCCGGGCCGGATGTCGATCTCCTCCAGGCCGTCCAGCGTCTCCAGCGGGCATTTGGTGCCCAGGGCCGCCGCCGTCATGGGGAGGGTGACCGTGCAGTGCAGGTCGTCCCCGCGCCGCTGGAAGGTCGGGTGCGGCAGCTCGTGGATCTCCACGTACAGGTCGCCGGCGGGGCCGCCGCCGGGGCCGACCTCGCCCTCGCCCGCGAGCTGGATGCGGGTGCCGTTCTCGACACCGGCGGGGATCTTGACCGTGAGGCTGCGGCGGGACCGCACCCGGCCGTCGCCCGCGCACTCGGGGCACGGGGTGGGGACCACGGTGCCGAAGCCCTGACACTGCGGGCAGGGCCGCGAGGTCATGACCTGGCCCAGGAAGGACCGGGTGACCTGCGAGACCTCACCGCGACCGCGACACATGTCACACGTCTGCGCCGAGGTGCCGGGGGCGGCGCCCTCACCGGAGCAGGTCGTGCAGACGACGGCCGTGTCGACCTGGATGTCCTTGGTCGTCCCGAAGGCCGCCTCGTCCAGTTCGAGGTCGAGGCGGATCATGGCGTCCTGGCCCCGGCGGGTCCGCGAGCGCGGTCCGCGCTGCTGGGACTGGCCGAAGAAGGCGTCCATGATGTCGGAGAAGTTGCCGAAGCCACCCGCTCCGAAGCCACCCGCTCCGCCGCCGCCGCCCGAGGAGGACAGCGGGTCGCCGCCGAGGTCGTGGACCTGCTTCTTCTGCGGGTCCGAGAGCACCTCGTAGGCCGCGTTGATCTCCTTGAAGCGCTCTTGCGTCTTCGGGTCCGGATTCACGTCCGGGTGGAGTTCGCGCGCGAGGCGACGGAAGGCCTTCTTGATCTCGTCCTGCGATGCGTCGCGGCGCACGCCGAGAACGGCGTAGTAGTCCGTGGCCACTTACGACTCCGCCAGGATCTGTCCGACGTAACGTGCCACTGCGCGTACCGCTCCCATCGTTCCGGGGTAGTCCATGCGGGTCGGTCCGACCACGCCGAGTTTGGCGACTGCTTCGCCGCCCGAACCGTAGCCGACCGAGACGACGGACGTGGAGTTCAGTCCCTCGTAGGCATTCTCATGCCCGATCTTCACGGCCATCCCCGACTCGTTGGCCTCGCCCAGCAGCTTGAGGAGCACGACCTGCTCCTCCAGTGCTTCGAGGACGGGCCTGATCGTCAGGGGAAAGTCATGTCCGAACCGTGTGAGGTTGGCGGTGCCGCCGATCATCAGCCGCTCCTCCGCCTCCTCCACGAGCGTTTCGAGAAGGGTGTCGAGGACGGCCTTGACCGTCGCCCGGTCCTCGCTCTCGAAGGACTCCGGAAGGTCCTGTACCAGGGGCGGCACGTCGGTGAACCGACGGCCGACGACCCGGCTGTTGAGCCGCGCCCGCAGATCTGCGAGCGAGGTGTCCCCGAAGGGCGTCTGGCAGTCGACCAGCCGCTGCTCGACCCGCCCGGTGTCCGTGATCAGCACGAGCATCAGGCGCGCGGGCGCCAGCGACAGCAGCTCGACGTGCCGGACGGTGGAGCGGGTCAGCGACGGGTACTGCACCACGGCGACCTGCCGGGTGAGCTGGGCGAGCAGCCGTACCGTGCGCCCCACGACGTCGTCGAGGTCGACGGCGCCGTCGAGGAAGTTCTGGATGGCCCGCCGCTCCGGGGTGGACAGTGGTTTGACCCCCGCCAGCCTGTCCACGAAGAGCCGGTAGCCCTTGTCGGTGGGGATCCGACCGGCGCTGGTGTGGGGTTGGGCGATGTAGCCCTCGTCCTCCAGCAGCGCCATGTCGTTGCGCACGGTGGCGGGCGAGACGCCGAGGCGGTGCCGCTCGGTGAGCGCCTTGGAGCCGACCGGCTCCTCCGTCCCGACGTAGTCCTGGACGATGGCGCGCAGCACCTCGAGTCTGCGTTCGCTGAGCATCGCGCACACCTCCAGATGCGGTCGGTCGTCTTCGGTCGTCGGTCGGTCCCTTGCGGGCCTTGTTGGCACTCTGCGCTTTCGAGTGCCAGAGATCCCCCGGTCAGTGTACGGCCGGGTGGTACGCGGGAGGCAAGGGCGGCCCGCCAGGGTAGCGTCGCGGCATGGACGTGCAATGGGAAGAGGCGGGCTGGGAACGGCTGACCGGACGGGTCGGAAGGCGTCGATTGCCGGTGTGGGACTGCACCGTGGGGCTGGTGGTGGGCGACGATTCGGTTCTTCTCGTCGACCCCGGTTCGTGCGTGCGGGAGGGTGCGCGGGTGCGGGCCGAGGCGGAGCGGCTGACCGGCCGGCACGTGACCCATATCGCATTCACGCACGGACATTTCGACCACGTTCTGGGCGGCTCCGTGTTCGCGGGCGCCGAGTTCCACGGCGCGGTCGGCCTGGACAAGGTGCTGTCGACGCCCACGGGCCGCGAGGAACTGCGGCAGAGCGCGACCGCGCAGGGGCTGGACGCGGCGGAGGCGGCGGAGGCCGCCGACCTGGTCGTGGCGCCGGGACACCCGGTGTCGGGCGAGCGGACGCTGGACCTGGGCGCCGTACAGGTGCTGCTCGCGAACCTCGGTCCCGCGCACTCCCAGCACGACCTGGCGGTCTTCGTGCCGGGCGAACGGGAGGTCGTCTTCTGCGGGGACCTGGTCGAGGAGTCGGGTGAACCCCAGGCCGGCTCGGACGCGGTGCCCGGGCAATGGCCGGCCGCCCTGGACCGGCTGCTCTCGCTGGGCGGTGACGACGCGCTGTACGTGCCGGGTCACGGAGCGGTGGTGGACGCGGCCTTCGTCCGTGCGCAACGCGACACACTGGCAACGAGGTTCGGCGTGTCGGGGGCGTGAGCCCGGGCTCTCTCGTACGGTCGCCGGATGCGTGAGTACTCCCCCGACCTGACTCCGCCGTGGAAGCGCGCCAAGGCCGTGCCCGAGGTGCCGGCGGACCCCGACCTGGTGGTCGAGGTGGCCGGTACGGACTTCTGCGGCGCGGTGGTGTCCTGCGAGGCCGGCACGGTGACCCTGGAGGACCGCTTCGGCAAGCGGCGGGTGTTCCCGCTGGAGCCGCGCGGCTTCCTGCTGGACGGGGCGGTGGTCACCCTGACCCGCCCGTCCCGTGCCCCGGCCGCCCCGGCCCGTACGGCCTCGGGCTCCCTCGCCGTACCGGGGGCCCGGGCCAGGGTGGCCCGGGCGGGCCGGATCTACGTGGAGGGCCGCCACGACGCCGAGCTGGTGGAGCGGGTCTGGGGCGACGACCTGCGCATCGAGGGCGTGGTCGTGGAGTACCTGGAGGGCATCGACGACCTGCCGACGATCGTGGCGGACTTCGCGCCGGCCGCGGACGCCCGGTTGGGCGTCCTGGTGGACCACCTGGTGCCGGGGTCCAAGGAGTCCCGGATCGCGGCCGAGGTGACCTCCCCGCACGTCCTGATCGTCGGCCACCCCTACGTGGACGTCTGGCAGGCGGTGAAACCGTCCGCCCTGGGGATCGCGGCCTGGCCGGTGGTCCCGCGCGGGGAGGACTGGAAGACGGGCGTCTGCCGGGCGCTGGGCTGGCCGCCGAACACGGGCGCCGCCTGGCAGCACATCCTGTCCAAGGTGACCTCGTACCGCGATCTGGAGCCGACCCTGCTGGGAGCGGTGGAGCACCTGATCGACCACGTCACGGCCTGACGCGTCAGTCCACCAGGTCCCGGACCACCGCGTCGGCCAGCAGCCGCCCCCGCAGGGTCAGCACGGCGCTGCCGGCCTCGTACGGGCCGGGGGCCAGCAGTCCGTCCGCCAGGGCGCGTCGGGACGCCGCCAGGCCCGCGGGGGCCAGCAGCGACAGCGGGACGCCGTCCACGAGCCGCAGTTCCAGCAGGATCCGCTCGACCCGGCGGTCCTCGTCCGACAGGAGCTCCCGCCCCGCGCCCGGGGACCGGCCCTCGGCCAGCGCCGCGGCGTAGGCGCCGGGGTGCTTCACGTTCCACCAGCGCACCCCGCCCACGTGCGAGTGGGCCCCGGGGCCGGCGCCCCACCAGTCGGCGCCGCGCCAGTACAGCTCGTTGTGCAGGCAGCGCCCGGCGTCGGAGGTGGCCCAGTTCGACACCTCGTACCAGGAGTAGCCGGCCTCGGCCATCACCGAGTCGGCGATCAGGTACCGGTCGGCGTGCACGTCGTCGTCCGTCATCGGGACCTCGCCGCGGCGGATCCGTCGGGCCAGCTGCGTGCCCTCCTCCACGATCAGCGCGTACGCGCTGATGTGGTCCGGCCCGGCCCCCAGCGCGGCCGCCAGCGTCGCCCGCCAGTCCTCGTCGGACTCGCCGGGCGTGCCGTAGATCAGGTCGAGGTTCACGTGCTCGAAACCGGCCGCCCGCGCCTCCGCGACGCACGCCTCGGGGCGCCCGGGCGTGTGGGTGCGGTCGAGCACCTTCAGGACGTGCTGTTTGGCGCTCTGCATGCCGAAGGAGACCCGGTTGAAGCCGCCCGCGCGCAGTTCCGCGAGGTAGCGCGGATCCACCGACTCCGGGTTGGCCTCGGTGGTGATCTCGGCGTCCTCGGCCAGCTCGAACTCGTCCCGGATCGCGGCGAGCATCCGCACGAGGTCCCCGGCGGGCAGCAGGGTGGGCGTGCCGCCGCCGACGAACACGGTACGGACGGCCCGCGGGTCGTCCCCGAGGACCTTGCGCGCCAGCCTGACCTCGTCGATCAGGGTGTCGGCGTAGTTCTCGCGGGAGGCGAGCACGCCGCCGGTACCCCGCAGCTCGGTGGCCGTGTAGGTGTTGAAGTCGCAGTACCCGCAGCGCGTGGCGCAGTACGGGACGTGCAGGTAGAAGCCGAGCGGCCGCTCGCCGGCGCCCGCCAGGGCGTGCGACGGCAGCGAGCCGTCTTCGGGCATGGGTTCACCGTCGGGCAGTGCGGAAGGCATGAGCCCATTGTCCCGCACCGCCCGAAGGTCGTTTACGCTCCGCGACCGCGACCGCCGCGGCGGGGGGCTACGCCTCGTTCGAGCCCGAGTACATCTCGTCGATGAGGTACTTGAACTCGCGCTCCACGACCGGCCGCTTGAGCTTGAGGCTCGGGGTGAGGTCGCCGTGCTCGACGTCGAGGTCGCGGGGCAGCAGCCGGAACTGCTTGACCGTCTGCCAGCGCTGGAGGCCCTCGTTGAGGGTCTGCACGTAGGTCTCGACGAGCCGTACCGTCTCCGGCGCGGCCACGACCTCGGCGTACGTCTTGCCCTCCAGGCCGTGATCGGCGGCCCAGGTCAGGATGGCGGGTCCGTCGAGGGCGATCAGCGCGGAGCAGAAGTTCCGGTCGGCGCCGTGCACCACGATGCTGGACACGTACGGGCAGATCGCCTTGAACCGGCCCTCGATCTCGGCCGGGGCGACGTACTTGCCGCCCGAGGTCTTGATCAGGTCCTTCTTGCGGTCGGTGATGCGCAGGAAGCCGTCCGGGGAGAGCTCGCCGATGTCTCCGGTGTGCAGCCAGCCGTCGGCCTCCAGCACCTCGGCGGTCTTGTCCGGCAGTCCGTGGTAGCCCTGCATGATGCCGGGGCCGCGCAGCAGGATCTCGCCGTCGTCGGCGATGCGGACCTCGGTGCCGGGGAGCGGCTTGCCGACGGTGCCGGTGCGGTAGGCCTCGCCGGGGTTGACGAAGGAGGCCGCGCTGGACTCCGTGAGGCCGTAGCCCTCCAGGATGTGGATGCCGGCGCCGGCGAAGAAGTAGCCGATGTCGGGGGCGAGGGCCGCGGAGCCGGAGATCGCGGCGCGCAGCTTTCCGCCGAAGGCGTCGCGGAGCTTGGAGAAGACGAGCGCGTCGGCGACCTTGTGCCGGGTGGCGAGGCCGAGGGGGACGGACGCGTTGCCGGTGCGCCGGAAGTTGTCCTGGCTGACCTTGGCGTACTCGCGGGCAACGCCGGCCGCCCACATGAAGATCTTGTACTTGGCCCCGCCGGCGGCGCGCGCCTTGCCCGCGGCGCCGTTGTAGACCTTCTCGAAGATGCGCGGGACGGCCGCCATGTAGGTCGGCTGCACGATCGGCAGATTCTCGATGATCTTGTCGATCCGGCCGTCGATGGCGGTGACGTGGCCGACCTCGATCTGGCCGGAGGTCAGCACCTTGCCGAAGACGTGCGCGAGCGGCAGCCACAGGTACTGGACGTCGTCCGAGTTGATCATGCCGGTCGCGACGGTGGCCTTGGCCATGTACGACCAGTTGTCGTGCGGCAGCCGCACGCCCTTGGGGCGGCCGGTGGTGCCGGAGGTGTAGATCAGGGTGGCGAGCTGGTCGGCGGTGATCGCCCCGATCCGCTCCTTGATCGCCTCGGGGTGCTTGGCGAGGTACTCCCTGCCGCGCGCCTCCAGGTCGGCGAGGGAGAGCACCCAGCCCTCGGGGTCCGTGTCGTGCGCGACGGCGTCCTCGGCCTCCAGCACCACGACATGGGCGAGGCGGGGCAGGTCACCGCGGTGGGCGCGGGCCTTGGCCAGCTGCTTGGCGTCCTCGGCGATCAGCACCCGACTCTCGGAGTCGGCGAGGATGAACGCCGATTCCTCGCCGTTGGTGCTCGGGTAGATGGTGGTGGTCGCGGCGCCGGCGCACATCACGCCGAGGTCGGCCAGGATCCACTCGACCCGGGTGTTGGAGGCGAGCGCGACCCGGTCCTCCGACTGGAGTCCGAGGTCCGCGAGGCCGGCGGCGATGGCGAACACCCGCTCGGCCGCCTGTCCCCAACTGAGCGACTTCCAGTCGTCGGGTCCCCCCGAGCCGCCGGCCGCGGGGACCGGATAGCGGTAGGCCTCGGCGTTCGGCGTGGCCGCGACGCGCTCAAGGAAGAGGGCCGCCACGGTGGGCGGGCGGTTCTCGATCAAGGTCTGTGTGTCGCTCACGACATCCTCCGGACCGGTCCACGCGGCAGGGCGTGGGCGTGGGGCGCTTGGGACGGGCGGGTGGGGACCTGCGCGTTACGGCTGGCGAGTTTGTGACTGGCGAGTAACCATCAAGCAGTGATCAGACTAGAGGCCGCCCGCCCGACGCGTAAGAGGCGGCGAGCGGCCGGTTCATAACGAAACGGGCCCCCATGCGTGTGCATGTGGGCCCGTTTCTCACGACATGGGACGGGCGCGCTTCTTGACCCGCGCTTTACACCCGTCCGGCGTCCGCTACTTCTTCTTGCCGGACTCGTCGCTGGAGAGGACGGCGATGAAGGCCTCCTGCGGGACCTCCACGGAGCCGACCATCTTCATCCGCTTCTTGCCTTCCTTCTGCTTCTCCAGCAGCTTCCGCTTACGGGAGATGTCACCGCCGTAGCACTTGGCGAGGACGTCCTTGCGGATGGCGCGGATGGTCTCGCGGGCGATGACCCGGGAGCCGACGGCCGCCTGGATCGGGATCTCGAAGGCCTGCCGCGGGATGAGCTCGCGCAGCTTGGCCACGAGGCGCACGCCGTAGGCGTAGGCCGCGTCCTTGTGCGTGACGGCGGAGAAGGCGTCGACCTTGTCGCCGTGCAGCAGGATGTCGACCTTGACCAGTCCGGAGGCCTGCTCGCCGGTGGGCTCGTAGTCCAGGGAGGCGTAGCCGCGCGTCTTGGACTTCAGCTGGTCGAAGAAGTCGAACACGATCTCCGCGAGGGGGAGCGTGTAGCGGATCTCGACCCGGTCCTCGGAGAGGTAGTCCATCCCGAGGAGCGTGCCGCGGCGCTGCTGGCACAGCTCCATGATCGCGCCGATGAACTCGGAGGGCGCGAGCAGCGTGGCCCGCACGACCGGCTCGAACACGTCCGAGATCTTGCCCTCGGGGAACTCGCTCGGGTTGGTGACGCTGACCTCCTTGCCGTCCTCCAGGACGACCCGGTAGACCACGTTGGGCGCGGTGGCGATCAGGTCGAGGCCGAACTCGCGCTCCAGCCGCTCGCGCACCACGTCCAGGTGCAGCAGGCCGAGGAAGCCGACGCGGAAACCGAAGCCCAGCGCCGCCGAGGTCTCCGGCTCGTAGACGAGCGCGGCGTCGTTGAGCTGGAGCTTGTCCAGGGCCTCGCGCAGGTCCGGGTAGTCAGAACCGTCGAGCGGGTACAGGCCCGAGAAGACCATCGGCCGCGGGTCCTTGTAGCCGCCGAGCGCCTCGGTGGCGCCGTTGTGCAGGCTGGTGATGGTGTCACCGACCTTGGACTGACGGACGTCCTTCACGCCGGTGATGATGTAGCCGACCTCGCCGACGCCGATGCCGTCGGAGGGGGTCATCTCCGGGGAGGAGACGCCGATCTCCAACAGCTCGTGGGTCGCGCCGGTGGACATCATCCGGATGCGCTCGCGCTTGTTGAGCTGACCGTCCACGACACGGACGTAGGTGACGACACCGCGGTACGAGTCGTAGACCGAGTCGAAGATCATGGCGCGGGCGGGGGCGTCCTTGGGGCCGACCGGGGCCGGAACCGTGGCCACGATCTTGTCGAGCAGCGCGTCCACGCCGAGCCCGGTCTTCGCGGAGACCCGCAGCACGTCCTCGGGCTGGCAGCCGACCAGGTTCGCGAGCTCCTCGGCGAACTTCTCCGGCTGGGCGGCCGGCAGGTCGATCTTGTTCAGCACCGGGACGATCGCCAGGTCCTTCTCCATCGCCAGGTACAGGTTGGCGAGGGTCTGGGCCTCGATGCCCTGCGCGGCGTCCACGAGCAGGACCGTGCCCTCGCAGGCGGCGAGGGAGCGCGAGACCTCGTAGGTGAAGTCGACGTGTCCCGGCGTGTCGATCATGTTCAGGATGTGCGTGTTGCCCTTGCCCTCGCCCTCGGTGGGCGACCAGGGCAGACGGACCGCCTGCGACTTGATCGTGATGCCGCGCTCACGCTCGATGTCCATGCGGTCGAGGTACTGGGCGCGCATCTGCCGCTGGTCGACGACGCCGGTGAGCTGGAGCATCCGGTCGGCGAGCGTCGACTTGCCGTGGTCGATGTGCGCGATGATGCAGAAATTGCGGATCAGCGCCGGGTCGGTACGGCTCGGCTCGGGCACGTGGCTGGGGATCGCGGGCACGCAGTGTCCTGATTCTCGGGTCGTAGTCGGGAAGTCGTCTCTATATACGCTCCATGGTCCCATGGACGGGGGCATGCGCCCGGTTTGGGCCGCCAGGAGCGTGCCTGGTAGCCTGAGCAGCTGTGTCTCGTATGGCCTCATGGCGTTCGAGACGCAATCCGAAGATCAAACTCTGAACCTGCAAAGGCTCTTTCGTGGCGAACATCAAGTCCCAGATCAAGCGGAACAAGACGAACGAGAAGGCGCGCCTGCGCAACAAGGCCGTCAAGTCCTCGCTCAAGACCGCGATCCGCAAGGCCCGCGAGGCCGTGGCCGCGGGCGACGTCGAGAAGGCCACCGTGGCTTCCCGCGACGCTTCGCGTGCGCTCGACAAGGCTGTCTCGAAGGGTGTCATCCACAAGAACGCCGCCGCCAACAAGAAGTCGGCGCTGGCGATCAAGGTTGCCTCCCTCCAGGGCTGAGCTCCTGATGTGATCGCCGGGTAGGAATCCAGCGGGCCCTCTCTCCCGCTCCTGACCGGCACTCCGCGCCGCACGCGAAGCGTTCGCCACGCGGGTGCGGCGCAACCAGAACGACCGAAGGCCCCGACGGCCACCCTTCCCCAGGGTGCCGCCGGGGCCTTCGCCTTTCCCGGCCCCGGGCCCGCACGTACGGCGGGTGGGGGGCGCCGGGCGGGTGGGGCGGGCCGGGGGCGGCGGGTACCGGGGGCGGCCCGGTGTCGAGGGCGGCGGGTACCGGGGGCGACCCGGTGTCGAGGGCGGCGGGTACCGGGGGCGGAGGCCGGGCGGGCGCCCTTGGCGGGGGTCGGGGGCAGCCGCCGGCTCGGCGGCGGGTACCGGGGGCGACCCAGCGTCGAGGGCGGCGGGTACCGGGGGCGGAGGCCGGGCGGGCGCCCTTGGCGGGGGTCGGGGGCAGCCGCCGGCTCGGCGGCGGGGGCGGGGGTCGGGATGCCGGCGCGTGAGAGTCCCCCAGGGCAGGGCGGTGAGCTGGGCCTGTTACGAGGGCGTCGCGGGCCGGAGCCGGCGGGCAGTGGCGGAGGGGGGCGGAGCAGAGCCGCCAGGCCATGGCGGGGCTCGGCCGCGACGGGGCGGGGCGGACCGCAGGTCCGGGCATCACCCGGGGCCCAGGGGCAGGCCGGCGCCCGTCGAACCGGGGCCGGCTAGCCTGGGCTGATGACCGAGCCATGGAGTTCGACCGACACGGGCATCCTGCGCCTGCCCTCGGGGCGGCTCGTCCGGGGGCGCGGGCTGAGCCGGCCCCTACCGGCCGGCCAGGAACCGACGTACGCCGTGTACCTGCTGGGCTCGCCACCACCACAGGTCGCCTGGGAGGCCGAGTGGCTGCGCCGGCCCGACTTCCGGCTTCCGTCCGATCGTTCGCGTGCCCGTGAACTCCTCGCCCGGGCCTGGGAGCGGGCCGCCACGGATCGCGTCGAACTCGCCTGCGCGGGCGGTCGCGGTCGCACGGGCACGGCTCTGGCCTGCCTCGCGGTCCTGGACGGCGTCCCGGCAGAACGAGTAGTGGAGTTCGTCCGGCGGAATTACCACCCGCGCGCCGTCGAGACCCCTTGGCAGAGGCACTACGCCCGCAGCTTCCAGGGGCCGCCCTCACTACCGGAAACACCGGCCCCCGCCAACCGGACCTGAGCCCTCGGCCGCACCCGCGCCACCGGTACGAAGAAGCGCCGGACCAGGCACCGCACGGCCCGGCACGGAACACCGTCCGCCGCCTCATGGCGCCTCCCCGCACTCCGGACCCCGGACCCGCCGAAACGGGCAGCGGGCGGGGAACCGGACGGCGCGGAAACGGGAACAGCGTCAGCGGCACGCAGCCGCAACCGTAGCCACAGCCATAGCCGTAGCCGCTGCCGCAGCCGCAGCCGCGGGAACCGATAGTCCGCCGGCGGCTATCGGCGGTTCGGGCGGGCCGCTCGGGCCACCGCCACGACCGCCTTCTCCAGCGCGTACTCGGGGTCGTCGCCCCCGCCCTTCACGCCCGCGTCGGCAGCGGCCACCGCGCGCAGGGCGTCCGAGACGCCGTCCGCCGACCAGCCCCGCATCTGCTGCCGGACCCGGTCGATCTTCCACGGCGGCATGCCCAGGTCCCGGGCGAGGTCACCCGGGCGGGCCCCGCGCGGGGCCGAGGCCAGCTTGCCGATGGCGCGGACCGCCTGTGCCAGGGCGCTGGTGATCAGTACCGGCGCCACCCCGGTGGACAGTGACCAGCGCAGGGCTTCGAGGGCCTCGGCTGCCCGGCCCTCTACCGCCCGGTCGGCGACCGTGAAGCTGGAGGCCTCCGCGCGACCGGTGTAGTAGCGCCCGACCACGGCCTCGTCGATGGTGCCCTCCACGTCCGCGCACAGTTGCGCGGCCGCGCTGGCCAGTTCCCGCAGGTCGCTGCCGATGGCGTCGACCAGGTTCTGGCAGGCCTCGGGGGTGGCCGCGCGCCCCAGCGTCCGGAACTCCCCCCGTACGAAGGCCAGCCGGTCCGCGGCCTTCGTCATCTTCGGGCAGGCGATCTCGCGGGCGCCCACCTTGCGCGCCGCGTCCAGCAGCCCCTTGCCCTTGACACCGCCGGCGTGGAGGAGGACGAGGATGATCTCCTCGTACGGCGCCGCGAGGTACGCCTTGACCTCCTTCACCGTGTCCGCGGACAGGTCCTGCGCGTTCCGCACGACCAGGACCTTGCGCTCGGAGAAGAGGGAGGGGCTGGTCAGCTCGGCCAGTGTGCCGGGCTGGAGCTGCTCGGAGGACAGGTCCCGCACGTCGGTGTCGGCATCGGCGGCGCGCGCCGCCGTCACCACTTCCCGGACCGCGCGGTCGAGCAGCAGATCCTCCTGCCCCACCGCGAGGGTGAGCGGGGCGAGCGGATCGTCGGTGGAGTTCTTCCTGGTGGCCATCGCCTCCAGCATCCCACGCCGCACCGACAGTCCCCCTCCCCCCGCACCCCCTGCCGCGGTACCCGAGAATGGTCCGGTGAACGTGCGACATGTACTCGTCCTGCCCGACCGCGACGCCGCCGAGGAGGTGGCGCGCGAACTCGTGGACCGCTTCGGCGTGCCCGAGGAGCCCCAGTTGGTCCGTGACGCCCTCGCCGGTGAGGACGACGCGGAGGACGCCCAGTGGCTGGTGGTCGTCGAGGACCCCAGGGAACGGCTCGACTCGTCCGTGCTGGACGAGTTCGCCGCCGAGTACGAGGGCTGGTTGGAGGCTCCCTGAGCCTCGCCGGGCGAGCCCTACGCCTTGTGCACGATCTGGATGTCCAGGGCCACTTCCACGCTCGAACCGATCGCCGCGATCCCGTGCGCCAGCATCGACTGCCAGTTCAGGGTGAAGTCCTCGCGCTGCAGTTCGGCGGTGGCCCGGCACGCGGCCCGCGGCTCGCCCTCCAGGCCCGTGCCGTGTCCCAGGTACTGGGTGTCCAGGGTCACCGAACGGCTCACCCCGTGCAGGGTCAAGGCGCCCGCGACCGCCCACCGGCTGCCACTGCGGTGGATGAAGCGCTCGCTGTAGAACTCCACCGTGGGGTGGCGAGCCGCGTCCAGGAAGTCCGCGGAGCGCAGGTGCTCGTCGCGCATCCGCAGGCCGGTGTCGATGCTCGCCGCGTCGATGATCACGTGCATGGAGGAGTCCTCCATGCGTTCGGCGATCCGGACGGCCCCGGCGAAGGTGCTGAACCGGCCGTGGATCCGGGCGAAGCCGATGTGCCGGGCAGTGAAGCCGATCGACGAGTGCGTCGGGTCGAGTTCCCAGTGGCCGGGCGCCGGCAGCAGGGGCGGCTCGACGGCGTCCAGGATGATCTCCGCGCTGCCGGGCTGCGCCGGATCCCCCACCAGCGTCGCGCCGTGGAAGGGCGCGTAGCCCTCGGCTGTCACCGAGAGTCGGTACTCCCCCTCCGGCACGGCCGCGGTGAACCCGCCGTACGGGTCGGTCTCCCCGCTGACGACCCGTCGGCCGATCGGATCGGTGACCTCGAACTTCGCTTGCCGGATGGGCTGGTGGACCGTATCGAGGACCCGGCAGCTCAACAGGCGCGCGGTGTGCGGGAGCGTGAGTGTGGCGGTCGTCTGGGAGCCGGCACTTCCGGCCGTCTCCATCCCCCGTCGGCGTCCGAACATGGTTGATGCACCCCCGTGCTGTGTGGACTTGGACCGTTGCGGCGAAGACGCATTCGATCATGCTGTCGGGTTGTGGGCAAACAGAACGGGAGCGCCCGGTATGCCCGCGTCGCCTGTTCCGCCGTCCGGACGGGAAGGCCCGCAGCCGCGGGCCGCTTCCGGAGATCGCCACCGAACCGTCGGTATCGGTGCGCAACACCGTCGTGCCCATCGCCCGCAGTCGCGCGAGCGTACCGGGCGCGGGATGCCCGTAGCGGTTTCTTGTACCGACGGGAACAATCGCGATCCTCGGCCGGACCCGCTCCTGTAGACCGGGGTCCTGGTGTGCCGAACCGTGGTGGGCGACCTTCAGGACGTCCACCGGCCCCAGTTCCGGATGGCTCCTCAACAGGGCTTGCTGGGCGGGTGGTTCAAGGTCTCCGAGCAGGAGCAGGGTCAGTCCGGACGCGCGCACCAGCAGGGCCACGCTCGCGTCGTTCGGCCCCTCGGGCTCCGGACCGTCGGCCGCCGGCCACAACACCTGCCACTCCAGCGTTCCGGCCCGGCGGCGCTCCCCCGAGGCGGCGGTCACGACGGGCACCCGGTCCACGGCCGCGGCTCGGCGCACGGACTCGGCCTGCGCGGGCGGCTCCGCCAGCGCGGTGGTCTGGATCACCCCGACGGTACGGCCCCGCAGCACCCCTGAGATTCCGCCCACATGGTCGGCGTGGAAGTGCGTCAACAACAGCAATGGGATCCTGCTCACACCCAGGTCGCGCAGGCAGTCGTCCACGAGGCCGGGATCCGGTCCCGCGTCCACCACGACGGCCGTACCAGGGCTCACGGCGAGCACCCCGGCGTCCCCCTGACCGACGGCGCACTGGACGTAGGTCCAGTCGGGCGGCGGCCAACCCCTGAACGGACGCGTGAGCTGCGGGGGCCGCAGCACGGCCAGGAGCAGCAGCACGGCCAGCGCGGAGCAGAGCCCGCGATGGCGCCCCCACCGGACGCAGAGCACCAGCACGACCAGCGTGGCGGCGGCGAGCAGCAGACCGCCGGGCAACCCGCCGGGCCAGGGCAGTTCCGCCCCCGGCAGTCGCGACCCGGCCCGCGCCACCGCGGCGATCCACCCGGCGGGCACTCCGGCACACCAGGCGAGCCACTGCGCGGCGGGCATCCACAGCGGGGCCACCGCGAGCGTCGCGAAGCCGAGCACCGTGGCCGGTCCCGCCGCCAGCTCCGCGAGCAGGTTGCACGGCACCGCCACCAGGCTCACCCGAGCCGTGACCACGACGACCACCGGAGCGCACACCGCCTGGGCGGCCGCGGCGGCCCCCACCGCGTCGGCGAACCTGGGCCGCAGCCCGCGCCGTTGCAGCGCTTCGCTCCACCGGGGGCCGAGGGTCAGCAGCGCCCCGGTGGCCAGTACGGACAGCAGGAAGCCGATGCTGCGGGCCAGCCAGGGGTCGTACAGCAACAGCAGCAGGACGGCGGCGGCGAGGGCCGGAACCAGCGACCTGCGTCGCCCGGTGGCGAGGGCCAGCAGGGTGACGGCCCCGCAGGCCGCGGCCCGCAGCACGCTCGGCTCCGGCCGGCACACCACCACGAAGCCCGAGGTGAGCGCCGCTCCACACAGGGCCGTGGCCCGCAACGAGAGTCCGAACCGGGGCGCCAGTCCGCCTCGTTCCGCGCGCTGCGCGGCGGCCGGCGGCCCGATGAGCAGGAACAGCACCACGGTCAGGTTCGATCCCGACACGGCGAGCAGGTGCAGCAGATCGGTGGCCCGGAAGGCCTCGTGCAGATCGGTCGGCACCCGGGAGGTGTCCCCGACCACCAGACCGGGCAGCAACGCCCTGGCGTCGGGCGCCAGCCCCTCGGTGGCTTCCCGCAGGCCGGCCCGCAGCGCCCCCGCGACGCGCTGCGAGGCGTCCGGCGCGCCGCTCACCCGCGGCGGGACGTCGCCGCCGAGGCGGAACAATGCCACGGCCCGCTCCCCGTCGCGGCCCGGCGCCAACCGGCCCACCGCCTCAACCCGGGTGGACGGCAGCAGCCCGGCCCAACCGGGGTGCCCGGCCAGGACCCGCACCGGGGTCTGGACCCTGGTCCGCGCCCCGTCGGGGCCCGTCACCCGGGTCACCACCGCGTCCAACGTGACGAGGGGCGGCCCGCCCCCGCCGCGGACGGTACGGGGGTCCGACGCGACGGTGAGGTCCACCGCCACCCGGGCGTGCCCCCGGGCGGCCCCCTCGACGGGCCCGGCGCGTGCCTCGGCCCGCTGGAGCCCCGCCACCCCGGCTCCGGCCGCCGCGCACAGCAGAGCGGCGGCAAGGGCGGTACCGAGCCCCCACGACGGCCGCCCCGGCCGCCGGTACCCGACGAGGACCAGCACGCCTGCCGCGGTCACCGCGAGGCCCACCCCGACGGCGGTCCATCCGGCCGGTGTCCCCAGCGCGACGGCCGAGGCGGCCCACGCGGCCAGCGCCGGCGCGAGCAGGCGCAGATCCGTCGGCCCGGACCGCTCGACCCCGTTCACGGCCGCACCAGCGGACGCAGGTCGGAGAAGCGCCGTTCGCCGATGCCGTCGACCTGTCGCAGTTCCTCCACGGACCGGAAGCCGCCGCGCGCCGTGCGGAAGTCGATGATGTGCTGCGCGAGCACCGGCCCCACCCCGGGCAGCCCGTCCAGTTGCTCGACGGTGGCGCCGGCGAGACTCAGCGGTCCCGACCCGGATCCCGCACCTGAGCCCGCTCCCCGCCCCGGACCCGGACCGGCCGCGGCGCCGCCCCCCGCCGTCGGCTGCGCCGGGACGCCCACCAGGACCTCCTCGCCGTCCACCAGCACCCGGGCCCGGTTCAACCCGGTGGTGTCGGTGCCCGGCCGCACTCCCCCGGCGGCGGCCAGCGCGTCCTCCACCCGCGCGCCGGTGGGCAGCCTCCGCACCCCCGGATCCCGGACCTTGCCGCTGACGTCCACCACCACCCGGGAGGGGGTCGCGGCCGGGGTGGGGCTCGCGGCCGGGGCCACCACGGCGGGCGCCGTCACCGGCTCCGGGCTCCCCGACCAGTACTGCTGCGCGGCGAACCCGACGGCCCCGACCAGGACCACCGCCACGGCGGCCACCGTCCTGGGTTGGACCCCGCAGCGCGCCTGGAGCCACACCGGCATCCGCTCCCGCACCGCGAGCGGCCACCCGTCCCGCCCCCCGGGCCCCAAGGGCCCCACGGCCGGTCCACTCCCCACCGCCGCCGCGCCAAGGCGCTCGCCCGGCTCCGCCAACGAATTCCCCACCGGCCGCCCCACCGCCGGTTCGGACACCCTCTCGGGCACCCTCTCGGGCACCGTTTCGGGCACTGCTTCGGATACCGTCTCGGGCATCGGTCCAGGCACCGGATCCGATCCCACCTCCGCGTCCGCCCCCTCAGGCGGGGGAGCCGTCAGCATGGCCTCGGCCCGGCGGCGCACGGCCGAGGGATCCGGTCCCGGCCGCCGTCCCACGCGCGACCGTCCCCCAGGCTCGTCGAAGCGCCCGTGGAAACGGTGCGTTCGGCCAGGTCCACGGGTGGCTCCGGCGCCGGCCCCCACGGGCCGCGAAGTACGGGTACGTGTACGCGTTCGAGTCGTCATGGCACGACGGTAGGGGTCGGCCCCGATCTCCGTTCGGAGCCATCAATTCCGGTGGATGAACAGCCCGTTGTGGAAAACCCGGCCACCCGTTCCGGTGACAGACGGCCACCGCTCCGGTGATCAGCGACCAACATTCCGCTGCTCGGCGCCCACCCGATCCGGAGATGGCAGCCACCCGCTCCGCTGATCGGCAGCCACCCGCTCCGCTGATCGGCAGCCACCCGCTCCGCTGATCAGCGCGGCGAGACGACCGCCGCCAACAGCCCCGGCCCGGTGTGCGCCCCGATCACCGCTCCCACCTCGCTGACGTGCAGCTCGACCAGTCCGGGGATCCGTTCCCGCAGCCGCTCCGCGAGCTTTTCGGCCCGCTCCGGGGCCGCCAGGTGGTGCACCGCCACGTCCACTCGGGCCGCACCGGCCCGTTCGACGGCCAGTTCCTCCAGCCGCGCGATGGCCTTGGAGGCCGTGCGTACCTTCTCCAGCATCTCGATCCGCCCCCCGTCCAGGGTGAGCAACGGTTTGAAGGCGAGGGCCGATCCGAGGAGCGCCTGCGCCGCCCCGATGCGGCCGCCGCGACGGAGGTAGTCGAGGGTGTCGACGTAGAAGTACGCCGACATGTCCGCGGCCCGCTTCTCGGCGGCGGCCACCGCCTCGTCCACGGATCCCCCGGCCTCGGAGACCTCCGCCGCGGCCAGCGCGCAGAAACCGAGGGCCATCGCGACCATGCCGGTGTCGACGACGCGGACGGGCACGGGCGCGTTCTTCGCGGCGACCACGGCGGCGTCGTAGGTGCCGGAGAACTCGGCGGACAGGTGCAGGCTGACGACGCCGACCGCTCCGGCGTCCGCCGCCGCCCGGTAGGCCCGGGCGAACTCCTCCGGGCTGGGGCGGGACGTGGTGACCGAGCGACGTTTCTGCAGGGCCAGGGCGAGGCTGCGTGCCGAGATCTCGGTGCCCTCTTCGAGGGCCTCGTCGCCGAGCACCACGGTCAGGGGCACGGAGGTGATCCCGTGCCGCGCCATCGCCGGTTGGGGCAGGTAGGCCGTGGAATCGGTGACGATCGCGACATGGCGGGACATGAGCCGGAGGTTACCGCCACAGGGGCGACTCCGGCAGCCTGGGGCCCACGGCGGGGCCCCTACGGGAGGATCCTCGGGCTCAATCGTGACCTCCCCCGCGGCCCGGTCTCAGGTGGTGGGCTCCGGGCGGGCCGTCTTCTGCCACGGGTACCGCTCCGCGGGCCTGGACGGGTCCAATGCCGCCGGTCGCGCCGTTGCGGCCGGGCCGGCGCCCGGGCCGCCGGTGGCCTCCGAGGACGAGGGCCCCTCCTGCGCCGCGTCCCAGGCCGCGGCGGCCTCCGCGAGCTCGTCCACCGACTCACGGGACCAGTCCCGCAACGCGCCCGACTCGACCTCGATCTGAGCCGACAGCGAGGACAGGTCGTCCTGCGCGAAACGACGCGCCCGGTCGCGGGCGGCCCACCGCAGCGAGTCGGCGGACTGGATGACCTTCGCCGTGCGTTCCCGCAGGTCGGGCAGGAGTTCCGCGGTCCGCTTGCGGTCCGGTTCCTGCTCCAGCCGCTTCAGCTCGTCGTCCAGCTCGTACCCGTGCGCGCTCAGCCGCTCGAACAGGCCGATGGACTCCTTCAGCGACGGGTCCTGCTGCACTCCCCGGTACAGCGCCTGCTGGGTGGCCCTCATCGACGTCCGCAGGTCCAACCGCAGCTGCGCCAGCGCGCCCGGGACCCCGACCTGCCCCAGGCTCTTCGCCTTCAACGTCGTGTCCTCGACGGTCCGGCGGGCCTGCGTGATCGTCCGGTCCACGCCGCGCTTCGCCGCTCCGATCACCTTCACGGTGGCCCACGCCCCCAGCCCCAGGAAGGTGAACAGCATCAACAGGGCCACGATGATGAGCACTGAGCCCGGCTCCATGAGGTTCCCTTTCCCCTGCTTTTTCCGTCCCCTCCACCGTAAACGCAACGGGCAGGCCAGGGGTTCCAATCGAACCCCCAACCTGCCCGTACGGGGAAACCCCTAGCCGTGCCGGACAACCGCCGCAACGACCACGGCACGACCTCAGGTGACCTCAAGTGACCTCAGGTGACCTGAGGTGACCTCAGATGACGATGTTCACCAGCTTCGGCGCCCGCACGATCACCTTGCGGATCTCCGCGCCGCCCAGCGCCGCGACGACGCCCTCGTCGGTCAGGGCCAGCTGCTCCAGGTCCGCCTCGGAGATCGTCGGCGGCACCTCCAGCCGTGCCTTGACCTTGCCCTTGACCTGCACGACGCACGTCACGCTCTCGTCCACGACGTACGCCGGGTCCGCCACCGGGAAGTCCGTGTGGACGACCGAGTCCTCGTGGCCCAGCCGGTGCCACAGCTCCTCCGCGATGTGCGGCGCCAGCGGGGCGACCAGGAGCACCAGCCGTTCGGCGACCGAGCGCTCCAGCGGCCGGCCGGCCTTCGTCAGGGCGTTGTTCAGCTCGGTGATCTTGGCGATGGCGGTGTTGAAGCGCAGCGCGGCCATGTCGGCGCCGGCTCCGTCGATCGCCTTGTGCAGGACCCGCAGGGTGTCCTCGCCGGGCTCGCCGTCCACGACGGTGACCTCGCCGGTCTCCTCGTCGATCACGTTGCGCCACAGGCGCTGCAGCAGTCGGTACTGGCCGACGACGGCGCGGGTGTCCCACGGACGGGAGACGTCCAGCGGGCCCATCGCCATCTCGTACAGGCGCAGCGTGTCCGCGCCGTACTCCTCGCAGATCTCGTCGGGCGTGACGGCGTTCTTCAGGGACTTGCCCATCTTGCCGTGCTCGCGCTTGACGGGCTGCCCCTGGTGGAAGTAGCCGCCGTCGCGCTCCTCGACCTCGGCCGCCGGGACGTACACACCACGCGCGTCGGTGTAGGCGTAGGCCTGGATCATGCCCTGGTTGAACAGCTTGTGGAACGGCTCGACCGAGGAGACGTGGCCCAGGTCGAACAGCACCTTCGACCAGAAGCGCGCGTACAGCAGGTGCAGCACCGCGTGCTCGGCGCCGCCCACGTACAGGTCGACACCTCCGTGCGGGGCGTTCTCGCTCGGGCCCATCCAGTACTGCTCGATGGCCGGGTCGACCAGCGCCTCGGAGTTGTTCGGGTCCAGGTAGCGCAGCTCGTACCAGCAGGAGCCGGCCCAGTTCGGCATGGTGTTGGTCTCGCGGCGGTAGCGCTTGACGCCCTCGCCCCGGCCCAGGTCCAGCTCCACGTCGACCCACGCCTCGTTGCGCGACAGCGGGGTCTCGGGCTTCGAGGTGGCGTCGTCCGGCTCGAAGGTGCGCGGCGAGTAGTCCTCGACCTCCGGCAGTTCCAGGGGCAGCATCGAGTCGGGCAGCGGGTGCGCGACGCCGTCCTCGTCGTAGACGATCGGGAAGGGCTCGCCCCAGTAGCGCTGGCGGCTGAACAGCCAGTCGCGCAGGCGGAAGTTGACGGTTCCCTCGCCGAGGCCGCGCTCGGTCAGCCACTCGGTGATCGCGGCCTTCGCCTCGACGACGCCCAGGCCGTCCAGCGTGATGCCCGCGCCGGTCGAGTTGACGATCGTGCCGTCGTAGGAGGCGAACGCGTCGTCCCACTCCGTCGGGTCGGCGTCGCGGTCGTCGGAGGGCTCCACGACGCAGCGCATCGGCAGTTCGAAGGCCTGCGCGAACGCGAAGTCGCGGGTGTCGTGGGCGGGGACGGCCATGATCGCGCCGGTGCCGTAGCCCATCAGCACGTAGTCCGCGATGAAGACCGGTACCTTCTCGCCGCTGACCGGGTTGATCGCGAACGCGCCGGTGAAGACACCGGTCTTGTCCTTGGCCTCGGCCTGCCGCTCGACGTCCGACTTGGACGCGGCCTGCTTGCGGTACGCGTCCACGGCCTCGCGGGGGTTCGCCGACCCGCCGGTCCACACCTGGCGGGTGCCCTCGGGCCACTCCGCCGGAACGATCTTCTCGACCAGCTCGTGCTCGGGAGCCAGCACCATGTACGTGGCGCCGAACAGCGTGTCGGGGCGTGTGGTGAACACCGTGACGGCGTCCTCGCCGACGGCGAAGTCGACGCGCGCGCCCTCGCTGCGGCCGATCCAGTTCCGCTGCTGCAGCTTGATTGCCTCGGGCCAGTCCAGCGCGTCCAGGTCGTCCAGCAGGCGGTCGGCGTACGCCGTGATCCGCATGTTCCACTGGCTCAGCTTGGCCTTGAAGACGGGGAAGTTGCCCCGCTCGGAGCGGCCGTCGGCCGTGACCTCCTCGTTGGCCAGGACGGTGCCCAGCCCGGGGCACCAGTTCACGGGCGCGTCGGAGGCGTACGCCAGCCGGTACTCGTTCAGTACGTCGGCCCGCTCGCCCGCGGTCAGCGCGGCCCACGCGCGGCCGCCCGGAACCTCACGGGAGCCGTCCTCGAAGGCGGCGACCAGCTCGGCGATCGGCCGCGCCGTGGCGGCGTCCGCGTCGTACCAGGAGTTGTAGATCTGCAGGAAGATCCACTGGGTCCACTTGTAGTAGTCCGGGTCGATCGTGGCGAACGAGCGCCGCCGGTCGTGTCCCAGACCCAGCCGGCGCAGCTGGACCTTCATGTTCTCGATGTTCGCCTCGGTCGACACCCGCGGGTGGGTGCCGGTCTGCACGGCGTACTGCTCGGCCGGCAGGCCGAAGGCGTCGAAGCCCAGGGTGTGCAGGACGTTGTGGCCGGTCATCCGCTGGTGGCGGGCGAAGACGTCGGTGGCGATGTACCCCAGCGGGTGGCCGACGTGCAGTCCCGCGCCGGATGGGTACGGGAACATGTCCATGATGAACTTCTTGGGGCGCGCGACGGCCGCGGGGTCCCCCGCCAGGTCGCCGGTCGGGTTGGGGGCCTCGTAGGTCCCCTCCGCGTCCCATACGTCCTGCCAGCGTGCCTCGATGTCGGCGGCCATGGCAGCCGTGTAACGGTGCCCCTCGGCCGCCTCGGGGGCCGGGGTGTTCGTCTCGCTCATGATTTCTGAAGCTCCATCGATCGTCTCTGCCGTCTCTGCCTGCCCAAACGAAAAAACCCCTCGCACAGGAGGGGACGCCGCGCCGATGCCGATCGCATCCGTGGGGCTCGATGGGTCGGGACTGATCAGCGCGGCTCGGTAAGCAGAAGGCGTACGGCACGCATGGCGTCAGGGTACCGCAGCGGCCCCCAGGGCCGCTCTGCCCTTCCGGCGTGCGGACACAACGAGAAGCGGGCCACCCGATCCGGGTGACCCGCTTCTGTTCACTGTGGAGCTAAGGAGAATTGAACTCCTGACCTCCTGCATGCCATGCAGGCGCTCTACCAACTGAGCTATAGCCCCTTGTTGTGCTTGTCGTTTCGGTTTCCCTTGCCGGTTCCCCTTGGCGACGTCCCAAACATTACACGGTCATGGCCCTGGTCCAAAAATCGGTTTCCGCGACCTCGGGCCATGTCCGAAATACTCCGCTCCGTCACACCTTCACGCCGTACCGGCCACGCGCGCCACAGAGGCCACGCGCGCCGCTCCGATCACTCAGGCCGCGCCAGATCTCTCGCGCCCTGCGGGCCGCGTGGGTCACGCTCTCGCGAATTGGTAGAACCGCTTGAGCGTGCAGTGTTCGTCGAGCAGGCGGCCATAGATCGGTTCCCCTTCCAGCTCGCGGTAGGTCTCGATCGGGTCGCCTTTTATGATCAGCGCCCGCGCGCATTCCTCGCACCAGTACTGGTAGTCGGGATTGACCGGGTCCATGTCCCGCACGATCGGCGTGCCGTTGTTGCACCAGTCGCACCGCCGCCGGTGTGCACCCATCCGTCAGCGACTCCCTCCCGCGTCGGGCCGTCGTGTCCCCCTCCGGCCGTCCGATTCTGCCATGCCGGTACGGGCCAGGTCAGCCGACGCAAAAGGAACAAACGCAAGGATCCCGCCCCCTGTTGGGGACGGGATCCTGATTGTGGAGCTAAGGAGAATTGAACTCCTGACCTCCTGCATGCCATGCAGGCGCTCTACCAACTGAGCTATAGCCCCGCTCTTCGCCACGCTTCCTCCGTTTCCGGTGTTCCGCGCTGCGAACAAGAAGAACTCTAGCCTGTGACCAGCCGGAAAGTGAAATCCGGGTGGAAGCCTCCGTGAGCAGCGCTCAGTCGTCGTCGCCGAGCACCGGTTCCGGCAGCGTGCCGGCGTTGTGCTCCATCAGACGCCAGCCGCGCGCGCCCTCGCCGAGGACGGACCAGCAGCAGTTGGAGAGCCCGCCGAGACCCTCCCAGTGGTACGAGTCCAGGCCCAACAGGCGGCCGATGGTCGTGCGGATGGTGCCGCCGTGGCTGACCACCACCAGCGTGCCGCCCTGCGGCAGCCGGTCGGCGTGGCGCAGCACGACCGGTGCGGCCCGGTCGGCCACCTCGGTCTCCAGCTCTCCGCCGCCCCGGCGGACGGCCTCGCCGCGCTTCCACGCCGCGTACTGCTCGCCGTACTTCGCGAGGATCTCGTCGTGCGTGAGGCCCTGCCACTCGCCGGCGTACGTCTCGCGCAGCGCCTGGTCGTGCTCCACCGCGAGCCCCGTGACGGCGGCCAGTTCGGCGGCCGTGTCGGCGGCCCGCCGGAGGTCGGAGGCCACGATGGCGTCCGGCCTCAGCGAGGCGAGCAGCCGGGCGGCGCGACGCGCCTGCGCCACACCGGTGTCGGTCAGCTCGATGTCCGTGGAGCCCTGGAAGCGGCGCTCCAGGTTCCACGCGGTCTGGCCGTGTCGCCAGAGGACGATCTTCCTGCCGGTCCTGCCCGAGCCGGAGCCGGACGAGGTGTCCGTCCCGGTCGATGCGGTCGTGCCCGTGTCGTTCCCGCTCAGAACAGATCACCGTCCAGTTCGTCGTCGCCCTGCGCCTCGCGCAGCTTGGCGTGCTCCTCGGCCTTGCCGATGGTGAGCTTGGCGTCCTCGGGGAGCTCGATCTCGGGGCAGTCCTTCCACAGGCGCTCCAGCGCGTAGAAGACACGCTCCTCGCTGTGCTGGACGTGGACGACGATGTCGACGTAGTCGAGCAGGATCCAGCGGGCGTCGCGGTCGCCCTCACGGCGCACCGGCTTGGCGCCGAGCTTCTTGAGCAGCTGCTCCTCGATCTCGTCGACGATCGACTTGACCTGGCGGTCGTTGGGAGCGGAGGCGAGCAGGAAGGCGTCGGTGATCGACAGCACGTCGCTGACGTCGTACGCGATGATGTCGTGCGCGAGCCGGTCGGCCGCGGCCTGGGCGGCGGCGGTGATGAGCTCGATGGAGCGGTCCGTGGCGGTCACTGGCCATGCTTTCGGGTTGGCGGGCAGATCCTTACAAGGGTCTCATGTACCGCCGACCCCGCCCGCGCGGAACGTTCCGCGCGGGCGAAATCACAGCTCAGGCCGGTGTGCGGGCCGGATCCGGGGCGTCAGGACGTCTTGTAGTCCCGGCCCAGGACCACCACGACGTCCGCGTTGACGACGTTCTCGGCCTTCTTCACGACGGTCTCCGGCAGCCCCAGCGTCTTGGCGACCTCGACGGCCCGCTCCCGTTGGGCGTCGTCCTGGTACGTGATCTGCGAGGTCGCGGCCGTGTCGTCGGCCTTGCCGCCGTCGACGAAGGTGTAGCCGCCGTTGAGCAGTGCGGCCTTCGCCGCGGTCTGCGTCTTCTCGTCCCCGGTGGCGTCCTTGAGGCCCACCCGGGGGGTGGCACCGGGCTGCGCGGCGGTGGCGGCGCCGCCGAGGACCTCCTTGACGGTCTTCTTGTTGGCCTCGTCGGTGAGGCCGCCGTCCGGCTTCACCCCGAGGACGTCGGTGCGGTAGGCGCCCACCTTGGCGTGTTCGCCGATCCGCGACAGCAGGCCGCCGAGGTTCTGCGCGTTGAGCGCCGGATCCAGGATCTGACCCATGCTCTCGACCGTGGTGGCCGCCGCCTTCGGGTCGGCGGGGATCTTCCGCAGGACCGCGTACAGCACCTTGCCCAGCCGGTCCAGCTGCTTGACCTCGGGCTCGCCCTGGCCGCGGTGGGTGGCGTAGGCCACGGCCATCGCGCCGTTGAGGCTCTGCTTGGCTCCCTTGCCCACGGCCGGCGTCTTGGCCCGGTCGTCCGCCGGGACCGCCGTGTCGGTGTCCACCTCGATGCCCCCGATCAGTTCGACCAGGCTCTCCAGGAAGGGGGTGTCCAGGCGCCAGGTGCCGCCGATGTGGGTGCCGAGGATCGAGTCGAGCGCGTCCTTGGTGCCGAGACCGCCTTCCTCGACGGACTTGCCGAGGGTGGTCGACGTCCCGTCTGCCTTGGGGACGTCGAGGGTGTTGGGCACCAGCACGGTGGCGCCCTGTTCGGTGGTGACGTTGTCGACGAGCAGCGCCGTGGAGGTGCCGCCCTTCCTGGTGTTGAGCACGTGGACGACGATCATGTCGCGCTTCTGGGCGCCGGGGGCGGCCGCCGCGGCCTTCTTGTCCCCGGGGCCGTCGAGGAAGGGGAGCTCGCCCGCGTACCAGAGGTAGCCGAGGCCGCCGACGACGAACACGGCGAGGACGACGATCAGTGCGACCACCCGGTTGCGGCCACGGCGGCGGATCTCCTCGCGGCGCTCGGTGCGGCTCTCGGTGAAGGCGAGCCAGTCGATGACGTCGTCGGACTCCTCGTCCGGCTGGTCGATGAAGGCGAACATCCCGGTGTGGTAGTCCCGGTCCGCCTCGGATCCGTCGTCGGACCGGCGCGGCTCGGGCACCTGGGACGTGGGGGGCGCCGGGGCCGGTTCGGGCTCCGCGGGCGCCTGCGGGGTGTGCTGCTGGGGGGTGTGCTGCTGCGGGATCCACTGCCGGGACTGCCGGGTGTCGTATCCCTCGTCGGGGGCCGGCGCGTACTGCTCCTGGGCGTACTCCTGGCTCGGGTGAACCGGGGAGGCCTGGTGCGGCGTCTGGTACTGCTGCCCGTACGTCTGCTGGTCGTGGCCGTACTGCCGCGGTTGCTCGTACTGCCGGTACTGCTGCTCGTACTGCTGCGGGTACTGCTGCTGCTCGTACGAGGGGCCGGGCTGCTGTTCGTACCGGGGTTCCTGGGCGGCGGGCTGCGCGGGCACCGGGCCGTACACCGGCTGACCGTAGGCGTCGTAGCCGATGAGCTGCTGCTCCTGGGCTGCGTACGGGTCGTACGGATCCTGTCGGTCGTTCACCGCGGGCCCCTCTCTCCGAAACCGGAAGCTCAGGCTCCCCGATACAGCTCACGCTTGTCGATGTAGCGCACGACACCGTCCGGCACCAAATACCAGACAGGATCCCCCTTGGCGACGCGCGCGCGACAGTCGGTGGACGAAATCGCCAGCGCGGGGACCTCCACCAGGGAGACGCCTCCCTCGGGCAGCCCGTCGTCGGTGAGCACGTGCCCCGGGCGGGTGACGCCGATGAAGTGCGACAGCGAGAAGAGTTCGTCGGCGTTGCGCCAGGTGAGGATCTGCGCGAGGGCGTCGGCGCCGGTGATGAAGAACAGGTCCGCGTCGTCGTTGATCGCCTTGAGGTCCCGCAGGGTGTCGATCGTGTAGGTGGGGCCGCCGCGGTCGATGTCGATGCGACTCACCGAGAACTGCGGGTTGGAGGCCGTCGCGATGACCGTCATCAGATAGCGGTCCTCGGCGGGCGACACGGCTCGCTGCGACTTCTGCCACGGCTCGCCGGTCGGTACGAACACCACCTCGTCGAGGTGGAAAAGGGCGGCCACCTCACTGGCGGCGACCAAGTGTCCGTGGTGGATCGGGTCGAATGTCCCGCCCATCACGCCGAGCCGGCGCTTGACCGGGCCGGTAGGCATTTCCTGCTCTCCCATGAGCGCAGAGCCTACTGGCCCGGTGAGGCGGCGAGGACCCGCGTTCGAGCGCGTGCGCGAGGCCGTCTAGCGGTCGCGGTTCAGGCGGGTGGTCACCCAGAGCATCAGCAGCAGGATCACGAACGCGCCGCCACCGGTCAGGTACGGGCTCAGGCTGTCGTGGTTGCCGCTGTGCTCGGCGCCGCCCTCCGAGGCGAGAACGACCAGATTGTGGGTGGTGGTGGCGAGGCTCATCAGGCAGATACCTATCGAGTCGGGGAGCGGGCGGAGACTTCGCTCACATCGTATGCGGGGCCCCGGGGCACGCTCACGCCGACTCGGACGTTGGAGAGGATGGAGGCACAAGCGGACAGGTCGATCAAGGGGGAGGGCAAGATGACGGACACCGGTTTCGAGAAGGTGCCGGCGCGGAACCGCAGGAGGTTCCCCGGCATTTCCTCGCGGGCGTACGAACATCCGGCGGACCGTTCGGCGCTGGTGGCGCTGCGCAAGTTGAGCGGCTTCGACACGGTGTTCAAGGCCCTGAGCGGGCTGCTGCCCGAGCGCAGTCTGCGGCTGTTGTTCCTGTCGGAGTCGGTGCGGGTGGGCGAGACGCAGTTCCCGCACCTGCACGAGATGTTGCGGGACGCCTGTTACATCCTGGACCTGGAGAAGGTCCCGCAGATGTACGTGCAGCAGGACCCGAAGCCCAACGCCATGTGCATCGGGCTGGACGAGCCGATCATCGTGGTGACGACGGGGCTCGTCGAACTCCTCGACGAGGAGGAGATGCGGGCGGTCGTGGGCCACGAGGTGGGCCACGCGCTGTCCGGGCACGCCGTCTACCGCACGGTGCTGCTGTTCCTGACGGGTCTGGCGATGAAGGTCGCGTGGATCCCGTTGGGCAATGTGGCGGTCATGGCGCTCGTGACCGCGCTGCGGGAGTGGTTCCGCAAGTCCGAGCTGTCGGCGGACCGGGCCGGGCTGCTCGTGGGTCAGGACGTCAACGCCTCGATGCGCGGTCTGATGAAGATCGCGGGTGGGAACCACCTGCACGAGATGAACGTCGACGCCTTCCTGGCCCAAGCCGAGGAGTACGAGTCGAGCGGGGACCTGCGCGACTCCGTACTGAAGATCCTCAATGTGTTGCCGCGTTCGCACCCCTTCACCACGGTCCGCGCGGCCGAGCTGAGGAAGTGGTCGCAGAACCGCGACCACCAGCGGATCATGGACGGCCACTACCCGCGGCGGGACGAGGACAAGGACGCCTCGGTGTCCGATTCCTTCCGGCAGTCCGCCTCGCACTACGCCGATTCGGTGCGCACCAGCAAGGACCCGCTGATGAAGCTGGTCGGCGACATCGCGGGCGGCGCGGGTGACCTGGGCGGCAAGCTCCGGGACAAGTTCACCGGGGCCGCGGCCGGCGGAGCGAACGGTTCCCCGGGCGCGGGCGACGGCAGGGCCGCTCCGGGCGGCGCTACGGAACAGCCGGGCTGACGGGACCGACGGCCGCCGGCGGCGGCTCCTGGGGGCTCGTGGGCGACGCCAGCACCCCGCAGAGTCCGGCGGTGCGCCGCGGATGGCCGGAGGCGTACGGGTCGCTCGCGGCCGGACCCACGGTGGTGGGTCCGGCCCCGGCGAGCAGCGGCCGGAAGCCCGCTGCGGGATCGGAGGCGCAGTCCTGGGGGCCCGCCATCACGTAGGCGGAGGCCAGTTCCGCCCGGCGTGCGACGAGGTCCTCGCGGTCGAGGCGCAGCCGCAGTTCGCGCCGGACGGTGAAGAGCGAGGCGCCGTCGGCGGCGGACGGCTGTCGGCCGACGGAGCGTACGGCGTAGACGAAGGTGTGATCGGTGCTGATCTCCAGCACGTGCGGGGAGACCTCCTGGTAGGCGAGGGTGCCGCTCACCCGGACCCTGGGGTCGGCCACGGCGGCGACGGCGGGGTCGAAGCGCACCAGCCATCCGGTGGCCGCGTGCCGCCCGTCGCCGACGGGCGCGGTCATGCTCCGGTCGAACTGCGTGAGCTGGTCGGGGTCGAGCAGGACCCGTACGGGCCGTGAGGCGGCTCCGGCGAGCACGTCCGGGTCCAGCCCGGACTGCACCAGGTAGTCCTTGGCGATGGACAGCGCGGAGACGATCTGGCTCTCGCTGAAATGGTGGGTGCGGCGTACGGCCGGCAGGGTGATCCCGGCCGCCCCGATGCGGTAGTCGGCCGCCGGGCTCTTCGCGAACAGGTCGGCCGGGTTCCCGCCGGGCACGACGGTGGTCGGCGCGAGCGGGACGACGGTGGCCGCGAGGGGTTCCGCGGTGGTGCCGGGCGCGGGCACGTAGGGGGTGCGCAGGCCCATGTAGACGGCGGCGGCGAAGGCCGTGGCGATGAGGAGCACGATCAGCATGCCCTGCCGGGCGCCGCGGCTCGGCGTGCCGTCGCGGTGGCCCGAGGTGCCGCCTCCCGACCAGAGGGACCGGCTGCGGACCGCCCGGGCGTGCTCGCCCATGCGTTCCTCGGCGGAGTACTCCTGGAGGCGGGCAGCCCGCACGAAGTCCTCGTCGAACACGACCGACCGGTACTCGTCCGACCGGAACTCGTCATCGCCCTCGCCGATGCCCTCGGGGGCGCCGTTGGGTGGGTCTCCTGGAACGGCCATCGCTTCTCCCCGCTGTCCCCGCTTCAGAGAAGCCCCCGAATCCGGTGAACGCAAGCGGGGCGTACTTTCAGGGTTGGCGGCCGACGGGGTACGTAAACGCTCCGACGCCGGTGACTTCGCGCTGCGGGGTGCTGGCTGGGGCGGGTGCGGGGTCCGCGTCTCCTGAGGCGCTGCGGTACACGGCGCTGAAGGCGAGCGCGATCATTCCGAGGCCCATCACGAAGGCGAGCACCCAGGCGACGGGGCGCAGCCAGGGGGCCCGGCCGCGGTAGGGGCGCATGCTGCCGCCGTAGGCCCCGTAGGGACCTTCCGCATAGCCGTGGCCGTGGTGGCCGTGTTCCCAGCCGGGCTCGTCGAGGCCGTACCCGTCGGGGTGGCCGTAGGCGTACCCGTCGTGGTCGTCCTCGGTCGTCCAGCCGCCGGCCACGCGTGCGGCCTCGGCCTCGGCACGCGCCCGGTCGGCGGCTCGCTGGCGCTCGGCCGCGCTCGGTTCATGGATCTCGGCGTTCCGGACGAAGGCCTCGTCGAACACCACGGAGGCGAAGTGCTGATCCGCGCCTCCGCGGTCGTCGTCGGGCTCCCCGTCGTCCGGGAACGGCTTGCCCCCCACGTCGTCCGGCACGGGACCAGCGTAGACCTGGGGGGCCGCTTTGGGCAGGGTGTCCGCCGAATCCCGGCCACCCGGAGTTCCCGGTCCGACTACCGAACGTGACCGTCGCCGGTGACGATGTACTTGGTGGAGGTGAGCTCCGGAAGGCCCATCGGGCCCCGGGCGTGCAGCTTCTGCGTGGAGATCCCGATCTCCGCGCCGAAGCCGAACTGGCCACCGTCCGTGAAGCGGGTGGACGCGTTCACCGCGACGGTGGTCGAGTCGACCAGTTGGGTGAAGCGGCGCGCGGCGGCCTGCGAGGTGGTGACGATCGCCTCGGTGTGTCCCGAGGTCCAACGGCGGATGTGCGTGACGGCGTCGTCGAGGGAGTTCACGACGGCCGCGGCGATGTCGTAGGAGAGGTACTCGGCCGCCCAGTCCTCGTCGGTGGCGGGCAGTGCGGTGACCTTGGTCCCTTCGGCGTACGCGAGGACCTCGCCGTCGCCGTGGACGATCACTCCGGCGTCCGCGAGGGCGTCGAGGGCGAGCGGCAGGAAGGCGGCTGCGATGTCCCGGTGGACGAGGAGGGTCTCGGCGGAGTTGCAGACCGAGGGACGCTGCGCCTTTGAGTTGACGAGGATGTCCACGGCCATGCCGAGGTCGGCCTGGGCGTCGACGTAGACGTGGCAGTTGCCCGTGCCGGTCTCGATCACCGGGACGATGGACTCCTCGACGACGGTCTTGATGAGCGAGGCCCCGCCGCGCGGGATCAGCACGTCGACGAGGCCGCGGGCGCGCATCAGCTCGCGGACGGAGTCGCGGGACTCGCCGGGGACGAGCTGGATGGCGTCGGCGGGCAGCCCGGCGGACTCGATGGCGTCCCGGAGGATGGCGACGAGGGCGCTGTTGGAGGCGTAGGCGGAGGAACTGCCGCGCAGCAGAACGGCGTTGCCGGACTTCAGGCACAGCGCGGCGGCGTCGACGGTGACGTTGGGGCGGGCCTCGTAGATGATGCCGACGACGCCGAGCGGGACCCGGATCTGGCGGAGGTCGATGCCGTTGGGGAGGGTCGAGCCGCGGACGACCTCGCCGACGGGGTCGGGGAGGGCGGCCACGTCACGAACGTCGGAGGCGATCGCGGCGACGCGCTCGGGGGTCAGGGTGAGACGGTCGATGACGGTCTCGCTCGTGCCCGCCTCCCGGGCCTTGGCGGTGTCGAGGGCGTTGGCCTCGACGATCTCGGCGGTACGGGCCTCCAGCGCGTCCGCGATGGCCAGGAGGGCCGTGTCCTTGGCGGACCGCGGAAGTGGGGCGATGGCTGCGGCGGCCGTCCGGGCGGCTAGCGCGGTGGCGATCACGGGGGAGGCTGCGGTGGCGTCGTCGAGCGAGGTCATGCGGCCCAGGGTAAGCCCCGGTCCGGGCCGGGCCGACGGGGTTTCACCCCCCGAGACGGACCGCGGGGCGGATGGCGGGGCGGACCGTGGGACGGACCGTGGGACAGGCCGCCACGGGACGGGCGGGGCGGGCGGGGCGTCCCGCTCGGGACGGCGGCGTCACGCGCGGACCAGGCCACCGCCCCGCCCTCGCCCGGCCCTCCCCCTTGCAGGGCCCTCCCCCGCGCTCGCGTTCAGTAGGGGTGGACGCCCACCGGGTGGGCCGGGGGCGGGCCGTAGCCCTCCGCCACGCGCTGGTGGTAGGTCGCGCGGTCGATGACCTCCAGGCCGACGATCTCCCAGGGCGGGAGCTGCGCCGAGGACCGGTGTTCGCCCCAGAGCCGCAGGGCGACGGCGGCCGCGTCGTGCAGGTCGCGGGCCTCTTCCCAGTAGCGGATCTCGGCGTGGTCGTCGGCGTACCGGCTCGTCAGCAGGAAGGGATGGTCGTGGGCGAGCTGTTCCAGCCCGCGCCGGACCTCGGACAACGGCGCCGGCTTGCCGCAGACGCTCAGGGTGACGTGCCAGAGGCGAGAGGTGTCCGGCTCGTCCCCGTTGCCGCCCCCGCCAACGCCGCCGTCACCGTCCCCGGTGCCGACGCTGGTCAGCGCTCGTCTCACCAGCCGCCTCCTGTCTGCGCTACGCGTGTCCGCCCCTCACAGTTGACCAGTCCTCGGCCGGCCGCGCGGCGGTTTTGCCGAACCTCAGCCCTGCAGCAGGACCAGATCGTCACGATGGACGACCTCCCGCTCGTACGCGGGTCCGAGCTCCCGTGCGAGCTCGCGAGTGGAGCGTCCCAGGAGCTGCGGAAGTTCCTTGGCGTCGAAGTTGACCAGCCCCCTGGCCACGGCGCGACCGTCGGTGGCGCGCAGTTCGACCGGGTCCCCGGCGACGAACTCGCCCTCGACGCCGGCGATCCCGGCTGCCAGCAGGGAACTGCCGCGTTCGGTGACGGCGCGGACCGCGCCGTCGTCCAGGACGAGGTGCCCCTGAGGGGTGGAGGCGTGTTGGAGCCAGAGCAGTCGGTCGGCCGAGCGGCGGCCCGTGGAGTGGAAGAGGGTGCCCGTGTCGCGCCCGGCCAGGGCGTCGGTGGCCTGGCTGGCGGAGGTCAGGACGACGGGGATGCCGGCGGCCGCCGCGATGCGGGCCGCCTCGACCTTGGTGACCATGCCGCCGGTGCCCACGCCCGCCTTGCCGGCGCTGCCGATGGAGACGTGCGCGATGTCCTCGGGGCCGCGCACCTCGTCGATGCGGGTGGTGCCGGGGAGCGAGGGGTCGCCGTCGTAGAGCCCGTCCACGTCGGACAGCAGCACGAGCAGGTCGGCGCGGACGAGGTGGGCGACCAGGGCGGCGAGCCGGTCGTTGTCGCCGAAGCGGATCTCGTCCGTGGCGACGGTGTCGTTCTCGTTGACCACGGGGAGGGCGCCCATGGCGAGGAGCTGGTCCAGCGTCCGGTAGGCGTTGCGGTAGTGCGCGCGGCGGCTGGTGTCGTCGGTGGTCAACAGGACCTGGCCGACGCGGACGCCGTAACGGGCGAAGGACGCGGTGTACCGGGCGACGAGCAGGCCCTGTCCGACGCTGGCGGCGGCCTGCTGGCGGGCCAGGTCGGTGGGCCGGCGGCGCAGGCCGAGGGGGGAGAGTCCGGCGGCGATGGCGCCGGAGGAGACCAGGACGATCTCCTTCTCGCCGCCGCTGCGGGCCTTGGCCAGTACGTCGACCAGGGCGTCGACCCGGTCCGCGTCGAGCCCGCCGGTGGCGGTGGTCAGGGAGGAGGAACCGACCTTGACCACGATCCTGCGGGCGTCCACGACGCTCTGCCTAGCCGCTGACACGTCTGTCCCCTTGCCCCTTGCCTGATGTTCCCGGCACCCTGCCGCAAGTGCCGGGACCTCAATCTACGGGGTGGCCCGTCGGGGCCGCGCGCGGGTTTCAGAGGGTGGACGAACCGCGGACCGGTTCCGTCTCCGCCGTGGCCGCGGCGCCCGGGACCAGGATCTTGCGGGACAGCAGGAAGGTGAACGGGATGGCCACGACGGCCGCCACGAGCGGGGCGATCCGGTCGTCCATGCCGGCCCATTGCACCAGGACGAACAGGCCGACCGACTGGATCACGTAGTTGGTGATGTTCGTCAGCGGGAAGAGCGCGAACTTCTTCCAGGTGGGCCGGGTCCGGTAGGTGAAGTAGGTGTTCATGAAGAACGAGCCGACCATCGACAGCAGGAAGGCGAGCGTGTACGCGGCGAAGTACGGCATCCACGGGTGCAGGAGCAGGTAGATGCCGAAGAAGGTCGCGGTGTTGACTCCGCCCACCAGGCCGAAGCGGACGATCTGCCCCAGCTGCTCCCGTCGGGTGGCCGGGGGCGCCGGGGCGCTCCCGGCCACCGGCGGGTGACCGGGGGCGGGGACGTTCGAAGTCATCGGCGGCTGCGCTCCGAGATCACGGCTTCGGAGACCCCGGGCACGTTCTCCGCGCCGTGCGCCTCCTTGACGAGGAAGTGCGGGCGGCGCTTGGACTCGTAGTAGATGCGGCCGATGTACTCGCCGATCAGCCCCAGCATGATCATCTGCACGCCGCCCAGGCCGGTGATGAGCGCCACGAGCGTGACGTAACCCGGCGACTCGACCCCGTACGTGATCGCCATGACGGTGGTCCACAGGGCGTACAGGCCGGTGAGTGCGACCAACGACACACCGAGCCAGATCCCGATGCGCAGCGGACGGTTGTTGAAGGAGATCAACCCGTCCATGCCGTAGTTCAGCAGGGCGCCGAACTTCCACTTCGTCTCGCCGGCCTCGCGCTGGGCGTTGCGGTAGTCGAAGTGGACCGTGTCGAAACCGATCCAGGAGAAGAGTCCCTTGGAGAAGCGGTTGTACTCGGGCAGCGCGAGCAGGGCGTCCACGGCGGGGCGCGAGAGCAGCCGGAAGTCGCCGACACCGTCGGTGAGCTCCACGTCCACCCAGCGGTTGACGCCTCGGTAGTACAGACGGCTGAGGGCTGAACGGACCTTCTTGTCGCCCTCGCGGGTGCGGCGGGCGATGACCTGGTCGTGGCCCTGTCGGTAGTGCTCAAGCATGGTGGCGATGAGCTCCGGCGGGTGCTGGAGGTCCGCGTCCATGATCACCACGGCGTCGCCGGTGGCCTCGCGCAGTCCGGCGAGCATGCCCGACTCCTTGCCGAAGTTACGGCTGAAGGAGACGTAGCGGGTCTGGTCCCCGTAGTCCGCGGCGATCTTGCGGAGTTTCTCCAGGGTGCCGTCCCGGCTACCGTCATCGACGTAGCAAACCTCGTACTCGATGGGCAGGGCGTCGAGAACCCTGCGGATCTCTGCGTCGAAGCGGTCGATGACGGCTTCTTCGTTGTAGCAAGGAACAACTACGGACAGCTTGGTCATGAACACTTCCTGCCGGATCCGAACGGGTGATTGTCGACGACTGACTCGACACCACCACCTCTTGAGAAGTATGCACGGCGGAGCCGCCCTGCCCGAGTCGAGTGCCGCACACGGTAGCTTTGTCGGGATAAACGCAATGGAACAAAGGGATCGAGGTGCACGTGCCTGACGTCTCCGTGGTCGTCATCGTCTACAACGACGCAGAGCGTCTGCCGACAGCCGTCCAGTCGGTTTTGGACCAGACCCTGCACGGGGTCGAAGTCGTGATCGTGGACGACTGCAGCAAGGACCGTTCCTTCGAGGTCGCCAAGGAACTCGAAGCAGCGCACCCGGGGCGGGTGCGCGCGTACCAGTTGCCCGAGAACAGCGGCGCCGGCGGCGAGCCCCGCAACGTCGGCATCGGCCATGCCGAGGGCCGCTACGTCATGTTCCTGGACAGCGACGACATCCTTGAGGTGAACGCCTGCCGCAACATGCTGGAGGCCGCCGAGCGGACGGGCGCCGACATCGTCTCGGGCCTGTGCGTGCGGGTACACAAGGACACCCGCAACCAGAAGCGCGACGAGTGGTACGCGTGGCTGTACCGCACCACCCGCACCCTGACCTCGGTCAGCGAGCTGCCGGACCTGTTCGTGTGGGACACCCTCTCCACGAACAAGTGCTACCGCCGCGACTTCCTCCTCGACAACAACCTCCTCTTCCCGAAGGGGATGCTGTACGAGGACCTGATGTTCATCGCCGAGGCCTACCTCGCCGCGAAGAAGATCACCCTCATCCCGAACCAGGTGTACTTCTGGAACGTCTACGCGCAGGCCAAGGTCAAGTCCGTGACCAACCGCCGGCACGAGATGACCAACTACATCCACCGGCTGGAGATCCACCGGCGGATCGACGCCCTCCTGGCGCAGCGCGGCATGACCGAGATGCAGACGGCCAAGGACGTCAAGTTCCTCAAGCACGACCTCGTGCTGCACCTGCGTGACCTGCCGTTCCGCGACGAGTCCTACCGGCGCGAGTTCGCCGAGCTCTCCCGCGGCTACCTGGAGGGTCTCGACCGCGAGGCGTACACCCGGGTCCAGCCCATCCAGGCGATCTGCGCCTACCTGCTCCAGCAGGGCGACTGGGACAACCTGCTGCCCGCCGTGGACACCCTCATCCACCGCAACAAGGTGTCCTCCCCGCTGGCCAAGAAGGACGGCCGGATCTACTGGTGCGCCGAGCACCTCGACGACGAGTTCGCCCGCAGCGTGCTCGACGTCACGGACCTCGGCTACCACCAGAAGCCGATCCGGGAGCTGTTCCTGCGCAACGAGCTGACGCGCTACGCGGAGGCCGACGGCACCGTGCGGCTCGCGGGCCGCATCACCAACCCGCTGGGCGTCATCAGGCCCGAGGCGAAGATCAAGGGCCAGGTCGAGTTCCGGGCCCGCCGCCGCAGCCTGCAGACGTTCGTCTTCCCCGTGAAGGCGCTGCGCCACGAGGGCAGCACCATCGGCTGGGAAGCCGACGTCGACCTCAGCGCCAAGCTCCGGCCGCTCGGCATCATCGACTCCGTCTGGGACGTCCGCGTCATCCTGGACGTCGACGGCGCGAAGACCAACACGCGCCTGACCATCGGCGAGAGCGAGCTCGGCAGCGGTCTGCTGCCCGTCAAGCCGCGTTTGACCCGCCTGGTCGCCGACCACATCGAACCGCAGCCCACGGCCAAGGGTCACCTGGCCTTCCGGCTGGTCTCCGCCCGGCACGACAACGAGCGGATCGAGGAACTGATCCAGAGTGCCGTGCGTGGCAGGCCCGGCAAGCTCGCCAAGGCCGGCTACCGCCGCGCCAAGGAGCTCCGCAAGACGCTGACCTCCGAGAAGACCAAGCTGCGCCTCTTCCACGAGGTCTACGGCCGGCTGCCGGTGAAGAAGCGCACCGTCGTCTTCGAGAGCATGCTCGGCAAGCAGTACAGCGACAGCCCCCGCGCCATCTACGAGGAGATGCGCAGCCGCGGCCTGGAGTTCGAGGCGTTCTGGTCGTACGCCGGCAGCCCGAAGGACTTCCCCGCGGACGCCCACCTGGTGCGCCGCTGGTCGCTGCCCTACCTCAAGGCGCTGGCCCGGGCGGAGTTCTGGGTGGACAACCAGAGCTACCCGCTCAAGCTCGCCAAGCGGCCCGACACCACGTACATCCAGACCTGGCACGGTTCCGCGCTCAAGAAGATGGGCTTCGACCAGCCCGGTCTGAAGGCGGCCACGCACGCCCAGCAGGCCGCGGAGGAGAAGCACCTGAGCCGCTTCGACCACTTCGTGTGCCGCTCGGAGCACGACGTGCGGACCCTGGCGAAGGCCTTCCGGATCGCCGAGACGAAGCTGCTGCGGGTGGGCTACCCGCGCAACGACGTGCTCGTCCGGGCCCGGCGGGCCGAGGACGCGCCGGACGGGCGGCGCGAGCGCGGCGCGCTTGCCGCCGAACTCGGCATTCCCGCCGACAAGAAGGTCCTGCTGTACGCGCCGACGTTCCGTACGCCGGGCGCGTTCCCGATGCCGTTCGACGTGGAGAAGTTCACCGAGGAGTTCGGTGACCGATACGTCCTGCTCGTGCGGGCGCACTACCTCAACCACGTGGTGCTGCCGCCGACGGCCAAGGGCAAGGTCATCGACGTGTCCGCGCGTCACGACGTGATGCCGTTGATGGAGCTGGCCGACGCGCTGATCACGGACTACTCCTCCGTGATGTTCGACTACGCGCTGTTGGACCGGCCGATCCTCTTCTTCGCGTACGACTACGACTCGTACGTGCACGAGGAGCGCGGCACCTACTTCGACCTGGTGGAGCACGCCCCGGGTCCGGTGTTCCGGACCGAGGAGGAGTTCCACCACGTCCTGAAGAGCCTCGACACGGCGGACGACCCGCACGCCGAGGCCCGCAAGCGCTTCGTGGCCGAGTTCGGCGAGTACGACCGGGGCAACGCCGCCGAGCGGATCGTCGACACGTTCTTCTCCGGGTGGAGCCGCTGATGTCCGAGGTGATCGAAACGACGACCGCGACGAACCCCGCGACCGGAACGACCGGGACGGCGATGACCGAGACGCACGACGGCCGGCCCAGGGACATCTTCCTGGTCTCCAACAGCGTGGACGAGCTGGGCGGCATCACCAGCTGGTCCCACCAGATGGCCCGGATCTTCTCGGAGCGCGGACACAGCGTCCACGTGGTGGGCGTCGTGCCGGCCCCCGAGGGCCGGCGTGCCGACCTGGGCGAGGACCTGCCGTACCTCACCACCACCCTGTACGACGTGCACCCGCCGTCCATCAAGGCGCTCAGGGGCCTCAAGGGCAAGCTCGACATCATCGAGCGCCGGCGCCGGGCCGCACGCGACGCGGGCATGCGCGCGCAGGCCGCGAAGCTGACCGCGCTGTTCCGGGCCGCCCGCCCGGGGGCCGTGGTCATCGTGAGCCAGGTCTGGGCGATGGAGTGGGTGGCCATGGCGGACACCTCCGGTCTGAAGCTCGTCGGCATGAGCCACGAGTCCTTCGAGACCTGCCGCAGGTCCTCCCGGTTCGGGCGCGTCAAGCGGTACTACAAGAACGTGGACCGGATGCTGGCCCTCACCCGCGAGGACGCGGACCTGTGGATCCGCCAGCGGATGGACAACGTGGGCTCCATGGCGAACCCGCTGCCGTTCTTCCCCGAGGAGCCGTCCCGGCGGACCGCCAAGCGCGTGGTCAGCATCGGTCGGCTGCACGAGGAGAAGGGCGTGGACATGCTCCTCGACTCCTGGGCGGAGGTGGCGCCCAAGCACCCCGAGTGGGTGTTGACGCTCTACGGCTCGGGTCCGGAGGAGGAGGCGCTCAAGAAGCAGTGCGCGCAGCTGGGGATCTCCTCCTCGGTGGAGTGGATGGGCCGCACCTCCGACGTTCCGGGCGCGTTGCGCGACAGCGCGCTGTTCGCCCTGTCCTCGCGCGGTGAGGGGTTCCCCCTCGCCCTGATGGAGGCCATGGCGACGGCGGTGCCCTGCGTGGCCTTCGACGTGGCCCCCGGGGTGCACGAGATCATCACCGACGGGGTCAACGGTCTCATCGCGCCGCCCGGGAACACCGGCGAGTTCGCCCGCCGTCTGGACGCCCTGATGTCCGACCGCGAGCTGCGCGACCGGATGGGCGAGCGGGCCCGCGAGGACATCCAGCGGTACTCGGCGGAGGAGATCAGCGCGCGCTGGGAGGAGCTCTTCACGCTGCTGCACCGCTGATCGGCGGGCACGACGGGACAGCGGGGACAGCGGAGCAGGACGACGGGCCATCACCCTTTTCGGTGGTGGCCCGTCCACGTACTCTCGACGGAAGGGGCAGGCGGCCGAGCCGCCGATGTCATCCAGCCGATCCGAGGAACCGCCCATGGGCTCCCGCGCGAGCGTCAGCGTCGTCATACCCGTGCACAACACCCGGCGCTACCTGCGGCGCTGCTTCGACTCGGTGACCGCCCAGACCCTCCCGGCGGACCGGATCGAGGTCATCGCCGTGGACGACGGCTCGACCGACGGCTCCGGGGAATGGCTGGACGCCTGGGCCGCGGAACACCCGAACACGACCGTGATCCACCAGGCCGCCTCCGGTGGCGCGGGGAAGCCGCGCAACGTCGGCATCGACGCGGCGACCGGCGACTACCTGTTCTTCCTCGACTCGGACGACTACCTGGGCCCGGAGGCCTTCGAGCGGCTGGTCCGGATGGCCGAGGAGCAGGACTCCGACGTCGTGTACGGGCGCATCGTCGGGGTCAACGGGCGGGCCGCCCCCGTCGACCTACGCACCACCAGCGCCGAGGTCTGCCTGCACGACTCCCCCGTGTACTGGACGCTCGCCGCCTACAAGCTGTGGCGCCGCACCCTGGTCGACGAGTACCGGCTGCGGTTCACCGAGGGCCGGCTGCTCGGCGAGGACCTCCCGTTCGGCGCGCACGCCCTGCTGCACGCCCGCCGGATCTCGGTGGTGGCCGATCACGACTGCTACTACCTGGAGGGGCGCGGCGACGGCACGAACGCGACCCAGCAGGACATCGACTGGGTGGCGCAGCTGGCCCACGTCGGCGAGCTGCTGGAGCTGGTGGCCGATCACGTGCCGGCCGGTCCCGAGCGGGACAAGCTCATGGAACGCCATTTCCACGGCGAGGTGCTGAGCATGTTCGCCGAGCCGTACCTGGCCCGCGACGAGGCGGGCCGCGAGGCGATGGTCCGGGCGGCCGAGCCGCTGGTGGGGGCCTATCTGACCGAGCGGATCAGCGCGGCGCTGCCGCCCCGGCTGCGGTTGCGCGCCCATCTGATCGGGGCGGGTCGCACCCGGGAGCTGACCGCCGTCGTCACCGCCGACACCGTGGACGGTCTGGGTCCCGCCGTGATCGAGGGCGGTCGCGCCTTCGCCGCTTACCCGTTCTTCCGGGACCCCGGCGCCGGTCTCCCCGACGAGCTGTACGACCTGACCTCGCGGGTGGTGCTGCGGCAGGAGCTGGCCTCGTACAGCTGGGACGGTCCGGTGCTGCGGCTGCGCGGAACGGCCCGGCTCGACGGCGTCGGCGGCGCCGCCGACCAGGAGGTGGCGCTGCTGCTGCGGCGGCAGGGCCACACCATCCGGATTCCGGCGGCGCGCACCGACGCGCGGGGCGGCTACGAGGCGGCCGTGGACGTCAACCGGGCCGCGGAGGGCCTGCGGCTGGACGACGGCATATGGACCGTGCGGGTCGCGGTGGCCGCGGGCTCCCTCGTCAAGGAGGCGTGGCTGCCGCGGCCGAAGGCCGCCGAGTACGACGCCGCGCCGGTGCCCCGGATCGTGCACGGCACGCCCGGGGAGCCTCCGCAGGCCGCGACGGTGTTCCACTCCGAGGCGCACCAACACGTCAACCTGGACCTGGGCGCCACCCGGATACCGCTGGCCGCCGACGCGCGCGGCACGGCCGAGGCCCGTGTCGTGGGCGCCCCCGTGCTGGAGGCGACGGCGACCATACCGGGCTGGCCGGCGGACGCGCCGGTGGACTTCGTCCTGCACGCGCCGGGCCGGGCCCCGTTCACCACACCGGCGGTGGGCGGCGCCGATCCGGACGGCCGGCTGCGGGTGCGTACGGAGGTACGGGGCGTGCCGGAGGGCGAGTGGCAGGTGCGGCTGCGGATACGCGACCGGGGCTTCACCCGGGAGCTGCCGGTCCGCTCGGCGGACGGGGCCGCGCTCACCGTACGGGTACCGCTGCCGCTGCACCGCCGGCTCGGCCGGCACGCCCGCCGGACGGTCTCCCGGATCGTGCGCGCGCCGGCCCGCTGAAACGAGCACCGGCCCGCCGCCCCGGTGATCGGGGCGGCGGGCCGGTGGCATGTTCGAAGCGGGTGACAGCTCCTAGCGCTGTGCGGCAACCTTGTTGGCCTGCCAGCCCGCCCAAGCCGAGGTGATCATCTCGCGGACGTCGTGGCGGGCCTTCCAGCCCAGCTCGGCGGCGATCCTGTCGGCGGAGGCCACGACCTTCGCCGGGTCGCCGGGACGGCGCGGGGTGACCACCGGCGCGAAGTCGTTGCCGGTGTGGGTGTTCAGCAGCTCGACCATCTCGCGGACGGAGACGCCCTCGCCGCGGCCGATGTTGACGGTGAGGTCCTTGTACTCGCCCTCGGCGCCCCACTCGGCGAGCCTGCGGGCCGCCACCACGTGGGCGTCCGCGAGGTCCTCGACGTGGATGTAGTCGCGGATGCAGGTGCCGTCCGGGGTCGGGTAGTCGTCGCCGAAGATCCGGGCGCCCTCGCCGGCCTCGTAGCGCTCGAAGACCATCGGGACGAGGTTGAAGATGCCGGTGTCCGCGAGTTCGGGGGTGGCGGCGCCCGCCACGTTGAAGTAGCGCAGGCAGGCGGTGGAGATGCCGTGTGCCTTGCCGGCGGCGCGCACGAGCCACTCGCCGGTGAGCTTGGTCTCGCCGTACGGGCTCAGCGGCAGGCAGGGGGTGTCCTCGGTGACCAGGTCCACGTCGGGCATGCCGTAGACGGAGGCGGAGGAGGAGAAGAGGAAGTTGCGGATGCCGGCCTCGGCCACGGCCTGGAGCAGCACCGTGAGGCCCTGCACGTTCTCGTGGTAGTAGTACAGCGGCTTCTCGACGGACTCACCGACCTGCTTCTTGCCGGCGAGGTGGACCACGCCGGTGATCCGGTGCTCGGCCAGCGTCTTGTCCAGGAGCGGCCGGTCCAGCACCGATCCGATCACCAGCGGAACGCCGTCCGGGACGCGGCCCTCGTCGCCGGTGGAGAGGTCGTCGAGGACGACGACGTCCTCACCCGAGAGACGCATCGCGCGGACGACGTGCGAGCCGATGTAGCCGGCGCCACCGGTGATCAGAAAAGTCATGCCGTGTTCTCCCGAGTCCTGTCCGATTCCGCCGGCCGTCTACGACCGGTGTCCTGCTGTCAGCCCGACCGCAGGCTTGCCCTGACCCTGCCGAGACGGTTGCGTACGAGGCTCATCGCCCCGGAGGCGCCCGGCGCGAGCCGCACGCCCAGCGAACCCGCGGCCGTGCGGTACGGCTGCGCCAGCAGAACACCGTACCGGCTGCTGGGCAGCGCGCGGCGCCGCAGCAGCCCGTCGAGGGGGCGCGGCGGGATCACCAGGGAGCTCCCGTCCGCACACCGCACGCCGATCTGTACACCCCACGCCTGCATTCCCCGTCCGCCCCGTCGTCGCCCGGCCTCCGCCAGCGCGGCGAGCCGGAACGGCAGTTCGGCGGTCCAGCCGTCCCCGTCCGCCGCGGGGGTCAGCTCCACGGGCTCGCCGAGGACCGGTTCCCCGCCCGAGCGCGCCTGGAAGCCCAACCACGCGGTGCGCGGCCCGGCGGCGGCGAGCCGCCCGTACATGTCGTGGACGCGGATCCGCAGGCTCGTGGTTCCGCTCAGCCGGGCGTCGACGGTGACGGGCAGTTCCCCGGTCGCCAGCGTCGCCATCCCGTCCAGTTCCACCGGCAGCTCCTCGCTCCACACGGGCAGCCCCTGCGGGGTGCTCGCGTACGGCGGCAGCAGGCGCGGGGGCTCGGCGGCGAAGCGCGTGAGCCGCTCCACGTCGGCGGGCGGCTTCGGGGTGGCCCGCAGCAGTCCCACGATCCAGCGCGCGTGCGCCCCGGCGGCCGCGACGTCGGCGTCCGTGAAGCCGGTCAGGTAGTCGCGCGTCGCGGTCCACCAGGCGGCCTGGTAGTCGGGGTCGCTCCCGAGTTCGCGCAGGTACATGCGCAGGTCGTACTCCAGGAACTTGACCTGGCAGGCGTGGCCCAGTTCCGGCGAGGAGGCGCCGATGATCCGGGCCGCGGTGCGGTGCGCCTCGATCCTGGACAGCCAGTTGGCGACGTCCTTGCGGTCGAGGGAGATCGACACCTGGGCGGCGGACCGGCGCACGTGCCAGATGTAGACGAGGTCGTCGATCACGGCGACGCGGGGCGCGGCGGCCAGGACCCGGGCGGTGAAGACGAAGTCCTCGTAGACGAAACGGCCGTCCGGGAAACGGATGTCGTGCTCGTCGAGGAAGGAGCGCGCGTAGAGCTTGTTGACGCAGAGGGTGTCGCGGACCAGTTCGGGCCGGTCGGCGGGCCGCTCGATGACGTCGCCCGCGGTGTACAGCCCCGGTACCCAGGGCACGTCCTGGTGCTGCGGCAGCTCGCGCCGTACGCACGCGCCGACCGTCACCGGTGCGCGGTGTCGTTCGGCGGCCCGTACGAGGGCGTCGGCCGCGCCAGGCGCCAGGACGTCGTCGCTGTCGAGGAAGAGGACGTACGGGGCGGTCGCGGCCGCGATCCCGTCGTTGCGCGGGGTCCCGCAGCCGCCGCTGTTCTCCGTGCGGTGCAGGACCTTCAGGCGGGGATGGCGGGCGGCCAGCTCGTCCAGGACCCGCCCGGTGTCGTCGGACGAGGCGTCGTTGACCGCGATGACCTCGTCGACCACCGGGCCCTGGTCGAGTGCCGAGGAGACGGCCTCGCCCACGAGCCCGGCGTCGTTGTACGCGATCACCACGACGGAGACGGTGGCGGGATTGATGCTGGTCACCCGCTGGATCCTAGGCGACCCGGGTAAAGGTCGCCTCAAGACCCCTGTCGGACCCTTGACGGCGGCGGACCGCCGTCAGGATCCGGACATGTCCTAGAAGGGTCGGAACTCGTCGTACTCCTGCTGGGCGGAGTCGCCGCGCTTGGCTTCCTTGTCCTTGCGGCGCGTGGTGGCCGGGCGCGGTGCGTCCAGGCGGTGGTCCTCGCCTCGACGACCCAGCATCTCGGCGCCGGCCATGACGGTCGGCTCCCAGTCGAAGACGACGGAGTTCTCGTCGGAACCGATGGCGACGCCGTCACCGGCGCGGGCGCCGGCCTTCTTCAGCGCTTCCTCGACGCCGAGGCGGGCGAGGCGGTCCGCGAGGTAGCCCACGGCCTCGTCGTTGTTGAAGTCGGTCTGGCGGACCCAGCGCTCGGGCTTCTCGCCGCGCACCTGGTAGACGTCCTCGACCTCGTCGTAGGTGACGGTGAAGCCGGAGTCGTCGACGGCCTTCGGACGGATGACGATGCGGGTCGCCTCCTCCTTCGGCTTGCGGGCGCGGGCCTTGGCGATGACCTCGGCGAGGAAGTACGAGAGCTCCTTGAGCCCCGTACGGGACACCGCGGAGACCTCGAAGACCTTGTAGCCGCGCGCCTCCAGGTCCGGGCGGACCATGTCGGCGAGCTCCTGGCCGTCCGGGATGTCGACCTTGTTCAGGACGACGAGGCGCGGGCGCTTCTCCAGGCCACCGCCGTAGATCCTGAGCTCTTCCTCGATGACGTCGAGGTCGGCCACCGGGTCGCGGTCGGACTCCAGGGTGGCGGTGTCCAGGACGTGCACGAGGATCGAGCAGCGCTCGACGTGCCGCAGGAACTCCAGACCGAGACCCTTGCCCTGGCTGGCGCCCGGGATCAGACCCGGGACGTCGGCGATCGTGTAGACCGTCGAGCCGGCCGTGACGACGCCCAGGTTCGGGACGAGGGTGGTGAACGGGTAGTCCGCGATCTTCGGCTTGGCCGCGGAGAGCACCGAGATCAGCGAGGACTTGCCCGCGCTCGGGAAACCGACCAGCGCCACGTCGGCGACGGTCTTGAGCTCCAGGACGATGTCACCGGTGGTGCCGGGGACGCCGAGGAGCGCGAAGCCGGGCGCCTTGCGGCGCGCGGACGACAGCGCCGCGTTGCCGAGGCCGCCGCGGCCGCCCTCGCCGGCGACGTAGGTGGTGCCCTGGCCGACGAGGTCGGCGAGGACGTTGCCCTCCTTGTCGAGGACGACGGTGCCGTCCGGCACGGGCAGGATCAGGTCCTGGCCGTCCTTGCCGGAGCGGTTGTCGCCGGCGCCGGGCTGACCGTTGGTCGCCTTGCGGTGCGGGCTGTGGTGGTAGTCCAGCAGGGTGGTGACCGCCTGCTCCACCACGAGGATGACGTCGCCGCCACGGCCGCCGTTTCCGCCGTCGGGGCCGCCGAGCGGCTTGAACTTCTCCCGGTGAACGGAGGCGCAGCCGTGGCCCCCGTTACCCGCGGCGACATGCAGCTCGACGCGGTCCACGAAGGTGGTCATGGGTGTTCCTCCAGATACATACGGGAATGTCCCGGGCAGGCCTTGCCGCCCATTAAACGTGTCTATGTGACAACGCGCCGAGGGCGGACCTCTCTTCCCGGCTGACGCCGGGAAGAGTTGAGATCCGCCCTCGGGGTGTTACGAACGCGTGTGATTCAGCAGGAGCTGGATCAGGCGGCCGGAACGATGTTGACGACCTTGCGGCCACGGTGCGTGCCGAACTCGACCGAACCGGCCTGCAGCGCGAACAGCGTGTCGTCGCCACCACGACCGACACCCGAACCCGGGTGGAAGTGGGTGCCGCGCTGGCGGACGAGGATCTCGCCGGCGGAAACGACCTGACCGCCGAAGCGCTTCACGCCGAGCCGCTGAGCATTGGAATCGCGCCCGTTCCGAGTGGACGATGCGCCCTTCTTGTGTGCCATGTCTCAGTCCCTCTTACTTCGCAGCCGTGGGGATACCAGTGACCTTGATCGCCGTGTACTGCTGGCGGTGACCCTGGCGACGGCGGTAGCCGGTCTTGTTCTTGTAGCGCAGGATGTCGATCTTGGCGCCCTTGTGGTGGTCCACGATCTCGGCCTGGACCTTGATCCCGGCCAGCACCCACGGGTCGCTGGTCACGGCGTCGCCGTCGACAACGAGCAGGGTCGAGAGCTCGACCGTGTCGCCAACCTTGGCAGTGGAAATCTTGTCAACCTCAACGATGTCACCAACAGCAACCTTGTGCTGGCGACCACCGCTGCGCACGATGGCGTACACGCGGATCTCTCTCTCACTCGGGACGGATGCTCCTGAAGCCAGCCGCTCACGCGGGCCGAGGCCCACGGTGATCCGGATTGGACGAGCGGCCTCTCCCCGGCGACGCGCACGCGCGAGGCGCGTACACGGACGTACAGGGGAGGAAGGTGCTCAGGAGCGCGACGCGCACTAGACGGAAAATCATCTAGGACATGCCGACGGTCTAGGTTACGGGCCCGGTTCCAGGGGGTCAAACCGGGCTCCGCAAGCCCGTGGGCCCCGCCGCTCGGCGGGGCCCACGGGTGTGACGCGGATCAGGCCTCGGTCGGAGCCGAGACGGACGGGAGCGCCTGCTGCTCCGCCGCCGCGGTCTTCTTCGTGGCCCGCTTCGCCGGCGCCTTCTTGGCCGTGGTGGCGGCCTTCTTGGCGACGGTCTTCTTCGCGGCGGCGGTCTTGGTGGCCGCCGCCTTCTTGGCCGGGGCCTTCTTCGCCGCGGTGGTGGTCGCCTTCTTGGCCGGAGCCTTGCGGGCGGCCTTCTTCTTCACCGGGGCCTCGGGCTCGGCGTCGGCCTCGACCGGAGCCGCCTCGGGCTCCGACTCGGCCGTTGCCGCGGGAGCCGCCTCGACGACCAGTACGGCCGCCTCGGCCGCGCCCGCCGGGGAACCGGCGGGTGCGGTGGCCTTGCGGGTGGCACGGCGCCGCGGGCGGGCCGGCGCGGCGTCCGCGACGGGCTCGGCCACCGGCTCGGCCGGGGTCTCGACGACGACCGGCTCGGGCTCCGGCTCCACGACGGGCTCGACGACGGCCTCCACGACCGGCTCCGGCTCCGGAGCGGCCTCGGCGGCGACCGCGGGGGCACCCGCCGGGGCGGTGGCCTTGCGGGTGGCACGGCGACGTGTACGGCCCTTGGGGGCCTCCTCGACCACCGGCTCCGCGACGACCTCGGTCTCGACCGGGGCGACGGCGACGGGCTCGGGCTCGACCACGGCCACCGGCTCGGCGACGGCCTCCACGACCGGCTCGGGCTCGGCCACGACGGCCGGGGCCCGCTCCGGGGCGACCGCGCCGCGCGGGGCGCCCGCCGGAGCGGTCGCCTTGCGGGTGGCACGGCGACGGTTGCGTCGACCGCTCACGCCGGAGGCCGCGGCCTCCGCCTCGGCCCGGCTGCCGTACAGCTCCTCGTCCGGGACGAACTCCGGCTCGGGCAGCGCGCGGGGCGCGGAGACCTCGGCGGCCAGTTCCTCCTCGGTCTCGTAGACCTCGGCGTCACCGGTGTCGGTCGACTCGACCGAGTCGACGTCGTGGTCGTGCTCGTGGGTGCGGCCGCCGCGGCGCTTGGAGCGCTTGCCGTTGCCGCCGCCACCGACCACGGTCGGGGTCTCCATGTGCACGATGACGCCGCGGCCGTTGCAGTGGACGCAGGTCTCGGAGAAGGACTCCAGGAGACCCTGGCCCACCCGCTTGCGGGTCATCTGGACCAGGCCCAGCGAGGTGACCTCGGCCACCTGGTGCTTCGTGCGGTCGCGGCCCAGGCACTCCAGCATGCGCCGCAGGACCAGGTCGCGGTTGGACTCCAGGACCATGTCGATGAAGTCGATGACGACGATGCCGCCGAGGTCGCGCAGCCGCAGCTGGCGCACGATCTCCTCGGCCGCCTCCAGGTTGTTCCGGGTGACGGTCTCTTCGAGGTTGCCGCCCTGGCCGGTGAACTTGCCGGTGTTGACGTCGATGACGATCATCGCCTCGGTCTTGTCGATCACGAGGGAGCCGCCCGAGGGCAGCCACACCTTGCGGTCGAGCGCCTTGGCGAGCTGCTCGTCGATCCGGTACGTCGCGAAGACGTCGACCTCGGAGGTCCAGCGCGAGAGCCGGTCGGCCAGGTCCGGGGCCACGTGGTTCACGTAGCCGTGGATGGTCTCCCAGGCGGTGTCACCGCTGACGATGACCTTCGAGAAGTCCTCGTTGAAGATGTCGCGCACGACGCGGACGGTCATGTCCGGCTCGCCGTACAGGAGGCTCGGCGAAGAGGTCGAGATCTGCTTCGACTTCTTCTGGATGTCCTCCCACTGGGCCTGCAGGCGCTCGACGTCACGGCGCAGCTCGTCCTCGCTCGCGCCTTCGGCGGCGGTGCGCACGATGACGCCCGCGTCCTCGGGGACGATCTTCTTGAGGATGGTCTTGAGGCGCGCGCGCTCGGTGTCGGGCAGCTTGCGGCTGATACCGGTCATCGAGCCCTCGGGCACGTAGACGAGGTAGCGGCCGGGCAGCGAGACCTGGCTGGTCAGGCGGGCGCCCTTGTGACCGATCGGGTCCTTGGTGACCTGCACCAGGACCGACTGGCCGGACTTGAGGGCGGACTCGATGCGGCGGGGGCCGTGGGCCATGCCGAGCGCCTCGAAGTTGACCTCACCGGCGTAGAGGACCGCGTTGCGGCCCTTGCCGATGTCGATGAAGGCGGCCTCCATCGACGGCAGGACGTTCTGGACCTTGCCCAGGTAGACGTTGCCGACGTAGGAGGTGGCCTCCTCCTTGTTGACGTAGTGCTCGACGAGCACGTCGTCCTCGAGGACGCCGATCTGGGTGCGCTCGCCGGCCTGGCGGACGACCATCACGCGCTCGACGGCCTCACGACGGGCCAGGAACTCGGCCTCGGTGATGATCGGCACGCGGCGGCGGCCCTGCTCGCGGCCTTCGCGGCGGCGCTGCTTCTTCGCCTCCAGGCGGGTCGAGCCCTTGATGGACTGGACCTCGTCGGAGGAGGTGGAGCCGGAACCGGCGGCGGACTCGGAGCGCTCGCGCGCGGGGCGCGGCTCGCGCACCTTGACGACGGTGCGCACGCCGTCCTCGTCGGCCGCGTCGGCGTCCGTACCACCGTCACCGCTGCGGCGACGACGACGCCGGCGACGGCGGCTGGAGCTGGAGCCGAGGGCGCCCTCGTCGGACTCGTCGTCCTCGTCGGCGGAGTCCTCGTCGGCCTCCTGCTCGGCGGACTCGGCCTCGGTGTCCTCGTCGGCGGACTCGTCGAGGTCGGCGGACTCGCCGCGACGGCGACGACGGCCACCGCGACGGCGGCGACGCGACGGACGCTCGCCGTCGTTCTCCTCCTCGTCGAGGTCGGCGGCCTCGGCCTCGGCCTCGACCTCCTCGGCCTGGGCCTCGTGGAGCTCCACGTCGGCGAGGGAGACGGGGCCGGACTCGACGGCCGGGGCCGCGGGCTCGGCGGCGCCGCGACCGCGACGACGGCGACGGCCGGCCGGCTGGGCGGCGGGGGCCTGGACGGCCTCGGCCACGACCTCGGTGTCGTCCTCGTCCTCGTCCTCGTCGACCTGGCCGGCGGCGGCAGCGGCCGCGGCCGCCATGGCGGCGGTCTCCGGGGTCTGGAACATCGGCTCGGCGAAGACGGGGGCCTGGAACACGGCCACGGCGGGGCGTCCGGCGCGACGGCCGGCCCGGGACTGGGCCGGTGCGGCGGGCGCCTCGGCCTCGGCGGCGGGCTGGGCGGGGGCGGCCGGGGTGACGGCGCCGGAGCGGGTGGCGCGGCGGCGGCCGCCGCGCTTCGGGGAGTCCACGGCGTCGGCGACGGTGACGGTGGCCTTGGAGGCGACCGGGGTCTCGGCGGCCGGGGCCGGGGCCTCCACCGCGGCGACCGGGGCGGCCTCGGCGGCGGGGGCGGCCGGGGCGGTCACGGCGCGGGTGGCGCGACGGCGGGCACGCGGCGGGGCGACGGGCTCCTCCGTGACCGGGACCTCCACGGCGGGGGCGGGGGTCTCGGCCGGGGTCTCAACGGCGGCCTCGACGGCGGGGGCGGCCGGCGCGGTCACGGCGCGGGTGGCACGACGACGGGCACGCGGCGCCGGGGCGGCGGGCTCCTCCACGGCCGGGGTCTCGACGGCCGGGGTCTCGACCGCGGGGGCCGGGGCGGCCTCGGCGGCGGGAGCGGCCGGCGCGGTCACGGCGCGGGTGGCACGACGACGGGCACGCGGCGCCGGGGCGACCGGGTCCTCCACGGCGGCGGGCTCTTCCAGGGCGACCTCGGCGGCGGGTGCCTCCGGCGCGGTGACGGCGCGGGTGGCGCGGCGACGGGCACGCGGCGCGGGGGCGGCGGGCTCCTCGACGGCGGCCGGGGTCTCGACGGCCGGCGCGGGCGTCTCTGCCACGGGCGCCTGGGCAGCCTCGGCGGCGGGAGCGGCCGGGGCGGTGACGGCGCGGGTGGCGCGGCGACGGGCGCGGGGCGCGGGGGCGGCCGGGGCGGCCTCCTCGGCGGGGGCCGCGGCCGGCGTCTCGACCGGAGTGACGGCCTCGGCGGCGGTGGCGCCGGGCGGGCCCGCGGGCCTGGAGGCGGCGCGGCGACGCCTGCGCGGGGGCAGGTTGTCGCTGGGGCTTCCACCGTCGGCGTTACCGGCGGTGTTGTTGTTCTCAGACGTTTCGTTGTTGAGCATTGCGGGCGGTTCTCCCGTCACGCTCCCGGGCGCCGCGGCTGACATCCGGTCCGGCACGGCGCCGCGTAATGAGCGCGGAACCGGCCTCCGGGGCGCGTTCGCCACACGGGAGCTCAGTTTCATGGCCGCCGGTTCCGTACGTGTTGTCCGTACGGCCTGGCGGAAGTCTTCAGGTCTGTGCGCTGCCCGGCCCAGGTGGCTCCCGAGTGCCAGGGCGGCGCGACGACGACGTTCCTTACGCGGCGGGACCTTCCGGCGCCTTCGCGTCGGCGGCTACGGCGGCCGTGGGTGGGGCGGCCGTGACAGCCTCGCGGTCGGGCGCGAGCGGGTCGGTCACCGTGCCGGACTCCTCGTCGAAGAGCCCCTGCGCCAGCCTGGTCACCGCTGCGGGGACCGGCGGCGCCAGGTCGGCCACAGCTCGGAGACCGGACAGGACGTCGTCGGGTCGCACGGCAGGTGTCAAATGCCGAACAACCAGCCGCAGTATCGCACAAGCATTGTCCAGAGGCCTATCAGCCGGGGCCGGATGTGCTTCGAGACTGACCACGGCGCCGCGCGTGTCGAAGGTCCGCATGCCGTTCTTGGTGCGGCGCTGGACCTCGACGGTCTCGGCCGCCAGGAAGGCGGCCACGGCCCGCTCGGCGTCCGCGGGCTCGACGCCGTCCAGGCGCAGTTCCCACACGGAGGCGGTCAGTCGTTCGGCGAGGCCGGACGTCCTGGCCTCCACCGCGTCGACGATGTCGAGGCCGACCGGCATCGATTCGTCGAGCAGGACCCGGAGCTTTTCGGGGTCGCGGGGTGCCGCGAGGGCGATCTCCAGGTACTCGGCCTCGCTGCCGGTGCCGGTGGGCGCCGCGTTCGCGTAGGAGACCCGGGGGTGGGGGGTGAAGCCTGCCGAGTACGCCATGGGCACCTCGGAGCGGCGCAACGCCCGCTCGAAGGCACGCTGGAAGTCGCGGTGGCTGGTGAACCGGAGGCGGCCGCGCTTGGTGTAGCGCAGTCGGATGCGCTGCACCACCGGTGCGGGAGGCGGGCCTTCGGGCTGTCGCTTGCCCAGTGGTTCTTCTCCTTGTGCGGGGCTCCGCGGCTCGCGCGTCGCCCTGAGGTCTGGTGAGCCTGCCGGCCACGCCCCACCGGCCGGCTCACCCCTGCCGTTCGTGGAGGGAGATCTCGGGGGCGGGCGTGTTGCCTGCGGCTTTCGTACTACCCAGAGTACGCGCCCGTGACCTCACCGGTTCCCCGGGAGGACCGCCGAACAGCGCCCGTCGCACTTCGGCCCGCGCTTCGCGCACCGCGGTGCGCGAGGTCCGCCACACCTCCCGGACCAGGTGGCCGACGGGAGTGGCGATGCGCCGGTGGGCCCAACGGGCGGGCCGGACCACGAGCCCGCGCCACAGTCGCACCAGACCGCGGCCCAGGGCCCGACTGATCCGGCCGGCCAGGTACCAGGCTCCGCGCAGCAGGTGCCCGAGGGGGGTGAGGACGTACGTGTACAGCCCGCGGCCGACCGGGGCGAGCACGTACCGGTAGGCGCCTACGGCGACGGGGGTGACGACGTACCGCCACAGGGCCACCCAGGGCCACACGAACAGTGCCCTGGCCAACCATCCGAGACCCGCGCCGATCCACCGCGCCGACCAGGCCGCGCCCCGCCCGACCGGCGCCAGGACATGGCGCCACAGAGCCACCCAGGGCCAGACGAACAGTGCCTTGCCCAGGAGCGGCAGGAGGCGGCCGAGCCCGTGCCCGAGGGGGGTGAGCAGGTGGGCGTACGCGGTGCGGGCCAGCCGGGAGATCCCCTGGCCGGCGGGCCGGAGCAGGTACCGCAGCAGCGCGCCGCCGATCGGGGCGAGCACGTGGGTGGTCAGGGCGCGCCCGAGCCGGGCCAGGCCCTGCCCGACCGGGGCCAGGACGTAACGCCCCAGTCCCACCCAGGGCCAGACGAACACCAGCTTCAGCAGGGTCACGAGGACCAGGCCGAGGGCGCGCGCCACCGGCCGGAGGACCTTGCGGTGGCACCAGGCCAGGCCGCGGCCGACCGGTCCGAGCAGGCGCCGGTTCAGCATCCGGCCGAACGCCACGAGCAGGTCCCACACCACCCGTACGGGCAGTACGACGAGCACGGCCACGATCTTCACGGGGATGCGGACGACGCCGACGAGGCAGCCCTCGCCGCCGTTCGCCGGTCGCCCCTTGTCGAGTTCCATGAAGGTAGGGACACGGGACAGGCCCCCACCGTTGCGGGTGGGGGCCTGTCGAGACCGAGGTGTTACCGGGTGTGACCGGGGAGTGTCATCCGACGACCGTCCTCACGGCCGTCGGGTCACCGACTCCGTACGACGGTCACTTCACGACCGTGAGCGGCAGCAGCTTCTTGCCGGTGGGGCCGATCTGGATGTCCAGGTCGAGTTGCGGGCACACGCCGCAGTCGAAGCACGGGGTCCAGCGGCAGTCCTCGACCTCGGTCTCGTCGAGGGCGTCCTGCCAGTCCTCCCAGAGCCAGTCCTTGTCGAGACCGGAGTCGAGGTGGTCCCAGGGCAGGACCTCCTCGTAGGTGCGCTCGCGGGTGGTGTACCAGGCGACGTCCACGCCGTACGCGGGCAGCGTCTTCTCGGCGGCCTGCATCCAGCGGTCGTAGCTGAAGTGCTCGCGCCAGCCGTCGAAGCGACCGCCGGACTCGTACACGGCACGGATGACGTCGCCGATGCGACGGTCGCCGCGGGAGAGCAGGCCCTCGACGATGCCGGGCTTGCCGTCGTGGTAGCGGAAGCCGATGGCGCGGCCGTACTTCTTGTCGCCGCGGAGCTTGTCGCGGAGCTTGCCGAGGCGGGCGTCCGTCTCCTCGGCCGACAGCTGGGGCGCCCACTGGAACGGGGTGTGCGGCTTGGGCACGAACCCGCCGATGGACACCGTGCAGCGGATGTCGTTCTGCCCGGAGACCTCGCGGCCCTTGGCGATGACGTTGACCGCCATGTCGCCGATCTGGAGCACGTCCTCGTCGGTCTCGGTCGGCAGCCCGACCATGAAGTACAGCTTCACCTGGCGCCAGCCGTTGCCGTACGCGGTGGCGACGGTGCGGATCAGGTCCTCTTCCGAGACCATCTTGTTGATGACCTTGCGCATGCGCTCGGAGCCGCCCTCGGGGGCGAAGGTCAGACCGGAGCGACGACCGTTGCGGGTCAGCTCGTTGGCCAGGTCCACGTTGAAGGCGTCCACGCGGGTCGACGGGAGGGACAGGCCCACCTTGTCGTCGGTGTAGCGGTCGGCCAGGCCCTTGGCGATGTCGGCGATCTCGGTGTGGTCCGCGGAGGAGAGCGACAGGAGGCCGACCTCCTCGAAACCGGTCGCCTTGAGGCCCTTCTCCACCATCTCGCCGATGCCGGTGATGCTTCGCTCCCGCACGGGGCGCGTGATCATGCCGGCCTGGCAGAAACGGCAGCCGCGGGTGCAGCCGCGGAAGATCTCCACGGACATCCGCTCGTGGACGGTCTCGGCGAGCGGGACCAGCGGCTGCTTGGGGTAGGGCCACTCGTCGAGGTCCATGACGGTGTGCTTGGAGACGCGCCACGGCACGCCGGAGCGGTTCGGGACGACGCGGCCGATGCGGCCGTCGGGCAGGTACTCGACGTCGTAGAAGCCCGGGACGTAGACGCCGCCGGTCTTCGCGAGGCGCAGCAGGACCTCTTCGCGTCCGCCCGGGCGGCCCTCCGCCTTCCAGGCACGGATGATCTCGGTCATGTCGAGGACGGCCTGCTCGCCGTCTCCGATGACCGCGCAGTCGATGAACTCCGCGATCGGCTCGGGGTTGAAGGCCGCGTGGCCGCCCGCGAGGACGATGGGGTGGTCGATCGTGCGGTTGCGGGCCTCCAGCGGGATGCCCGCGAGGTCCAGCGCCGTCAGCATGTTGGTGTAGCCGAGCTCGGTGGAGAAGGAGAGCCCGAAGACGTCGAAGTCACCGACGGGGCGGTGGGAGTCGACGGTGAACTGCGGGACCTTGTGCTCGCGCATCAGCTCTTCGAGGTCCGGCCACACGCTGTAGGTGCGTTCCGCGAGGACGCCCTCCCGCTCGTTCAGCACCTCGTAAAGGATCATGACGCCCTGGTTGGGCAGACCGACCTCGTACGCGTCCGGGTACATGAGCGCCCAGCGGACGTCCGTGCTCTCCCAGGGCTTCACGGTGGAGTTCAGCTCACCACCGACGTACTGGATGGGCTTCTGCACATGCGGGAGCAGAGCTTCGAGCTGTGGGAAGACCGACTCGGACATCACGCGACTTTCGTGAAGCGGGCAGGGGGCGACTCTCAAGCGTACCCCGAGGCTCGGCAGCCGTCCGCCGCCAAGATCACCGCTATCCGCCGAGGTCCGTCCGTGCGCGTACCTTCGCCGCCTTGCCCCAGACCTCCGGGAGCCGCTGTTCGCTCCGCTCGGCCAGCGCCTCCTCGCGGGCGTACAACAGGCCCCAGGTGAAGGACGACTCGCCCGCGAGGGACGCCTGGACGGCCATCTCGCGCAGGACCTCGCGGGCGACCACGCCGTCCTGGTGGTCACCGAGCAGGGTCTGGACCTTCTTGGCCGCCTTGGACAGGCGTGCGGCGGGTTTGCCGAGGGCGGGTACGGCCGCGTCCGCCGCGTAGCGGGCCCGTTTGGCGGCCTTGCGGGCGGCGTGCAGGGCCAGGTCGCGGTCGTGCCCGGGGGTGAGGTCGAGCGCCGCCTCGACCCGGCCGGCGAGCCGTTCGAAGTCGTGCGTCACCGCCTGGGGCAATACGCCCTCGGCCGGGCGTCCGGCGGCCTTGCGCAGGGGCGGATCGGCCAGCAGGGCGTCGAGGGCGTCCAGCAGGGCGAGGTACCGGTCGCTGTCGAGCGCGGCCAGGGCCTTCTGCCGCGCGGCGTGGCCGCGCGTGGTGTCCCAGACGCGCAGCCGGCCGCGGACCGGGCCGAGCCGCAGGGTGTCGGGGAGTTCGCCGAGGTGCGCCAGGAGGCGTTCTGCCATGACCTCCTGGTCGCGGGCGACGCCGAGTTCGGCGGCGAGCCGGCGCAGTTCCTCCCCGAGCGGGTCGGTGGCCTCCCGGTCGAGGACCTTCCGGTACGTCTTGAAGGCGCTGCGCATCCGCCGCATGGCGACCCGCATCTGGTGCACGGAGTCGGGCAGGTCACGGCGGACGGCGGGGTCCTGGGCGACCAGGGTGTCGCGCTGTTCGCGCAGGTACGCGAGCACCCGCGCGCCGGCCGTGTCCTCGTCGGGGCCGGCCTCGGTCCGGGTGGGGGGCGCGCCCGTCTCCGTGAGCGCCCGGGCCAGCTTCGAGGGGGCTTCGCTGACCCGCAGGCCCTCTTCGTGGAACCGTTGTTCGACGGCGTCGAGCAGGTCCGGGTCCACCCCGTCGGCGAGTTCCACCTCCACCTCGGTCCAGGTGGCCTTGGCCTTGCCCCGGCGGGCCCGGACCGTGTCGGTGGACAGTTCCGCGAGCACGGCCCCGTCGGCGTCGAGCAGGTGGCTGATCTCGCGGGAGGAGCGCAGCCGTACCTGTGGCTCCAGGCGGCCGTCGCGCACCCGGGAGCGGACCAGTTCGGCGAGCCGGTCGGGCACGGTGTCGCTGAGCGGTGCCCGGACCTCGTCGCGGACGTCCGGGGAGACGGGGAGTTTGAGGTGCCAGCCGGCGTCGGCGCCGCCGGTGCGGCGGCGCAGGGTCAGCCCGTCGGCGGCGAGCCGCTGGTCGGGGGTGTCCCAGTAGACGGCGTCGAGGTCCACGGTGCCCTGTCGGGAGACGGTCTCGACGCCCGCCGTGCCCGTGAGGTCCGGCACCGGGGGGTGGTCGGCCCGGGCCGCTCGGCGGCCGGAGCGGCCGGACCGGCCGGGGGAGCCCGGGTCTCTCCCCCGATCCGCGTCGGCGTGCGTGAACTCGAATTTCCGCTCGATCTCGCGCTTCGTCTCGGCCATACGTCGAATCTAGCCCCGTCCGGCCTTCGGCGAGAAGGTCGGCAGGGGCCAAACCCGCCGCCCGGGTGATCAGGCCGAAAGCGGCCGTTGCACCCGGATCGACTGCAACAACCCCACCGCGATCCACACGGCGAACATCGAGGATCCTCCGTAGGACACGAACGGCAGCGGCAGTCCCGCGACCGGCATGATGCCCAGCGTCATCCCGATGTTCTCGAAGGCCTGGAAGGCGAACCAGGCGATGATCCCGGCGCAGACGATCGTTCCGTACAGCTCGGTGGTCTCGCGGGCGATGATGCAGGCGCGCCACAGCACGATGCCCAGCAGTACCAGGATCAGGCCGGCCCCGATGAAGCCCAGTTCCTCCCCCGCGACCGTGAACACGAAGTCGGTCTGCTGCTCCGGCACGAACTGGCCGGTGGTCTGCGAGCCCTTGAAGAGGCCCGAGCCGGTCAGTCCGCCGGAGCCGATCGCGATGCGCGCCTGGTTCGTGTTGTAGCCGACGCCGGCCGGGTCGAGTTCCGGGTTGGCGAAGGCGGCGAAGCGGTTGATCTGGTACTCGTCGAGGACGCCGAGCTGCCAGATCAGGACGGCCCCGCCGGCGCCCGCGCCGATGAGGCCCAGCACCCAGCGGTTGGAGGCGCCGGAGGCCAGCAGCACGCCGAGGACGATGACGACCATCACCATGACCGAGCCCAGGTCGGGCATCAGCATGACGATGCCCATCGGGGCGGCGGCCAGGCACAGTGCCTTGACCACGGTGCGGTGGTCGGGGTGGGCGAGGTCGCCCGCGTCCACCCGGGTCGCCAGCAGCATCGCCATGACCAGGATGATCGTGATCTTGACGAACTCGGAGGGCTGGATGGAGAATCCGCCGCCGATCACGATCCACGCGTGCGCGCCGTTGATGGTCGCGCCGAGCGGGGTGAGCACGGCGATGATCAGCAGCAGCGAGAGCCCGTAGAGGAACGGGACCGCGCCGCGCAGGGTGCGGTGTCCGAGCCAGATCGTGCCGATCATCAGCACCAGGCCGATGCCGGTGTTCAGGGCGTGCCGGAAGAGGAAGTAGTACGGGTCCCCCTGGTTCAGGGAGGTCCGGTTGCGGGTCGCCGACCACACCAGCATGGAGCCGATGAAGGACAGCGCCAGTGCGCAGAGGAGTATCGGCCAGTCGAGCCGGCGCACCACCGAGTCGCGGGCGGTGAGTTTGGCCATGGCTCCGCGTTCCGGGGCGTACCGGGATACGGAGAACTTGTTCGCGGTCTGCATCAGTCCTGCCTTGCTGCGGGCGGTGCGGGCGGCCCGGCGAGCGCGGGCACCTCCTCCGGGGACGGCGGCACGTAGGGCCTGACCACGGGGGCGTCGATGGATCCGTCGGGTTGGATGGTCGGCAGGTTCGCCTCCGGCTTGATCAACAGGGCGCTCTTCACGTCCTGCTTGCCGGCCATGTCCAGACCGTAGATGGCGTTGTACACGTTGCGCACGGCGGGGCCGGAGGCGCCGGAGCCGGTACCACCCTGGGAGATCGTCATGACGATCGTGAAGTCCGACGTGTAGGTGGCGAACCAGGAGGTCGTCTGCTTGCCGTAGACCTCGGCGGTGCCGGTCTTGGCGTGCATCGGGATCTCCTTCTGCGGCCAACCGCCGAAGCGCCAGGCGGCGGTGCCCTCGGTGGCGACGCCGGCGAGGGCGCCGTCCATCTTGCGGAGGGTCTCCGGCGTGACGGGCAGCCGGCCGTGGGCGCGCGGCGGGATCTTCTCGACCCGCTTGCCGTCGGCGCTGATGACCGCCTTGCCGAGGGTCGGGTTCCACATGGTGCCGCCGTTGGCGATGGCCGCGTAGATGGTGGCCATCTGGATCGGCGTGACGAGGGTGTCGCCCTGGCCGATGGAGTAGTTGACGGCGTCACCGGCGCGCATCAGGTTGCCTTCGAGGCAGTTCTCGTAGGACAGCAGCTCGACGTAGGTGCCGCCCTTCTTGCCGGTCTTGCACCACCCGTCCTTGTTGGCCGCCCAGAACCGCTGCTTCCACTGGCGGTCCGGGACCCGGCCCTTCTCCTCGCCCGGCAGGTCCACGCCGGTCTCGGCGCCGAGACCGAACTGGTGGGCGGTCTTGTAGAAGATCTCGGCCGGGTGCTTCTTCGGCTTGAGCCCGCCGTCCTTCAACCACTGCTGGTGGCCGAGGGCGTAGAAGACGGTGTCGCAGGAGACCTCCAGCGCCCGGCCGAGGGTGATGGAGCCGTGGCCCTGGGACTCGAAGTTCTTGAAGACCTGTCCGCCGATGGAGTACGAACTGGGGCAGGGGTACTCGCCGTCGAACTTGTACCCGGCGTTGACCGCGGCGGCGGTCGGGATGACCTTGAAGATGGAGCCCGGCGCGGCCTGGCCCTGGATCGCCCGGTTCATCAGCGGGACGTTGGAGTCCTTGGCGGTCAGCTTCGCGTAGTCCTTGGCGGAGATCCCGCCGACCCAGACGTTCGGGTCGTAGGTCGGGTTGGAGGCCATGGCGACGACGCGGCCGGTCTTGGACTCCAGGACGACGATGGCGCCCGCGTCGGCCTTGTAGGGAACGCCCGTGTTGCGGTCGATCTGCTTGCGGGCCTCGACCATGGCCGCGTTCAGCTCGAACTCGGCGACGGCCTGGACGCGCGCGTCGATGCTGGTCACGAGGTTGGCGCCGGGGATCGCGGGATCGTTGCGGGCCATGCCGATGACCCGACCGAGGTTGTCCACCTCGTAGCGGGTCACGCCGGACTTGCCGCGCAGCGCCTTGTCGTACGTGCGTTCCAGGCCGAAGCGGCCCACCTGGTCGGAGCGCAGGAAGGGCGAGTTGGTGTCCTTCGCCCGGGTGATCTCGCCGTCGGTGACCGGGGAGAGGTAGCCCAGCGCCTGTCCGGTGTTGGCGCCGCCGGGGGCGGCGTAGCGGCGGACGGCGGTGGGCTCGGCGGTGATCCCGGGGAATTCCTCGGGCCGTTCGCGGATCTGCAGGGCCTGCTGGGTGGTGGCCTTGTTGGTGACCGGGATCGGCTGGTAGGGGGAGCCGTTCCAGCAGGGCTGGGGGGTCCGCGAGTCGCAGAGCCGGACCTTGTCCATGACGTCCTGCGGGGTCATGTCCAGCACGTCCGAGAGCCGGGTGAGGACCCCCTTGCCCTTGTCCTTCATCTTCATCAGTTCGGTGCGGCTGGCGGAGACGACCAGCCGGGTCTCGTTGTCGGCGAGAGCGACCCCGCGCGCGTCGAGGATCGAACCGCGCACGGCCGGCTGGACCACCTGCTGGACGTGGTTGTTCTTCGCCTCGTGGTAGTACTCGTCGCCGTTGCGGATCTGGAGGTACCAGAGGCGCCCGCCGAGGGTGAGGAGCAGGGAGAAGACGAGCACTTGGATGATGACGAGTCGGATCCGCACCCGGGAGGTGCGGTCCGTGTCGGGGGTGTTGCTCACGCCTTCTCCTCCCTCACAGTTTCTTGACGCTCTTCACACCCTTGACGCCCTTTATGCGGCCGGCCCGGTTGGCGCGTCCGCGTGCGGTCTTCAGCCGCAGTCCACCGCGCTGGCTGCCGATGCGCAGCCCCGTGCCGCCGGCCAGCCAGCCGGAGGACACGTCCTTGCCCTGGGGCGGGCCGCCGCCGGCCTCGACGGCCATCGGGTCGTTCTCGGCGCGCCGGGCGAGCGCCATGATGAACGGCACGGTGAAGGGCGCGAGCAGCAGGTCGTAGAGCGTCGCCGTGAACAGCAGGCCGGCCAGGCCGACGTGGCGGGCGGCGGTGTCCCCGACGAGGGCGCCGACGCCCGCGTACAGCAGGGTGGAACCGATCGCGGCGGCGACGACGGTCAGCATCGGCCCCCAGGCGGAGCGGAACCGCCCGTTGTCCGGGCGGGCCAGGCCGACGAGGTAGCCGATGAGGCACAGCACGAGCGCGTACCGGCCGGCGGCGTGGTCGGCGGGCGGCGCCAGGTCCGCGAGCAGGCCGGCGCCGAAGCCGATGACGGCCCCGCCGAGGTGTCCGTAGACCAGGGCGAGGGCCACGACGGTGAGGAGGACCAGGTCGGGTACCGCGCCGGGCAGTTGAAGCCTGCCGAGAACGGAGACCTGGACCACGAGGGCGACCACGACGAGCGTGGCCGAGAGCAGGATCCGGTTGAAACGCATGGCGATCAGCTCCTACTCGTCGTCCGGCTTGCCGGGCACACTGGCGGACGGGGTGACCGTGACGGTGACCGTCGGGGTGGGCTTGGGGCCCGCGGGCTTGGGCGGGAGGACCGCGTCGCGCGGGTCCTCGCGCGGCGGCATCACGACGACGCCGACGATGTCCAGGCGCGAGAAGCCCACGAACGGGCGCACCCAGACGGTACGGGTGAGGTCTCCGCGCGAGGGGTCCACCTTGACCACCTCGCCGATCGGCACGCCGGGCACGAACGGCTTGTTGCCGCGCGAGCCGAAGGTGACGAGCCGGTCGCCGGCGTTGATCTTGGCCTTGCCGTTGAGCATCTGCACGGACAGGGCGCGGTCGCCCTGACCGGTGGCGAAGCCGAGTTCGCCGGTCTTCTCCAGCCGGGTGCCGACGGTGAAGTCGGGGTCGTTGGCGAGGACCACGGTGGCGGTGTCGGGGCCGACGGTGGCGACCCGGCCGACGAGGCCCTCCCCGTTCAGGACGGTCATGTCGCGCTCGATGCCGTCCTTGGTGCCGGCGTCGATGGTGACGGTCCAGGAGAAGCCCTGGGCCGCTCCTATCGCGATGACCTCGGCGCCCTTGATCCCGTACTGTCCAGCGCCGGCCCGCTTGAGCATCTCGTCGAGCTCGCGGACGCGGCTGCGGTTCTGGTCGTCGCTGCCGAGCTTGGCCTTGAGCGCGGTGTTCTCGCGCTCCAGCGTCGCGATCCGGTTGTGGCGCTCGCCGGAGTCGCGTACGGCTCCTATGGCGTGGGCGACCGGATCCACCGCCGTCGCCACGCCCTTTTCGACGGGGCCGAAGACCGCTGCGGCGGCCTGTCGGGCACCGTCGACCGGTGACTCCTCGCCCGCTCTGATGTCCACCGTGATCAATGCGAACGCGATGGCGATCAGAAGCACCAGGAGCAGCCGGCTCTCTCGTGTGTCCCTCACGTGCGGCGGCCGTGCCTTCCTCGTAGATACCCGTGCGGCAGAGCCGCTCCGGTGAGACGTGCAGCTGTGATCGCACCGGACTGTTGCCTGTATATCAACGATCCGCCGCACCGGCGCGCTAGCACCCGTACGGCGGATCCTTGTGTTCCGCGTGCCCCGTGGACGGGGAGTCGATCACCGCCGGGGCTGGGCGTCCAGGACCTGCTGGAGCGCTTCGAACTCCTCCACGCACTTGCCGGAGCCGAGCGCGACCGAGTCGAGCGGATCCTCCGCGATGTGGATCGGCATGCCGGTCTCACGGCGCAGTCGTTCGTCCAGGCCGCGCAGCAGCGCGCCGCCGCCGGTCAGGACGATGCCGCGGTCCATGATGTCGCCGGACAGCTCCGGCGGGCACTTGTCCAGGGTCGTCTTGACCGCGTCCACGATGGCGTTGACCGGCTCCTCGATGGCCTTGCGGACCTCGGCGGCCGAGATCACGACCGTCTTCGGCAGTCCGGACACCAGGTCCCTGCCGCGGATCTCGGTGTGTTCGTCCTTGTCGAGGTCGTACGCCGAACCGATGGTGATCTTGATCTGTTCGGCGGTGCGCTCACCGAGGAGGAGCGAGTACTCCTTCTTGATGTGCTGGATGATCGCGTTGTCGAGCTCGTCACCGGCCACCCGGATGGACTGCGCCGTGACGATTCCGCCGAGGGAGATGACGGCGACCTCGGTGGTGCCACCGCCGATGTCCACGACCATGTTGCCGGTGGCCTCGTGGACGGGCAGGCCCGAGCCGATGGCGGCGGCCATGGGCTCTTCGATGATGTGTACCTGGCGGGCGCCGGCCTGCGTGGACGCCTCGATGACGGCGCGTCGCTCCACTCCCGTGATGCCGGAGGGCACGCAGACCACGACGCGCGGACGCGCCAGGTAACGGCGCTTGTGGATCTTGAGGATGAAGTACCGGAGCATCCGCTCGGTGATCTCGAAGTCGGCGATCACGCCGTCCTTGAGGGGCCTGACGGCGACGATGTTGCCGGGCGTCCGGCCGATCATCTTCTTCGCCTCGGAGCCGACCGCCAGGATGCCACCGGTGTTCGTGTTGATGGCGACCACGGACGGCTCGTTCAGGACGATCCCCCGGCCCCTCACGTACACCAGCGTGTTGGCGGTCCCGAGGTCGATCGCCATGTCACGGCCGATGAACGACATAGTGTTCCCCTTGTTCCCCATGAGGAGCGTCTGGCCTTCCAGTTGATAGCGGCTGCTGTCAGGTCGGCGAGGTGGGTGTGTGGGTGGAGGCCCCATCGTAGTGCCGCAGGTACGGACATCGCGCGACGGGACTCCGGCAATCCCGCCGGAACGGAAACCCGCCCCCTTAGTGGTGACGTCGTGTCCTGCACATGCGTTCCCCGTCGGCGCCGGTAATACCGAAGGGCGACCGAAATTACTTCGGTCGCCCCAGGCAGTGAGCGCTATTCGGCTGATCTCGCGTCAGAAAAGACTGCGATGACAGGATTCCGCTTGGTGCGGGGAACGGCCTCAGAGCGCGGGGAAGAACAGCTTCAGCTCGCGCTCCGCGGACTCCTCGGAATCCGAGGCGTGGATCAGGTTCTCCCGGGTGATGGAACCGAAGTCGCCGCGGATCGAACCGGGCGCCGCGGCGATCGGGTCGGTCGGGCCGGCGAGCGCGCGGACACCCTCGATCACCCGCTCCCCCTCGACCACGAGGGCGACGACCGGGCCGCCGGACATGAAGCCCATGAGGGGCTCGTAGAACGGCTTGCCCTTGTGCTCGCCGTAGTGCGCCTCCAGGGTCTCCTGGTCGAGCGTGCGCAGCTCCAGCGCGGGAATGGTCCAGCCGGCCTTCCGCTCGATGCGGCCGATGATCTCGCCGATCAGGCCACGACGGACGGCGTCGGGCTTGAGCAGGACGAGCGTGCGCTGGGTCATGTGGTAACTCCTTGCGGCAAACGGGTGCGGTGGGACGAATCTACAGGTGCTCCGGAGCCGGTCGGCCCCCGCCGGGTGCCACCCGTCCCGGGGTGACGGAGCCGTGACCTCAGACCTGCGCCTCGTGCTCCGGATGGGCGGCCGCCCACCGGGCCTTCACGTCGTCGATGCGGCGCCCGTAGTGCACGGAGCACCACCACAGCCCGGCGAAAACCGCGCCGAGGAAGAACATCGTCGGCACCACGAAACCACTGAGGATCAGGCCCACCTGGAGGGCCCACCCCAACTGCACCGCGCCGGGCCGCGACAGCATCCCGCACAGCAGGACCGACAGCAGCATCGCGACGCCGCACACCGTCCACACGGTCGCCTGGGTCAGGTCCGGGTCCTTCATGGCCACCAGGCCCGCGAAACCGATCACGAAGAACTCGCCGATCAGCGTGCTCGCGCAGAGCGTGCGCATTCCCTCAGCCCCTCTTGAACAGCAGGCGGGCCTCGCCCACCGTGATCACCGAGCCGGTCACCAGGACCCCGGCCCCGCCGTATTCGGCCTCTTCCTCCGCCAGGGTGATCGCCGCCTCCAGGGCGTCGTCCAGCCTCGGCTCCACCTGCACGCGGTCGGCCCCGAAGACCTCCACCGCCACACCCGCCAGCTCGTCGGCCGACATCGCCCGGTGACTGGAGTTCTCCGTGACCACGATCTCGGCGAAGATCGGCTCGAAGGCCTCCAGGACCCCCTTGACGTCCTTGCCCTCGCTGGCGGCCATGACCCCGATCAGCCGGCTGAAGCCGAACGCCTCGGTGACGGCCTCGGCGGTGACCTGGGCCCCCGCCGGGTTGTGCGCCGCGTCCAGGACCACCGTGGGGCTGCGCCGGACGACCTCCATGCGGCCCGGCGAGGTCACCGAGGCGAAGGCCTTGCGCACGGTGTCCGTGTCCAGCTCGCGCGCGTGCTCCGCGCCGACCCCGAAGAAGGCCTCGACCGCCGCCAGCGCCACGGCCGCGTTGTGCGCCATGTGGGCGCCGTACAGCGGGAGGAAGATGCCGTCGTACTCGCCGCCCACGCCGCGCAGCGTCAGCATCTGGCCGCCGACCGCCACCTCGCGGGAGACGACACCGAACTCCATGCCCTCGCGGGCCACGGTCGCGTCGACTTCGACGGCCTTCTTCAGCAGCACCTGCGCCGCGTCGACCGGCTGTTGCGCCAGGATGACGGTGGCGTCCTGCTTGATGACGCCACCCTTCTCCCGCGCGATCTCGCCGGGGGTGGAACCGAGCCGGTCGGTGTGGTCGAGGCTGATCGGGGTGACCACGGCGACCACGCCGTCGATCACGTTGGTGGCGTCCCAGGTGCCGCCCATGCCGACCTCGACGACCGCCACGTCCACGGGGGCGTCCGCGAAGGCCGCGTAGGCCATGCCGGTGAGCACCTCGAAGAACGACAGCCGGTACTCCTCGGCGGCGTCGACCATCTCCACGTACGGCTTGACGTCGTGGTAGGTCTCCACGAACCGCTCCGCGCTGATCGGCGCACCGTCCAGGCTGATCCGCTCGGTGACCGACTGCACGTGCGGGCTGGTGTAGCGCCCGGTGCGCAGCTCGAAGGCGTTCAGCAGGGCCTCGATCATGCGGGCCGTGCTGGTCTTGCCGTTGGTGCCGGTGACGTGGATGGACGGGTACGCGCGCTGCGGCTCGCCCAGTACGTCCATCAGCGCGGCGATCCGCGAGACCGACGGCTCCAGCTTCGTCTCGCCCCAGCGGCCGGCCAGTTCCTGCTCCACCTCCTGCAGCGCCTTGGCCGCCTCCGGGTCGGTGGGGACGGCGGGCACCTGGTCACCCAGCGGCGCTCCGCCGTGTGCGCGCAGGGTGCGACTGCCGGCCTCGATCACCGCCAGGTCGGGGTCGCGGTCGGACTCCTCCGCGATGATCTGGTCGAACGCGTCGATCCCGTCGAAGGGGCGGCCCGGTTCGTCGGGGCCATGGCTCTCGGGCTGCTGCTCACTCACGGGCCCAGTCTACGGACGAGGACCCGCCTGACTTTCGGCCCGGCCGTTTCAGGACGTTCGGCGATCAAAGCGACCGGATCGTTATGCAAGCCTTGCGGACAGGAGATAGGGGAACAAATACCGCAGGCGGGCAGCAACAAGACGAATTCCAGCCGTGACGTGGGGATCGACCTGGGGACCGCGAACACGCTCGTCTACGCCCGGGGGCACGGAATCGTCCTCAATGAGCCGTCCGTGGTCGCCGTGAAGGCTGGCACGACCATCGCGCCGGCCTTGGGGACCGAGGCCAAGGAGACCATCGGCCGCACTCCCGGCTCGACGTCATGGAACACGGTCCCCGGCCGAGGTCTGACCGGATCCGAAGGGAAACCTAGCCGCGGGGAAGCGTGGCGATCACCACGTACGACTCGTCGGTCCGCTTCGCCTTCAGGGTTCCGCCCAGGCTGCGGACGCGTTCCGACATGCTCGCCGTGCCCGAGCCCGCCGAGACGGGGGCGAGGGTCGGGGTGCGGTCCGGGAGGCTGTTGATGACGGCGATCCGCAGGTGCGGACCGGCGGCCTCGATCGACACGTCGACGATCTCGCCCCGGGCGTGCTTGGCCGCGTTGGTGAGGCACTCCTGCACCACCCGGTAGACCGCCGCCTGCCGCAGCGGTGACACCTCGTGCACCTCGGGGTCCATCACCAGCCGGACGGGCGAACCGGCCCGTCCGCTCTCCTGCGCCAGCGCCGCCAGCCCCTCGACGCCGGGGGTCGCGGAAGGGCCCCCGCGCTGCACGATGATCTCGTTCAGCACCAGGTGGGCGCGGCGCGCGGTGTCGGCCAGCTCCTCGAAGTCCTTCGCGTACGCCGTCTCGCGCGCCCGCGTCGACAGCACCTCGGAGCGCACGGTCAGCAGGGTCAGCTCCCGTCCGACGAAGTCGTGCACGTCCCGGGCGACGGAGGTGCGCTCCTGCTGGACGGCCTGCAGGACGGCCGACTCGGCCCGGCGGACGTCGAGCTCCCGCACCAGGTCGTGCCGGTACGCGGCGATCCCGACGGCCGAGGCGAGCACCCCGATGGGCACGACCAGGCTGAGGAAGGAACTGAGGCTCTGCGCCCGCGGCTCGGGCCATCCCGGCACGCTGAACACGGCCAGCGCGAACGCCACGTACCCGAAGGTGGCCAGGATCCCGGCCCGCCGGCCGCGGTAGCGGCCGACCGAGTACAGGGCGAACTGGATCAGCGTCAGCTCGTGCAGCCAGCCGACGAACAGCAGGGCGGTGACATACGCGAGCCAGGGCATGCGGCGGCGCACCAGCAGGCTCGCGCAGCCCGCGGTGAGGACGGCGGCGGCCATCCAGCCGTTGAGCGAGTTGTCGGCGGCGGCCAGACCCGGCAGGTCCAGCGCCATCAGCGCGAGGCAGCTCAGGGCGGTCAGGACGTCCATCGCGCGCGGGGACCCGGCCCAGCCCTCGCTGAGCCGGCGGCCGGTGGCCGCGGCTTGGCGGAGCGCCGAGACGACGGGCTTGGCGTGCATGTCACCCATCATCCGTGGTGAGCGGCCCGGATCGAATCAGGTGACAGGGCATAAGAAGTGATTTGCGGCACTCGGGATGATTTTCGGCAGGGCCGGACGACTCCACCGGTACGCCGGACGACCCCACCGGCGCGCCGTCCGGCCGTCCGCCCGTCCGGCCGTTCCGGCGGGCCGGTGTACGGCAGCGTGTACGGCGAAGGCCCCCACACCGGCCGACGGTGTGGGGGCCTTCGCCGTGCTCGGCCGGCCGCTACGCGGGCGGCAGCGCTTCCAGCTGGGCCTGGATCCGGGTGATGTCCGACTCGGCCTTGGCGAGCCGGCCCTTGATCTTGTCCACGACGTTGTCGGGCGCCTTGGCCAGGAAGGCCTCGTTGCCGAGCTTGCCCTCTGCCTGCTGCTTCTCCTTCTCCGCCGCGACCAGGTCCTTCGACAGCCGCTTGCGCTCGGCGGCCACGTCGATGGTGCCCGACAGGTCGAGCGCGACGGTGGCGCCGCCGACCGGCAGGGTCGCGGTGGCGCTGAACTCCTCGCCCTCCGGCAGGAGGCGCAGCAGCTGCCGGATCGCACCCTCGTGCGCGGCCAGCGCGGTACCGGCCAGGTCGAGCCGGGCCGGGACCTTCTGGCCCGGCTGCAGGCCCTGGTCGGCGCGGAAGCGGCGGACCTCGGTGACGACGGCCTGGAGGTTCTCGATCTCCCGCTCGGCCGCCTCGTCGCGGAAGCCGCTGTCCTTGGGCCAGTCGGCGATGACGAGGGACTCGCCACCGGTGAGCGTGGTCCACAGGGTTTCGGTGACGAAGGGGACCACGGGGTGCAGCAGGCGCAGCGTGACGTCGAGGACCTCGCCGAGGACGCGGCCGGAGACCTTGGCGCCCTCGCCGCCCGCGAAGAACGTCGTCTTCGACAGCTCGACGTACCAGTCGAAGACCTCGTCCCACGCGAAGTGGTAGAGGGCCTCGCTGAGCTTCGAGAACTGGAAGTCCTCGTAGTACGCGTCCACCTGCTCGACGGTCTTGTTCAGCCGCGACAGGATCCAGCGGTCGGTCGCCGACATCTGCTCGGGGGCCGGCAGCTCGCCCTCGACGGTGGCGCCGTTCATCAGCGCGAAGCGGGTGGCGTTCCAGATCTTGTTGGCGAAGTTCCGGGACGCCTGGACCCAGTCCTCGCCGATCGGGACGTCGGTGCCGGGGTTGGCGCCCTTGGCGAGGGTGAACCGGACGGCGTCGGAGCCGTACTTGTCCATCCAGTCGAGCGGGTCGACGACGTTGCCGAAGGACTTCGACATCTTCTTGCCGCGCTCGTCGCGGACCAGGCCGGTTAGCGCGATCGTCTTGAAGGGGACCTCGCCGTCCATGGCGTACAGACCGAACATCATCATCCGGGCGACCCAGAAGAAGATGATGTCGTGGCCGGTGACCAGGACGTCGGTGGAGTAGAACTTCTTCAGGTCCGGGGTCTTCTCCGGCCAGCCGAGCGTGGAGAACGGCCACAGGCCGGAGGAGAACCACGTGTCGAGGACGTCGGTGTCCTGGGTCCAGCCCTCACCGGTCGGGATCTCGTCGTCCGGTCCGACGCAGACGATCTGACCCTCCGGGCCGTACCAGATCGGGATCCGGTGGCCCCACCACAGCTGGCGCGAGATGCACCAGTCGTTGAGGTTGTCGACCCAGTCGAAGTAGCGCTTCTCCATCTCGCGCGGGTGGATCGCGACCCGGCCGTCACGGACCGCGTCGCCGGCCGCCGTGGCGAGCGGCTTGACGCCGACCCACCACTGGAGCGACAGACGCGGCTCGACGGTGGTGCTGCAACGCGAGCAGTGCCCGACGGAGTGCTGGTACGGACGCTTCTCGGCGACGATGCGACCCTGCTCGCGCAGCGCGCCGACGACGGCCGAACGGGCCTCGAAGCGGTCCAGTCCCTGGAAGGGACCGTGGACGGTGATGACGCCCCGCTCGTCCATGATCGTCAGGGATTCGAGGTCGTGGCGCTGACCGATCGCGAAGTCGTTCGGGTCGTGCGCGGGCGTCACCTTGACGGCGCCGGTGCCGAACTCCGGGTCGACGTGCGTGTCGGCGACGATCGGGATGGTCCGGTCGGTCAGCGGCAGCTTGATCCGGGTGCCGACGAGGTGCTTGTACCGCTCGTCGTCGGGGTGGACGGCGACGGCGGTGTCGCCGAGCATCGTCTCGGCGCGGGTCGTCGCGACGACGAGGCTGTCCTCTCCCTCTCCGTAGCGGATGGAGACCAGCTCGCCGGCGTCGTCCTGGTACTCCACCTCGATGTCGGAGATGGCGGTCAGACAGCGGGGGCACCAGTTGATGATGCGCTCGGCCCGGTAGATCAGGCCGTCGTCGTAGAGCTTCTTGAAGATGGTCTGGACGGCCTTGGACAGGCCCTCGTCCATGGTGAAGCGCTCGCGCGACCAGTCGACGCCGTCGCCGAGGCGACGCATCTGGCCGAGGATCTTGCCGCCGTACTCTTCCTTCCACTGCCAGACGCGCTCGATGAACTCCTCGCGGCCCAGGTCGTGGCGGGACTTGCCCTCCTCGGCGAGCTGCTGCTCGACCTTGTTCTGGGTGGCGATGCCGGCGTGGTCCATGCCCGGCAGCCACAGCGCCTCGTAACCCTGCATCCGCTTGCGGCGGGTGAGGGCGTCCATGAGCGTGTGCTGGAAGGCGTGTCCCAGGTGGAGCGAGCCGGTGACGTTCGGCGGCGGGATGACGATGGTGTACGGGGGCTTCTCGCTCGCCGGATCGGCGGTGAAGTAACCGCGCTCCACCCAGCGCTCGTAGAGCTCTCCCTCTACCTCGGCCGGTGCGTACTGGGTCGGCAGTTCGGAGGTGGGGGCGCTGGGTGTCTGCGTGTTCTCGGTCACGGGGCACAGGATACGGGCGGCGCCGCCCCGGCCACGAATCCATTCCGTCCCCGGGCCCGCTCCCGGCCGAGCGCGCGGTTCGGGGCGTCCCGGCGTCGTGGTTCCGTAACGCCTGGGGCCCCGGCGGCCGGAACCCGCCGTCCTTCCGTCAGGATGAGAGCAACATAAGTAGTTCCTAAAGGGGGACGCGGTCATGAGTTACAACCAGCCGGGACCGTACGGCGGCGGGCAGCCGCAGCAGCCCGGGCCCTACGGAGGTCCGCCTCCGCAGCAGCCGAACCCGTACGGCCAGCCTGCCCCGCAGCCCGGCTACGGATACCCGCAGCAGCCGCCCCCGCCGGGCGCCCCCCAGGGGTACCCGCAGCAGCCCGGCTACCCCCAGCAGCCCCCGCAGCAGCCGGGCTACGGCTACCCGCAGCAGCCGGGGATCCCGCCCCAGCAGCCGCCGTACGGCGGGATGCCGCAGCAGCCGCCTTACGGTGGGACGCCGCCGAAGAAGTCCAAGGCCGGCGTGATCGTCCTGGCGGTCGTCCTGGTGGCGGCCATCGCGGGCGGCGGCTGGTACTTCCTGGGCAGCGGCGGCGCGGGCGCGGTGTCGGACGACACCAAGGGCTACAAGCTGGTCGCCCCGGCGAACGTGGACGACTTCAAGCAGAACCCGAAGTACCAGCAGAGGCCGTTCACCGACGAGAGCCGCAAGGAGCTCGAGGCGGCGGGCGTCAAGAACCCCACCCAGGTGGGCATGGGCTATCAGGGTGGTGACCCGACCAACCCGCTGGCGGGCAAGACGGTCGACTTCCAGGGCTTCTACGGCGAGATCGCCGACCCGGAGAAGACCGTGGACGGATACTTCGCCCAGGCCAAGCTGGGCGCCGCCAAGGGCAGCGCGGACGTGGAGGCCGAACTCGTCGGCAGCCCCAAGGAGATCAACCCCGCCGGTTTCAAGGGCGCGGTCATGAAGTGCCAGGACCTCAAGCTCAAGCTCAAGAAGTCCACGACGCCCGGGCCGAAGGAACTCACCGCCCCGCTGTGCATCTGGGCCGACTACAGCACCCTCGCCGTTGTCAGCGCGATCGACAACGGCGCGGTGCTGACGGGCAAGACGGGCTACACGCTGGAACAGAACGCCGACTTCGCGGCGAAGCTCTACAAGACCGCACGCGTCAAGAAGTGAACCGCACGCGTCCCACGACGTGAGAAAGGGGGCGCCCCGGCCGGCCGGCCGGGGCGCCCCCTTTTCACAACTGCGTTGCCGCTACGCCGACTTCTCGTGCGGGCCCTGGTCCTTCGGGACGATCCGCGGGACCAGCGTCGGGTTGACGTTGGAGCGGACGACATCCGCGGTGATGACCACGCGGGCCACGTCCTTGCGGGACGGGACCTCGTACATCACCGACATCAGGACCTCTTCCATGATGGCGCGCAGACCTCGCGCGCCCGTCTGGCGGAGGATGGCCTGGTCGGCGATGGCCTCCAGCGCCTCGCGCTCGAAGTCCAGCTCGACACCGTCGAGTTCGAACAGCCGCTGGTACTGCTTCACCAGGGCGTTGCGCGGCTCGATCAGGATCTGGAGCAGGGCCTCGCGGTCCAGGTTGTGCACGGAGGTCAGCACGGGCAGACGGCCGATGAACTCGGGGATCATCCCGAACTTGACCAGGTCCTCCGGCATGACCTCGTGGAACTGGTCACTCGCCTCGATCTCGCGCTTCGAGCGGATCGTCGCCCCGAAGCCGATGCCCTTGGCGCCCGCGCGCGACTCGATGATCTTCTCCAGACCCGAGAACGCGCCACCCACGATGAACAGGACGTTCGTCGTGTCGATCTGGATGAACTCCTGGTGCGGGTGCTTGCGCCCGCCCTGCGGCGGGACGGAGGCCGTCGTGCCTTCCAGGATCTTCAGGAGGGCCTGCTGCACGCCCTCCCCGCTCACATCACGGGTGATCGACGGGTTCTCGCTCTTGCGGGCGACCTTGTCGATCTCGTCGATGTAGATGATCCCGGTCTCGGCCTTCTTGACGTCGTAGTCGGCCGCCTGGATCAGCTTGAGCAGGATGTTCTCGACGTCTTCGCCGACGTAGCCGGCCTCCGTCAGCGCCGTCGCGTCGGCGATGGCGAACGGAACGTTGAGCATGCGGGCCAGCGTCTGCGCCAGCAGCGTCTTGCCGGAACCCGTGGGGCCCAGCAGCAGGATGTTGGACTTCGCGAGCTCGATCGCGTCGTCCCGGCCCTGCGCGCCGCCGTTCTCGCCGGCCTGGACCCGCTTGTAGTGGTTGTAGACCGCGACGGAGAGCGCCTTCTTCGCCGGCTCCTGGCCGACGACGTAGCTCTCCAGGAACTCGTAGATCTCGCGCGGCTTGGGGAGTTCCTCCCACCGGACCTCGGAGGTCTCCGCGAGTTCCTCTTCGATGATCTCGTTGCAGAGGTCGATGCACTCGTCGCAGATGTACACACCGGGTCCTGCGATGAGCTTCTTCACCTGCTTCTGGCTCTTTCCGCAGAACGAGCACTTGAGCAGGTCGCCGCCGTCACCGATGCGTGCCACGAGGTGCTTCCCCTTCGCCTGGGAGACGCCTGGTTCAGCGCTCCTGGTGCCTCATATCCGACGGTACCTTGCCGGGGGCCCCCTGCGGGGCCCCCTTGACGTGGTTCACATCGCCTCGTCCGGCGACACGCCCACGCCAACTGGCGGCAAGGATCAGACCGCGTTGCTCTTGCGGGTGGAAACGATCTGGTCGATCAGGCCGTACGCCAGCGCGTCCTCGGCCGTCAGGATCTTGTCGCGCTCGATGTCGTCGCGGATCTTCTCCAGCGGCGTCGTCGAGTGCTTGGCCAGCATGGTCTCCAGCTGGTCGCGCATGCGCAGGATCTCGTTGGCCGCGATCTCCAGGTCGGAGAGCTGCTCGCGACCGGTGCCGCCGGAGGGCTGGTGGATCAGCACACGGGCGTTCGGGAGGGCCATGCGCTTGCCGGGGCTGCCGGCGGCGAGCAGGACCGCGGCGGCGGAGGCCGCCTGGCCCATGCAGACCGTCTGGATGTCCGGCTTCACGAACTGCATGGTGTCGTAGATCGCGGTCAGCGCGGTGAAGGAGCCACCGGGGCTGTTGATGTAGATCGAGATGTCGCGGTCCGGGTCCATCGACTCCAGGCACAGCAGCTGCGCCATCACGTCGTTGGCGGAGGCGTCGTCGATCTGCACGCCGAGGAAGATCACGCGCTCCTCGAAGAGCTTCGCGTACGGGTCGTACTCGCGCACGCCCTGCGAGGTGCGCTCGACGAAGCGCGGGATGACGTAGCGGTTGTCCACCTGAGCGCCGGTGTAAAGGCCGCTCGCGGGAGAGAGGTTGTTCATGTGCATCTGGGTGTTCACCATCCTGGTGGCGTTCTGCGGGCTGTCGACTGGGGACTGACGGTGCTTGCCGGGGGTCAGGCCCCGGTGCCGCCGCCGCCCGGAACGTTGGACGCGGCCGAGATGATCTCGTCGATGAGGCCGTACTCCTTGGCCTCCTCGGAGGTGAACCAGCGGTCGCGGTCGCCGTCGCGGATGATCGCCTCGACAGTCTGGCCCGAGTGGAACGCCGTGATCTCGGCCATGCGCTGCTTGGTGCGCAGCAGGTACTGGGCCTGGATCTTGATGTCGGACGCGGTGCCACCGATGCCGGCGGAACCCTGGTGCATCAGGATGTCGGTGTTCGGCAGGGCGAAGCGCTTGCCCTTGGCGCCGCCGGTCAGCAGGAACTGGCCCATGGAGGCCGCCATGCCCATGCCGATGGTGACGACGTCGTTGGGGATGTACTGCATGGTGTCGTAGACCGCCATGCCGGCCGTCACCGAGCCGCCGGGGCTGTTGATGTACAGGAAGATGTCCTTCTCCGGCTCGGCGGCCAGGAGCAGGAGCTGCGCCGTGATCTTGTTCGCGATGTCGTCGTCTACCTGCTGGCCGAGGAAGATGATGCGCTCGCCGAGCAGCCGGTTGTAGACATGGTCGCCGAGGCCGCCACCGATGGACGGCTCACCCGCGGCGTAAGGCTTCAGATTCGTCACGTATCCACCTGCTCGTCTCCGACGGCCACATGCCGTCTCAGCGTCTCGTTCTGGGGCGCGGACCAACCGGTACGGACGACGTCCGCCGGCTTCGGGTACTCCCGTGCCCTCGTATTCATGGACCCTAACGCGCAGGTGGGACAACGCCATCCCGCTTCCCGAACTGTTCGCTCGGAGCGCAAGGTCGGGGCTCTCGCCAGGAAGCGCGGAAGGGCCCGCACGCTGCTGCGTCCGGGCCCTTCAGGGCATGTTTCACGCCATGCTCGACGGGCTCCGCGCGAGGCGTCGCCCGAGGTGTTACTTCGCCTCGTCGGCCTTGGTCTCGTCGGCCTTGGTCTCGTCGGCGTCCGCGTCGGCCTCGACGACCTCGGCGTTCGCCTCGGCGGCGGCCTCGTCCTCGTCCTCGTCGGACAGGTCGACGACCTCACCGTTGGTGTCGGTGACCTTGGCCTTCTCGACGACGACCGCGAGGGCCTTGCCGCGAGCGACCTCGCCGACCAGCATCGGAACCTGGCCACCCTCGACGACCGCCTGGGCGAACTGGTCGGGGGACATGCCGGAGGACTGCGCGCGGCGCATGAGGTGCTCGGTGAGCTCCTCCTGGGTCACGCCCAGCTTCTCCTTGTTGACCAGGGCGTCCAGCAGGAACTGGGTCTTGATGCCCTTGACGGCCTGCTCGCCGGTCTCGGCCTCGAACTCCTCGACCGTCTTGCCCTGGATCTCCAGGAACTTCTCGATGGTCAGACCCATCTGGCCGAGCTGGTGGTGCTCCAGGTTGTGCTTGCGGGTCTGGACCTCGTCCGCGAGCAGCTTCTCGGGAACGGGGATCTCCGCGAGCTCCAGGAACTTCTCCAGGACGCGCTCCTGGGCCTGGGTGGCCTGGTCGTACTGCTTCTGGCTCTCCAGGCGGGTACGGCTGTCCGCCTTGAGCTCGTCGAGGGTGTCGAACTCGCTCGCCATCTGCGCGAACTCGTCGTCCAGCTCCGGCAGCTCACGGGCGGAGACCTTGGTGACCTTGACGGTGACCTCGGCGTCCTTGCCCTCGGCGGAGCCGCCCTTCAGCTGGGAGGTGAAGGTGGCCTCGCCACCGGCCTCCAGGCCCTTGACGGCCTCGTCGATGCCTTCGAGAAGCTCGCCCGAGCCGATGGTGTAGGAGACGTCCTGGGCGACGCCGTCCTCGAGGACCTCGCCGTCGACCTTGGCCTCAAGGTCGATGGTGACGACGTCGCCGTCCTCGGCCGCGCGCTCGACGTCCTTGGTGGACGCGAAGCGACCGCGCAGCTGCTCGACGGCCGTCTCGACCTCTTCATCGGAGACGTCGATCGCGTCGACCTCGACCTCGATGCCCGCGTAGTCCGGGATCTCGATCTCGGGGCGGACGTCCACCTCGGCGGTGAAGGACAGCAGCTCGCCGTCCTTCAGCTCCTTGATGTCGACCTCGGGCTGGCCCAGCGGGTTCAGGTCGGCCTCGTTGACGGCCTCGGTGTAGAACTTCGGGAGGGCGTCGTTGACGGCCTCCTCCAGCACCGCACCGCGGCCGAAGCGCTGGTCGATGACGCGGGCCGGGATCTTGCCCTTGCGGAAGCCCTTCACCGTGACCTGCTGGTTGATCTTCTTGTAGGCCGCGTCGAGGCTGTCCTTGAGCTCCTCGAAGGGCACCTCAACAGTGAGCCGAACCCGAGTCGGGTTCAGGGTCTCCACGGCGCTCTTCACGGTTCGGTCTCCTTGTGGCTGACTGCTGGGGGTTCTGCCGTCGCGCTGTGATTCAGCGGTTCAGCGGATTCGGCCCGGCATCAGACACACGGGCACGCAGCTTGCATAGTAACCGCAAGCGGCAATCAGCCCACAACGCGATCATCGTGCGGGTACGGCTGGCTGGTCGGGGTGGCCGGATTCGAACCGACGACCTTCCGCTCCCAAAGCGGACGCGCTACCAAGCTGCGCCACACCCCGTCGGTGCGACACGTAGGGTACATGCCCGGAGACCCTCCGACACGCGCGTTTTCCGCAGCGGCGCCCGCGCGCGTGGTCGCGGACACGACCGGGACACGACGCGGACACGCCCCCGGGCACGACACCGCCCCGGAAAGCGGTGTGCGATCCCCCGCCGCGACCCGCTAGGATGCTGTCCGTGCCGCGGTCCCCGGACCTGCGTCGCACGTCTTGCGGGTGTAGCTCAATGGTAGAGCCCTAGTCTTCCAAACTAGCTACGCGGGTTCGATTCCCGTCACCCGCTCTGTAGCGAAAAGGGCCAGGTCAGAGGATGCTTCCTCGACCTGGCCCTGATGCGTTTCCGGGGCGGCGATCAGCTCTCCGTGTCCCCTGTGTGCCCCTTCCGCTGTGGATCTTCCCGCGTGCCCCGCACGTCCTTCTTCTTGCTCTTGCGGCTCTTCTTCACGAGCCCGCTCAACGCGTCGGCGATCAGCCGGTCCCGATCGGCACTGGCGTGTTGGTAGATCAGCGCGGCGCGGGCGGTGCTGTGGCCCATACGCGTCATCAGCTCCCGCGTGCTGGCACCCGTCGACGCGGCGAGCGTGTTGCCCGTGTGCCGAAGGTCATGGAAGTGCAGCCCCTTGATGCCCGCCTCACCACAGGCCTTGTGCCACAGCCGGTTGAAGTGGTTCCGGCGCGGGGTCGCCCCCTTGGCCCCGATGAAGACGCGGCCGTCGGCGCCGGCCTCGGCGTACCGCTTCAGATGCTCGTGGAGGTCCGGGAGGATCACGCCGGGAATGGAGACAGTCCTCTTGCCCGCGGCACTCTTCGGCGCCTTGATCTCCCGCTGTCCGTTGCTCAGCTCGGCCACGGACCGGCGGACCCGCACGGTCCGGTGCTCCAGGTCCACGTCCCGCCGGCTGAGCCCGATCAGCTCGCCCCAGCGCAGCCCGAGGAATCCGGCCATGAGTACGAGGGCCCGGTAGCGGGGCTGAATCGCCTCGGCCAGCGCGTAGACCTCTTTGACCGTCGCGGTCGGCCGTTCCGGGGTGTGCACGGAGCTGGCGCCCTTGACCTGGCAGGGGTTCCGCCGGATCAGCTCGTCCGACAGCGCCGTCCCCAGAATGGCCCGGAGCAGGGCGTAGGACTTGGCGACCGTGGTGGGGCCGGTGCCGGCGGCGAGCTTGTCGGCACGCCAGCTGCGGACGAGGGGCGGCGTGATCTCCGCCAGGTTGACGGCGCCGAGGGCCGGCTCCAGGTGGTGCTTGAGGAGCGAGACGTACAGCTGCCGCGTGGTGCTGGTCAGCTCGCGCTCCTTGATCCAGGCGACGGCGTACGGCCCGAAGGGGACCTTGCCGGCATCCGGGTCGCGCCAGTCGCCCCGGCGCATCTCGGTCTGCGTGTCGGCGAGCCAGTCGTCCGCGTCCTTCTTCGTACGGAACGTCTCCGGCGCGGGACGGAGCTCCCCGTCCGGTCCGAGGTATCGGGCCTGGTACCGGCCAGACGGCAGCTTGCGGACCCGGCCGAACTGGCGGCGCTTCCCGGCCATCAGGCAGCCATCCCCAAACGGCGACGGCGACGCGGCTCGACGGTGTTCGCGGTGATGTACGCCTGGACGGCGCTTTCCGGGATGCGAACGTGGCGGCCGACCTTCACGTAGGTGATCCGCCGCTCCTCGACGAGGCGCCGTGGGAACCGCACCGTGGTGCCGAGCAGTTCGGCGACCTGGACGACGCTGAGGAAACGCTCATTCATGCTGCTCTCCTTGCAGGGCTTCGCGGGCGGTCTGGCGGTTCAGCTGAATGTCCCGGGCGATGCCGGCGGCGAGTACCGACTCCCCCGGGCTGTGTCCGTGGCCGGCGTACTGCCAGGAGGCGAGGACGAGCACGGTGTCCGGCTCGACGTCGTCCAGGCCGCGGGCTTTGCGTTCCTGGGCGGCGCGGTAGTCGGCGCGGGTCTGGCGGAGGGCGCCGAGGGTGGTGGAGTACTGGCGGGACTTGGTGGAGAAGTGGCCGCGGAAGCCGAGCATGTGCGACCAGGCGGCGAGGCGGCGGTCCGGGTACAGCGGGTCCAGGTCGAGGCAGGCCCCGATCAGGCGCGCGGTGTGGTCGGGGACGTCGAGGAGGACGAGGGCTTCGCGGTTGCCGATGCGGCGGTCGAGGGAGCCGGTGTTCTCTGCCGCCTTCGTCGCGTACTTGGCCACGTACGAGGCGACCGCCTGCTCTGTGATGTCGGAGCCGTCGCCGAAGGCCTTGATGGGGCGTACGTCGAGCTGCGTGCCCCAGCGGAACGTACGGGCGGGCTGGTCGGCGGCGGCCGGGACGGACACCGAGGTGTAGGCGTGGGCGACGGCCGCGCGGATCGAGCGGTCGAGGAGTTCGGTGCTGGCCCAGGAGGGCGGCGGGCTGGTCGGGCCGGCGGGTCCGTCGATGCGGATGACGGCGTGGAAGTGAATGGCGCCGCGCTTCTGGAATTCGGCGACCTTGCCGTAGGAGATCCGGGCTTCCTCCTTCAGTTCGCGTTGGGTCAGTCCGGCGTACGCGGCGATCTCGCGGCGCAGGCGGGTCGTGAAGCGCTGCCAGAGCTGGCCGACGTGGTTGTTGAAGAGGACGGCGGCGGCGTAGTCGTAGCTGGCCGGGTCGAGGGCGGTGCCCAGTTCGGCGGCGTCCTCCTGATGGTGCTGGTCGCAGCGGCAGGGGCGACCGGCGCGGAGGTTGTGGACCGGGCCGAAGGACGGGGCGGTGAAGGTGGTGAAGACGCGCGGGTGTTCGCGGACGGTGGCGGGGATGTCGCGGCGGTCGTCTCCGGCGAGTCCGGCGCGGATCAGGTGGTAGGTGTCGCCGGAGTACGTCCAGGCACAGGCGGGGCAGCGGGAGGCGCGGCGGTTGCCGCAGGCGATGCGGAGGCGGGCGCCGGGTTCTTCGGCGGTGGAGTAGCGGTGCAGGGTTTCGCCGGTGGTCTTGTCCTTGGCGACGGTCCAGCCGGTGATGTGGATGGGGTCGGAGCAGCCGCCGGTGCGGCGGATCTGGTCTACCCAGCGGGCGTATCCGGGAGCCCCGGCCACCGTCAGCATGTCGCCAAGGAGGCCGGGATCCAGGTCCGCGACGGTCGCGCGGTTCGTCACGCGCTCACCGCCACAGCCGGGGCGAACACCGTGAAGACCTTCAGAGTGATCCGGCCGAGTGGTGCAGTGAAGTGGAGTTTCCTCTCGCCCCCGAGGTCGGCGAGCTGCACGTCGTCGACTTCCGTGTGCGTGGCCAGACGCCAGGCTTCGATGTCGGCAGGGCTGTCGAGAAGGACGCTTGCTTCGGTGGGGCTGATCTGGCTGGTGGTGATGTAGGCGCCTGGCAGTGTCGGGTGGAGCTCCGCCAACTGCGCAAAGACCAGGAACGCGGCGGTCTGTGCGGTCAGCGGGTTCGTCATGTCGTTGTTCGGCAGCATGGCGGTCACCGTCCGGCCGAAGTGATGACGAAGCGGAGGGCAAGGCGCTTGCCGGTGCCGTGGCAGGCCGGGCAGTGTGCGGTGATCGTGCGGAGGCGGCCGGAGCGGTCGCGGCCGCCGAAGGTGATGGCAACGGAGGAGTGGCCGGCGCAGTTCACGCAGAGCTGTCCCCGAGCGTTCTGAGTCATGATTGTGGTTCCTTCCGGATCTGTTGGTTCGGGTAGGAGCGCGGCGCCGGGACGGCGGAAACTTGGCGGTTGAGGCCGTCCCGGGGCCGGTCAACGGCTCTTGAACTCCTGGCGCAGGGCGCGGACGAGGAAGAGCAGGACGACGGCGCTGACGGACAGGGCGACCGCGGTGACGGCGACGGCCAGGAGCAGCGAGACCGCTACGGAGGCCAGAGCGAGGACTCCGGCGACTCCGCCGGCGGCGAGGGCGAGCGCGGTACCGGGCGAGTTCTGGACCAGGCCACCGAGGGCGGTCGGAACCTTGGCGGGAACCGGGGCCGGCGCGGGCATCTCGTACTCGGTGGGTGCCGGGGTGGGGCGCATGGTCGCCGGGGTGTACGTGTCGGGGCTGGGGTACTTGGGCTTGAACACGGCTGTTCTCCTTCCGGGGCGGGTTACTTGTTGATCGCGGTGTCGATGGCGGGGGCGAGGAAGCTGTCCGCGAGGAGGAAGCCGCCGAGGAGGATCACGGCGACGAGCCACCAGGGCGGGCGGATGAGCTTCACGCCGAGGACTCCGACGGCGAGGAGGGCGAACCAGAGCGGTACGTCCATGGCGGTGGCCTTTCGGGTCAGCTGACGCGGCAGCGGTGGGAGCGGGCGGCGAGCTGGGCGGCGGTCGAGGAGCTGTAGTCGGAGGACCAGCCGCAGGCGTCGGTGGTGCACACGGCGGAGTCCTTGGTGCGGCCGCGTCGATCGCGGTAGGTGCCGATCTGAACGGGGCCGATCTTCATCAGTGAGCGGAAGTTGATCCGGGCGGGCATCGGGTCTCCTCAGGCGAGCTGGGCGGCGATGGCCTCAGCCATCGGGGACGGGACGCCGAGGCGGGCGCGCAGGGTGTCGGTGTCGATGTCCGAGCCGGTGCGGGTGCGGTGATCGGCGGCGATCTTCTTGGCGTGGGCGACGAGGGCGGGCGGAGCGGTGACCGCGGGTGCGGGTACCGGGGCCGGAGCGGGGAGGGCGGGAGCCGGGGCGGCCTGTATGCCGGGTTCTGTCTCCCGCTCGACCACGGGCCGGGGCTCCGGGGCGGGCTCCGGGTCGTTGGGCGGCGTAGGCCGGTGAACCAGGAGGGTGCCGCCAAGGAAGGCAAGCGCGGGCCATCCGGCGACGAGGATCCGGAGCCAGTCCGGGACGTCGCCCAGGTCGAGGAGGCCGGCGGTCGCGACGTTCGCGCCGAGCGAGGCCGCCAAGGCGACGGCGAACCAGGACCAGGCCGAGCGTGAGGGCTCCCCCGCTTCCCGCAGGGTGCGCAGGCGGTGCCAGGAGGCGACGAGGAGCAGGTCCACGCTGATCGGGTATGCCCAGGCCTTCCAGCCGTGCTGTCCTGCGGCTTCGGCGAGGTCGTGGAGGTGGGCGAAGGAGAGGGCTCCGGCGATGACGGCCTGCACGAGGACGGCGTCCGGGCGGACCAGGCGGGTCATGGTCTTCACCTCGTTTCAGGCATGGGTGGGGTAGGGATGTGGCGCGAGAGGCCGCGCCGACCGGGTGGGCCACGTGCTTAGAAGGCACCTGCTGTAGCGCTCTTCGGCTGGACCTTGCCGACGAGGACGCGCACCGGGAGCGCGGGCCGGAAGCGCTCCAGCTCCGGGATGCTCGGGGTCCGGTGCGCGTGGGCGTTGCAGGTGTCGACGGCCTGGCGGAGCGTGGTGTGCGGGGCCCGAATGCGGGACCAGCCACCGGAGGAGTCACCAGCCACCGCCGTGCCGGGGCGGTCCTTGCCGATCTGGACGGCGGCGAGGACGGCGTCCGGGGAGATGTCCCCGAAGGCCATGTTCGCCGAGGTCTCGTCGTTGACGCGGTGGGCGGTGCGGCCGGTGAGCTGGGCGCGGAGCATGGTGATGCCCTTGCCGAGTTCGGAGCCGAAGCGCTGGCCGCAGATCTCCAGGTAGATGCCGGCGGCGCGGCCGAGCTGGGCGAGGCGGACGAGATCGGTGATGATCTGGTCCCGCCGCGCTTCGTCGGCCTTGACCGCGGCGAGGGCAAGCTCCGCGACTTCGTCCACCAGGAGCACGACGGGTACGGGACGGAGGTGCGCGGGAAGGTCCCAGATATCGGCAGTGATCTCCGCATCGGGCAGCCCGACACTGATGCGCTGTTCGGCCCGGATGACTTCGTAGACGCGGCCCATGTACTGGACGAGTGCGGCCAGCAGCTCAGCCGCTTCGACGGGGTTGTCGGCAAGGGCGGTGAACCGGGCAGCCAGCGGCGAGAGTTCGACGCCGTTCTTGCAGTCGATGCCGACCAAGGCGACGTTCCGCGGGGCGAGCCCGGCGACAAGCGTGCGCTGGTAGACGGATTTCCCGGACTGAGTCGCGCCGACGTTCAGAGCGTGCGGGACTTGCCGGTAGTCGCGGTGGTGAACCTCCCCGTCCTCCCGCAGAGCCACCGGCACCCGGAGTACCCCGTCGGGGACGGCGGCCGGCATGCGCACCCGCTTGAGTACGTCGTATCCGGTCATCCGCAGCTCTACGACGCCGGAGCGGATCTCTCGCGACACGACGTTGTGGAGGGCGAAGGAGTGTCGTAGCCGGTCAGAGGAGGCTGAGAAGTCGAACGCGTCCTGTCCGGGCCGGAGTTTCAGCCGTAGGACCAGGCCGGTCGAGGTGGGCCGCAGCCGCAGAATCCGCGGCGAGCGGTCGTCGGGGGCGGGGCGGTTGGTGACCCGGGCGAGCGTCAGTCGCCAGCGGGCGGGCGGGACGGTGAGCCCGCAGGCGTCCATCACCGAGCGGTAGCGGATGAGGACGCGGATCGTCGCCAAGGTGACCCCGAAGGTCAACCAGTACCAGGTGGGCCGCAGCCAGCGCAGGACGAGCGCGACGGCCAGGACCACCAGCAGCGTGACCCATAAGGCGTTCACGCTCAGCCCTCCTTGACCAGCGAGGTGACGGCGACGGCGCGGAAGCTGATTCCGTGGCGCTTCTGGCCGTTGAACTCGTTCTCCCACGGGCGGGCCACCAGACCGGTCAGCGCGACCGAGGTCCCCATCACCAGGTCACCCGTGAGGCCCGGGGCCGGGACCACGATGGACAGGACTTCTGCCTCGCCGTTCGCGGCGAAGAGCACGTCCACCGTCATCATCTGGGCGCCCGTCTCGACATCGGTGGCGATCTCACCGGTACGGCGGTCCTTGATCTTCGCGGTCGGGGGCTGGGCCACCATCACCAGGGCGGCGGAGGTGTCGACGGGAATCTGACGCACAGCAGATCACTCCTCTATAGAGGCTGAACTCCGTCACTCCTGTATAGGAGTGACATGAAGAAGAGTGCCTGACTCCTATACATGAGTCAACCCGCCGCGGAGAGAAACTCGCGGCGGGCTGTGGGGAGTTGAGCGGGCGTCAGTCGCGCGCGGGGATCCGGTACTCGAAGACGAACTGGTCAGCGGCCATGAGGGTGTCGCAGACCTCCACCACTCGGCCTTCCTCCGTGACGGCGTCGCGGAGCAGGTGCACCACCGGGGCACCGGGACTCAGAGACAGCTCGGTCGCCTCAGCCTTGGCGGCCGGCCGGGCCTGGAGGGTCTCCACGTACTCGGCGAAGACGTGACCGTGGTCCTCCAGCCGCGCGTAGATCCCGCCGGGACCGGGGTTCTCGGCGAACAGCTCCGGGATGTCCTTCACGACGTCCCAGGGCAGGTACGAGGTAGCCGTCTCCACCGGCGTCCCGTTCCGGAAGTACAGCCGCCGCCGGGCCAGCACCTGAGTCCCCGCGGTGACCGCGAGCCGCTCCGCGATCTCCTCCGGCGCCTCCATGGGTCCGATGAAGAGCACGCTCACCTTGGCTTCGGCGCCGGATTGGGCGGACTCGGCGAGGTACGCGGCCCTGCCCTCCTGCCGGTGGGTGCGCCGGAAGCGGTCCGAGGACCGGTGCCGTACCGGCGGCCGGGCCTTCACCAGCGAGCCCTTACCGTGCCGCGTCTCCACCAGGCCGCTCGCGCGAACCTCCACCATGGCCTTGCGGATCGTCCCGCCGGCCACGCCGTAGCGCTCCACCAGCTCCGACTCACTCGGCACCATGTCGCCGGGAGCCAGCACCCCGGCGCGGATCTGCTGGACGATGTCGTCGGCGATCTGCACGTACCGAGGTACGGCCCTGCCACCTCCTACTGCGGTTCCCATAGCCCTTCTCTTCCTCCTATGCTCCTGTACATGAGTACGGGCTCCCCACAGCACAAGTCAACGCCACTGCACTCCGTGTCCGTGGCCGGGGCAGTGCTGCGCGAGGACGGCCGACTCCTGGCGATCCGTCGGGCGGACAACGGGACTTGGGAACTGCCGGGTGGAGTCCTCGAACTCACGGAGTCCCCGGAGGCCGGCGTGCGGCGCGAGGTCCTGGAGGAGACGGGCATCCACGTCGAGGTGGACGAGCTGACCGGGGTCTACAAGAACACCACCCGAGGCATCGTCGCCCTGGTCTTCCGGTGCAAGCCGTCGGGCGGAACCGAGCGCACGTCGGATGAATCGACCGCGGTCGCGTGGCTCACGCCGGAGGAGGTGTCCGAGCAGATGTCCGAGGTCTACGCGATCCGCCTGCTGGACGCCCTAGACGACGCAGGCCCCCACGTCCGCAGCCACAACGGCCGCCAGCTAACCACAAGCACGTACTGAAAGAGACGCTCATGCCCGCGGACATCGCTCTGCACTTTGACCGTGTCCGCACCCGAGGGGACCACAAAGACCTCCGACTACGCATCGGCCCTCACCAGCACCGATGCGATTCGTACTACCTCGCGATCGATGAATCGGCGACTGCCCCAGGCGGCCTGGGTGCGCGGCTCGCTCGGCTGCTGGAGCAGTGGGGTGCACAGATCATCGGGCTCAAAGATGCAGGCGGCACCGCCTACCTGCCGTACGACTTCTCGGATCAGTGCACGGCCTGGCTACGAGTGTCATCCGCAGACGGACAGACTGCCCAGGTCGAGGCTGGATGGAGCCTGATCGAGGCCTGGGGGATCGAGCCCTCCAACTACCTGGCCACAGCGGCCAAAGTAGCGGACTTCGACCCGATCGCCAGTGCCCGCATCGAGTGCACGCTTACCGAACTGGCAGCGCACATCAACGCCAACCGGGCCGCCCTCGCAGCCACGGGGCCATAGCGCGGTAAGAGTTTCCCTACTTCATCAAGGGCGCTTCCGCCGCCAAGGCGGCGTCGCGCGCCCGTCGCCCCGGGCCTGCGCTCCTGTCTGCGCCCCGCTCCCGCCCGGGACGCCGACCGCGCGCCAATGACTAAGAACTTGATGGGCAGGACGAGCCCGGCCTGATCGGTGAGCCGCCCGTCAAGACGATGCCTCCGGCGGGGGCGCTCTGACTCTGGGATGCGGGGGCCAGTCGTGCGCCCGCGGCTCCGTTGTGGTTGGGGTTGGGGGCTGTCATCCCGCCTGCCGTCGTCCCAGGGCAAGCCGTAGCAGACCAGCCGCCAGGGGCCCAGGTCGTTCGTCCAGCGGGGCGCTCCACCTGGGCCCCTGACGACTGCCCCGCTACCACTACGTGTGGGACGACGGCAGACGGGATGACAGCACGGCGCGCTGCGGCGCACCTGCCGAGGACGCGTCGCGAACCCACGCAGGTCCACACCAAGCCCGGATCGTGAATCCATGGTTCCAGTTGCATCAAATGCCAGGTGACACGCCCGCGCAACGAAGATACTCGTCACATGAATGCGCGCATGCTGATCATCACGGGTGTCACAGCCACTGGTTTTGCAGCGGCGGGGTTGCTGTACTACTTCAATCGTGTGGGACTGGATCAAGCTGACAAGACTGCCAGCGTCCTTGGAGTCTTTTTGGCATTGGCCGGGCTAGTCTTGACGGCATACGGAATTTTCGAATCCAGGAATCCAGCGACTGCCGAACCCAACCAGTCGGTTTCCGGGTCGACTATCTCTGGCACCAATATTCAGATTGGCAGGACAGGCGGATCAGTTCGCGTACACAACTCCCACCAAAACACACCTCCTCACCCGCCCGCTCCGATCGCACCGGAAGCATCTGCAGCGAGCGGGGACCATTCCGGCCAGTCCGTACAAGGTTCGCAAATCTCTGGCATGAACCTACAAATCGGAACAGCTACTGGTGAGGTCGAAGTCAATGAATAGACCAAATGCCGATAGCGCAAATCTGTGGGTTTCAAATTCGCAGATCACAGGCCCAAACGTACAAATCGGCTTCGCTAGCGGCGATGTCAACGTGACCATTCAAACCGGAGATCAACTAGATACGTACCCCCGCACATACGTCGCAGATCAGCTGATACGAGAGTCCAGCAAAAGGCGCGAAATGCTTCGGCGGATTCCGGGGCTAAGTGACGAGCAAGTTGCCATCAGCCATAAGTTTGACCTGAACTACACACAGAATATGTTCACAATTGAACCAGGCTCGGTACTAGGACTGACGGCCCCCATGGGGACGGGTAAATCCGAGATGGCTAACCGATGGCTCTCGGAACAGTGTCAGCAGTTCGCTGAGGATGAAAGCCACCCCATCCCTCTATGGATTAACGCTAGGAACGTATCGTCCGACCTGGAGTCATGGGTAGCAGCCAGGGTTTCTCCTTCCACTCTGCCGAATGTCGGAGTGTGCCTTGTCCTAGATGGAGTAGACGAGGTATCGAAATCAGCGCAGCTTATCGAGGAAAGTGAAATACTTGCGACGCGGTGGCCAAAATCGAGAATCTTGATTACTGGACGCCCAGGGTCATTTCCGGAGCATTTGGAATGCATTACTCTAAGCCCATGGTCAGAAGAGTCGGCATTTGAAATGATAAGGGAGGTGACAGGTTCGAAGCATCTCTATCGCAGCACACTACCGCCCCAGGTCGCAGACGCCATTACGCGCCCTTTGTTTGCCCTGCTGGTAGCAAGCGCCTATGGCAATGATACAACGATCCCCGCTAAACCCATCGCCCTTATTGAACAATGTGCCAGAAGATCGCTTGAGCGAGGCACAACAACAGCAAGACAATCCTTTCCGATCTTGCGGAGAATCGCTGTCGCTTCAGTCAATAATGATGGAAGCGCACCTCTTGCCGCAGTTGGCGGTGAGGCCATCAGGCACCACCTCCGCGACTCTCGACTAGTCACAATTGCCGGGCTCAACGTCTCCTTCACTCTCAGCCTTTTTGAACAATGGTTCGCAGCCGATGCTTTGCTCCAAGGTGAGATTGAAATTTCAGAAGTCCTCTGCAATATAGGCTCTTTTGGCAGGTGGAGATATGCACTCGCGCTAGCAATCCAGACCGGCAGCAGGGCGCAGGTGGATGAAATGATGTGCCGCATGGTGGAGTGGAACCCAGGAGCCGCCTCGTGGGTTATTAAGGAAGCAATCAGGCAGCCATTTCACGGCGGCACAAGTGAGGAACTCCCTGGCTGGAAGGAGATTGCCAATCGCCTCCATCGTGCAATGACGAGCTGGCGCGCCGGCCTCGGCGAGTTGGCATCTGCTGCCACTCCCGGTTCCTTCGGCCAACCGGCCAACCAATTGCAGTTGAATCTAGCGGTCGAAGAAAATGGAAAACGGTTCATCTACACCTGGAAGAGTCGAGGAAATGGGCCAGCAGTAACCTATCTCTCGGATCCGAAGAGCTTGGTAGAGGCGGGAATTGGAGTCGGCTCATCGCCCGCAGCAATCGGAGAGAATTGGGTTTGGCCCTGGCTGCTCGATGGCATGCAGGATCGACTAAAGTATTGGCTGCCCAAGCTTCTACCCATGAAGGCCCCCTCTGGAGGCGTAGTGGAGAACGAGTATATGTGGGCAGTGATCTACGCTCTGTCTCAGCGGCGTTCCTGGCTACGGTCCGACCCTGTAAACATTACAGATCTCCGCAACACCATAAAGGAAATGCGCGCTCAAGCATCCCAGCACGGCAAGGTTGAAGACTATTCATTCCAACGTGGGGGATCCAGGGTAATTAGCCGACTCGATCTTGTCTTGGTAAGTGAATGGCTAGATCGACAAGATGGTTCGACCCTGACTCCCCCGTGGCCATCCAAAGATATCGAAAATCCTGCATCAGGATGGGTTTGGGGATTCTACACCCCGGAACGCCTGCTAGAGCTAACAGAGTTCACTTTCGAGAGAGCACTAAAAGCGTACACTGAAATTGCAGAGACATTTTTCGGTAGCTTCGGGTACACGCTGAACCACGCATCTCTACTCCCCGGAACCCTGAAAGGGTGCCTTCGTATTTACGAGGGCGAGTCTTTCGGTAGCGGCCCAACACTCGAATACTACTTCGTCCCCAATTTTGACACCGAAACACCTGAGAGTCGAGTAGATTTTCTCATCGACCGCTCGGACAACTGGAGAATTTCAGATCAATACAGCCAGCATTCCCGCTACATGAAGAGGTATTATATCGACAACCCCGACAGGGCTCCATTTTCAAAATACGGATGGACGCATACCGCACTTGACGTATGGCGAACCAGGCCCGCGACCAACATTGCTTACAAATGGCTCTGCGGCGATCTATCATCGTTGGGTTGGGGCTCAGGAATTCCCGGTGATCTCGAATAGCTGGAACTTCCAGGTCCCTATTCCAGCAAAAGCGTGCTCCGCATTCATTTGCCGGTAGCCCTCACCCTCGCATAGTGAAGCCCCCAGAGAGGTCTACTGGGGGCTTCAATTTCGTTAGGCGTCAAGCTGGAGGGAACTTCAGTACGTTCCTAGCGGTGGAGAAGGCTGGTGGTCGCTAGACGGTGGCCCCGGCTAGCTGCTACTCGTACCGCGTCCCTCAGGGCTCCGGTCAAGTCCGTTACTAGGAGGCGGAGTTCGTCCGGGTCCACGTGCTCGTCCGATAGGACTTCGCAAGCGTGGTCCAGGAGTTCCGAACCCAATCCGAGTTGCACCGCTTCAGTGTTGTCAGCGAGGCGGGACAGATAGCCGGCATTGTCGTCGGCGCTCAGGAAGCAGTTTTTGCCGTCGGGGCCCGACCACGGGAGGAGTCGCAGTTCGTTGTGGGGTGTCATTGTTCCGCCCTGCTGGCTTCGGTCATGTGGTGTGTGGTGAAGACGGCATCGGCGTGATCGCCGGGGAGGGCGAGGATGGCCGCCTCGACCACGCGGCCGGCGGTGTCGGTTGCCACGCGGGTGATCGAGAGGACGGCCAGGGTTGAGCCGATGCGAAGGGTCGTCGCTTCGTCTGGAGTGGGGAGGCGGGTGCTCACCGTTTCCTGGACCACGGCCAGCGGTGGGCGCAGGTATGCCAGTCGTGCGGCTAACAGGCCTTCCGGGACGTCGGCCGGCGCCAGGTCTCGCGGTATGTAGATGCGAGCCAGGCTGTGCGGTGTCTTCCCCTCGTGGGTGAGGCACAGGAATTCCGTCAGGGGACTTCGGGGCGAGACCCGGAGGAGGGCGGTCAGGTGACCGTGCGCTCCCAGGTTGGTGGTGCGGATGGTGGTGTGGAGCTCCCCCTCGGCCGCGGTCAATGCGCACGGCGTGGATCCGCCGCCGACGTACCTGGCCCTGCGGAGCGGGTGGCGGACGAAGTTGCCGCTGCCGTGGATCTTCTCTACGAGGCCTTCGGCCTGGAGGAGCGCGAGGGCGTTCCGCAGGGTGGGTGTGCTGACCGCGTAGCGGGCGGCTAGTTGGGCTTCGGAGGGGAGTCGTTCGCCGGCCTTCAAGCGGCCCGTCGAGATCTGATTCCGGAGGTCGTCCGCGATGGCCTGTCGGCGGGACGATGCGGGTTGGGTCACCAGTTCCTCCGCATCCGGAGGGCGATGAAGCGGGTTCGGGCGTGCATCGTCAGCAGTTCGCCCGACTCGAAGCAGAGCCGCTTGGCGCTGGCGGGGAGTTGGATCAGGTCGATGACGCGGCACGGTTGGCCGCCGATTTGGATCACGTCGCCGCGCTGGACGGTGGCTGAGGTGATCTCGACGTTCGTGGCGACAGCGCCGCTGGGTGTCCATCCCTTCACGGGGTCACCCGCCGCAGCTGGGAGCCGTTGTCCGTGTCGTGGCAGAGGCAGTCGCAGGCCTCGTAGGTCACAGGCACACCGATCGGGGCCGTGGCCGGGGACGACTGCGCGCAATCGCTGTGAGTGCCGATCGCGCACGAGCTCGACCGGTAGGGGGTGGCGTTTGCACCGACCGGTAATGCCGGCCGGAGGGGGTGCCCACTGGTGCGGGCGGTGGTGGGGATCGTACGGTTCGACATGCTGATCAGCTCCTATTGCTGATGGCCAGGTCCCCGGACGTCGCCCGTCGCGGGGACCGCTCTGCGTACAGCGGCCCAGAGAGTGCGGCCGGTCAGGCTGCTGGCGAGGAGACCGAACCGGTCAGCCTCCGCGACTACTTGCAGGACCTCCCGCCACGATTCGGCGGGCAGCGATTCCGGTACCTCCGATTCGATCGACGTGTAGCGAGCGTGCTCCTCCACTCGCGTGGTCAGCCCCAAGGCGGACAGTCGGGAGGCGATGTCCTCGGCCCCGGCTTTCGAAGCGGGCACAGAGGACCTCCGTCGCCGAGTGAACACGTTGAGTGAAGCTAGTTAACTAGATTAGAGCTAGTGGACTAGATTTTCTACATGCCTGAGCAGCCGCCTTATCTCCGTATCGCCGACGTACTGCGGCAGCGGATCGCGGAGCACGAGTGGAGCGCTGGTGACCGGCTGCCTTCGCGAGCGCAGATCGCCGAGGAGTGTGGGGTCGGCGAGAACGTCGTTCGTCGAGCGCAGGAGCTCTTGATCTCCCAGGGTGTGCTGGAGGGGCGTGCGGGTTCGGGGACGTACGTAACGGAGCCACGGGAGCGCGTGCGGGTTGTCCGGTCGTCAGCTCGTGAGCAGCCGGGTGGCTCGCCGTTCCGTGCGGACATGCAGGCCTTGGGCAGGCAGGGGAACTGGGAGAGCCGGACCGAGGCGAAGGTTCCCGCGCCGGCCGAGATTGCCGCGCGTCTCGGGATCGCGGTCGGGGAGCCGTGCGTGCGCACGGTGTACGAGTTCCTTGCCGATGGCAGGCCAGTGCAGTTGTCGACGAGCTGGGAGCCGTACGAGCTCACCGCCGGCACGCTGGTTGTCCTGCCCGAGGGTGGGCCGCACGCCGGCGTTGGCGTCGTGAACCGGATGGCCGTCATTGGGATCACGGTCGGCCACGCCGTGGAGCAGCCGGAGCCGCGGCACGCGACCGCCGAGGAGGCGTCGCTTCTGGGGATCCAGAAGGCCGCCCTCGTTACGCACATCCGGCGGACGTACTACAGCGACCAGGGGCAGCCCGTGGAGACCGCGGACATCGTCATCCCTGCCGCGTTGTGCGAGGTCGTCTATGAGATCCCTGTGGGCCGCTAGCCCGCCTCCGCGGCATCCCGAGCACCTGACGAGCGCACGAGAGGGCAACACGCTGTGGACGCGGAGCGAAAGGCTCGGATATCGGACTTGGCAGTGGCGGCGCAGCCCGTCTGGGACGAGGGCCGCGACGGTGGGGTTCTACAGACTTTCCTGAAGGAGATCGGCTGTGACGGCGTGGACGCGGTCATGGTGACCAGGCAGGTGGTCGGGTGCAGCCTCGGCGAGGCTCAGCAGATGTTCGTCACGGCCCCCTGCCGCGCCGCCGAGCTCGCCTTCCACAATGCGTTCGTGGAAGGCCTTGAGCGGGCTCAGGACGACGTCTGACCCGGCCGACCGAACTCCTGCCGGGGAGGGTGCTCATCGGGCCGGTGCCCGCCGATGCAGGCCACCAGTGCGCTCCCGTCTTCGGTGAGGAAGAGCATGAAAACCCGTGACCTGTCGACGGATGTGATCTTCCCTAGGCGGAGCGGCTGGTCACGCTCACGAAACAGTTGCACCGCTCGTTCCAGGCCCAGGGTCTCTATCCCCCTTCGCCGCAACGACCCACGTCGGTTTGCATACCTACGAGCTTGGGTCTCGGAGGACAAGGTTCCGTCCTCCCACACGACGAAGTCGTCGCCCTCGGCAAGGGCGGCCAGCGCAGCCTTCGACGCTTCGTCGTCGCCAACCAGCAGCTGCAGCAACTGGTCCCGTTCCATGGCCACCCCCTGTGGCATCCTGCGACGCGACAGGGACGTACCGCAACCGCGTATGCCGCTCGGCCGCTGCTATCCCCTGAGGCCTGGCGGCCGTGCCCCCTGCGTGCCCGAACAGACGGGCTTCTGCGGGGAGCCTCGGGGAATGTCGGCTAACTGGGCGGGGGCGTGCAGGTCAGGGGCTTGGCTGGTGAGGGGTTGGGGGCGTACGCGATCTTCCAAACTAGCTACGCGGGTTCGATTCCCGTCACCCGCTCTCAACGGCTCAGGGCCAGGTCAGAGGATGTTTCCTCGACCTGGCCCTGATGCGTTCCCGGGGAGCGGGGCTCGGTATCCACGGCGCCGGCCAGGATGTACGAGGTCTCCTTCAGCGCACACTGGTCGGCGCGGGCGGGCGTGACCATCAAAGTCACCCTCCCGGCGGCAGGATGGGGCCATGCCACCCACCGATCTGTCCCGCCTGCGGTTGCCGCGCGCGTGCCGCGACGCTCTTGCCCGGCCGCGGCCGGAGCGGATCGACGGCCACACCATTGCCATCGCCCCCGACTGGTGGAACACCGCGATGGCCGTAGCTCGCCTGCCTGGTGCTCCGGTGACCGGACCGGATGTCGCCCAGCTCAGTCGCGGCGACTTGTTCACGGACGCGGCCAACCTCGATACGAGTTCCGAAACGGAACTGCTCCGGTTTCTCTGGCGAGTCCTCGCCTGGGGCAGCGGCATGAAGCTCCGCCTCAACCGCAAGCGCATCCGAGCCGTGGCGGACAACCGGTCCTCCGCCGTGGCGGCTCTACGCCGGGCTCTGTGGGCAGCCCGCGAGGATCCCGCGAAGGCGTACGAGGCTCTGCGTCCAGGAGGGCGCAACGCAATCGCGTACCTGGGCCCGGCGTTCTCGACCAAGGTCCTGTACTTCGCCGGCGGCGGCGCTCTCGATCACCCGTGCGCGATCCTGGACTCTCGGGTGGCCACCACGCTCAGGAACAACTGCGGATGGGATTCGCTCGGTAGAGGCGAATGGCCCATCAACACCTGCGCCCGGTACTCCGCGCTCCTGGACCGATGGGCCCGGGAGGAGAGCGGCCGCCTCGGGCGCCGTGTCGGTGTCGATGAGATCGAACGATGGCTGTTCCGGCCCACGAGATAGATCCCCGTCGGTCGATGGCCCACCCCCGGCACCATCCCGAGCACCTGGCGAGCGCAAGAGAGGGCAACCCACTGTGGACGCGGAGCGAATGGCCCGGATAGCAGGCCTGGCCGTGACGGCGCAGCCCGTCTGGGATGAGAGTCACGACGGTGGGGCTCTACAGGATTTCCTGAAGGAGATCCGCTGTGACGGCGTCGACGCGGTCATGGTGACGATGCGGGTGGTCGGATGCGACCTCGGCGAGGCGCAGAGGATGTTCTTGACCGCACCCTGCCGGGCCGCGGAGCTTTTCCTTCCACAATTCGGTCATGGAGGGTCTGGAGCAGTCCCAGGGCGATGTCCGACCCGCCGAGCGAACCGCTATTGGGGTGGGCGCCGCTCGGGTCGCCGTAGGCCGATGCAGGCCACCAGCGCGCCACCGTCTTCGGTGAGGAAGAGTTGGAAACTCCATGCGCTGTCGACGGCTGTGATCTTCCCTTTGCGGATCGGCCGGGCGTGCTCGCGAAGTAGTTGCACCCCTCGTTCCAGGCCTAGGGTGTCCACGCCCCGTCGTTGGTACGAACTACGCCGGCTCTCATGGCCCCGGGCATAGATCTCGGAGGACAATCCCGGCTCCTCCCATACGACATGCTCGGCGCCGTCGATGAGGGCGGTCAGGGCAGCCTTCGAGGCTTCCTCGTCGCCCGCCAGTTGCCGCTCTCACACCAGCTGCGCGGGTTCGTTTCCCGGTGCTGCGAGCTGATCGCCGTGACATGGCATGACCGGCCTGACCGCGGGTCAACTCCGTTGCCGGCGGGCACTTCTATCCTCTCCGGATGGACAGGATGGAGAACGCGGCGGCGGTCATCGGGGGCAGGGCCTGGTCGTTCCTGGTCGCCGGGGACGAACGGCAGTTCCAGGGAAACGACGGCTACGAGGACGTGGTGGAGGAGTCCTACGGCTACGACTCGACGGTCGGGAATCATCAGCAGGTCGAACAGGGCGATCTCGTTGTGGTGCGCAACGGGCGTGAGGCTCTGGGCATCGGCTACATCGAGGAACTGGAGGTGTTTCACGACCGCCCGAAGGACCGAAGGCGTTGTCCGGTCTGCAGGAGCACGAGCTTCAAGGAGCGGACGAGGGACCTTCCGCGCTACAAGTGCAGCCCGTGCCAGACCGCTTTCGATCACCCTCGGGTGGAGTCGATTCGGGTGACGGAGTACCGGGCTCACTACGGGGGAACCTGGCAGCCGCTCGAGGGATGTCTGGGGAAGGCACAGTTGTCGGAGTTGAGCCTGAGCAATTCCGCTCAGCAGTCGATCAGGGCGATGGACCGCGCGAAGACCGTGGCGGCCGTCGTGTCCCGGGGGGTCCGGCTCCCGGATCGGGAGGGGCGACGGCATCGCCCCTTCGTGCTGCCCGGAGGTCACACGCGGGCGGACGTGGCCGTGCGGCGGGGGCAGGACGCCTTCCGGCGGGCCTTGATCCGCCGGTACGGGCTGATCTGCGCCATGACCGGACCTGCACCCGCGGAGGTGCTGGAGGCGGCGCACTTGCGTCCCTTCGCGGAGACCGCACGACACCGCGTCGAGGAAGGGCTGCTGCTGCGCTCGGACATCCATCGACTCTTCGACAGCGGGTTGTTGGCCATTCGACCGGACGACCTCGTGATACACGTCGCGCCGAGCCTGGCCGGCTACCACTCCTATCCCGATCTGAACGGCTTGCCGCTGCGGATCCCCGCGGGGATCGGGCTCGATCGCGATGTGATCGGCTCCCACTATTCCGCGACGGTCGCCACCTGGTGACGTGCTGGGCGTCGGTCGTGCGGTGTGCGACGGACGGGCCGGGCGCACCGTGGTGGGCTCGGCTCGTCGATTGCTGCGGGTTGCGAGGCGCGCTCAGAGTTTGATGCCGGCGATCGTGTCCGCCAGGGAGTTGAGGAAGCGGTTGACGTCCGGGGCGATGGAGCTGGACGCCAGGAAGAAGCCGAAGAGGACCGCGATGATCGCGGGACCGGCCTTGATGTGCTTGCCGCGGATCAGGATCACCAGGATGATCGCCAACAGAACCACCACTGACAGCGAAATGGCCACTACTGATCACACCTTCGGTCGTCCCCTGGTCGGCCTGGGGCCCATGCCCCCACATGCACCATCCTCCCACCAACCGGGCCTGACTATCCGTCCCGTGACGAATAGGCATGGTGACTTTGCCGTCAACGGGATGTGAGGGGCGTGTGTTTCGGGCGCGGCGCGGGGGTCATGGGGTGGTGAGGCCGAGGAGGGAGCGCACGTGCGCGTACTTGGCGGACAGGCGCTCGCGCGTGGGGGTGTCGAGTATCGACAGGCGTACCGGGTCGGCGTTGTGCGCCAGGTCGGCCTCCTTGACCAGGAGGGCGCCCGGGGTCGCGAGGATGCGGGCCGCGTACCCCTCGACCGGTTCGCCCGGGATCTTGGTGAGGGCGAGGACCATGTCCTTGACGGGGGTGGGCAGAGCGGCCGATTCGAGCCAGTCCGGGGTGAGGGCGTCGTCCTCGATCGCGTCGTGGAGCCAGGCCGCCGCCTGTTGTTCGGCGGTGCCTCCGCGCAGGCGGACGCCTTCGGCGACGGCCGCGAGGTGCTCGGCGTAGGGGCGGCCGGCTTTGTCGGTCTGGCCCTCGTGCGCCGCGCGGGCGAGGGCCTCGACCTCGATGAGGGTCAGGGCGCGATCCGTCATGTGAGCTCCCTTGCTGCCTTGCGGAGAGCCTGCGCGGCCCGGTGTACGTCCGCCTGGGTGGTACGCCAGTTGGAGAACGCGGCGCGCAGGGCGGGGGTTCCCGCGTAGACGGTGGGGGTGAGGAAGACGTCCGCCCGGACGGCTTCGCGCAGGGCCGTCAGGCGGGCCGCGGTGGGGGTCTCGGCGAGGGTGAGGCAGACGACGTTGAGGCGGACCGGGGCCAGGATCCGGAAGGCGGGGTCCGCGGAGAGTTCCTCGGCCAGGGAGCGGGCGCAGGCGATGTCGCGTTCGACGATCTCCCGGTGGCCCTCACGGCCGTACGCGTGGAGCGTGAACCAGGCGGCGAGGGCGCGCAGTCGGTGGGAGTTCTCCGGGGTGAGGTGGACCAGGTCGGGGTGGTCGCCGAGGGGCCCGAGGTAGGCGGCGGCGTTCTGGAAGACGCGGGCCTGGAGGTCGCGGCGGCGGGTGAACTGGACGGCGCTGTCGTAGGGGACGTTCAGCCATTTGTGCAGGTCGACGCAGACCGAGTCGGAGGCGTCGAGTCCGTCGACGAGGTGGGCGTGTGCCGGGGAGAGCGCGGCGAAGGCGCCGAAGGCGGCGTCGGTGTGGAGCCAGAAGTCGTGGCGTTCGCGCAGGGCGGCGATGGCGCGGAGGTCGTCGAAGTCGACGGTGTTGACGGTACCGGCGTTGGCGACGACGACGGCCGGGCCGGGGGTGTCCGCGAGGGCCCGGTCGAGGGCGGCGGGGTCGACGGCCTCGCGGCCCGGGAGGGTGGGGACGGGTACCAGGGCGTTGCGGCCGAGGCCGAGGACGGAGAGGGCCTTGGCGATGGAGGAGTGCGGGGCGCCGGAGAGGACGCGGACGGGGCCGAGCGCCGCAGCGCCGTCCTCGGACACGGAGATGCCGCGCCGCTCGCCGAGCCATTCGCGGGCGATGGCGAGGCCGGTGGTGTTGGACATGGTCGCGCCGCTGAGGAAGGTGCCGGTGTGGGCCTCGGACAGGCCGAAGAGGTCGCGGAGCCAGGAGACGGTCTCGCGTTCGAGGTCTTGGCCGGCGCCGTCGAGGGCGGAGTTGGAGTTCTGGTCGTGGGCGGCGGTCAGCCAGTCGCCGGCGAGGGCGGCGGGGGTGGCGCCGCCGGTGACGAAGCCGAGGTAGCGGGGGCCCGCGGAGGCCGACAGGAGGGGGGCCCAGCGGCGTTGGAAGGCGTCCAGGGCGGCGGAGGCGCCGGCGCCGTGAACGGGGAGCGGTTCGGGGCGCGGTTCCGCGGTGGGGCGCAGGGGTACGACGGGACGCGTGTCCAGGCCGGCGAGGGTCTCGACGGCCGCCCGGCGGGTGGCGTCGAGGAGGTCGGGGAGGCGGGCGAGGTCGGCGGCGAGGGTGTGGTGCATGGGGGCACGGTAGGTCTTCGCGGGTTTGCGGGGGCGGGCCAATCGGGTGGCAGTGGCCCGCGGTGATCCTGCGGACCGGGCCCCCGGCTGGACCCCGAGCCGGGCCCCGGGCCGGGCCCCGGGCCGGGTCCCCGGCTGGACCCCGAGCTGGGCCCCGGGCAGGGTCGCGGGCCGGGTCGCGGGCAGGGTCGCGGGCAGAGCCCCGGGCTGGGTCGCGGGCAGGGTCGCGGGCCGGGTCGCGGGCAGGGTCCCGGGCAGGGCCCCGGGCCGGGCCCCGGGCCGGGTCGCGGGCAGGGCCCCGGGCCGGGTCGCGGGCCGGGTCGCGGGCAGGGCCCCGGGCCGGGCCCCGGGCCGGGTCGCGGGCAGGGCCCCGGGCCGGGCCCCGGGCCGGGTCGCGGGCAGGGCCCCGAGCGAGCCCCCGGCCAGCCCCCGGACCGGGCCCCCGGCCGGACCCCGGCGCCAGGGATCACGTCCGGGTACGGACCCTCGCGGGACCGGGCGGGTCGGCGGAAGGCAGCGGCGGGCAGGGCAGCGAGGGGCAGAGGCAGCGGCGGGCAGGGCAGCGGGGGGCAGGGCGTAGCGGGGAACCCACCGGCTCACATGGAGCGGCGGATCAGCAGCAGGGCCCGGTCGTCGTTGACGTCCTTGGCGACCTTCTCGATGAGGTGCCAGGCGGCGCCCTCCCAGCCCGCGGCGACGTAGCGGTCGGCTTCGCCGGTGAGGCGGTCGATGCCCTCGCTGATGTCGCGGTCGGCGGTCTCGACGAGGCCGTCGGTGAAGAGCATCAGGACGTCGCCGCGCCGCAGGTTGCCGCGGGCGGGCTCGAACTCGGCCCCGTCGTAGACGCCGAGGAGCGGGCCCTCGCCGGAGACCTCCTGCCAGCGGCCGGTGCCGGCGGAGAGTTGGAGGGCGGGGAGGTGGCCGGCGGAGAGCAGTTCGTAGTCGCCGCTCTTCAGGTCCAGGACGAGGTGGATGGAGGTGGCGAAGCCCTCCTCCCAGTCCTGGCGCAGGAGGTAGCCGTTGGCGGCGGGCAGGAAGCCGTGCGGCGGGAGGGCGCCCAGCAGGCCGCCGAACGCGCCGGACAGCAGCAGTGCGCGGGAGCCCGCCTCCATGCCCTTGCCGGAGACGTCGGTCAGGACGATCTCCAGGGTGCGGCCGCCGTTGGTGCGGGCGGCGACGACGAAGTCGCCGGAGAAGGACTGGCCGCCGGCCGGGCGCAGGGCCATCTCGCGGTGCCAGCCGGGGGGCAGGGAGGGCAGTTTGCTCTGGACCCGGATCCGTTCGCGCAGGTCGAAGAGCATGGTGCCGCCGCGTCGCCAGGGCACGCCGACGCGGCTGCGGAACTGGGCGATGACCAGCCCGAAGAACCCGCAGGCGGCGACGACGAGGACGGTGCCCGGGGTGACCCGGGCGGGGCCCTGGGTGTACGGGCCGAGGACCAGGGCCTCGACGATCAGGGCGGCCGCGGAGGCGGCGTAGAGCGCGAGCAGGCTGGCGGGTCTGAGCAGCAGGCCGCCGGCCACGATGGGCAGGACCAGTGCGGCCGGCGAAAACCAGACGGGCATCATCAGCGTGCCGCACGCTGTCGCGGGAATGGTCAGGAGCAGGCCGCCGAAGGCGAGCCAGTCCGAGCCGTCGCCGCGGAAATAGTCGACCGCCGATTTGCGCAGGGCGGTACGGGCCCGGTGCCACAGCATGCGTGTCCGGGCCATGAGCGTCTCCACACGTGCTCCGGCCATTGCATCGGGACCCTATCCATCCTGGCTGTGCGTGCGCAGGGGTACCCCCGGACCTGAGGTCCCCCGCCGCTCGAAATCATTTCGACTGGGGCGGAATGCCCTGGTAAGGATGGTCGGATGGCTCTTGAGACGCGCGTATTGAAGGCTGATGAGTGGGATGCCTGGTACGACCACTTGGAACTGGCGTTCGGCGGTGTGCCCGACTCGTCGACGGAACGGGAACTGTACAAGTCTCTGACGGAGCCCGAGCGTTCGCTCGGCGTCTGGGACGGCGGGACCTGCGTGGGTTCGGCCGGCGCCTTCAGTTTCCGGCTCTCCGTCCCCGGCGGCGCGGTGGTGCCGGCGGCGGGGGTGACCATGGTCGGTGTGGCGCCGACGCACCGTCGGCGCGGGGTGTTGACGTCGATGATGCGCCGCCAATTGGACGACGTCCGGGCGGGTGGCGAGGCCCTCGCCGTGCTGACGGCCTCGGAACCGGCGATCTACGGACGCTTCGGCTACGGCACCGGTGCGTACGCCTTGGCCGTCGACATCGACACGGTCCGGGTACGACTCACGGTGCCGCCGGGCACGGACGAGGTCGTGCTGCGGCTGGTGGACCCGGAGAAGGCGCTGCCCGACTGCGAACGGGTGTACGCCGAGCTGGTTCCCCGGCGGCCCGGGATGCCGGCCCGGCAGCCGGGCTGGGAGCGGCAGGCGCTGCTGGACCCGGAGAGCCTGCGGGGCGGTGGGTCACCGCTGAAGTGCGTGGTGGCGGAGCGGCCGGACGGGGAGGTGGTCGGGTACGCCCGCTATCGGGTGAAGCCCGACTGGGAGTTGACCGGCGCCGAGGGCCGGGTCGATCTGGCCGACCTGGACGCGCTGGATCCGGCGGCCACGGCCGCGCTGTGGCGCTACCTCTTCGAGATCGACCTGACCTCTTCCGTACGGGCGACCAGGCGGCCGGTGGACGATCCGGTGCTGCACCTGGTCAGTGACATCCGGCGGTCCCGGCCGTTCCCGCGCGACGCGCTGCACGTGCGGCTCGTGGACGTCCCCGCGGCGCTGGAGGCGCGGGCGTACGGGGCGCCGCTGGACGTGGTCCTGGAGGTGGAGGACGCGTTCTGCCCGTGGAACGAGGGGCGGTGGCGGCTGACGGTCGACGAGAAGGGCGGCGCGTCCTGCGTGCGGACGGCCGAGCCGGCCGAGTTGGAACTGTCCGTCCGGGAACTGGGGTCCGCCTACCTGGGCGGGATCACCCTCGGCTCGCTGGCCGCCGCCGGGCGGGTCCGCGAGCTGCGCCCGGGGGCCCTGACCGAGGCCTCGCGCGCCTTCCGGGGCGATGTGGCCCCCTGGCTGCCGCACGGGTTCTGACGCGGGACGGTTCCGGGAGGCGCACGGGTCCGGGAGGCGGCGCCGGGTGCTAGCGGGTTTGGCAGTCGGGGCACCAGAAGAGGTTGCGGGCGGCGAGATCGGCGGTGCGGATCTCGCCCCCGCAGAGGTGACAGGGCATGTTCGCCCTCCGGTAGACGTACACCTCCCCGCCGTGGTCGTCCACCCTGGGCGGGCGTCCCATGGCCTCGGGCAGGTGTTCGTCGCGGACGGTGTCGATCCGGTTGTTCCGTACGCCTTCGCGCATCAACAGGACCAGGTCGGCCCAGATCGCGTCCCATTCGCGGCGGGTGAGGTCCCTGCCGAGGCGGTAGGGGTCGATCCCGTGCCGGAAGAGGACCTCCGCGCGGTAGACGTTGCCGACGCCCGCGATCACCTTCTGGTCCATGAGCAGGGCCGCGACGGTGGTGCGGGAGCGGGAGATCCGGGCCCAGGCCCGGTCCGGGTCGTCGGCCGGGCGCAGCGGGTCGGGGCCGAGCCGGTCGTGTATCGCCTTCTTCTCGCCGTCGCCGATCATCGCGCAGGCGGTGGGGCCGCGCAGGTCGGCCCAGTGGTCCGCGTTCAGCAGGCGCAGCCGCACGGTGTCCGTGGCGGGCGGGGCCGGGGCGGGGCCGAGGCCGAGCTTGCCGAAGAGGCCGAGGTGGATGTGGATCCAGGCGTCCCCGAGCTCCAGGAAGAGGTGCTTGCCGTGTGCCTCGGCGCTCTCCAGTTCGCGGCCGTCGAGCAGCGCGGCGCTCTCGGCGAACCGGCCCTGCGGGCTGGTGACCCGGACCGGGCGGCCGGCGAACCGCTCGGTGTGTTCCTGGGCGAGGCGGTGGATCGTATGCCCCTCGGGCACGGCGCTGCTCCTTGAGACACGAGGACGGGACGGCACGACGGCGGGACGGCACGACGGCGGGACGTCACGACGGCGGGACGTCACGACGGGCCGGACGACACGACGGCCGGACGGCCGGGCCGCACCGCGGTGACCGCGCGCGGCCGGGCCACGACACGAAACCGCCGTGCCACCGGGATTCCCGGCGGCACGGCGGAGGGGTGTCAGGCCTGCGGGTGGTGGGCCGGGATCGGGGGGAGCTCGCCGGTCAGCTCGTAGGCGGAGAGCATGTCGATGCGGCGGGTGTGGCGCTCCTCGCCGGAGTACGGGGTCGCCAGGAAGGCCTCGATGAAGCTGACGGCCTCGTCCTGCGTGTGCATCCGACCGCCGACGGAGATCACGTTGGCGTTGTTGTGCTCGCGGCCGAGCTTGGCGGTCTCCACGCTCCAGGCGAGGATCGCGCGGACGCCCTTGACCTTGTTCGCGGCGATCTGCTCGCCGTTGCCGGAACCGCCGATCACGATGCCGAGGCTCTCGCCGTCCTGGGCGGTCCGCTCCGCGGCCCGCAGGCAGAAGGGCGGGTAGTCGTCCACCGCGTCGTAGATGTGGGGCCCGCAGTCGACGGGCTCGTGGCCGTTGTTCTTGAGCCAGTCCACCAGGTGGTTCTTGAGCTCAAAGCCGGCATGGTCGGATCCGAGGTACACGCGCATGGGTCGAGTGTGGCACGTGCCGGACCCGCGGCCCGCAGTGGGTGTCGCGTAAATCACTTCTCAACCTCAAATAAACCCAAAGAACCCAGACAGGGCGGGTCGGGACCTTGGTCCCGGACCTAGTGCCCAAGGCAACCATCGGAAGAAACTCTTCCGTATTGGAGGTAACTCAGGTTTGAATGCCGGGGCTCGCAACCCGAGAACCTAAGGAATCGTCCATGAGCTCCACGACGACCCTTCAGAAGGCAGGCGACCCCTCCGGCACCCCCGGCGACGCCAAGCCCTCCGACGGTCTGAAGGCCGGTCTCAAGAACCGCCACCTGTCCATGATCGCCATTGGCGGCGTCATCGGCGCCGGTCTTTTCGTCGGCTCCGGCGGCGGCATCGCCAAGGCCGGTCCCGCCATCCTCGTCTCGTACGCACTCGTCGGCGCCATGGTCGTCTTCGTGATGCGGATGCTCGGCGAGATGGCCGCCGCCAGCCCGAACTCGGGCTCGTTCTCCGCTTACGCCGACCGCGCGCTCGGTCGCTGGGCCGGCTTCTCCATCGGCTGGCTGTACTGGTTCTTCTGGGTCGTCGTGCTGGCCGTGGAGGCCACCGCCGGCGCGGTGATCCTCGAAGGCTGGGTCCCGGCCGTCCCGCAGTGGGCCTGGGCGCTGATCGTGATGGCGGTCCTTACCGTCACCAACCTCGGCTCTGTCGCCTCGTACGGCGAGTTCGAGTTCTGGTTCGCCGGCATCAAGGTCGTCGCCATCGGCGCGTTCGTGATCATCGGCATGCTGGCCGTCTTCGGCGTGCTGCCGGGCTCGGACAACCCCGGCGCCGGATTCGCGCACCTCACCGACGCGGGCGGATTCATGCCCAACGGCTGGGGCTCGATCCTCACCGGTGTGTTGATGGTCGTCTTCTCCTTCATGGGCAGCGAGATCGTCACCCTGGCCGCCGGCGAGTCCGAGGACCCGCGCCGCGCGGTCACCAAGGCCACCAACTCGGTGATCTGGCGCATCGGCATCTTCTACCTGGGTTCGATCTTCATCGTCCTGACCCTGCTGCCGTGGAACGACAAGTCGATCGTCGACAAGGGCTCCTACGTGGCCGCCCTGGACTCCATCGGCATCGCGCACGCCGGCCAGATCATGAACGTGATCGTCCTGACCGCCGTGCTGTCCTGCCTGAACTCGGGCCTGTACACCGCCTCCCGCATGGCGTTCTCGCTGGGCGAGCGCGGTGACGCCCCGAAGGCCTTCGCCAAGGTCAACAAGAGGGGCGTCCCGACGGCCGCGATCCTGGGCTCCGTGGTGTTCGGCTTCGTCGCCGTCTACTTCAACTACGCCTTCAAGGACACGGTCTTCAGCTTCCTGCTGAACTCCTCGGGTGCCATCGCCCTCTTCGTGTGGCTGGTCATCTGCCTGACCCAGCTGCGGATGCGCAAGATCCTGGAGCGCGAGGCCCCGGAGAAGCTCGCCGTCAAGATGTGGCTCTTCCCGTACCTCACCTGGGCCACCGCCGGGATGATCACCTTCGTCCTGGCCTACATGGTCTACGACAAGGACAACCGCCAGGTCGTCCTGCTCTCCCTGCTGGTGGCGGCCGTGGTGCTGGCCATCGGCGTGGTGCGCGACATGCGCCGCAAGGCCGCCGCGCGCGTCTGAGCACGCGATCGCCCGTGAACGACAGCAGCCCCCGGACCGCCGCTCGCGGTCCGGGGGCTGCGTCGTGCCCTGCGGGGGCCGCGTCGTGGTCTCCGGGGGCTGCGTCGTGGTCGACGCGTACGGGATCAGCCGCGGCGGCCGACCAGCTTCCAGGCGGCCGGCAGGACGCCCATGGCCAGCGCGGCCTTGAGCGCGTCGCCGAGCAGGAACGGGGTCAGGCCCGCCGCCACGGCCGCGCCGAAGGACATCCCGGTGGACAGCGCCAGGTAGGGCACGCCGACGGCGTAGACGAGCGCGGAGCCGAGCACCATCGTGCCCGCCGTACGGGCGACCGAGCGGTCGGCGCCGCGCCGCGCGAGGGCGCCGACGACGGTGGCGGCGAGCAGCATGCCGAGCACGTAGCCGAAGGAGGCGCCGCCGGCCCCGGAGGTGCCGCCCGCGAACCACGGCACGCCCGCCATTCCCACGAGCGCGTACACGGCCAGCGCGAGGAAGCCGCGGCGGGCACCGAACGCGGTGCCGACCAGCAGGGCCGCGAAGGTCTGGCCGGTGACCGGGACCGGGGAGCCGGGGACGGGAACGGCGATCTGCGCGGCGATGCCGGTGAGCGCGGCGCCGCCGACGACGAGCGCGATGTCACGGACGCGGCTCGCGGGCAGCAGGTCGGCGAGGACGGCGCCGGGCCGGAAGGAGACGGAAGCGGTGCTCATCGGGAGGCTCCGGGGGTGGTGGTGACGGGACGATCACCGACGTTAGTCCGGTGCAGGGCTCCGCCCCACCGCCGGCCGGGACAAAGCCGTACTCCCCGGTTTGGTGGGGAGTACACAAAGAGCCCGGATCACACCCCAGTTGAAGTGATCCGCGTCACGAGCAACTACAGCCCGCACGTCCGTTTTGCGCGGATGGACGGCCTCCAGCGAGACTGTAGGTTCCCTCCAACCAGTCGCGGAGCCCCCACCGCCGCCAGGCCGAACGAGAGTACGAGCACTCCTCATGCGCGACCTCCTGCCCGACCCGCCCGCCACCTCGGGTGAGCTCCTTTCCGAACCCCTCAGCCACAGCCTGAAGCAGCGCCACCTGACCATGCTGGGCCTCGGCGGCGTCATCGGCGCCGGGCTCTTCGTCGGCTCCGGCGCCGGCATCGGCATCGCCGGCCCCGCGATCATCTGCTCGTACCTGCTCGCGGGCGTCCTCGCGATGCTCGTGATGCGGATGCTCGGCGAGATGTCGGCCGCGATGCCCGCCTCCGGATCGTTCTCCGTGTACGCGGAGAAGGCGCTGGGGCGGTGGGCCGGCTTCTCCGCCGGCTGGCTGTACTGGTTCCTGCTGGTCGTGGTGCTCGCCGTGGAGGCGACCGGCGCCGCGAAGATCGCGAACGGCTGGGTGCCGTCGGTCGACCAGTGGATCTGGGTGTTGATCTTCATGGTGGTCTTCACCGTGAGCAACCTGGCCGCCGTGAAGAACTTCGGCGAGTTCGAGTTCTGGTTCGCCGCGCTGAAGGTCGGCGCGATCGTCCTCTTCCTGATCCTGGGCACCCTCGCCATCCTCGGCCTGCTGCCCGACACGGACCCGATCGGCGCGGCCAACCTGACGGGCCACGGCGGCTTCTTCCCCGAGGGGATGGGCGGCGTGGTCGCCGGCATGCTCGCCGTCGTCTTCGCCTTCGGCGGCCTGGAGGTCGTCACCATCGCGGCGGCCGAGTCCGACGACCCGGCCCGTTCGGTCGCCCGTGCGGTGCGCAGCGCGGTGTGGCGCATCCTCTTCTTCTACGTCGGCTCGATGGTGGTCATCGTGACCCTGCTGCCGTGGGACTCGCTGGAGCCGGGGCAGAGCCCGTACGTGGCCGTGCTGGACTCCATCGGCATCCCGGCGGCCGGTCAGATCATGAACATCGTGGTCTTCGTGGCGCTGCTCTCGGCCTTGAACGCCAACCTGTACGGGTCCTCGCGGATGGTGTTCTCGCTGGCCGAGCGGGGCGAGGCGCCCAGGGGGCTGCTGCGGGTCTCGGGCGGCGGGGTGCCGCGGCGGGCGGTGTTCGCCTCGGTGGCGTTCGGGTTCGTCTCGGTGGTGCTGAACCTGCTGTGGCCGGACACGGTCTTCCTCTACATGCTCAACGCGGTCGGCGCGGTGCTGCTGTTCGTGTGGGCGCTGATCGCGGTCTCGCAGTTGCGGCTGCGGCGCGTGCTGGAGCGGGAGATGCCGGAGCGGCTGACGCTTCGGATGTGGCTGTTCCCGTACCTGACGTGGGCGGCGCTGGTCGGGATGGCCGTGGTGCTGGTCCTGATGCTGTTCGACGACTCGGCGCGGCCGCAGTTGCTGTGGTCCACCGGCGCGGCGGCGGCGGTGCTGGTCGTGGCGGGGGTGCGGGAGTTGAGGGCCCGGCGGGCCTGAACCCCCTGGTCGCACGCGGAAGAGGCCCGGGACGGGTGTCCCGGGCCTCTTCCGTCTCCGTCCCCGCCTCCGCGCGGGAACGATCACGTCCGGTGAGGCGAGTGTCCGGATGCTGGACGGCGAACGTCCGGTTATCGGACGATCGGCAGACTGGCCCCCATCCCGTCCCCGCACCGGACAAGGCACCACCCCCATGAGCCAGAGCACCCTGAACCCGTCCGACCGGCAGTCGCCGCCGACCGAACCGGGACCCTCCCCCCTCGGCAACGGCCTCAAGCAGCGCCACCTCTCGATGATCGCCCTCGGCGGGGTCATCGGCGCCGGGCTCTTCGTGGGCTCCGGGGCCGGCATCGCGGCCGCGGGTCCGTCGATCGTGATCGCGTACGCCGCGTCCGGGATCCTCGTGATGTTCGTGATGCGGATGCTCGGCGAGATGTCCGCCGCCAACCCCGCCTCCGGCTCCTTCTCCGTGCACGCCGACCGCGCCATCGGCCCGTGGGCCGGGTTCACGGCCGGCTGGATGTTCTGGACGCTGCTGTGCGTGGGCGTGGCCATCGAGGCGATCGGCGCCGCGCACATCATGACGGGCTGGTTCCCCGGCACCCCCTCGTGGGTGTGGGTGCTGGCGTTCATGGCGCTCTTCTGCGGATCCAACCTGGCGGCGGTCTCCCACTTCGGCGAGTTCGAGTTCTGGTTCGCCGCCCTCAAGATCGGGGCGATCGCGCTGTTCCTGGGCCTGGGCGTGCTCGCCGTCATGGGCCTGCTGCCCGGGACCTCCTCCCCCGGCTCCGCGAACCTGCTCCACGACGGCGGCTTCCTGCCCAACGGCATGGACGGCCTGCTGGTCGGCCTGCTCGCCTCGGTCGTCGCGTACGGCGGCCTGGAGACGGTGACCATCGCGGCGGCCGAGTCGGAGAACCCCGTCAAGGGGGTGGCCAGGGCCGTGAAGACCACCATGTGGCGGATCGCGATCGTCTACGTCGGCTCGATGCTGGTCATCGTCACCCTGCTGCCGTGGAACGACCCGGCGGTGGCCGAGGACGGCCCGTACGCCGCGACCCTGGACCACCTGGGCATCCCCGCGGCCGGCGAGATCATGAACGTGGTCATCCTGATCGCCCTGCTCTCCGCGATGAACGCCAACATCTACGGCTCCTCGCGCATGGCCTACTCGCTGGTCGCCCGGGGGCAGGGCCCCAAGGCGCTGGGCAAGGTCTCCGGCGGCGTGCCGCGGCGCGCGGTGCTCGCCTCCTCGGGCTTCGGCTTCGTCACCGTGCTGCTGTCGTACTGGTACCCGGACACCCTGTTCGCCTGGCTGCTCAACATGGTCGGCGGCGTGATCCTGGTCGTCTGGGGCTTCATCGCCGTCTCCCAGTTCGTGCTGCGCCGCAGGCTGGAGCGCAAGGCGCCCGAGAAGCTGGTCGTGCGGATGTGGGGCTTCCCGTACCTGACGTGGGTGGCGCTGGCCGGGGTCGTCGGCGTGCTGGCGCTGATGGTCAGGGGTGACGACACCCGGGTCCAGGTCCTCTTCACCGGTGGACTGACCGTCGCGCTCGCGGTCACCGGATATGTGACGCAGCGTCGGGCGCGGTCCCGCGACACGGCCTGACCCCCCGCCACCTCCCCGCCCCACCGCGGTTCCACCGCTGCTCCACCCCCGTTCCACCCCTGCTCGAAGGCCGGGTCCATGCGATCGCGTGGACCCGGCCTTCGGCGTTCCGGCGGCCTTGACAAGAGAGGCAACCCTTACTCGTCGCCAGGAATAGATACTGCTAGCGTGCAGTTGCGCATTGATTGCAATAACTGTCGCACCATGAGCGGTTGGCACGCTGAGGGGACCGGATACACGCATGGCCATCTACACGCTTCCTGAGCTTCCGTACGACTACGCGGCGCTGGAGCCGGTGATCAATCCGCAGATCATCGAGCTGCACCACGACAAGCACCACGCGGCCTACGTCACCGGGGCCAACAACACGCTGGAGCAGCTGGCGGAGGCGCGCGACAAGGAGAACTGGGGCGCGCTGAACGGGCTGGAGAAGAACCTCGCGTTCCACCTCTCCGGCCACATCCTGCACAGCATCTACTGGCACAACATGGCCAGCCCGAAGACCGGCGAGGGCGGCGGCGAGCCGACCGCGGCCGACGGCCTGGGCGACCTGACCGACGCGATCACCGAGTCGTTCGGCTCCTTCGCGAAGTTCAAGAAGCAGCTGACCTTCGCCGCGTCCGCCACGCAGGGCTCCGGCTGGGGCGTGTTGGCGTACGAGCCCATCAGCGGCCGGCTGATCGTGGAGCAGGTCTACGACCACCAGGGCAACGTCGGCCAGGCCTCCGTGCCGGTCCTCGTCTTCGACGCCTGGGAGCACGCCTTCTACCTTCAGTACAAGAACCAGAAGGTGGACTTCATCGAGGCCATGTGGAACGTCGTCAACTGGCAGGACGTCTCGAAGCGTTACGCCGACGCCAAGGCCAACACCCCGCTGCTGATCCCCGCCAAGGGCTGATCGGCGCCACCGTCCCGTCCGCCTCGTGATCGTCTTCTCAACCTTCGCGTGCGGGCGTGCCCAAGGGAAAGCCCCCGCGAGGACGTGACTCGCGGGGGCTTTCCGTGGTCCCGGGCCGGCGGACCGGCCCGGGAACCGCTCTCGGGACTACTCGAAGGACGGGCCCTTGTCGCGGGTCCGCTTGATCTCGAAGAAGCCCGGGGTGGAGGCGACGAGCAGGGTGCCGTCCCACAGTCGGGCGGCGTCCTCGCCGCGCGGGGCGGGCGTGACGACGGGGCCGAAGAAGGCGACGTCCTTGCCGTTGTCGCCGGGCACGGAGATCACCGGGGTGCCGACCTCCTGGCCCACCCGGTTGATGCCCTCGTTGTGCGACTCGCGCAGGGCCTCGTCGTACTCGTCGGAGGTTCCGTACGCGGCCAGCTCCACCGGGAGACCGACCTCGGCCAGCGCCTCGGCGATCACCTCGGGGGTGTTGCCGCGGCCCTCGTTGTGGATGCGGGTGCCGAGCGCCGTGTAGAGCTTGCCGGTCAGCTCGGAGCCGTGCTTCTGCTGCGCCGCTATGACCACGCGGACCGGGATCCAGGCCTCGGGGCCGAGGAGCTTGCGGTAGGACTCGGGCAGCTCGTCCAGCTTGTTCTCGTTGAGCACGCCGAGGCTCATCACGTGCCAGCGGACCTCGACGTCGCGCACCTTCTCGACTTCGAGCATCCAGCGGGACGTCATCCAGGCCCAGGGGCAGAGCGGGTCGAACCAGAAATCGACCGGGGTCTTCTCGCGCACCTGCGTGTCGGGCATGTCTCTCCTCAGGTCACATAAGGCGTCTCTGGTGGTCATGTTCCCCCTCCCCAACCAGCCCGGGTCCCCCCGCATTCCCCCCGTGCGAGGATTCGACGGAACACGACGATCACGCACGAAGGAGTGCACGTGCCCGGAGAGAATCTGTCCCGTGACGAGGCCCGCGAACGGGCCGAGCTGCTGTCCGTCGACGGGTACGAGGTGGTCCTGGACCTGAGGTCCGCGGTGGACGAGGCCGAGCCGGCCGAGGGCCCCCGGACCTTCCGCTCGGTGACGACGATCCGCTTCCGGGCCGCCACCGGCTCCACCACGTTCGCGGACCTGATCGCCCCCTCGGTGAACGCCGTGACCCTGAACGGGACGGAGCTGGACACCGCCGCCGTCTTCGACGGCTCCCGGATCGCCCTGGAGTCACTGGCGGCCGAGAACGTCCTGGTCGTGGACGCGAACTGCGCCTACAGCCGGACCGGCGAGGGCATGCACCGCTTCGTCGACCCGGAGGACGGCGAGGTCTACCTGTACACCCAGTACGAGCCGGCGGACGCCCGGCGGGTGTACGCGAACTTCGAGCAGCCCGACCTGAAGGCCCCGTACCGCTTCGAGGTGACCGCGCCCGAGGGCTGGCAGGTGTGGAGCAACGGCGTCGAGGAGTCCCGCGAGGGGCAGACCCGACGGTTCGCCGAGACCGCGCCGATCTCCACCTACATCACCTGCGTGGTGGCCGGTCCGTACCACTACGTGACGGACACCTACACGCGCGGGGAGCTGACGATCCCGCTCGGCGCGATGTGCCGCAAGGGGCTGGCGAAGCACTTCGACGCGGACGACGTCTTCCTGGTCACCAAGCAGGGTTTCGACCTCTTCCACGAGCTGTTCGACTACCCGTACCCCTTCGGGAAGTACGACCAGGCCTTCGTGCCCGAGTACAACCTCGGCGCCATGGAGAACCCGGGAATGGTGACCTTCCGGGAGGAGTACATCTTCCGCGGGAAGGTCACGCAGGCCTCGTACGAGCGCCGCGCGAACGTCATCCTGCACGAGATGGCGCACATGTGGTTCGGCGACCTCGTCACGATGAAGTGGTGGGACGACCTGTGGCTCAAGGAGTCCTTCGCGGACTTCATGGGCTCCTTCGCGCTCGTCGAGGCCACCCGCTTCGACCAGGCGTGGGTCACCTTCGCCAACAACCGCAAGGCGTGGGCCTACCGGGCCGACCAGTTGCCGTCCACGCACCCGATCACGGCCGACATCCGTGACCTGGAGGACGCGAAGCTGAACTTCGACGGGATCACCTACGCCAAGGGCGCGGCGGTCCTCAAGCAGCTCGTGGCGTACGTGGGCCGGGAGGCGTTCCTGGAGGGCGCGCGGCGCTACTTCAAGGCGCACGCGTACGGCAACACCACCCTGGACGACCTGCTTTCGGTGCTCGGGGAGGTCTCCGGGCGGGACATGGCCGAATGGTCGCGGGCCTGGCTGCAGACGGCCGGCGTGAACGCGCTGACGCCGGTGGTGACCCACGACGCGGGCGGCCGGATCACCGAACTCGCGGTGGTGCAGGAGGGCGACGAGCTCAGGCCGCACCGGGTCGCGGTGGGTCTGTACCGGATCGAGGACGGCGCCCTGGTGCGCTTCGCGCGGGCCGAGACGGACGTGGCGGGCGCGCGGACGGCCGTGACCGAACTCGCCGGGCTGGAGCGGGCCGACCTGGTGCTCGTCAACGACGAGGACCTCACCTACTGCAAGATCCGCTTCGACGAACGTTCGCTGTCCACCCTGCGCTCGCACCTGGGCGGCCTGACCGACCCGCTGGCGCGGGCGCTGTGCTGGTCGGCGCTGTGGAACCTGACCCGCGACGGGCTGATGCCGGCCCGGGACTTCGTGTCCCTGGTGCTGGCGCACGCGGGGCGCGAGACGGACGTCGGCGTGCTCCAGCAGCTGCACGCGCAGGCGCTGTCGGCGGTCGCCCACTACGCGGCGGCGGACTGGCGCGAGCAGGGCGGCCGGGTGCTGTCGGCGGTCGCGCTCCAGGAGCTGCGGATGGCCGAGCCCGGCTCGGAGTCGCAGTTGACGTGGGCCCGGTTCTTCGCGGCGAGCGCGGCGACCGAGGGCGACTTCCAGTTGCTGCTGGGGCTGATGGACGGTTCGGCGCGGATCGACGGGCTGGACGTGGACCAGGAGCTGCGCTGGGACTTCCTCCTCCCGCTGGCCGCGCACGGGGCGGTGGACGAGGCGGCCCTGACCGCGGAACTCGCCCGCGACGACACGGCGTCGGGCAAGCGGCACCAGGTCCGGTGCCTGGCGGCGCGCCCCTCGGCCGCGGTCAAGGACCAGGCGTGGGCCGCGATCGTGGAATCGGACGTGTTGTCGAACGCGCTGGTCGAGGCGACCATCTCGGGCACCCAACAGTCCTCGCAGCGAGGGCTGCTGGCCCCGTACGTGGGTCGCTACTTCGAGGCCATCGAGCGGGTGTGGGCCGACCGGTCGATCCAGATCGGCATGCACGTGGTGAAGGGCATGTACCCGTCCCTCCAGGACTCGCAGAGCACGGTCGACGCCACCGACGCGTGGCTGGCCGCGCACGAGTCGGCCTCGCCGGCGCTGCGCCGACTGGTGCTGGAGTCCCGCGACGACCTGGCCCGGGCCCTGCGCGCCCAGGCCTGCGACGCGGCGGCGGCGACCGCCTAGCCCGACCGGGCCGGCCGGGCCGGCCGGGCCCCATGGGCCGCCCGGCCCGTCGTGGCCCGCCCGGCCCGTCGTGTCCCGGCTCCCGCGCCCGCCTCGTACGCGAGGCGGGCGCGGGGTTGTCGGCGTCGGTGGCCTCGGGCCGGCGGGACGGGTCCGCGCAGGTGAACGGCCCCGGACGAACGGCGCTATCGGCACTCGAACGCCCGTACTTTAGTGCAGGGTTGTCCCGATTTGTCGACGGAACTGTAACAGGGGTTAGCGGGCCCCCGCCGTGCGGGAATCTCCGCCACATGAACCACAACACACCCCTCCCCCTCGCCCACCTCACCGGCAGCCGCCCCCGCGTGCTCACCCTCGCGCAGCTCCGCGAGCACGGCATCAGCGCCTCCGACGCCGCCGGGCGGTCCTGGCGGCAGATCCTGCCGGGGGTGTTCCTGCTCCACCCCGGCGCCGCGTCCAGCGAGGAGCGGCTGCAGGCGGCGCTGCTGTACGCGGGTCGGCGAGGCGCCGGCGAGGCCATGATCACCGGGATGGCGGCCCTGGCCCTGTACCGGTTCACCTCCGCTCCCCCGCTGGCCGGACTCCCGCACATCGACGTGCTCGTGCCCGGCACCCGCCGGCTGCGTTCCACCGGTGACGTGCGGATCCTGCGGACCCACACCCCGCCCCGGTCCCAGGAGGTGGCCGGCCTCCCCCTGGCCCCGGTCGCCCGGGCCGTCGCCGACGCCGTCGCCCGCATCACGGACGCCGGGGTCGTGCGCCGCCTGCTGAGCGAGGCGGTGCGCGGCGGGCACTGCGAACCGGCCGCCGTCGTCCGGGAGCTGACCGTGGCCCGGCTGCTGAACCGGCCCCACGTCGTCGACGCCGTCGAGTCCCTGCTCGCCGAGGGGCGGGCCATCGCCGAGGACCGGCTGTACCAACTGGTCCGGGGCCACGACCTCCCCGAGCCCGTCTGGAACGTGGACCTGCGACTGCCCGGTGGCCCGCACCTCGGCGGGGTCGACGCCTACTGGCCCGAGCAGGCCGTCGCCATCGAGATCGACACCCGCGCCCCGCGTCAGGACGAGGACGAGGAGTGGGCGGAGTGCGTCCGCAAGCGCGAGACGCTGGAGCGGCTCGGGGTGACCGTCCTGCACCTCACCCCCCGCAAGCTCCGCGACTGGCCCGAGCAGCAGGCCTCGGTGGTACGGACGGCCCTGACGGCGTCCGGGGACCGCGAACCCGCGGCCTACCTGGTCGTCCTTCCCCGGTGAGCCCCGAGCGCCGGAGTCCGGGCGCCCGGGCCTCGGCCGTCCGAACCCCGGCCGCGGAGCCACCGCCCGGGCCGACCGGTCACGTACCCTCGCAGGGTTGGCGACGGCGGCGGGAGGCGGGGGCATGACGGCACGGACCGGCGCGGACCCGCGCCCACTGACCGGCGAGCCGCTCTCCCTGGACCTGCTGAACACCCGCTGGGTCCAGGACGGGGAACCCGCGGACCTCTTCGCGGGCGCCGCCGGACTGTCCCGGGTCCAGGGGCTCGCGCTCTGGCTGGAGAGCGCCGGCCTGGCCGACCGCTTCCGGGCCGACGCCGCGACCCTCGTCCACCTGCTGACCGCCCGCGAGGCCCTGGCGCGGGCCGTCGCGGACCCGGCCGACGAGAGCGCGCGGGCCCTGCTCGACGCCGTGCTGGAGCACGGTCGGATCCGGGTCACCTTCACCGCCGAAGGCGCGGGCGAGCGCGCCGAGTTCGCCGATCCGACCTGGGGTCCGGCCTGGACCGCGGCCCGCGGCCACCTGGACCTGCTGGGCACGAGCCCGGACCGGATCCGCGTGTGCGCCTCGCCGACGTGCGGACTGCACTTCCACGACGTCTCGCGCGAGGGCACCCGACGGTGGTGCGGGGCGGCCTGCGGCGACCGCGACGGGGCCCCGCGCCACAACGCGCGCACGCGCGAGCGCTGAACGCTCGAAAGTTGTCACACCTGCCGCACGGCGGAAGTCCACCGTGATGCCGACATGCGGCCGGAAAGTCGATAAATCCACTCTCTGACCCCCGCGAGTCGCCCTGCTATGCCCCGGTCCGGGCGTCCTGGCGGGTTCCCCGCGCCGGCGGGAGTCCGCCATGTCAGGTCTCGGTCAATGACAACACTCCCCAAACAGCTGTCACTTGCGCAAAGCTGACCGGTCATCCGGCACCGAAATCCGGACCGTATCTTTCACTTAGCCAGGGATGCTGATGACCCTCGAATCCCCCAGCTCCACGCCCGGGGCCATACCCGGCGCCAGACGCGTCGCCCGCGTCGCGGCCGCCGCAGGCCTGGTGGCCGCGCTCTGCGCGACCGGAGCCGTTCCCGTCTTCGCCGCGACGGGAGCCACTGACCCCGGCTCCTCCGCGCCGGTCAAGTCCGCCGACCAGAAGCTCGGTTCGGCCGACGCCGAACTGCTTCAGGAGGCCAAGGCCAAGGGTGACAAGAACGTCACCGTCATGGTCGCGACCGCCCCCGGCCAGACCGAGCAGGTCGCGCAGCAGCTCGACGCCGTCCAGGGCGCCTCGGTGGGCCGGACGTACGACAAGCTCGGCTACGTCCGCGCCACCCTGCCGACCGACAAGGCCGAGGCCGCGCTGAAGGCCGCCGGCAAGCTGTCCTCGGTGCACGGCATCGACCTGCGGCACGAGATCCAACTGCCGGACCCCCGTCCGGACGCGGGCAAGGAGACCGGCAAGGTCAAGAAGACCGCGGCCGAGACCTACCCGGCGCCGGGCAAGGACACCCCCGCGAAGAACCCGTACAACCCGTCCTTCGAGACCGGCGCGGTGGACTTCGTCAAGAAGAACCCGAAGGCCGACGGCCGCGGCGTGACCATCGGCATCATGGACTCGGGCGTCGACCTCGGCCACCCGGCCCTGCAGAAGACCACCACCGGCGAGCGCAAGATCGTCGACTGGGTCACGGCGACCGACCCGATCACGGACAACGACGCCACCTGGCGCGCCCAGATCACCCCGGTCACCCCCTCCGGCGGCAGCTTCACCGCGGGCGGCCAGAGCTGGAAGGCCCCCGAGGGCAGCTTCCAGTGGAGCCGCTTCAGCGAGTCGATCACCGCGACCGGCGACGCGAAGGGCGACGTCAACCGCGACGGCGACACCACCGACCGGTTCGGCCTGCTCTACGACCCGGTCGCCGGGACCGTCCGCGTCGACACCGACCAGGACGGCGACTTCACGAACAACGAGCCGATGAAGCCGTACAAGGACGGCTACCAGATCGGCTGGTTCGGCACGGACAACCCGGCGACCGAGATCGCCGAGCGCATCCCGTTCGTGATCGAGATCCGCAAGGACGTCCCGATGGACCCGCTGGGCGGTGACTGGGTCGGCAAGAAGGCGGACTTCGTCAACGTCGGCATCATCGAGTCCGAGCACGGCACGCACGTCGCCGGCATCACCGCCGCCAACAGCCTCTTCGGCGGCAAGATGAACGGCGAGGCGCCCGGCGCCAAGCTCGTCTCCTCGCGCGCCTGCTCCTGGTCGGGCGGCTGCACCAACATCGCGCTGACCGAGGGCATGATCGACCTCGTCGTCAACCGCGGCGTGGACATCGTCAACATGTCGATCGGCGGCCTGCCGGCGCTGAACGACGGCAACAACGCGCGCTCCGAGCTCTACAAGACCCTCATCGACACCTACGGTGTCCAGCTCGTCATCTCGGCGGGCAACGAGGGCCCCGGTGTCAACACCATCGGTGACCCCGGTCTCGCGGACAAGGTCATCTCCGTGGGCGCCGCCGTCTCCAAGGACACCTGGGCCGCCAACTACGGCTCCGGCGTGAGCAAGAAGTACAACATGTTCCCGTTCTCCTCGCGCGGTCCGCGTGAGGACGGCGGCTTCACGCCGACCATCACCGCCCCCGGCGCGGCCATCAACACCATCCAGACCTGGCTGCCGGGCGCGCCCGTGGCCGAGGCCGGCTACGCCCTGCCCGCCGGTTACGGCATGCTCCAGGGCACCTCGATGTCCTCGCCGCAGGCGGCGGGCGCCAGCGCCCTGCTCATCTCGGCCGCCAAGCAGCAGCACCTCGCGCTGACCCCGGCGAGCCTGCGGGTGGCGCTCACCAGCACCGCGAAGAAGATCGCCGACGTCCCGGCGCACGCCCAGGGCTCCGGTCTGATCGACGTCGTCGGCGCGTGGGAGTCCATCCAGCGCAACGCCAAGGCCGAGGAGTTCACGGTCAAGGCGCCGGTCGACACCGCGATCGACCAGTTCCTGAAGACCCCGGGCTTCGGCACCGGCCTCTACGACCGCGAGGGCGGCCTGAAGGTCGGCCAGAAGAAGGTCTACGACGTCGTCGTCACCCGCACCACGGGCGTCAAGTACGGCACCCGGCACGACCTGACCTGGCGCAACAACGACGGGACCTTCAAGGTCATCGGCGGCTACGACTACGTCACGCTGCCGCTGAACAAGCCCGTCACCATCAAGGTCGAGGCCAACGCCAAGTCGGCCGGCGTCCACAGCGGCATCCTGCAGCTCGACGACCCGACCACCGAGGGCATCGACAAGCAGATCCTCACCACGGTCGTCGCGGCCACCCCGCTGGCGAAGCCGTCCTTCACGCTGTCGGACACCTCCTCGGTGCAGCGCAACAGCCACAAGTCGTACTTCGTGACGGTCCCGCAGGGCGCCAAGACCCTTGAGGTCGCCCTGGGCGGTCTGAAGGACGGCAGCCAGACGCGCTTCATCTCGATCCACCCGTACGGCGTGGGCGTCGAGGACAGTGCGACGACCCAGTGCTACCCGAACTACAACAACCCGGCGAACACCTGCCGCCCCGACCTGCGGTCGTACGCCGACCCGCAGCCCGGCGTCTGGGAGATCGAGGTCGAGTCGCGCCGTACGTCGCCGCTGCTCGACAACCCGTACAAGCTGGACGTCTCCGTCCTCGGCGCGGTCTTCGACCCGGCCGTCAAGGTGCTGCCCGAGGTCAAGCTGGGCACCCCGGCGCCGGTTCAGCTGACCGTCAAGAACGAGGCCGCGGCCATCTCCGGCGGCAAGCTCCAGGGTGGTCCGCTCGGATCCGCGAAGGTCGCCAAGCCGACCATCGCCAACGGTGAGACCCAGACCAGCGAGGTCACGATCGGCGAGGGCGTCTCCCGCCTCGACGTCGCGATCGGCAAGGTCTCCGACACCGGTGCGGACCTCGACCTCGAGGTCTACAAGGACGGCGTCAAGGTCGGCACCTCCGCCGACGGCGACTCCGAGGAGGCCGTGAGCCTGGTCAACCCGGCCGCCGGCACCTACACCGTCAAGGTCATCGGCTACGCGATCCCGGCCGGCACCACCACGTACGACTACCGCGACGTGTTCTTCTCGGCCGCCCTGGGCTCCGTCCAGGTCGACGAGGCCGCCGCGGTGAACCTCGCCACCGGCGCCACCGCGCAGGTCTCGGCGAAGGTCCTGGTCAACAGCGCGGCCCCCGAGGGCCGTCAGTTCTTCGGCCAGGTCAAGCTGCTCAACGCCCGCGGCACCGCCGCCGGCACCGGCAGCGTGCAGATCGAGAAGGTCCTGCCGTAACCCCGTAGGAACCTGAAACCGCGGTACCCCGAAGAAAAGGGGGCGGTGCTCCGACGAGCACCGCCCCCTCCTCGTTCCCCGCGTTCCCCCGCGTGTTCCCCCTCGGGCCTACCTGCCCAGCGACCTCAGGTAGGCCGCGGGCGGTGACCTCCTCGACCAGTTCCTTGGCCACGGCCCCCTGGCGCGGGCCGTGGGCGTTCGCCGGGGTGGAGGTGAGCAGGACGGGTGCGGCGACGGCGACGGCCGCGAGGGCGGCCGGCGCCGGTATGGACCGGCGGCGGTGGCGGATGGCTCGTACGGTGGTTCTCCCCGAGTCGGTCGTTTCGATGTCTGATACGCCGTGTCCGGATAACGGTCACGGCCCGATCGGACGCCAACCGGTTCTGACCAGGGAAAACTGCCGTTCCGGGGTGGTGCAACACGCCCGTCACGGACTCGTCACGGGGGTTCACATTCGGGACACCGTCCGCACCTCGGACAATGGATTGGACAAGGCTCGTGGGGTCGAACGCATGATGGCTCCACGCGCGCCCGCGTCGTACGTACCAAAAGGAGTCACCGTGAGGGTCGGAATCGTCGGAGCCACCGGACAGGTCGGCGGAGTCATGCGCGGCATCCTCGCCGAGCGCAAGTTCCCGGTGGACGAGCTGCGGCTGTTCGCCTCGGCCCGTTCGGCGGGCTCGACTCTGGAGTGGCAGGGCCGCGAGATCACCATCGAGGACGCCTCCACGGCCGACTACTCGGGCCTGGACATCGTGCTCTTCTCGGCCGGCGGCGCCACGTCCAAGGCCCTCGCCGAAAAGGTCGCCTCCCAGGGCGCGGTCGTGATCGACAACTCCTCGGCCTGGCGCAAGGACCCCGAGGTCCCCCTCGTCGTCTCCGAGGTCAACCCGCACGCGATCAAGAACCGCCCCAAGGGCATCATCGCGAACCCGAACTGCACCACCATGGCCGCGATGCCCGTACTGCGTCCCCTGCACGACGAGGCCGGCCTGACCGCGCTGATCGCCACCACCTACCAGGCCGTCTCCGGCTCGGGCGTCGCGGGCGTCGCGGAACTCGACGGCCAGGTCAAGGCCGTCGCGGGCGAGGCCACCGCGCTGGTGCACGACGGCGAGGCCGTGGTCTTCCCCGAGCCGGGCGTCTACAAGCGTCCGATCGCCTTCAACGTGCTGCCGCTCGCGGGCTCGATCGTCGACGACGGTTCCTTCGAGACGGACGAGGAGCAGAAGCTCCGCAACGAGTCCCGCAAGATCCTCGAACTCCCGGAGCTCAAGGTCTCGGGCACCTGCGTGCGCGTGCCGGTCTTCTCCGGCCACTCGCTCCAGGTCAACGTCCGCTTCGAGCGGCCGCTGAGCGTCGAGCGCGCCCACGAGCTGCTGGCGGGCGCCCCGGGCGTCGAGCTCTCCGAGATCCCGACCCCGCTCCAGGCCGCGGGCAAGGACGCCTCGTACGTGGGCCGCATCCGCAACGACGAGACGGCCGAGAACGGCCTGGCCCTGTTCCTGTCGAACGACAACCTCCGCAAGGGCGCGGCGCTGAACGCCGTGCAGATCGCGGAGCTGGTCGCCGAGGAGCTGCGCGGCTGATCGGCCCGCCGCACCCGCTGTCCGACGTCCGGCCCGTCCCACCTCCCCGGTGGGGCGGGCCGGCGTCGTGTCCGCCCCCACGTCGCATCGGAACGCATCGGAACGACTCCTCGTCGCAGCCCTCACCGCATCCCCCGTGCACCGGAACGACCCCTTCCCGACCCGATTGTCACCGGCCCGTCACAGCGCAGTCACCGCGCCGCAGTAGCATCGCTCGCCCCTCGAAACCCTCTTCCACCAGGGGTTTTGCATGATCTACATTTCATCTTGCCTCCCAGGGGGGGAGGTCAAGACAGCAGTCCTGGGGGACATCTTCATGAACGCCCGCACCACCTCTCGCCGCTTCCGCGTGCTCACCTGCACCGCCCTCGCCCTGGCCACCGGGATGATCACCGCCGGACAGTCCTTCGCCTCCGAGCCGCCGGTCGTCCCCGGCAAGCCGTCCGCCGCGGCGCAGGCCGTCCCGCAGCCGGGTGGCGCCGTCGTCGCCCCGACGGCCAAGTCCGCCGCCAAGACCGCCGGCAAGGCCGCCGCGGCCGTCTCCCCGCGGCTGGACATCGACGGCAACGGCAAGGACGACTTCCTCCTGCGCAGCACCTGGGGCGGCTGGTCGGTGCGTTACGACTCCGGCGCCACCGCCGCGTTCCCGATCGCCGGGGAGATCAAGAACGTCGACGAGCACAAGGAGGTCGTGCCGGTCGGCGACCTCGACGGGAACGGCAGCCCCGAGCTCCTGACCATCAACACCCTGGGCGGCATCCAGCTGCACACCGCGTCCACGCAGGGCAGCACGCCGACCGGCTGGGCCTCCGGCGGCTGGCACGTGTTCAACAAGGTGGCGGGCGCGGGCGACCTGACCGGCGACGGCCACCCGGACCTGCTGGCCCGCACCACCCGGGGGCAGCTCTTCCTGTACCCGGGCACCGGCACGGCGGACGCGACCAGCCCGTACGCGGACCCGATCGAGGTCGCGGGCAACCAGTGGAACTTCACCAACCTCGTCACGGGCTACGACTTCGACACGGACGGCCTGGCCGACCTGATCACCCGGTCCCCGGACGGTCTGCTGTACTTCCGCCCCTCCACCGGCAAGACCGACGCCCCGTTCGGTGAGCCCGTACAGATCGGCTTCGGCTGGCAGCAGTTCGACCAGGTCCTCGCCCAGGGCGACAAGGACGGCAACGTCCGGCTCCTGGCGCGCATGAACGACGGCGGCGCGTTGGTCTACACGAGCCTGGGCAACGGCAAGCTCAACCAGGCCGGCGCCTACGACCTGGAGTTCCCGCACTTCCTCGGCTTCGCCGGTGACGACTCCCCGAACGGTGCCTACGGCAAGAAGAGCCTGATCGCCCGTGCCGCCGACGGCTCCATGTCGCGCTACCTCAGCAGCGGGCGCAACCGCTTCGAGGGGCCGATCGGCCACTACGCGTTCAGCCGGCCGCCGATCGGCACCGACACCCTGGTCCACGCCTCGGGCCTCGGCACCAACCCGGACGGCAACGTCCTCAAGATCACCGCCGGTGGTCAGCTGTGGGCGCTGTACGAGACCGGCGACGTGAACCTGGGCTCCGGCTGGGGCGTCTACAACACGGTCATCGGCGTCGGTGACCTGACCGGGGACGGCCGCGGCGACCTGCTGGCCCGCGAGAAGGGCGGCGACCTGTACCTGTACCCGGGTCGCGGCACCGGCACCGGCTTCTACAACCGCCTCAAGGTCGGCAGCAGCTGGAACTCCCTGGACCGGATCACCGGTGCCGGCGACATGACCGGCGACGGCGTCCCCGACCTGGTCGGTCGCGGCACCGACGGCCGCCTGTGGCTGTACCAGGGCACGCGTGACACGGCCGTTCCGTTCGCGAAGCCGGTCCAGGTCGGCAGCGGTTGGAAGGACATGACCGCGATCGTCTCCCCCGGCGACCTGAACGCCGACGGCCTGTCCGACCTGGTCGCCCGCGACTCCCAGGGCAAGCTCTGGCTGTACACGGCGAGCGGCCTCACCCCGGTCGCCCCCGATGCCACCTTCGAGTCCCGGACCGCCCTGGGCTCGGGCTGGAACCAGTTCACCGACCTGGTCTGATCCGGTCGCGTCCCCCCGCCGCGGGCGACGCCCCGGTGCCCCCTCGCCGCGCCCCATCGGATTCCTCCGGTGGGGCGCGGTGTCGTGCCGGGACGAAACCCTCCAAAGGGGATGGCGCGTTCGCCCGTGGATTAGTCCGGGGCGGTTGCGCCGACCGCGTGGAAGGATGGCGGGGCAACGACCATCGAAGGAGATGAACGCGTGCCTGGCACGAACCTGACCCGTGAAGAGGCTCAGCAGCGGGCGAAGCTGCTGACCGTCGACTCGTACGAGATCGAACTCGATCTCAGCGGTGCGCAGGAGGGCGGCACCTACCCCTCCGTGACCACCGTGCGGTTCGACTCCGCCGAGGCGGGCGCCGAGACCTTCATCGACCTGGTCGCGCCGGCCGTGCACGAGGTCGTGCTGAACGGCAGGGCCCTGGACGTGGCCGCCGTCTTCCGGGACTCCCGGATCGCGCTGAGCCACCTCCTCGCCGGCGCGAACGAGCTCCGTGTCGTCGCGGACTGCGCCTACACCAACACCGGTGAAGGCCTGCACCGCTTCGTCGACCCGGTCGACCAGCAGGCCTACCTGTACACCCAGTTCGAGGTGCCGGACGCGCGGCGGGTCTTCGCCAGCTTCGAGCAGCCCGACCTGAAGGCGACGTTCCGGTTCACCGTGGCGGCCCCCGAGGGCTGGACGGTCGTCTCGAACTCCCCGCGGCAGATTCCCGCGGGGGCCGAGGCCGCGGACGTCAAGGACAACGTCTGGCGCTTCGAGCCGACCCCGCGGATCTCCTCGTACATCACCGCGCTGATCGTCGGCCCGTACCACGCCGTCCACAGCTCGTACGAGGGTCCGAACGGGCAGTCGGTGCCGCTCGGGATCTACTGCCGGCCCTCGCTCGCCGAGTTCCTCGACGCGGACGCGATCTTCGACGTGACGCGGCAGGGCTTCGACTGGTTCCAGGAGAAGTTCGCCTACGACTACCCCTTCGCGAAGTACGACCAGCTCTTCGTGCCGGAGTTCAACGCGGGCGCCATGGAGAACGCGGGCGCGGTCACCATCCGCGACCAGTACGTCTTCCGCTCGAAGGTGACGGACGCGGCGTACGAGGTGCGCGCCGAGACCATCCTGCACGAGCTCGCGCACATGTGGTTCGGCGACCTGGTCACCATGGAGTGGTGGAACGACCTGTGGCTGAACGAGTCGTTCGCGACGTACACCTCGATCGCCTGCCAGGCGTACGCCGAGGGTTCGAAGTGGCCGCACGCGTGGACCACGTTCGCGAACTCCATGAAGACCTGGGCGTACCGGCAGGACCAGCTGCCGTCCACGCACCCGATCATGGCGGACATCCGTGACCTGGACGACGTGCTCGTCAACTTCGACGGGATCACGTACGCCAAGGGCGCCTCGGTCCTCAAGCAGCTCGTCGCCTACGTCGGCATGGACGCCTTCTTCAAGGGCGTGCAGGCATACTTCAAGGCGCACGCGTTCGGGAACACGCGCCTGTCCGACCTGTTGGGCGCCCTGGAGGAGACCTCCGGCCGCGACCTGACCGCCTGGTCGAAGGCGTGGCTGGAGACGGCCGGCATCAACATCCTGCGTCCGGAGGTCGAGACCGACGCGCAGGGCGTCATCACGGCCTTCGCCGTCCGCCAGGAGGCGCCCGCGCTGCCCGCCGGCGCCAAGGGCTCGCCGGTGCTGCGCCCGCACCGGATCGCGGTCGGCCTGTACGACCTGCGCGACGGCCTGCTGGTCCGCTCGGACCGGATCGAGCTGGACATCGACGGCGAGCTCACGGCGGTGCCGGAGCTGGTGGGCCGCGCCCGCCCGACGGTGGTGCTGCTCAACGACGACGACCTGTCCTACGCGAAGGTCCGCCTGGACGAGATCTCGCTGGCCAACGTCACCGCGCACCTCGGCGACTTCACCGAGTCGCTGCCGCGCGCGCTGTGCTGGGCCTCGGCGTGGGACATGACGCGGGACGGCGAGCTGGCCACCCGCGACTACCTGGCGCTGGTGCTGTCCGGCATCGGCAAGGAGTCGGACATCGGCGTGGTGCAGTCCCTGCACCGCCAGGTGAAGCTGGCCATCGACCTGTACGCCGACCCGGCGTGGCGCGAGCAGGGTCTGGCCGACTGGACCGAGGCCACGCTGGAGCACCTGCGTTCGGCCGCACCGGGCAGCGACCACCAGCTGGCCTGGGCCCGTGCCTTCGCGGCGACGGCCCGGACCGAGGGGCAGCTGACGTACCTGTCGGCGCTGCTGGACGGCTCCGCGGAGATCGAGGGCCTGGCCGTCGACACCGATCTGCGGTGGGCGTTCCTGGAGCGCCTGGTCGCCACGGGCGTGCTCGACGAGCCGGCCATCGCGGCCGAGCTGGAGCGGGACGCCACCGCGGCGGGCGAGCGCCACGCGGCCACCGCCCGGGCGGCGCGTCCGACGGCGGAGGCCAAGGCACAGGCGTGGGCGTCGGTCGTCGAGAGCGACTCGCTGCCGAACGCGGTGCAGGAGGCGGTGATCGGCGGCTTCGTGCAGACCGATCAGCGCGAGCTCCTCGCCCCGTACACGGAGAAGTACTTCGCCGTGGTCAAGGAGGTCTGGGACACCCGCAGCCACGAGATCGCCCAGCAGATCGCGGTGGGCCTCTACCCGGCGCTCCAGGTCTCCGCGCAGACCCTGACGGCGACGGACGCCTGGCTGGCCTCGGCCGACCCGGGCGCGGGCCTGCGCCGGCTGGTCTCGGAGTCCCGCTCGGGTGTCGAGCGGGCGCTGAAGGCGCAGGCGGCGGACGCGGCCTCCGCGTCCTGACCCGGTCGTTCCCGACGAGGGGCGTCCCCGGTGTGCGACACGCGCGCCGGGGGCGCCCCTCGCGCGTGGACGCCGGGCCTCAGCCCGCGGGGACGGCCCTGAGCGCGGCCAGCACGTGGGCCACGGCGGGGGCCGCTTCGGAGCCGCGCCGCAGGGCCGCGACCACGTGCCGGGTGGGCCGGTCGTGGGCCAGGACCCGGACGGCGATGCCCGAGGCGCGGCCCGTCACCATGCGCGGGACGAGGGCCACGCCCATGCCGGCCTCGACCATCGCGAGGATGGCCGTCCATCCCGACGCGGAGTGGGCCTGTTCGGGAACGAAGCCGGCCGCCTCACAGGCGTGGCGGGTGATCTCCGACCAGGGGCCGCTGCCCCCGTAGATCCACCGGTCCCCGGACAGGTCGGCCAGTCGCACGGCCGGCGCGCCCGCCAGCGGGTGGTCGGGGGGCAGCGCCACGTCCAGCGGGTCCTCCAACAGCGTGACCCGGGTGAAGCGGGGGTCACGGGCGGTCGGGGCGTGGGCCGCGAGGGACAGGGCCAGGTCGACGGCCCCCGCGGACAGCAGCTCGTACGATTCGGCGGCCTCGGTCTCCCGGACGCGCACCTCCACGCCCGGGTGACTGCGGCGCAGGGCGGCGACGGCCGGGACGACGAGGACGGGCACGGCGGTGGAGAAGGCCCCGATCCGGACCTCGCCGGCGTCCCCCGACAGATAGCCGGCCAGTTCGGCGTCGGCTCGTTCGAGCTGGGCGAACACGGCCTCGGCGTGCCGCAGGACCAGGTGCGCCGCGTCGGTGAGCCGCACCCTGCGCCCCTGGGCCTCCAGCAGCGGCACCCCCAACTGCCGGGCCAGGTTGGTCAGCTGCTGCGAAACGGCCGAGGGCGTCATGTGCAGCGCCTCGGCCGTCGCGGTCACGGTGCCCCGGTCGGCCAGGGTCCGCAGGATCCGCAGCTTCTTGATGTCCCACTCGATCATGGGAGCGAACCTACCGCCGGGCACCGAGGGCCACGCCGCCGAGGATCAGCGCCATGCAGAGGAGTTCGGCGGGTCCGGTCCGCTCGCCCAGCAGCAGCAGTCCGAGGCCGGCGACGCAGACGGGCTGGAGGTAGTAGACGACGCCGGCGCGGGCGGCGCCGATGACCGCGACGGCCTTGTTCCAGGCGAAGAAGGCGACGGCGGAGGACATCACGCCGACGTAGAGCAGCATGCCCGCGGCGCCGGGGGTGACGGCGAAGCCGCCCTGGACGGTCACGGACACCGCGTAGGCGGGCGCCAGCATCAGCGCGCCGAGCACGAAGGTGGCGAGCAGGAAGGCGAGCCCGCCCAGTTCGGCGGGCTTGCGCTTGAGCAGGGCGCTGTAGGTGGCGAAGGACAGGGCGGCGCCGAACATCCACAGGTCGCCGGCGGTGAAGTCGAAGCCGAGCGAGCCGTCCCCGACGAGGAGGAGCACCCCGAAGGCGGCGAGCAGCATCCCGAAGACGCGGCGGGCTCCCAGTCGTTCGCCGCCGAGGCGGGCGTACAGGGCCATGACGACCGGCGAAGCGGCCATGATCATGCCCATGTTGGAGGCGGAGGTGGTCAGCCCGGCCTGGTGGACGAGGGTGTTGTACAGGGTGACGCCGAAGAGGGTGGCCAGGCACACGTAACCGAGGTGCGCGCGGAGCAGGGCCCGCTGTTCCCAGGCCTGGCGGGCGGCGAAGGGGGCGACGGCCACAGCGGCGATGACCCAGCGCCAGAAGACGGCCTGGACGGGTGGGACCGTGTCGGCCATTCCGCGGGTGGCGACGAAGCTCCCGGACCAGACGACCGTCGCGACCAGGGCGAGCACCAGGCCGACCCCGGCGGCCCCCTTCGTGCCGGTGCCCGCGGGCTCGCCGGCGCCCGCGGGCCGGCGTGTCTGCGAAACGGTACGGGCGCGGTCCGTGACGGCCACTGTGGTCTCCTCCTCGGGGTGGGGTGCGGTGATCCACCGCAGCGTGTGCTCTACCGTCGCACCCCGTCATTGCCCAGGTCCATCGAAACATTTCGATCGTTCCCTTCAGCGGAACTGAACGTTCCCGGGGGAACCACCTCGGCTTCGTCGGCCGGCCCGGGCGCCCTGGGCGTGCGCTGCGCGAGCTGTCCCGCCACGGTCGCGCCGAAGGCGATCGCCATGCCCAGCACCTGGACCGGGGTCAGCGCCTGACCGAGGGCGGCCCAGCCGATGACGGCGGCGGTGAGCGGGGACAGCGGGCCGAGGAGGGTGACGGAGGTGGCGGTCAGCTTGCCGATGCCGCGGAACCAGAGCCAGTACGCGATGCCGGTGTTGATCAGCATCATGTAGCCGTAGCCGAGGAGGGCCCGGCCGTCGAGGGCGGGCGGCGCCCCCTCCACGAGGGCGGCGATCGGGATGATGAACAGGCCGCCCGCGGTGAGCTGCCAGCCGGTCACGGCCAGCGGGCCGACGCCCTCGGGGCGTCCCCAGCGCTTGGTCATCACGGTGCCGGCGGCCATGGAGACGGAGGAGATCACTCCGGCGATCACCCCGACGAGGTCCAGTCGGGCCTGCGCGGTCAGGACCACCATGCCCACCCCGAAGGCGGCGGCGACGGCGGCGAGCACGGTCCGCAGCCGCGCCCGCTCCCCCAGGAGCAACGCGGCGAGCCCGACGACGAACAGCGGTCCGGCGGCGCCCAGTACGGCGGCGACGCCGCCGGGCAGCCGGTAGGCGGAGAGGAAGAGCAGCGGGAAGAAGGCGCCGATGTTGAGCGTGCCGAGGACCGCCGACTTCCACCACCACGCGCCCTTGGGGAGGGTCCGGGACAGGGCGACGAGCAGCAGTCCGGCGGGCAGGGCGCGCATGACGCCGGTGAACAGGGGCCGGTCCGGCGGCAGCAGTTCGGTGGCGACGGCGTAGGTGGAACCCCAGGAGACGGGGGCCAGGGCGGTCAGGGCGACGGTGGCGAAGCGGTTCACGAGAGCTCCTCGGACGGATGGGAGAAGACAAGGGAGCGGGACCGGAGCCCGACTCGGGCGGCGCCGGCGACGCTCTCGCGGGGGATCGGCGTGCCGGGCGTCGCGGGCGCCTGGATCGCCGGGGCCGGTGCGGGCGTCGGGCTCGCCGCCGCGGCCGGGGGCGTCGCGTACACGGCCTCCGCCGGGAGTCGGCGCTCCAGCCGGGTCAGGGCCAGGGCGGCGCCGAGGGCGGCCACGGTCAGGACGGCCCAGGGCAGCCGGCCGTCCACCGAGAGCAGTGCGGTGAACAGGGACGGGGCCAACGCCGAGGCCAGGGAGTACGACAGTTGGTAGGTGGCGAGGTAGCGGCCCCGCACGGCCTCGGGCGCGGCCGACACCGACAGGGCGCCGCCCGACGGGCTGTGGACCAGTTCCCCGATCGTGTAGACGACCACGATGACCAGCAGGGCGATCAGGGTCGCGGTCGGGCCGGGCCGCACGGTGCCGAGCACGATCTGACCCGCGAACGCGGCGGCGAAGAGCAGGGCGCCGAGCGCGGCGGAGTGGGTCCGGCGGGCTCCGGAGCGACGGACCCGGCTCGCGATCAGGACGCCGGCGCCGGCGCACAGGACGGTGTTGACGGTGAAGGCGGCCCCGGTGAGGGAGTCGGGGCCGTTCAGCCAGGTGGCGATGTAGAGCGGGAAGAGCACGGACAGGGCCGAGTAGCCGAGCGCGGTCAGGAAGTTGGCGGCGGTCAGGCCGAGGAAGGGACGGTCGGCCCACACCATGCGGTAGCCGGCGGGCGGTCGCCCGGCCGAGCCGGTCGCGACGTCCCGCACCGGCTTCACCCGGGCGACGAGGAGTCCGGCGAGTGCGAAGGCGACCGCGTTGCCCCAGGCGGTGTGGGTGAACGCGGCGGTGCCCCACAGCGCCAGGACGCCGGAGACGATCAGCGCGCCGGCGCCCATGCCGGCGTTCTGTAGGGCCCGGATGGAGGCCTGGAGCCGGTCGCGGGAGGAGCCTCGGGCCACCTCGCCGATCAGGGACTGCTGCACGACGGGGAACGACCGGTCCGCGAGGGCGGTGACCAGGGCGACGGCGGCGAAGGCGGGGAGCGAGTCGGCGAGCGGGTAGAGCGCGAAGCCGGCGGCCCGCACCGCGTGGAGGAGCAGGCTGACCCGCCGGGCCCCGAACCGGTCGACGGCCGAGCCGGCCCACGGCATGACCGCGAGTCCGGCCAGGCCGGTCACGGTGAGCACGACGCCGACGAGGGCGAAGGACAGGCCCGTCACGTGGTGGAAGAAGACGAGGGAGAACGGGACGTACATCCCGATCCCGATCGCGCTGATCCCCACTCCGAGGAGCAGGGACCGCTCGCCCGCCACCCGTTCTCCCGCTGTGCGCCGTCGCGCGTCGCCCTCGACCACGTGGACCACTCCGACCACTCCCCCGTTAGGTTGCTTGGAAGTAGCTTAGCTCTAAGCTACTTGTCGTCAAGCAACTTTCTTGCGTTCGACCAAACGGAGGCCGGATACTGCGCCCATGACCGAGGACACCAAGGACGCCGTCGACGCGATCGCCGCACAGTGGTACGCCGTACGACCGGATCTCGACACCGCACCGATGGCCGTCTTCGGCCGGATCTACCGGATCGCCAAGGCCATGGGCGACGAGATGGAGCGGACCTACAACCGCTACGGGATCTCCCGCGGGGAGTTCGACGTCGTCGCCACCCTGAGGCGATCCGGAATCCCGTACACCCTCTCGCCCCGGCAGCTGTCCGCCACGCTGATGCTCACCACGGGCGGCATGACCGGGCGTCTGGACAAGCTGGAGAAGGCCGGACTGCTGTCCCGCAGCCCCGATCCGCACGACCGGCGCGGGCTCCACGTGACCATCAGCGACCGCGGCCTGACGCTCATCGACGAGGCCGTCACCGCGGGCCTGGAGGTACAGCGCGCCGCGCTCACCGGGCTCGACCCGCAGGAGGTCGAGGTGCTCACGGGCCTGCTCAGGAAGTTGCTGGCCGGAACCCCCTGACGGCCCCCGGCCGGGGTCCGGGGAACGTCGCCGAACCGGACCCCGTGAACACGACGGGGCGCCGGGGGTCCGCGACACGACCGACACGCGTCGGCGTACGGACCCCCGGCGCCCCGGAAGTCATGAAGGGTGACCGCCCCGCGCGGGGGCGCTCACGTGGACGGACGTCAGTCCGTGGGCTGCTGCTTGCGCGACTTGTCGCCCACCATGACGAGGCCCGCGATGACCAGGAACAGCACGATCGGCGTGGCCACGAACAGGCCGAGCGTCTCGCCAATGCTCAGGGGCGGAGCCGGGTCGTCACCGTCGTCGCGGGTCAGCGCGAGGGCGGGAGACGTCATCAGCAGCATCATCAGCGTCGTTCCGGCCGTGACGGCGCCGGCGCGCAGTGCGTTCTTCTTGTCCACGGTGCAAAAGTAGCGAACACCTAAACAGAGCGCGCGCCCGGGGGTGCCGTACGGGTCCGCACGCCCTCGCGCACCGCGCTCAACAGGGCATTCGCGCGGGGTGAGGCCGTCAGCGCCTCCAGCGTCAGGGGCCGCCCCGATCCGTCGGCGACCGGCAGCCGCCAGTTGGGGTACTGGTCCCAGGTCCCCGGCACGTTCTGCGGCCGCCGGTCCCCCACCGCGTCCGGGAGCCAGACGCCGACCAGCCGGGCGGGCGTGCGCAACAGGAACCCGTACAGGGCCCGCACGGCGGACTCCTCGTCCTTCGTCTCCAGCCCGAGCCGGTCCAGTACGGCCAGCCACTCGACGGTGTCGGCCTCGTCCTCGGCCCGTTCCACCTCCACCGGGCGGGCGAGCAGACCGAGCCGGTCGCGCAGTTCGACGTGGGCCCCGGCCAGCTTCGCGGCGGTGGGCGGCAGGTCGTGCGTCGTGGCCGTCGCCAGGCAGTCCGCCCGCCACTCCCCGGGCTCCAGCGGGGCCCCGCCGCCCGCCCAGTCACGCTCGAACCACAGCACCGAGGTACCGAGCACCCCGCGCCGGGCCAGGGCGTCGCGGACGCGCGGCTCCACCGTGCCGAGGTCCTCGCCGATGACCAGGGCCCCGGCCCGGTGGGCCTCCAGGACCAGGACCGCCAACATCGCCTCGCCGTCGTGGGAGACGTACGCACCCTCCGCCGGCGGGGTGTCCCGCGGGATCCACCAGAGCCGGAACAACCCCATGACGTGGTCGATGCGCAGCGCGCCCGCGTACCGGAACACCCCGCGCAGCAGGTCGCGGAAGGGCGCGTACCCGGTGGCGGCCAGCGCGTCCGGCCGCCAGGGCGGCAGCCCCCAGTCCTGGCCCCGCGCGTTGAAGGCGTCCGGCGGGGCGCCCACGGAGATGCCCTCGGCGTAGTGGCGCGGGCCGACGAGGTCCGAGCCCTGCGGATGCACGCCGACCGCCAGGTCGTGCACGATGCCGACCGCCATGCCCGCCTCCCGGGCCGCGCGCTGGGCGGCGGCCAGCTGCTCGACCGTCAGCCAGACCAGCCAGCGGTGGAAGTCGGCCCGCTCCCCCGGCTCCTCCCCGGCGTGCCCGGCGCACCAGGCCGCGTGCCGGTCCAGCGGTTCCCCCTGCTCGGCGCGGAACGCGTCGTAGGCCGCGGCGCGCCCGGCCGCGCGTGGGACGGCGTACAGCAGCTCCAGCGCCCGCCGCTTGAGCTCCCACACGGCGTCCCGGTCGATGAGCTCGCCCTTCTCCAGGACCGCTCGGCGCAGCTCGGCTCCCCGCGCGGCCAGCTCGTCCAGGGCCGCCCGGTCAGGGCAGTCGGCGTACTCGGGGACGTCCTCGATCCGCAGGTGGACCGGGTCCGGGAAGCGGCGGGTGGAGGGCCGGTACGGGGAGGGGTCGGTCGGGGTCCCGGGAACGGCCGCGTGCAACGGGTTGACCTGGATGAACCCGGCGCCGTGGGTGCGGCCGACCCAGCGGGCGAGCTCGGCCAGGTCGCCGAGGTCGCCCATGCCCCAGGAGCGCTCGGACAGCAGCGAGTAGAGCTGGACGAGGAGCCCGTGGGTGGTGCGCCCGGGCGCGGCCGGGGCCCGGGCGGGGGCCACGATCAGCGTGGCCTCGGCGTTGGCGCCGTCGGGGGCCTCGGCCATGAGCCGGTGCACGCCGAGCGGCAGGTCGGGGCCCCACGGGGCCTCTCCGCCCTCCTCCAGCAGCACCCGGCTCCCGGCCGGCGCGGCCGGCAGGGGCTCCCCCCTCCAGTGCACCACCGTGCGGGGCAGGGGCCGCGCGGCGGCCTCCCGGGCGGCTTCCGCGACGGCGGCCCGGATCTCCTCGGGGGTCTCCACGGGCACCCCGAGCAGCGACAGCACCGTCGTGATGGTGGCGTGGGGGACCTGGACGGTCACCTCGGCGGCGGGCTGGTAGCTGGTGGCGATGCCGTGCAGTTCCGCGAGCCGGGTGAGATCGTCCATGTCAGTCCCTGTCTAGTTGCCCGCGGCCGCGGCCGCGGCGGGTGTGGTCGGCTCGCTCGTCAGCGGAGCCTCGGCGGTGAGGGGCGGCTCGCTGGTCAGCGGCGCGTGCGCGGAGTCGGCGAGCGGGGGCTCGCTGGTCAGGGGCGCGTCCGGCAGCCCGGCCTGGGTCGGCAGGTGGGCGAGCGGGGCGACGGGACGGGCGGAGGGTTTGTGGGCGGTGTGGATCGTGCGGGCGGTCCGGACGTTCATCTGAGCACTCCTTCGAGCGGGTTCGGCGGACGTGCCCGGGAAAACACCCTCGTGGCACGCGTGTCGGAACTGAGCGGACCAACGCAGCCCTACCCAGTCGACGGCCGCGCATTCCTGGCGAATCCGCTCCAGATCCCCCATCCGCATTGACACTCCCACCGTACGAATGGTGGGCTCTGGCTCGTTCACACGAGCGGGGGACGACTCGGGACGGGGAGGCTCCGTGCAGCTCAGGGGCAAGAAGCGGGCCACGGCGGCGGCGATCGCCGTCATGGGAACGCTCTTGGGCGGAGCGACCGCCTCCGGGCCCCGGGTGATGTCCGCCTCACCCTCCGCACCCGACACGCCCGACTCGCCCGCGTCGCAACCGGGGGCGGGTACCGCCGCGGCGAACGGCGCCGCGTCCGCCTCGTCGGGAGCCCGGCCCGGCCCGGTCCTCGATCCGGGCTCCGACGCGCCGCGGACCGCCGCCGACGGGCCGGCCGTGTGGCCGCGCCCGCAGTCGATGAGGGCCGATCCGGCGCACGCGGTGCCGGTGGGCACCGAGGCGGTACTGGTGTCGGCCGCCGACACCGATCCGTACGCCGCCGAGATCGTCCGGACCACCCTGCGCGGGGCCGGCGTACGGACCCTGCACGAGCGGGCCCCCGGGGACGCACTGCCCGAACACGGCCTCGTCGTACGCCTCCAGGGCCCCGACGCCCTCGCCGCGCTGCGGGCACTGGGCGCCGCCGAGGCGGGGGACCTGCCGGCCGGGGGCTATCGCATCGCGGTGGGCAGGGCCACCGGGCGGGACACGATCGCGCTGGCCGGCGTGGGGGACGACGGACTCTTCAACGCGGCGCAGACGCTGCGCCAACTCCTCCCGACGGGCACCGCGAAAGCCCCCGGGGTACGCGTACGCGACTGGCCGACGGCTCCCGTTCGCGGTGTCACCGAGGGCTTCTACGGGGACCCCTGGACCCGGGAACAGCGGCTCGCCCAGCTCGACTTCATGGGACGCACCAAGCAGAACCGGCTGCTGCTGGCGCCCGGCGACGACACGTACCGCACCACGCGGTGGCGCGAGGACTACCCGCGCGAGCGGCAGACCGAGTTCCGGGCCCTCGCCGAGCGGGCCCGCGCCAACCGGGTGGTGCTCGGGTGGGCGGTGTCCCCCGGACAGTCGATGTGCCTGTCCTCGGCGGCCGAGCGGGCGGCGCTCACCCGCAAGGTGGACGCGATGTGGGACCTGGGCTTCCGGGCGTTCCAGCTCCAGTTCCAGGACGTCAGCTACACCGAGTGGGGCTGCCTGGAGGACCGCGAGCGGTACGGAAGGGGCCCGGTCGCCGCCGCGAAGGCGCACGCCGAGGTCGCCAACGAGCTGGCCGCGCACCTCGCCGCCCGCTATCCGGGGGCGCCCGCGCTGTCCCTGCTGCCCACCGAGTACTTCCAGGACGGCCCCACCGGCTACCGGAGCGCGCTCGGCGGCGCGTTGGACGGACGCGTGGAGGTGGCGTGGACGGGCGTCGGGGTGGTGCCCCGCACCATCACCGGCCGGGAACTCGCCGGTGCCCGGGCGGCCTTCGGGCAGCATCCGCTGATCACCATGGACAACTACCCGGTCAACGACTGGGATCCGGGCCGGATCTTCCTCGGCCCGTACACGGGCCGCGACCCGGTGGTGGCCGGCGGCTCGGCGGGGCTGATGCTCAACGCGATGCCGCAGGGCACCCTGTCACGCATCCCCGTGTTCACGGCCGCGGACTACGCGTGGAACCCCCGCGGCTACCGGGCCGGCGAATCGTGGGCGGCGGCGGTACGCGACCTTGCGGGCCCGGACCCCCGGGCCCGCAAGGCGCTGGCCGCCCTCGCCGGGAACACCGCCTCCTCGGGGCTCAAGCAGGAGGAGTCCGCGTACCTGAGACCGCTCGTCGAGGAGTTCTGGCGGGCCCGCGCCGCGGGCGACCGGGCGGCCGGCGAACGGCTGCGCGCGGCCTTCACCGTGCTCCGGGAGGCACCCTCCCGACTGCCCGGCCTCGCCGGGGAGGCCGGCCCGTGGCTGGACCGGCTGTCGGACTACGGGACCGCCGGCGAACTGGCCGTGGACGTGCTCCGGGCCCAGGCCCGGGGGGACGGGGCGGCGGCCTGGAAGGCCTCGCGTTCCCTGGCGGCGGCCCGCGCCGGGCTCGCGGAGGCGGGCGACGCCCGGGTGGACACGGCCGTGCTGGACGCCTTCCTCGCGAAGGCGACGACCGAGTCGGACAGTTGGACGGGCGCGTCGCGGACCGTCGGCACGGTGTCGCGGGACCCCGGCGCGTGGACCGTCCGACTGGACGGCGTACGCCCCGTGTCGGCGGTCACCGTCATGACGGACCCCCTCGCGCCCGGGACGCGCGCCGCCGTGGAGGCACACGTACCGGGCGAGGGCTGGCGCAAGGTCGCCGACGCGGGCGCCTCCGGGTGGACCCAGGCCGACCTGCGCGGTCTGCGGGCCGACGCGGTGCGACTGGTCTGGGCCGGCGACTCCCCCGCCGTGCACCACGTGGTGCCCTGGCTCGGGGACGGGCCCGCGGCCCGCTTCGAGCTGGCCGGCGGCGGGCGGGCCGACGTGGAGATAGGCGGCGCCCCCCTGCGGATGACGGCGGACCTGTCCGCCCTGCGGCCCGGCCAGGTCCGCGGCGCGCTGTCGGCGGCCCCGCCCCCGGGGATCGCGGTCCGCGTCCCGGGCGAGGTGAAGGCCCCCCGCGGCACCCTGGTCAGCGTCCCGCTGGACGTCACCGTCGCGGCCGGCACGCGGGCGGGCGTCTACTCCGTCCCGGTGACCTTCGCCGGACAGTCGCGCACCCTGACGGTCCGGGCGGTGCCCCGCACGGGCGGTCCGGACCTGCTGCGGGGCGCGAAGGCCTCCTCGTCGGGCGACGAGACCCCGGCCTTCCCCGCCTCGGCGGTGCTGGACGGCGCCGACACCACCCGGTGGTCGTCCCCGGCGGTGGACGGGGCCTGGTGGCAGGCCGAACTGGCGACCCCCGCCCGGATCGGCCTGCTGACGCTGCGCTGGCAGGACGCGTACCCGTCCGCGTACCGGGTCGAGACCTCCGCGGACGGGGTCGTCTGGCACGCGGCGGCGTCGGTCGCCTCCCGGGGCGAGACGGACGCCGTCCACCTGGACGCGCCGGGGGCCCGGTTCGTCCGCGTCACGTGCGACAGGCGCGCGACGCGCTTCGGCTGCAGCCTCTGGTCGGCCACGGCCCACGCGGTGACCCCCTGACTCCGGCCTCGCCCGGCCGGGCGAGGCCGGAGGCTAGGACGCGGCGGCCGTCGCCGTCACCCCGACCCCGATCCGATCGAGCGCGTCCTCGGCCCCGTACGGCTGGAGGTACGGCATCCACCGGGGGTCCCGGTGCCCGGTGCCGATGATCCGCCAGGCGAGGCCCGACGGCGGCGCCGGCTGGTGCCGCAGCCGCCAGCCGAGTTCCAGCAGGTGGCGGTCCGCCTTGACGTGGTTGCAGCGTCGGCACGCGGCGACGACGTTGTCCCACGCGTGCTGCCCACCCCGGCTGCGCGGGATGACGTGGTCGACGCTGGTGGCGACGGCCCCGCAGTACATGCAGCGACCACCGTCGCGGGCGAACAACGCGCGGCGGGTGAGCGGAACGGGCCCCCGGTAGGGGACCCGCACGAAGCGCTTGAGCCGGACCACGCTGGGAGCGGGGACGGCTCTCGTCGCGCTGTGCAGAAAGGCGCCGGATTCCTCGAGGGAGACTGCCTTGTTCTCCAGGACGAGGACGAGCGCGCGGCGGAGCGGTACGACGCCGAGCGGCTCGTACGACGCATTGAGGACCAGGACGTGCGGCACGGACTGCCTCCTTGTACGCCGGCGGCGCGTGGCTCGCGCCGGGACGATCTGCTCTCCAGTCTCCCCTTATGGCAGGTCGAAGCGCCACCACGCGCCCGTAACGGGTCCGGGGTGTTTTCAACCACACCCGCCTTCTCGCCGGGTGAGTCTGGTCTCTCCGTCGGAGACGACAACGAGGTCGGGCGAGTGCCCCGTTAGTGTGGTTGGTCTGCCCGCACAAACCTCTCGCGGACAGACCGCTATGCCTGGAGGTTCCCGCCGTGCCCTCGCCCGCCATCCCGCCACCGCTGGCAGCGACCACCGACGACGCCGCGGAGAGCGTCACCAACGCCGCGGACTTCATCGAGCAGAACTGGGCCGACTGGCTGGCCATGGGGCTGCGGATCGTCTTCATCATGGTGATCGCGTTCGCGCTCCGGTCGGTGATCCGCAAGTCGCTGACCAAGCTCATATCCCGGATGAACCGGGGTGCGGCGGCCGTCGAGGGGACGACCCTGGGCGGGTTGCTGGTCAACGCGGAGCGCCGGCGCCAGCGCTCCGAGGCGATCGGTTCGGTGCTGCGGTCGGTGGCCTCGTTCCTGATCCTCGGCACGGCGGTGCTGATGGTGCTCGCGGAGCTGAAGATCGACCTCGCGCCGCTGCTGGCGAGTGCCGGTGTGGCCGGTGTGGCGATCGGTTTCGGCGCGCGGAACCTGGTGACGGACTTCCTCTCCGGCGTGTTCATGATCCTTGAGGACCAGTACGGCGTCGGGGACAAGATCGACGCGGGGGTGGCTTCCGGCGAGGTCATCGAGGTCGGACTGCGCGTGACCAAGCTGCGCGGGGACAACGGCGAGATCTGGTACGTCCGCAACGGCGAGATCAAGCGGATCGGCAACCTCAGCCAGGGCTGGGCCACGGCGGGCGTGGACGTGCAGGTCAAGCCGACGGAGCGGCTGTCCCACCTGCGCGAGGTGGTCCAGGGGGTCGCGGACGCCATGGCGAAGGAGTCCCCGTGGGACGAGCGCCTGTGGGGCCCGGTGGAGGTGCTGGGCCTGGACGAGGTGCTGTTGGCCTCGATGACGGTGAAGGTGTCGGCGAAGACGATGCCGGGCCAGCAGTTCGCCGTGGAGCGGGAACTGCGCTGGCGCATCAAGGAGGCCTTCGACGCGGCGGGCATCCGGATCATCGGTGGGCTGCCGGACGCGGAGGAGGCCGAGGAGGCCGCCGACCCGTCGGCCTCCGTGGCCGCGCCGTCGGCGATGGCGAACCCGACCTCCCCGCAGGCGCTGGCCACCACGCCGATCCCCGCACCGAGCGCGCCCGGCAACCCCCGGATCACCAAGTAGGCACCGCACCACCCGCTACCGCTGCCCCGCAGGTCACATCCTGCGGGGCAGCGCCATTGACACGGCTCGGAGGGTGATAGGAAACTTACCTAACAGTTCATCTCGGTGAGGGAGAGACGCTCCATGCCCGCCACCCCCGGAACGCCCAGCCTGTTGCGCGCCATGAACGACCGCGCCGCGCTGGAGCTGCTGCTGACGCACGGCCCCTTGTCGCGGACCCGGATCGGCCGGCTGACCGGACTGTCCAAGCCCACCGCCTCCCAACTGCTGGCCCGACTGGAGGAGGCCGGACTGGTCGTGGCCACCGGCACCGACGACGGCCGCCCCGGTCCGAGCGCCCAGTTGTACACGCTCAACGCCCGCGCCGCGCACGTCGGCGGACTGGACGTCACCCCCGGGCGGGTCGTCGCGGCCGTGGCCGATCTGACCGGCGCGGTGGTCGGCAGCTTCGAACTCCCCTACACCGAGGGCACCGGCGCCGTCGACCAGGTCACCGGGGCCCTCGGCGAGGCCGTCAAGGCCGCCGGGCTCCAACGCTGCGACCTGCACCGCCTGGTCATCGCCACTCCCGGCGCGTTCGACCCGCAGACCGGCCGGCTCCGGTACGCCAGCCACCTCCCCGGCTGGCACTCCCCCACCCTCCTCGACGAACTGGCGGCGGCCCTGCCGATGCCGGTCGAGTACGAGAACGACGTGAACCTGGCCGCCGTCGCCGAACAGCGGCTCGGCGCCGCCCGCGGCCACGAGGACTTCGTCCTGCTGTGGAACGAGGAGGGCCTGGGCGCCGCCCTGGTGCTCGGCGGCCGGCTGCACCGCGGCTGGACCGGCGGCGCGGGCGAGGTGGGCTTCCTGCCCGTGCCCGGCCATCCCCTGGTCCGGCAGGTCGCCCGCGCCAACACCGGCGGCTACCAGGAACTGGCGGGCGTACAGGTGCTGCCCCGGCTCGCCGCCGAGCTGGGCATCGAGGTCCCGACCGGGCCGGAGGTCGCCGTCGGCGTCGCGCTGCTGGAGCGGGCCGCCGCCGAGCCCGAGGGCGCGCACCTGGGCTTCCTCCGCTCGTACGCCACCGTCCTCGCGACCGGCCTGGCCTCGCTGGTGTCCGTACTGGACCCGGAGATCGTGGTCCTGTCGGGGGCCCTGATCGGCGCGGGCGGCGCGCCGCTGCACGCCCTCCTGGAGAGCGAACTGGCCGAACTGGCCCCCTCCCGGCCCCGGCTGGTCGCCGGCGAGGTGCGCGAGCGGCCCGTCCTGCGGGGTGCGTTGGAGAGCGCCCTGGCCACCACCCGCGACGAGGTCTTCGACACCTCCCGCCCGCCCCTGCGCCGGCCCCCGCGCTGACCCCTCCCCCCTCCCGCCACCGCGGCACCCCTCACGGAAGTTCCCTCACGCAGAGAGCGAGCCCCGCCATGCCCAGAACCGGACGACCGACCCTCACAGCCGCCCTCCTCGCGGCGATATCCGTACTCGCCGCCGCCTGTACGGGCCAGAGCGGATCCGCCGCCGCGGACGACCCGAAGGCGGAGGTCACCCTCGACTTCTGGCACGGCTGGTCCGCGCCGGGCGAGGTGAAGGCCATCGAGGACAACATCGCCCGCTTCCGGCGGGCGCACCCCAACATCAAGGTCCAGGTCACCGGCAACATGACCGACGACAAGATCAACCAGGCGTTGCGCGCGGGCGGGGACAAGGCCCCCGACGTGGTCTCCTCCTTCACCACCGACAGCGTCGGCAAGTTCTGCAACTCCGGCGCCTTCGCGGACCTGAACCCCTTCCTCGCCAAGTCCGGCGTCGACAAGACGAAGGTCTTCCCCAAGCCCCTGCTGGAGTACACCCGGTTCAACGACAACCAGTGCACGCTGCCGCTGCTGAACGACGCGTACGGCCTCGTCTACAACAAGACCGCCTTCGCCGCCGCCGGGATCACCGAACCCCCCAAGACCTGGAGCGAGTTCGTCGAGGTCGCGCAGAAGCTGACGGTGCCCCGCGGGGACGGCTACGAACGGCTCGGCGTCATGCCGACCTTCCACGGCTACGAGACCACACCCATGCGGCTGGCCGCGCAGTGGAGTCCGAGCTACTTCGACGCGCGGGGCAAGTCGAACCTGGCCAAGGACCCGGGCTTCGCGCGGATGCTGACCGCGCAGAAGGACCTGGTCGCCACGTTGGGCGGCCACGAGAAGCTGGAACGCTTCCGCAGCACCTTCGGTGACGAGTGGAGCGCCGAGCACCCCTTCCACCGGGGACAGGTCGCCATGCAGATCGACGGCGAGTGGCGCCCCGCGATGGCCAAGGAGGCCGGGGTGGAGTTCGAGATCGGGACGGCGCCGCTGCCCGTCCCGGACGACCGCCTCGCGGAGTACGGCAAGGGCTACGTCTCCGGCACGGTCATGGGCATCTCCGCGGCGAGCAGGAAGCAGAACGCCGCCTGGGAACTGGTGAAGTACATGACCACCGACACCGACGCGGTGGTGGACTTCGCCAACGCCATCCACAACGTGCCCTCCACGCTGGCAGCACTGGAGTCCCCGCGCCTCCAGGTGACCCCGGAGCTGCGGACCTTCATCGACATCGCCCGGCACCCCGCGTCCGGCACCACGCCGGCCCAGGCCGACGGCGGCACCTACCAACTGACCTTCCAGGAGTTCGCGTACCGGGTCGAGAAGGGCGACGTGCCCGACATCGCGGCCGGTCTCGCCGAGACCGACCGGCAGATCGACACCGACATCGCGAAGGCCAAGTAGCCCCGATGACCACGCACACCTTGCGGGCGAAGCGCCGCGGGGCGAGGCTGCGCACCGCGGCCTTCATGTCGCCCTGGCTGATCGGGTTCGCGGTGTTCTTCGCCTACCCGCTGCTGTCCACCGTGTACTTCTCCTTCACCCGGTACGACGGCTTCCGTCCGCCCGTCTTCAACGGCCTGGACAACTGGACGTACGTGTTCTCGGACTATCCGCTGTTCTGGCCGGCGATGCGCAACACGCTCTGGCTGGTCGTGGTGATGGTGAGCTGCCGGGTCGTCTTCGGCCTCGGCGTCGGCCTGCTCATCACGCGGATCAAGACAGGCGCCGGGATCTTCCGCACCCTGTTCTACCTGCCCTACCTGGCCCCGCCGGTGGCCGCGACCCTGGCCTTCGTCTTCCTGCTCAACCCGGGGACCGGGCCGGCCAACGTACTGCTGGACGCGGTGGGGCTGCCCACGCCCGGCTGGTTCACCGACGCCGACTGGTCCAAGCCGGCGCTGACCGTGCTCGCCGTGTGGGGGGTGGGCGACCTGATGGTGATCTTCATGGCCGCGCTGCTCGACGTACCGAGGGAGCAGTACGAGGCCGCCGAGCTGGACGGGGCCGGGGCCTGGGCCCGGTTCCGGCACATCACCCTGCCGAACATCTCCCCGATCATCCTGTTCGCGGTGGTCACCGGGGTCATCCAGGCCATGCAGTACTACACCCAGCCGCTGGTGGCGGGGAAGGTCGCGGCGGGCGTCATCGGCGGCTCGGGGCAGCAGTTCGAGCCCGGCTACCCCGACCGGTCCACCCTGACGCTGCCGCAGGTCGTCTACAACGTGGGCTTCCAGCGCTTCGACTACGGCAGCGCGTCCGTGGTCGCGCTGGTCCTCTTCGCCCTCTCCATGGCCTTCACCGCGCTCCTGATGCGCCGCCGTGGCGGACTGATCGGATCCGGTGACTGACATGGCCGACACGATCGTGCTTCCCCGGGGCCGCAAGGCGCTGCTGCACTGGGTCGCGGTGCACTCCCTGGGGGTGGCCGCCGCCCTGTTCTTCGTCCTCCCGTTCGTCTTCCTCTTCCTCACCTCGCTGATGGGCGACCAGCAGGCGCTGACGCGCGACCTGTGGCCGCGCACCTGGGAGTGGGACAACTACGTCCAGGTCTGGAACACCCCCGGTTTCCTGACCTGGTGGCGCAACACGCTGCTGTACGCCGGACTCGGCACACTGCTGACCGTGCTGTCCTCGGTGCCCGTCGCCTACGCGCTCGCCAAGTTCCGCTTTCGCGGCCGGCGGCTGTCGCTGCTGCTGGTGATCGCCATGATGATGCTGCCGCCACAGGTGGTGGTCATCCCGATGTACCTCTTCTGGGCGAAGCAGCTGGACCTCTCCGGCACCCTGTGGCCGCTGATCGTCCCGATGGCGTTCGGCGACGCCTTCTCGATCTTCCTGCTGCGACAGTTCCTGCTGACCATCCCCGACGAGTACCTCGACGCGGCCCGCGTCGACGGCTGCGGCGAGGTGCGGACGCTGCTCCGCGTGGTCCTGCCGATGGCCAAGCCGGGCATCGCGGCCGTCGCCCTGTTCCAGTTCTTCGCCGCCTGGAACGACTACTTCGGCCCCCAGATCTACGCCTCCGACAACCCGGCCGCCTGGACGCTCAGTTACGGCCTGGAGTCCTTCAAGGGCGCGCACCACACCAACTGGAACCTGACCATGGCCGCGACCGTACTGGTCATGGCCCCGGTGATCGTCCTCTTCTTCTTCGCCCAGAAGGCGTTCGTCGAGGGAGTCACCCTGACCGGAGTGAAGGGCTAGACAATGAAACTCGCAGTGGTGGGCGGCGGTTCCACCTACACCCCCGAGCTGATCGACGGCTTCGCGCGGCTGCGCGACACCCTGCCCGTCGGCGAACTGGTCCTGATCGACCCGGCGACCGAGCGGCTGGAGCTGATCGGCGCCCTCGCCCGGCGGATCTTCGCCCGCCAGGGCCACCCGGGACTGATCACCACCACCTCGGACCTGGACGCGGGCGTGGCCGACGCCGACGCGGTGCTGATCCAACTGCGGATCGGCGGCCAGGCCGCCCGCCTCCAGGACGAGACCTGGCCGCTGGAGTGCGGCTGCGTCGGCCAGGAGACGACCGGCGCGGGCGGGCTCGCCAAGGCGTTGCGCACGGTCCCGGTGGTCCTCGACATCGCCGACCGGGTGCGGCGCGCCAACCCGGACGCCTGGATCATCGACTTCACCAACCCGGTCGGGATCGTCACCCGCGCCCTGTTGAAGGCCGGGCACAAGGCGGTCGGACTGTGCAACGTCGCCATCGGCTTCCAGCGGAAGTTCGCGGCCCTGCTGGACGTGACCCCCGCCGAGATCCACCTCGACCACGTCGGGCTCAACCACCTGACCTGGGAGACCGCCGTACGCCTCGGCGGCCCGGGAGGCACGGACGTGCTGCCGGGGCTGCTCGCCGAACACGGTGACGCGGTCGCCGCCGACCTGCGCCTGCCGCGCGCGGTGCTGGACCGGCTCGGCGTGGTCCCCTCCTACTACCTGCGCTACTTCTACGCCCACGACGAGGTGGTCCGAGAGCTCGGCGCGAAGCCCTCGCGGGCCGCCGAGGTCGCCGCGATGGAGAGGGAACTGCTGGCGCTGTACGGGGACCCGGCGCTGGACGAGAAGCCGGCGCTGCTGGCCAAGCGGGGCGGGGCCTTCTACTCGGAGGCGGCCGTGGACCTGGCGGCGGCGCTGCTGGGCGGCGGCGGCCCGTCCGTGCAGGTGGTCAACACCCTCAACAACGGGACCCTGCCGTTCCTCGCGGACGACGCGGTCATCGAGGTGCAGGCCCGCGTGGACGGTTCGGGCCCGGCGCCGCTGTCCGTGGCGCGCCCGGACCCGCTGTACGCCGGGTTGATCTCGCACGTCACGGCGTACGAGGACCTCGCGCTGGACGCGGCCCTGCGCGGCGGGCGCGAGCGGGTCTTCCGGGCGCTGCTCGCGCACCCGCTGGTCGGACAGTTCGACCTCGCCGAAGGGCTGACCGACCGGCTGCTCGCGCACAACAAGGAGCACCTGCCATGGGCGTGAGCCGGCCCGGCCCGGTGGCGGTGCTGGCCGTCGACGCGGGCAACAGCAAGACCGACGTGGCGCTGATCGGCGCGGACGGCACGGTCCTCGGCACCGGCCGGTCGGGGGGCTTCCAACCGCCCCGGGTCGGGATCGAACCGGCCGTCGACGTGCTCGGCCGGGCCGTCGCGGAGGCGGCCGAGGCCGCCGGACTGCCCCGGCTGCGGCCGGGCGCCCCGTACGCCGCGCAGGTCTCGGCCTGTCTGGCCAACGCCGACCTGCCGGTCGAGGAACGCCGGCTGGCGGACGCGGTCAGCGCGCGCGGCTGGGGCGCGGCGACCGAGGTGCGCAACGACACCTTCGCCATACTGCGGGCCGGGCTCCCGGACACCGGGCCGCCGCGCGGGGTGGCGGTCGTGTGCGGGGCCGGCGTCAACTGCGTGGGGATGCTGCCCGACGGGCGCACCGCGCGGTTCCCGGCGGTCGGCCGGATCTCGGGCGACTGGGGCGGCGGGGCCGGTCTCGCCGAGGAGGCCCTGTGGTGGGCGGCACGGGCCGAGGACGGCCGGGGCGGTCCGACGGAGCTGGCGAGGGCGCTGCCCGGGCACTTCGGGCTGGGCTCCATGTACGAGTTGATCGAGGCCCTGCACCTGGGCGCGGCGCCCCAGCGGCGGACGCACGAACTGGTGCCGGTGCTGTTCGCGGTGGCCGCCGCGGGCGACCCGGTGGCGTCGGCGATCGTGGACCGGCAGGCCGACGAGGTGGTGGCGATGGCCTCGGTGGCGCTCCGACGCCTGGACCTGCTGGGCGAGGAGGCGCCCGTCGTACTGGGCGGCAGTGTGCTCGCGGCCGGGCATCCGCGGTTGAACGGCCGGATCCGGGCGGGGCTCGCCGAACGGGCTCCGCTGGCCCGGATGTCGGTGATCGTGGCCCCGCCGGTGCTGGGGGCGGGGCTGCTGGGGCTGGACGCGCTGGACGCGACTGCCGGGGCCCGTGAAAAACTCCGTGCCCATTTCGGGTGAACCCGCCCCGGGGGGCGCCCCGTCTGGAACCGTGGCGGTCGTGTGGACGTATAGACGGTGAAGGGGTGGCGGGAGCGACGCGGTGGGGGCCCGGCGACGGCCCCGGGGGTGCGCTTGGGACGTATCACCCAAGAGCCGCCACCGGGTGCTGTGGTTGACCGCCACTACGTCCATACTGCTGCGACGGGGGTACCTTCCAGCGGTGGCTGGGGGGATTCAGGACCAAGGGGGAGGTCACGGTGGCCATCACATCACGCGCGCCCGCGCCCGGCGGCGGTGTCTCCGCACCGCCCGCCGGGCCGCCCGCGGGAGCGCCCGAACCGCCCGGGCGGGGGACCGCTTGGGCCGAGGGCGTGGACCGGCTGCGTGAGGCGGCGACCACCGAACCGGGCCGGCTTCGGATCATCGGGGCCGTGCTGGCCGCGCTGGTCGTGCTGTTCGGCGCGGTCACCGTCTGGGAGATCTCCGGCCGGGCCACCGCCGCCGACGACGTGGTGGGCCACAGCCAGCCGCTGAGCGCGGACGCGGCGAACATCTACCGCTCGCTCGCGGACGCGGACACGGCCTCCTCCAGCGGGTTCCTCGCGGGCGCCCAGGAACCGCGCGAGGTCCGACAGAGATACGAGAAGGACATCGCCAACGCCTCCCGGCTGCTGGTGGGCGCGGCGGCCAACACCGGGGCCGGCGGCGAGTCCCGCAAGGAGATCGCGCTCCTCGGCGAGGAACTGCCCCGCTACACCGGGCTGATCGAGCAGGCCCGGGCCACGAACCGGCAGGGCCTGCCGCTCGGCGGCGCCTACCTGCGGTACGCCAACGAGCGCATGAGCACCGTGCTGTTGCCGGCGGCCCAGCGGCTGTACGAGGCGGAGACCGGGCGCCTCTACACGGACTACGACGACGCCCGCTCCTGGCCGTTCGCCTCGATCGGCGCGGGTCTGCTCGGCATCGGCGCCCTGGTGTGGGCGCAGCGACGCAACTACCGCCGGACCAACCGGGTCTTCAACCACGGCCTCGTCGCGGCGACGACCGCGTCGGCGGTCGTGCTCCTGTGGCTCGTCGTGGGGCACTCGGTCGCGCGAGCGGGGCTGAGCGAGGCCCGGTCGGACGGGCAGGAGTCCCTGAAGGTGCTCAACGACGCGCGGATCGCCTCCCTCCAGGCCCGGGCCAACGAGAACCTGACGCTGGTCGCGCGGGGCGCGGTACTGGCCGAGGACAAGAAGTCCGACAAGTACGACGTGGACTACACGAAGAACATGAAGGAGCTGGACGCCGGCCTGTCGGCGGCGCTGCGGCTCGCCGACGACGGCAACGGCAAGCAGCCGCTCGCCAAGGCCGTCGACGGTGTGACGCAGTGGAAGCAGCGGCACGCGTCGGCCCGCGAGAGCGACATGCGGGGCGACTACGACCTCGCGCTGGTCCAGGTGGTCGGCGACAAGGACCACAAGGACAGCAGCGGGGCCTCCTTCGACACCGTGGACGCCTCCTTGGAGCAGGCCGTGGTCCACGAGCAGAAGGAATTCACTCGGGCGGCCCGGGGCGGACTCGGGGCGCTGGGCGGGCTGACGACGGGAGCGGCGGCCCTGGCGGTCGTCGGCGCGGCGGCGGCACTGCTCGGCATCGGTCGCAGGCTTTCGGAGTACAGGTGAGATCGATGCGGATACGAGCGGGGCTCGAAGCGGCCGGCGGCGCCGGCGCGGACGGCCGGACCGGCGCGGACGGCGCCCGCGGGACGACCGGACTCCGGCGGGTGACACGCCGCCTGCGCGGCTGGGGCGGGGTGAGCGCGATGGCCGCCGCCTGCGCGGTGACGGCCGTCGCCGTGCTGCTGCCGCTGGCCCACGCCACGCCGGACACCGGCGGTTCCGGCCCGGCGCGCCCGCCCGCCACGATGGCGGTGGCTCCGGCGAGCCCGACCGACACCTGCCAGGACCCGGAGGCCAGCCTGCGCCCGTCCGGGGTCGACGGCCCGACCATCGAGCGGATCCGTCAGGCGGGCAAGCTCGTCGCGGGCGTGGACCAGAACAGCTTCAAGTGGGGCTACCGCAATCCGGACGGCCATCTCGACGGCTTCGACATCGCGCTGGTGAAGGCCATCGCCAAGGACATCCTGGGCGACGAGAACGCGGTGATCTACCGGGCCATCCCCACCAGCCAGCGCGTGCCGGCGCTCCAGGAGAACCGTGTCGACGTCGTCGTGCGGACCATGACGATCAACTGCAAGCGGCTGGAGGACGTCGCCTTCTCCACGGCGTACTTCGAGGCCGGCCAGCAGGTGCTGGCCCCCAAGGGTTCGCCGATCACCGGGTACGACACCTCCTTGGACGGCCGCCGGATCTGCACGGCGGCCGGTTCCACCGCCGAGGCCGCGCTCAAGTCCCGGTCGTACGGGTCGCGGTCGGTCTCCGTGTCCAATCAGCTGGACTGCCTGGTGCGCCTGCAACTCGGCGAGGTGGACGGCATCATCACGGACAACGCGCTCGCCGCCGGCCAGGCCGCGCAGGACCCGTCGGTGCAACTGGTCGGCTCCCCGTTCACCCGGGAGTTCTACGGCGTCGCCATGAACAAGGACGCCTCCGACCTGGTGCGTCGGGTCAACAAGGTGTTGGAGGACTACCGCGCGGGCGGCGACGGCAGCCCCTGGATGCAGTCCTACCGCAAGCACCTGGAGGCCGTCCTGCCCAAGGTGACCGCCCCGCCCGCACCCAAGTACCGGGACGGCTGAGGCCCGTGACGGAGGCAGAGCCTTACATGAGCGGCGTGGTCGGGCCGGGTCGTCCGCAGGAGCGTCCGGCGGTCATGGACGGGGACGACGTGGACCGTGCGCTGAGCCGCCTCGCCGCGGAGCACGAGGCGGTCGAGACCTCCCTGCTCGCCCTCCAGGACCACTCCGGGCGGCGGCTGCTGGAGGGTGCCGCGCTCACCGGGGTGACGAAGGAACGCTGGACCGCCGCCGACGAGGCGATCACCCGGCTGTGGACGCTCTTCGACGCCTACAGCGGGGCGCTGCGCGCCGCCCGGGAGATCCGCGAACGGCGTCGCCGGCCGAGCCGCGAGGACCTGATCGAGCTGACGGAGCGGCTGCGCGGACCGGGTGTGCTGATCGCCGGCGCCGGGCGGGAGGGCGCCGCGCTCGCCGAGCGGCTCTCGCTGGCGGAGCTGGTGGCCCGGATGAACGAGCTGTACGCGGGCTCGCTGGACGTGGTGGTCGCCGCCGACGCGGTCTGGTCGGCGCTGCCCGCGCGGATCGACCTGCTCTCCGCCGAGCTGCACCGGACGCGCTCCCTGGCGCGCTCGGTGGGCATCCGGCCGGGCGAGCACCCTTCGGGGGACGATCTGGAGGAGATCACCGCCGAGCTGACGGAGCTGCGCGCGCGGGTGATCGCCGATCCGCTGGCCTTCTGGTCGGCGACCGCGGGGAGTTCCGCGCCGGGCGGCGGCCGTCCGGACACCGGGCGCTACGACCGGGCCGCGCGCGCCCTGGACGACGTGCGCCGGGAGATCGAGGCGGTCCTCGACGTGCGGCAGGACTCCGAGCAGCGGCTGATCAACCTGCGGGACGTGCTCTCGCGGGCCGACCGGACGCTGGCCGAGGCGCGGACGGCGCGCGGCGAGGTGTTGGCGAAGATCGCGGCGTCGGAGGTGCCCGCGGTCAGCGGGCCGCCGACCGCCCTGCAGGAGCAGTTGGCCGCGGCGGCCGAGTACCGGCGGCAGTCGCAGTGGCACCGGTTGTCGCCCCTGTTGGAGTCGCTGGAGGTGCGGGCCGACGAGGAGCTGCGCAGGGCCCGTGAATCGTTGACCGCCGTGACGGCCCCGCTCGCGGTGCGGGCGGAGCTGCGCGGCCGGCTGGACGCGTACAGGGCGAAGGTGGCCCGGCTCGGCATGGCGGAGGATCCGCTGCTCATCGAGCGGTACGACACGGCCCGGCGGATGTTGTGGAGCGCTCCCTGCGATCTGCGGGCCGCCGAGGAGGCCGTGCTGCGCTACCAGTGGGCGGCGGCCGAGTCGTCGGCCCCACCGCCTCCTCGGGACGCACCCGCCCCGTCGGGCACGGCGCCCGCGGACCCGCCCGTTGAACACCGGCCCCACCGGCCGGGGAAGGATGACGCATGAGCCCGAGCGGAACGGCGTGCGTTCGCCCCGGCTGCCCGGGGACGTACGAGGACATGGGTGGCGGCGAGCTGTACTGCGACACCTGCGGGTTGGCGCCGATCGGTTCCGTCGCGGCGGGCGCGGAGGAGCTGCTCTCGCCGCCGACGGGGATGACGAGCGCGGCGCGCCACGGTGACTCCCGGGGGTCCGCAGGCTCCCGGGGCTCGGAGCGTTCGGGGTCCTCGACCTCCGCGCGCTCCTCCCGGTCCTCGCGGTCCTCGTCCTCGCGGCGCTCGGTGTCCGGGCGGCTGTCGCGGTCCCTGTCGGGGGCGGCCTCCACCCGCTCGGTGTCGGTGCGCAGTTCGGGTTCGGCGCCCTCGGTGTCGGGGCGCGGCCGGCTCGGTGCCGGGCTGGTGAACGTACCGGAGGTGCCCCGTCCGGATCCCTCGGCCGCGGTGCTGGAGAACCCTGAGGTGCCGGAGCGCAAGCGGTTCTGCTCCCGCTCGGACTGCGGGGCCCCGGTGGGCCGGGCGCGCGGCGAGCGGCCCGGCCGGACGGAGGGGTTCTGCACCAAGTGCGGGCACCCGTACTCCTTCGTGCCCAAGCTGCGCGCCGGCGACGTGGTGCGCGGCCAGTACGAGGTCGCGGGCTGCCTGGCGCACGGCGGGCTCGGCTGGGTGTACCTGGCCGTGGACCGGGCGGTGTCGGACCGCTGGGTCGTCCTGAAGGGCCTGCTGGACACCGGGGACCAGGACGCGATGGAGGCGGCGATCTCCGAGCGGCGCTTCCTCGCGGAGATCGAGCACTCCAACATCGTGCGGATCTACAACTTCGTGGAACACCTGGACCAGCGGACGGGTTCGCTGGACGGGTACATCGTCATGGAGTACGTGGGCGGCAAGTCGCTGAAGGAGATCGCCAACGAGCGCCGCCGGCCGGACGGCCGGCGCGATCCGCTGCCGGTGGAACAGGCCTGCGCGTACGGGATCGAGGCGCTGGAGGCGCTCGGGCACCTGCACAGCAGGAACCTGCTGTACTGCGATTTCAAGGTCGACAACGCGATCCAGCAGCAGGACCAGTTGAAGCTCATCGACATGGGCGCGGTCCGCCGGATGGACGACGAGGAGTCGGCCATCTACGGCACGGTGGGCTACCAGGCTCCGGAGGTCGCGGAGACGGGCCCGTCGGTGGCCTCCGACCTGTACACGGTGGCGCGCACGCTGGCCGTGCTGACCTTCGACTTCCAGGGCTACACGAACGTGTTCGTGGACTCCCTGCCCGATCCCGAGCACATCGAGGTCTTCGGGCGGTACGAGTCCTTCTACCGGCTGCTGGTGCGAGCCACCGACCCCGATCCCGGGCGGCGGTTCGCCTCCGCCCAGGAGATGGCGGACCAGCTGACCGGGGTGCTGCGCGAGGTCGTGGCGCTGCAGACGGGCAGGCCCCGGCCGCAGTTGTCCACCCTGTTCGGACCGGAACTGCACGTTCCGGACAACCGGTTGTATGCCGACGAGGCGGGGACGCAGGCGTCCCGGCTGGGGGCCCGCTCCACCGCGCCGACGGGCCGCCCGGGCCGATCCGGGCGAACCGGCCGATCCGGGCGCCGCGGGCGGACCGCGCCGGCGCCGGTCGCCGCCGCGCCGTTCGCGCCGTTGCCCGCGCCGGTGGGGCCGGCGCCGATGCCGGTGGGGCCGGTGCCCGTGACGCCCGCCCCGGTGGGAACGGGACCGGCGGGTGCCGTGTTCGCGGGAGCCGCGCCGGCCCCGTCGCCGGCGGCCCTGGGGACCACCGCCACGCACGTGTCGGCCGCTGCGCCCCTGCCCCGGCAGGCGGCCGTCCCGGCCGCGCCCGCACCGGGTCCGACCCTCCTGTCCGCGCCGGTGCCCCGGCAGGCCCACGGGCCGCGTCCCACCGGTACCGGCCTGGCGCCCCTGGACACCAGGAGCGCCGCGCTGGCCCTGCCGGTGCCGTTGGTGGACCCGGCCGACCCCAATGCCGGGTTCCTGACCGGGCTGCTCGCCTCGGCGCCCGCCGATCTGCTCGGCGCGCTGGGTGCGGCGCCGGCCGACTCGGCCGAGCTGCGGCTGCGCGAGCTGCGGGCCCGGCTCGAACTGGGCGAGTCGGCCGTGGCCGGGCAGGCCCTGGTCGAGCTGGAGGCGCGACATCCGGACGACTGGCGGGTGGTGTGGACGCGCGGCATCGCCTCGCTGGCCGGCGGGGACGACGAGACGGCCGCCCTGTCCTTCGACGCGATCTACGACGCCTTCCCGGGCGAGCCGGCGCCGAAGCTGGCCCTGGGACTGTGCGCGGAGGTCCTGGGCCAGCTGGACAACGCCGCCGAGTACTACCGGCTGGTGTGGATCACCGATCCCGGCTTCGTCAGCGCGGCCTTCGGACTGGCCCGCGTCCAGTTGGCCGCCGGCGACCGGGCCCGGGCCGTGCGCACCCTGGAATCCGTGCCGGAGGCGTCGATCCACTACACCGCCGCCCGGGTGGCGGCCGTACGGGCACGCCTGCGCGACCGCTCCCCTGAGGAGGCGCTGTTGCCCGACCTGACGGCGGCTGCCGCGCAGGTGGAGGCGTTGGCGCGGTTCGGGCTCGACGCGGAACGGCACGAACGGCTGTCGACGGAGGTTCTGGGCTCGGCCCTGGACTGGGTACTGTCGGGTAGCCGGGGTGCAGACCCCGGCCGGACCTCGCTGCTCGGCAGCCAACTGGACGAGCGGGGGCTGCGCTTCGGCTTGGAACGCTCGTACCGCGTCCTCGCTCGGCTGGCGCAGCGGGGCGAGGAGAGGATCGAACTGGTGGAGCGGGCAAACCGTTTCCGTCCCCGGACGTGGGTGTGATTGATGTCGATGCATCGGCCGTCGGGCTGCCCCAGCTGCGCTGAGCCCCTGGAAGAGGGGGACCGTTTCTGCGGCGTGTGCGGATACGCCCTCTCTTCCCCAACCGCGTCTGCGGATCCCGACCCGACCCTCCCGATCACCGCGCCCGAACCCGCGCCGCCGGGCGACCCCGGCGCGGACCGCGGCGGCGCCGGGCACCGGGCCGGCGGGCCCGCGCCGGGCTGGGGCAGCGCCGCGGGCGCCGCCCCGACCCTCGTCGGGGACCCGGGCGGCTGGACCGGCGCACCGGCGGAGTCGGCCCCGGCCGGCGCGTGGGGCCCGGGCGGGGCGTCGTACGGCTCGTCCCCGGAGCAGCAGCCTGCGTACGCCGCCGCGCAGGGCCCGTCGGACGGCCGGGGCGCGTCCTACGGCGCCGCCTCCACGCCCCCCGAAGGCACCCCGTGGGGAGCCGCCGAAGCGCCGTCCGGGCACCCGGAACCCCCGGCCGCTCCGCCCGGCCTTCCTGCCGGGCAGCCGTCCGGCCACCCGGACCCGGGCCCCGAGGCGCCGGCCGGCCCCGCCCCCCGGGGCTTCGGCGACGCCGGCGAGCGGTACGACCCGCCCGTCCCGGCGCCCATCGCTCCCGCGAGCCCCGCGCCTTGCGCGAGCCCCGCCGGCGGCGACGCCGGCAAGACCTGCGTGGCCTGCCGCGCCGGCCGGGTGGACACCGACGGGTACTGCGAGCACTGCGGCCACGCCCAGCCCCGCGAGCGCGACCACCTGGAGGAGGAGCTCGGCAGCGTCGCCGCCGTCAGCGACCGCGGGCTGCGCCACCACCGCAACGAGGACTCCTTCGCGGTGGCCGCGACGGCCCTTCCCGACGGTTCCGCGGCCACCGTGGCGATCGTCTGTGACGGCGTCTCGTCCGCCAGCCGCCCCGACGAGGCCTCGGCCGCCGCCGCCGGCGCCGCCAACGAGGCGCTGCTGGAGGCGCTCCCCCGGGGCGCGCACCCCCAGGAGGCCATGCACGAGGCGATCCTGGCGGCGGCGGCCGCCGTGAACGCCCTGGCCCCGGAGGCCCCCGGCGCTCAGAACGCCCCCGCCTGCACCCTGGTCGGCGCCGTCGTCAGCGGCGGTCTGCTCACCATCGGGTGGGTGGGCGACAGCCGCGCGTACTGGGTCCCCGACGACCGGGCCGCGCTCCCCCGCCGGCTCACCGAGGACGACTCCTGGGCGGCCCAGATGGTCGCGGCCGGCCTGATGGGCGAGGCCGAGGCGTACGCCGACGCCCGCGCCCACGCCATCACCGGCTGGCTCGGGGCCGACGCGTACGACCTCGAACCGCACACCGCGAGCTTCAAACCGGACCACCCGGGCGTGGTCGTGGTCTGCACCGACGGGCTGTGGAACTACGCCGAGTCCGCCCGGGAGTTGGCCCGGATCCTGCCGCAGGACGCGGCGGTCCGACCGCTGCACAGCGCGCAGGTCCTGGTGGGGCACGCCCTCGACGGGGGCGGCCACGACAATGTCACCGTGGCCGTCGTGCCGTTCGCGGCCCGGCCGGAGGAAACCCCGGCGGCACAACCGGAACCGCAAGCGGAAGCGGATCCGCGCACCCAGGCCTGATCTTCGACCGATCCTCCGAGGGAGTCCCATCGATGGCGAACTTCGCCAAGCCGAGCGCCCCGCGCTTCAGCGTGGAGGTGTACCAGAACGAGTTCCTCCCCGAGGGCGGCCGCGACGTCCACGCCATCGTCACGGTCACCTCCAGCGGCGGGGCCACCGCCACCAGGACCGCCGTCCCCGCGCCCGGCGGCGCCGCGGTGGTGATCATGGTGGACTGTTCCGGTTCCATGGAGTACCCGCCGGACAAGATGCGCGGTGCCCGCGAGGCCACGGCCGCCGCGATCGACACCCTGCGCGACGGCACGAGCTTCGCGGTGATCGCCGGTACGCACGTGGCCAGGGAGGTCTACCCCGGTCAGGGCCGGCTGGCCACGGCCGACGCGGTGACGCGCGCGCAGGCCAAGGAGTCCCTGCGCGGCCTCGGTTCCGGCGGGGGCACCGCCATCGGCACCTGGCTGCGGCTGGCCGACGGGCTGCTCCGGCAGTCGCGGGCCACGATCCGGCACGGCATCCTGCTCACCGACGGGCGCAACGAGCACGAGGAGCCGTCCGTGCTGCGCGCCACCCTCGAAGCCTGCGCGGGTCGTTTCACCTGCGACGCGCGCGGTGTGGGCACCGACTGGGAGGTCAAGGAGGTGACCGGCATCGCGAGCGCGCTGCTCGGCAGCGCCGACATCGTGGCCGATCCCGCGCACCTCACCGAGGACTTCACGCGCATGATGGAGAACGCCATGGGCAAGGAGGTCGCGGACGTCGCGCTGCGCCTGTGGACCCCCGTCGGCGTGGAGATCCAGTACGTGAAGCAGGTCGCGCCGACCGTCCGGGACCTCACCGACCGCCGTACCGAGGCCGGACCGCGCGCCGGCGACTACCCGACGGGTTCGTGGGGCGACGAGTCCCGCGAGTACCACGTGTGCGTCCGGGTTCCGGGGGCGGCCGTCGGCCAGGAGATGCTCGCGGCCCGCGCCACGCTGATCGTGCCGGACGTGGCGGGAGGCGCGCCGACCGTCCTCGCCCAGGGTCTGGTCCGGGCGGTGTGGACCGACGACCTCGTCGCCTCCACGGCGATCAGCCCGCAGGTGGCGCACTACACCGGGCAGGCGGAGCTGGCCCAGGCCATCCAACAAGGTTTGGAAGCACGCAAACTGGGTGATGTCGATGGTGCGACGGCCAAACTCGGACGCGCGGTACAACTGGCGAGCGTGTCCGGCAACGCCGACACTGCCAAACTGCTGGCGAAGGTGGTGGATGTCGTGGACGCGGCGGCAGGTACTGTGCGGCTGAAAGCGAAGGTCGCCGATGCCGACGAGATGACCCTTGAAACGCGTTCGACGCAGACCGTCCGAGTGAAGAAGACCTGAGAAGAGACCTGCCGCGATGACGCAGGGAGAAGGGGGAAGCGTAGCCATGCCGACCTGCCCGAACGGGCACCAGTCCGCCTCCGAGGACTGGTGCGAGGTCTGCGGCCACCGCATGGCTGCCGCGACGAGCGCCCCCGCGGCGCCTTCCTACGGCTACGGCTACCCTCCCACGGCCGGCGAGCCGACCGCGCAGGCCGAGCTGTGCCCGCAGTGCCGGACCCCGCGCGAGGCCATGGCCCCGTTCTGCGAGGAGTGCCGGTACAACTTCCTGACGCGCTCGGCGACTTCGTACACGCCGCTCGCGCCCGAGACGGGCCCGGCCGCGGGCACCGGGAGCGTGGGCACCCCGCCGCCCCCGCCGCCGCAGGCCCCGCCGACCTTCTCGCAGGACCACTTCGACTACCAGGGCTCGCGGCCGTCCCGGGTCAACCGGCCGGCCGAGCCGCTCCAGCGCGAGGACGACTGGCTGCTGCCGCCGCCCTCGCACGACCAGCAGTCACACGGGCAGCAGTCGCACGGGCAGTCGCAGCCGTCACACGGGCAGCCCTCGCACCGGCAGCAGCCCGTGCAGCAGCCCCTCCAGCAGGAGTACCAGCAGCCGCACTACCAGCAGCAGCCTCCGCCGCCGCAGCAGCAGGAGTACCAACAGCCTCCGCAATCACCGCAGTCGCAGGGGCAGCAGTCGCAGCAGGAGTACCAGCAGCATTCCCCACATCAGCAACAGCACGTCCCGCAGCACCAGGCCCCGCAGCACCACCAGCAACAGCAGCACTACGCGCCCCAAGGTCAGGGCCAGGGTCAGGTCCCGTCCCACGGCGGCGGCGCCTGGAGCGCGACGGTCGCCCCCGACCGCTCGTACTTCATGGCGATGATGCAGCGCAGCGGCCCCGAGGCGGCCGGGTTGAACCTGCCCGCGTACTCCCCCGAGCAGCACCTCGCGCTCTCCGGCGGTCAGATCACCATCGGCCGGCGGCGCGCCTCCTCGGGCGAGTCCCCGGACATCGACCTCTCGGTGCCCCCCGAGGACCCGGGCGTCTCCCACCAGCACGCGGTGCTCGTCCAGCAGCCCGACGGGAGCTGGGCGGTGGTGGACCAGAACTCCACCAACGGCACCACCATCAACGGCGGTGAGGAACCGATCCAGCCGTACGTCCCGATCCCCCTCGGTGACGGCGACCAGGTCCACGTCGGCGCCTGGACCACGATCACCGTCCGGCGCGGCTAGGGTCTGTCTTTCGGATCAGGCCCCGCGAGCCCGGCATGATCCGAAAGACAGACCCTAGACCGACTGCTCGCGCGCTCCGGCGTCCCCCAGCGGCCACACGTAAGGCCCCCGGGGGTCGTCGAGCCACGACCACTGTCCCTCCGACGTGAGCGTGACGCCGAACCGCTCGCGCGCCGGGCGGCCCTCGCGGCGCCACAGGTCCAGCGCCTCCCGGGGGTGCAGGGCGCCCTCGGTGAGGATCAGCAGGAACTGGAGGCGCTCGTTGTCCACCAGTTCGTACGGGAGCCCGTGCCGGGGCGGGGACGGGGCGTGCGGGGCCGCGCCCGCCCCGCGCAGCGGCACGAAGTACGCCGAGGTGTGCAGGAACCGGCCCTCCGCGAAGTCCGCGTCCCGCACGGTGAGCGCGATCAGCCCGGTCGACAGCGGCGCCAGGAGGCGGGCCCCCGGCCGGCACTGGGCGGGCCAGGCGTGCGGGATCAACGGCAGCGTGCAGGTCACCAGGATCCGGTCGAAGGGGGCGCGGGAGGGGCAGCCGCGCGCCCCGTCGCCGGTGACGACGGTCGGGTGCAGACCGAGCTGTGCCAGGTGGGTCCGCGCCGACTCGGTGATCTCCTCGTCCAGGTCCACCGTGGTGACCAGGTCCTCGCCGACCCGGTGGCAGAGCAGGGCCGCGTTGTAACCGGTGCCCGCGCCGATCTCCAGCACGTTGTTCCCGTCGCGGACGTCCAGCGCCTCCAGCATCCTCGCCATCAGGGAGGGCTGGCTGCTGGAGGAGACCAGCTCGCCGTCTCGCAGCCGGGTGGCGAGCGGGGTGTCCGTGTACACGCCGCGCAGCCAGCGGGCCCGCCGCTCCGGGTCCGGATCCTCGGCCCAGAGCCGCTCGTGTCCGGCTCCGCGTCCGGTCCAGAAGTACGGGACGAAGACGTGCCGCGGCACCGCCGCGAAGGCGGCCCGCCAGTCGGGGTCGTCCAGGGCCCCGGCCGCGATCAATTCCTTGACCTGGGCGGCGTGCGCGGTCTCGCGCAGGTCGCGTGCTTCGGCATCTGCGCCCATGTCTCCACTGTGCTGCCCGGCGGGGGTCAGTGCCAACGCTGGTCGGGCGTGTTCCCGCGCGCCGCGGCGTGGCGCGGGGGTCCCCGGCCGGCGGGGAGGGGTCCTAGGACCCCGGTCCTCGGTCCGGGCGTCTGAGACGATGGTCATGTGAATGACGATCCGCAGGGCACGGTCCAGGAGCAGACCTTCTACGAGCTGGTGGGCGGCGAGGCCACCTTCCGCCGCCTGGTCCACCGGTTCTACCAGGGTGTCGCGGAAGACCCGCTGCTGCGCCCGATGTACCCGGAGGAGGACCTGGGGCCGGCCGAGGAACGGTTCGCGCTCTTCCTCATGCAGTACTGGGGCGGCCCGAGCACCTACAGCGAGAACCGCGGCCATCCGCGCCTGCGGATGCGGCACGCCCCGTTCCAGGTGGACGCGGCCGCGCACGACGCGTGGCTGGGACACATGCGGGTCGCGGTGGACGAGCTGGGCCTGGCGCCGGAGCACGAGGCGCAGCTGTGGCGGTACCTGACGTACGCGGCCGCATCGATGATCAACACCGCGGGCTGAGGCGGGGGACGCACCCCGCCGGACGTCGGCGGGGGCGGCGCGGCAAGGGCGGTACGGCAAAGGCGGTGCGGCGGCGGTCCGGCGGCGAAGGGCGCCGGGCGGCGGAAGGCGGACCGGAACCGGGGGCGGTGTCGTCAGACGGGCCGGACCAGCAGGGCGCCGAGGCCACCGGTCCCACCGGGACGGCGCATGGCGACGGACCCGTACGGGGTGCGCAGCCGCAGCCACCCCCCGGACGCCAGCAGTGCCACCGGCGCGGGAGCCGCGGTCGGCCCGGCGGGCACGGAGGACCGGACCGGCCGCAGGAAGCCCAGGGACTGCGCGGCGTGCACGGCGCGCAGCGGAAGTTCGGTGTCCCCCAGCGTGCGGGACCAGATCTCGCGGCCGATGAGGTCGCGCTCGGACCGGGTCCGGTGCTGCGGGGGCAGGGCCTCGTCACGGGCCCGGAACTCGGCGATGGCGCCCGCCACGGCGGCCCGCATCGCCTCGGGGCCCGGCAGGCCCGCCACCGGCTCCCAGCCGCCGCGCGGAGGCAGTACCCCCGCCCAGGGCGGCCCGGTGACCGGGTCGGGCACGACGACGCTCGCGGCGCCCTCGTCCACCGCTTCCAGCAGCTCGCCGGCGGACACCGTCAGGTCCAGGGGGGTCCCCACGGGCGCGGCGAGGCGCACCGTGCGGACGGCCAGCACCTCGAAGGACGGCGGCCGCCCGAAGACGGCGAGCGCGCCGCCGCCCGCCGCCGCCTGCAGGCGGACCGCGGCGGCGCGGTCGTAGTGCACCAGCCGGCCCAGGAAGGCGGCGAGGTCCGCCGCCTCCCCGGAGTCGGCGCAGTGCAACCGGTCGTTCATGCCGCGAGGCGCCCTTCCGAACCCTTGGCGCCCTTGGCGTCGCGGGGCTCGTCCAGGTACTCCTCCAGGAAGCTCCGCTCCTCGGCCGTGATGCGGCGGGGCCGCCCCGCGGCGAGGTCGTACGGCACGACCACGGTCTCGGCGCGCACGTAGACCGTCTCCGGCGTGGAGTCGGTCGCCTCGTCCTTGACCTCGTAGCGGATGGTCAGGGACGCGGCGCCTATCCGGGTCACCCAGGACTCGATCAGCACCGGCTCGTGCCGGTGCACGAGGGGCAGCTTGTAGTCGATCTCGTGGCGGGCCACGACGGAACCGCCCGTGAAGGACTCACTGCCCTCCCCGGGCGCCAGGCGGAACATGAAGTCGATGCGCGCCTCCTCCAGGTAGCGGAGGAAGACGACGTTGTTGACGTGCCCGAAGGCATCCATGTCCGCCCAGCGGAGGGGGCACCTGTAGTGATGTCTGGCCATGGTCCTCGACCTCAGCCCCGGGTCAGCTTCTTGTAGGTGGCGCGGTGCGGACGCGTCGCGTCCGCGCCCAGACGCTCGACCTTGTTCTTCTCGTACGACTCGAAGTTGCCCTCGAACCAGTACCACTTGGAGTCACCCTCGTAGGCGAGGATGTGGGTCGCGACCCGGTCCAGGAACCAGCGGTCGTGGGAGATGACCACGGCCGCGCCCGGGAATTCGAGGAGCGCGTTCTCCAGCGAGGACAGGGTCTCGACGTCGAGGTCGTTGGTGGGCTCGTCGAGGAGCAGCAGGTTGCCGCCCTCCTTGAGCGTCAGCGCCAGGTTGAGGCGGTTGCGCTCACCACCGGACAGGACGCCCGCGGGCTTCTGCTGGTCCGGGCCCTTGAAGCCGAAGGCGCTGACGTACGCGCGCGAGGGCATCTCGACCTGGCCCACGTTGATGTAGTCCAGCTCGTCCGACACGACCGCCCAGAGGGTCTTCTTCGGGTCGATGTTGGCGCGGGACTGGTCGACGTAGCTGATCTTGACGGTGTCGCCGACCTTGATGGCGCCGGAGTCCGGCGTCTCCAGGCCCTGGATCATCTTGAACAGCGTGGTCTTGCCGGCGCCGTTGGGGCCGATGATGCCGACGATGCCGTTGCGGGGCAGCGTGAACGACAGGTCGTCGATGAGGACCTTGTCACCGAACGCCTTGGACAGGTTGTTGACCTCGACCACGATCGAGCCCAGACGCGGGCCCGGCGGGATCTGGATCTCCTCGAAGTCCAGCTTGCGCATCTTGTCCGCTTCGGCCGCCATCTCCTCGTAGCGGGCGAGGCGGGCCTTGGACTTGGTCTGGCGGCCCTTGGCGTTGGAGCGGACCCACTCCAGCTCTTCCTTGAGGCGCTTCTGACGCTTCTCGTCCTTGCGGCCCTCGACCTTGAGACGCGTGGCCTTCTTCTCCAGGTACGTGGAGTAGTTGCCCTCATAGGCGATGGCGCGGCCGCGGTCGAGCTCGAGGATCCACTCGGCGACGTTGTTCAGGAAGTACCGGTCGTGGGTCACGGCGATGACGCAACCCTTGTACTGCGAGAGGTGCTGCTCCAGCCAGTTCACCGACTCGGCGTCGAGGTGGTTGGTGGGCTCGTCGAGGAGGAGCAGGTCCGGGGCCTCGATCAGCAGCTTGCACAGCGCCACGCGGCGCTTCTCGCCACCGGAGAGGTTGGTGACGGGCCAGTCGCCGGGCGGGCAGCCCAGCGCGTCCATGGCCTGCTCCAGCTGGGCGTCGAGGTCCCAGGCGTTGGAGTGGTCCAGGTCTTCCTGGAGCTTGCCCATCTCGTCGAGGAGGGCGTCCGTGTAGTCGGTCGCCATCAGCTCGGCGACCTCGTTGAAGCGGTGCAGCTTCTTCATCGTGTCGGCGGCGCCGTCCTGGACGTTCTCCAGGACGGTCTTCGACTCGTCGAGCTTGGGCTCCTGCATCAGGATGCCGACGGTGAAGCCGGGCGAGAGGTACGCCTCGCCGTTGGACGGCTGCTCCAGGCCCGCCATGATCTTCAGGACGGTGGACTTGCCGGCGCCGTTCGGGCCGACCACACCGATCTTCGCGCCGGGCAGGAAGTTCAGGGTGACGTCATCAAGAATCACCTTGTCGCCGTGCGCCTTGCGCGTCTTGCGCATGGTGTAGATGAACTCAGCCAAGAGAAACCGTCCGGCAGATCGATGGGTGGGCAGATACACCCCATCTTGCCAGGCGTCCACACGTCGGGGGAAACGCGTATGGTCGGGGCCCCTGAGCTGCGCTCCCACGCCACGCGACACGCAGGGTCGTGGTCGTCACTGGTCGCCAGTGGCCGTCCCTGGGCCACCCCCGACGGCCCAGGGACGGCCCAGGAGCGTCCGAGAATGTCCGGGTTCACTCAGGTGGGACCCCTTCGGACACGCCTGATCGCAGTCACTCTTCCCCAAACGACCCGGAGCGGCCGGCCAACCGGCGGTAAGCGTGTTGCATCGCGAGGGACGAGTCGCTGATCGGCCCGGACAACTCGCCCGAGTTGACCGTTTCCAAAACGCGAGGGCATCTCCGCTGCACGGATGTGACAGTTCTCCCTGCCCTTGCACGAGAACACCACTACGCTCTGCGTTCATGCTGACACCCGAAGAGATCGAGGATCTACTCACCCAGCCAGAGGGGATAGAACTCGAATTTAAATCCGCCAGGGTCCCGCCCTCGAAATTGGGTCGAATCATATCCGCCTTCGCGAACACCCGCGGGGGTGTGATCATCGTGGGGGTTGGCGCCCCACGAATTGGCGAGAGCATCCCTGAGATGATCGGAGTGGAACCGGGACTATTTCAGCGCCTAGTGAATTACTCCTTGCTGCACCTGAAGCCGCACCCAGAAATCAGCGCCGATTGCGTGCCGATTCACGGAAAGTACCTTGGAGTAATCCGGGTCAAGGCCACCGAACAAGTCCCGATCCTTCACGAGGATCAGTTGATAGTGAGAACGGAAGAGGGCGCAAACGAAGTTGCCTCACGGCATGTAGAGCCACATCGACGAGGGGCGAAGTCAGCCTGGTACGCCCGGCGCGGCATATGGCCTGCCACCATCGCGGCCGCCTTGATCACAGAAACACTATTCATGGTGAGCACACTGCAAGGAAAGGAACCAGTCGACGTAATTCCAGGATCGCTAATCGTTGGCGTCAGCTGCCTATTCGCTTGGGCGGTAGCTCAAAACGCCCGCCCTCGAAACGAACCGAGCGGCGCCGATGGGACTCGTGATCGCGTCCGGCAAGCAGAAGAGACCCTCGAAGAAGGTCTCCGAACGCTGGACGCAAGCACCGCGGGCGAAGCTAGCACCGAACAGGCCCGCCTGGCACTTTCAGATCTCTGGTCCGTGACCCACAGACGACTTGACCACTACCACGGAATTGCACTTGGGCAAGCGGCGAAATCTTTTCGAAACGCCCAGATAGCCATGACTACTGGCTTCATTCTATTGGTTGGGTTCGCGGTCGCCGGAGTAATGGCTGACAGTACCGCAGGTGCCGTTGTCGCTGGCGCGCTTGGCACGGTTTCAGCAGCCCTTGCAGGATACGTGAGTCAGACCTTCGTCAAGTCTCAAGAGACCTCAGCTGGCCACCTCCGAGCCTACTTTGACCAGCCGCTCGAATTCTCTCGCTACCTGGCAGCTGAGCGATTGATGGCGGATTCAGGCCTTACGTCAGAACAGCGTGCACGAATCACGGAATCTCTCGTGCAAGCTATGATTACAGGACCCCCTCTCACCCCAAATGAAGCCCAAGATAATCCGAGTGCATGAGCGCGCACTCCAGGAATATATTCGCCGCCGGTTAGATTGGGGCCCAGCACCCAATCTTGCAGGAGGCGCACCTAGGCCCGGCGATCCGAAAATCCCAGGTTAATCAGGACATCCGCCACAGCTTGCATGTCCGAGACGATGGCGTCGGCCCCGGCATCCGCGAGTGCCGACCACTTCAGTGGTTTGTTGGCAAAACCGATACTTCGTGCACCAGCAGCCTTGGCCGCCTCAACATCGGTCACCGCATCCCCCACGAGGACAGCCTCAGTGGGATCGACACCCAGGGCGTTCGCGGCGGCGAGAAGCGGATACGGTGCCGGCTTCATGAGGCGCGGCCGAAGGCTGGGCCGCCCGACGACCTCGGCCACGACATCCGCGAGGCCGTTGATTGTCAGAAATTCGATCACGCAGGCAGCAGAATTGTTGCTGACCACGGCGACGCGGCGTTTCGCATCGCCTGCTGCGTGAAGCGCCTGCACAGCTCCCTCCACCGGCGCCCCGGCAGACTTGACCGCCCTGAGCTCCGCGGCAGCGAGAGCCTCCTCCACTGCCCCGAGTAGCGCGGTGCCGCCCTCCTCGGAGATCCGGTGCACTTCCATGGGGTCATCCGTTGCGCGTGCCCGCTCCCCGAGGTGAGGGGCCTGCTGGGCGACGAGTTCCGCCAACTCCTCCGCAACGCTGGGCGCTGACAGTCCACGGAACACGTCGCAGATGGGGCCATCAAAGTCGAAGAGGACCGCACGGGAAGCGCTGAGCACGTCAAACAGAGCCTCAGAGGATGGCTGCATCAGCGTCCCTCGCGATCGTTTCCCAGATGCTGTCGAACCACATACGGGCCTGCTCCACCTGCTGCGCGCCGCTCGACGAGTCACCATCGTTCATCGAGTGGTGGAACAAGATCGTGTCCTTGCCTACAAGATCGAAGATTTCGATGACCTCACCTTGCGCAACGACCTTGTTCGGCCGGATCGGGTAGTACCCGAAGAACGCGTCCTCATTGTTGATCACATAGAGCTTGAAGAACTGCGTACCGCTGTGCACGCGGACGCTGACGTTGCTCTCCTGGACCAGGCCAAGGTGACTCAGCTCGCCTATGGCGTCGGAGATGCTGCGGGTGTAACCGACCATGATGTCGTGCATCCGGCTGCGCAGCCGGGCATCGTCGGCGCAGTCCTCGCGCCGGACCGGGGCCGCCTGCGGCACGTCCATGTCAGGCACCAGGATCCGGATACGGATGCTGGTCGGCGTGAGCCGCCCGACGCGGATCTTGTCCAGCGGCTCTTGAAGCGCGCCGTGCAGGGTCTCGCTGGAGAATCCCGCGAAATCGATCGTGACGTTCTTGCTCGCGAAAGCTTGCTCGACATAGGGCCGCAGGCCGGCTGGTCGTTCGGTGCGGCTGCGCACGAACACGCCGCTCCCCTTGCGGGACACGACCAGCCCTTCGTCTTCCAGGTCCCGCAGCGCCCGCTGAATCGTGGCCCGGGCAAAGCCGAAGTGATCCGTCAGCATCTTGTGCGACGGCAGCTTCTCCCCAGGGGCGAGCTTCCTCGTTCTGATCGCGGCCCCCAGGCTGCGCGCCACCTGTTCGTACGGCGGCCGGTCGTCGTCCGGGTCCAGGGGTTCAAGCGCAAAGGTCATGCCCCGATGCTACGGCCAACCTGACTATTTGAGCAGCTTGGATAGCCAGATGTTGACGTGGCTAGCCATGCTGGCTACGTTATTCCCATGCCGACCGGGCTAGCCAAGTAAGTCAGGCTCGAACGGGAGAGCTCCGCCCGAAAGGGCGCTGCTCAAGGCATCGAGGCCCGCGAAAGCGGGGCGAGGGTCCCGGATCCCTGGTCAACCGGAGGGCTTGAGGCCGAAAGGCCACGTCTCCGTACGCCTACACGGGAGCGCGCTCCCGAAGGAGACATCACAGGAGTTCAACCCGCAGCGTCGCGTGCGGCCGGTTGCCTCCCCTGCCCGTCCGGCGCTTCTGGCGTCGTACGGGCAGGGCTGAGGGGAGCCGGAGTGTCCGGCCCCGGAAGGGGTTTGCGTGACGAACAAGAAGCTCGCCGCGGCGATCCAGCGTGACAACGAGCTGGAGGACGCCGGCATGCACGGCGACGACCGCAAGACCTGCTGGACGCACCAGGGCTGGGCCGCCGACTGCGACACCGACCCGGCTCACACCCAGCCGAGCGTCAGCCACTACCCGCGCCCCGCCTGACATTCCCCCTCAACGTAGTGCGGCCCCGGTGCTGGAACACCGGAGCCGCTTCGAGCCGTCCACCTGCTAGGGAGAACGCGACTCATGAATCACATCGTTGCACGTCAGAAGCACGTTACGGTCCTACCGGCCGACCTAGAGCCCTCGGACGCGGAGCTGAACGCGATCGAGCAGGAGTTGCCGTTGATCCTGGCGGAACGCGACCTGCTCGACGCGGAAATTGTGACGCTGGACCGCACGCCCACCGAAGTCGACCGGCAGCGACTGCGCCGGGCCCGCCGGCGGGTACTGGCCGAGTGGACCGCGCTGGAGAACCGGGCCGCCCACCTCCCGTCCTCCGGCGACGCGGCATGAACCGCACAGCGAAGATCGCACTCGTTCTTGCGCTGGTTGTCGTGGTCGCCATGGCGTTCCGGGTCTCTTGGAACGCCTTGCGGGACATCGCGAAGGCCATCGGCGCCGACGACGTCGCGGCGACCTTGTACCCGTTCGTGGTCGATGGCCTGATGGCCCTCGCCCTGGTGGCCGCCCTCGTGCTGACCAACGAGGCCCGCAAGTTCGCCCTGCGGGTCCTCGCCGGATACACCCTGGCGTCACTGGTCCTGAACTACGTACACGGACTCCTGCCGGAGCTGCACGCCGAGTCGATCGGCTGGAGTCGACTGGCCGATGGGAACCTGACGAACTGGGCTCTCGTCCTGCTGGCGACGTCGCTTCCGGTCGGGTCGATCTACTTCGGCTCCGATCTCGTCGCGAAGGTTCTCCACCACCGCCCGACAATAGTGGCGGTCGAGCAAGAATCCACCCACATCCCCGCATATCGGTCTACCTCTGAACAGGTCGAACCTCAGGTTGAGGAGCCCGAGCCGACGGGGGAGGTGGACTCTTCCCCCGTCGTGCCGGTGGAGTCGATCGAGGTGCGTCCGCTGGTGGCGGTGGCGGCCGAGTCGACACGTCCGCGTCGGGCGACCGGTCGAGTCCCCGCGGTCGCCCGATCGACCCGCCAGGTCCGCTCGGAAGTCGAGTTGTTGGCTGAGGCGCGGAGTCTGACGGAGTCGTGGCCGATCGAGAAGCTGACCGGAGAGGGCATCCGCAAGGCCCTGCGCACGTCGCCGGCGAAGGCCCGCATCGTCCGGGAGACGCTCCGGGCGGAGCGCGAGCGGGACACCGCTGCGGCGGTGGCCGGATGAGCCTGCGCATCGGTTCGCTGTGTACCGGTTACGGGGGTCTCGACATGGCCGTCCACGACGTGTTCGGCGGGTCTGCCGCGTGGGTGTCGGACAACGACCCAGGCGCCTCCCGCATCCTCGCCCACCACTTCCCGCAGGTCCCGAACCTGGGGGACCTGACGGCGGTCGACTGGCGGCGGGTCGATCCGGTCGACGTCGTGTGCGGCGGTTACCCCTGCCAGCCGTTCAGTTCCGCAGGGAAGCGCAAGGGAGTCGCCGATGACCGGCACATCTGGCCCCACATCGCCCGTGCCCTTGGCGTTCTTCGACCCCGCCACGCGGTCTTTGAGAACGTCGCAGGGCACCTTTCCCTCGGATTCGCCACCGTCCTCGCCGACCTTGCCGCCCTCGGGTTCGATGCACGGTGGACGTGTGTACGCGCATCCGACGTCGGCGCACCCCACCAACGCAACCGGCTCTTCCTCCTGGCCACTGCTGCCGACCCCGCGAACCTCGGACACCAACGGGGTAGGGGCGCACGGCACGGGAGGCCTGGATCTGCGGACCACGGTGCGGCTGTTGCCGACGCCCGCGGCGCGGGACGGACGCTCGGGCAAGTCCAATCTGATGGACCGCAACGCCCGACCGCTCAACGAAGTGATCGTGAACCTGCTCCCGACACCGACTGCGGCGGACAGCGAACGCCGGTCCGTGACGTTCGGGCGGGGGAACCCGACCCTGACTGGGGCGGTTACGGTCCCGCGATCCGCAGGTGGGAAGGCGTCCTCGACCGTCCCGCTCCCCGGGCAACTGACCCTGTGGGACGACTGAACCCGGTCTTGGTCGAGTGGTTGATGGGCCTGCCCGAAGGCCACGTCACCGACGTCCCCGGACTCTCCCGCACAGCCCAGCTCAAAGCTCTGGGGAACGGGGTCGTCCCCCAGCAGGCCACCGCCGCCATGCACGCCCTCGTGAGCCCTGTCGTTGCGGCCGTGGCCGCGTGAGCCTTCTCGAAGGGAGACGCTCGTGAATCACCTGCCCGAACCCGCCCGCGTCGTCCAACTCCCGGACAGCCGGCACGTCTACGCCGACCAGATGCCCGCCACTTTCCAGGCCGGGCCGCAGGTCGTGCACCAGCACATCCACCAGGCCGCCCCGGACCGCACGGTTCAGCGCCTGGCGCTCGGTTCCGGCGTCGGCGCCGGGGCCGTCGCGGCCGGCGTGTACTTCGGCCCGCTCCTGGTCGCCGCACTGACCGCGATGGCCGCGAACATCGCGTTTCTCGCCTTCCTCGCCCTGGTCCTCGGCTGGGGTGTCCACACCGTCGTCAAGGCGGTCGGTGGCGACGCCGGAACGCAGGCCGCCAAGAACGTGCGCAAAGCCCGCCGCAAGCGCGGCTGAACCCCTTCCCCCGTTCCGAGGAGTTCGGATGCCCTTCATGACAGGCGACAAAGTGTTGATCACGTCCTGTGAGGACGACCCGCGTGCGGCGGGCCGGACCGGCCGGATCGTGGACGCGGTCCCGCCCGGCCCGCTCACGGCCGGCCGCTGGACGGTCCACCGGATCAGCCCGCTGATCGGCCCCGTCCTGTGCCACACGCACGAACTGCAGCCCGCCTGACGGCTGCCCGATCCACCCGCCCCGCGGGTGGTGAAGGGGAGCCGGACAGCCCGGCCCAGAGCAGGAGTTCCGTGATGGCGAAGGACCCGAAGTTCACCGCCGGCGAGATCGCCCAGATCGCTTGGTACACGGCCCGGATGGCCAAGCGCGGCATCGCGAGCCAGACCGTCTACCAGGGCGACCTGGAGCGCAAGGTCGACCGGATCATCGACGGCGCCCGCGAGCGCGAGGAGCGCCAGGCGCTGGACGCCGCGGCGGCCGAGAAGGCCGCGCGCAAGGCCCGCATCAACAAGTAGCTGTGCCCCGGGGCGGACGTCCCTCTCACCAAAGAACGCCGGCCGCCCCGGTCCCTACCCACCCGCCTTTCGGCGAGAGCAGGAGTCCACAGCATGACCGACAACGTCGTCCCCCTGTTCAAAGAACCCACCACCAACAACACGACCCCCACCCCGTCCCCGGCCCCGGCCGCCGCCGAGGCGGTGCGGCCGGTTCGGGTGTGGAAGCGCACCGCTCGCGGTCTGCGCACGGTCGTCACGCATGAGCGGACCCGTACCGCGGCGCGGTTGGTGGCCCGGCACGGCATGTACGTGCTCGGCGGAACCCGGATCACCGTCAAGCGGACCTGGGACGGCCGTACCGGATCCCGCTACGAGCGCATGATCCGCGCCGCTGAGGCGGCGGGGAACTGGGAGGAGGCCAAGGAGTGGGAAGACCGCCTCACCCGCTTCCGGGCCGCCCGCCATCACCGCCGCATGGACCTGTTGAAGGCACCCCAGGACGCCGCCCGGAGCGCTCTGTTCGGCACCGGGCTCACGGTGGGTGGTCTGCTGGCGTTGGGGATCGTGCTGGCCATCGCCAACAAGGACGTCCGCGACGTGGTGGCCCCGATCGCTGCTGTGATCGAGGCGATCCGCTGGATCGTCCATGTCGGCGCCGTCGTGTGGGGGCCGGCCGTCACAGTCGGCCCTTGGCTGGCCTTACTGGCCCTGTGGGGCGTCGGGCGTCAGCGGCAGACCGCACCCCAGTGGGCGCTTCCCGCCCAGCAGCGCGACGACGCCGGCGCCCCGATCACCCCCTCGATCGTCGTCACCGCCCTGCGGGACCTCGGCATCGGACCGCTTCGGGGTGCGATCAAGGAGATGGGGGACGCGGGCGCCGGGATGCTCGGGCCGATCCGGATCGCGGGATGCGGCGTGGAAGTCGACGTCACCCTCCCCTCCGGCGTCTCGACCGCCGAAGTCCAAGGCCGTAGGCGCAAGCTCGCCGAGAACCTCGCCCGCCACGAACACGAAGTGTTCATCACCCTCCCGACCGCGGCCCGCACCGTCCGACTGTGGATCGCCGACTCCGGGGCGTTGGACGAGCCGATCGGACCGTCCCCCCTGACCACCGACCTGACAGCGACCGCGAACTACAAGACCGGCAAGGCCCCCTGGGGTCAGGACCTGCGCGGCGACGCGGCGAGGATGAGCCTGTACCAGCGCATGGTCCTCATCACCGGCCTCTCCAACCAGGGCAAGACCGCCGCCCTGCGCGCACTCGCTTTGTGGCTTGCTCTCGATCGCACGGTGGAGTTCCGGATCGCCGACCTCAAGGGCGTCGGCGACTGGGGCATGTTCGACGGCCTCGCCACCACCCTCATCCAGGGGCCGACCGACGAGCACGTGATCGAGGCAACCGAGATGGTCGAAGGCCTGGTCGCCGAGATGGAACGCCGGATCCAGGCCCCGCCCGGCACCGTGTTCCCGCCCCTGGTCGGCATCGTGGATGAGGCGCAGGTCGCGTTCATGTGCCCGGCCGTCGGCGACGACAAGCGCCCCTACGGCGGATCCAAGGCCACATCCCGGTACTTCATGGCCGTGCGGAAGATTCACAACCAGGGGCGGGCCGTGGACGTCGTCCTGTGGGAGGGCACCCAGGACCCCACCGACCAGAACCTTCCCAAGCTCGTCCGGGAAGGCGCTCACACCCGCGTGTCCCTCGTGCTCGGCACCGAGTCCCAGGCCCGCATGGCCTTGGGGGACAAGGCCGTCGACGGCGGGGCGGCACCGCACCTGCTGCGGCAGGGTCTCGACAAGGGGACCGTGGTCGTCGCGTCGGACGGCATCACCATTCCCGCCGGCCAAGCCTCCATCACCGTCCGCACCCACTACGTCGACACCGACCAGGCCACTGCGGTCGCCGACCGGGCCAAGGCCCTGCGCGACGGAGTCACCACCGCCCACACGGTTGCCCGCGGGCCGGCGGTCGATCCGCTCGCGGACATCCTCACCGTGCTCGGCGACAACCCCCGCGTCCTGACCCAGGACGTGCTGAAGCGCCTGGCCGCGTTGAACGAGGACGCGTACGGCGGGTGGTCGTTCCTCGACCTCAAGCGGGTCCTGGAAGGCACCGGCGCCGAACCGTACAAGTCCGATGGGCGCATGGTCATCGGCCGCGACCGCGTCGCCCGCGTCCTTGCCGGACGCCCCGACACCGGTTCCGCTTCCGCCGCCGAGTAGAGGGAACCGACCCCCATGTGGTCAGGGAGGCAGGGAGAAGTCCCTGAACCCCTCCCTTACCCGCCTCCCCGGCCCTGACCTGCACAAATGATCTGTCAGGGAGGCAGGGAGGCGCCGCAGGTCAGACCCCCGAAACCCCCTCCGCGCGCACCCCGACAGGGGGTGCCCAAGCCTCCCTGCGCCACCTGCGACAGGGATTCCGCATCCTGCGCCTCTCCACCGAACCAGGAGCACCGATGGACGACACCTACTGCGACGAGTGCTGCCAGTACAACTGCCCCGGCCACCACTCGTGCGACGCCTGCGACACCGAGGAATGCGCCGAATGCCACGGGTGCGACTGCCCCGGCTACGAGTGCCCCGGCTTCGCCGCGCACAACGGCTTCTGACCGCCCGACATGCCGAAAGCGGCCCCTCTCACGCCAATGAACCGGGGCCGCTCTCATCCAGCACGCTCAAGAACTGGAGAGACCAGCATGACCCACACCACCGACTTCCCGCGAGGCCCCGGTCGACTGGCCTTACCCCCCAACCTGCAAACCGCACTCTGGCTCGCCGACATCGGCCTGCCCGCACTACCCCTGCGCGAGGGCAAGCTCCCGTTCGGGAACTGCCCCACCTGCAACCGCTCGGCGTGCGGGGACCGGCCCCACATGAAGGCCGCCGGCCCCTGCCAATGCCCCGCGCCGTGCCACGGCTGGGCCGCCGCAACCACCGACCCGGACGTCCTCACCTCCCCGGCGTGGGCGACCGCCTGGCGGCAGGCGGAAGCGGTCGCCTACCACCCGGGCGGCGCGAGTCTCACGGTCGTGGACCTCGACAACCCGGACGCCGTGGCCTGGGCCCGCCAGAACCTGCCGGCCACCACGGTGGTGGAAACGACCCGCGGGGAGCACTGGATCTACCGGGGCGCCATGCAGTCGGCGAACGGTGTACGCCCCGGGGTCGACCTGAAGTCCACGATGTCCTATGCCCGGTGGCGCGGCCCCGGCACCGGAATTATGGCCGTGCTCCCGGACGTCGTGCGCGCCCTCGCGGTGAAGGTGCCCACCGCCCGGCCGGCCCGGCCCGTCACGGCCCCCGTCCCCGCCGGAGGCGGGGAGTGCCCGCACCGCTCGCCCGCCTACCTGGAACGCGGCATCGCCATGGCCGAGCAGCGCATCACCGCGGCGACCGAAGCCATCCACACGGCCGTGTACCGCACGTTCCTCGCCGTGCTCTCGGCCCATGGCCGGTGCGGATGCCTGACCGAGGCTCACACGGGACGCCTGTTCACCGCCGCGCAGGCCAAGGGCGAATCCCCGCGGCACTGCGAGGACGCCTGGGGCAACGCCCGCACTGCATTGGGGCTGTGACCGTGGCTGACGACGACAAGAACCCGGCACGCCAGATCATCACCGACTACGCACGAGACCACTTCCGGTACTTCCGCACCACCGAAGGCACCGTCTACGCGCAGAAGAACGGCCACCCCGTCGCCCGCCCCATCCGCTCCCAGGGCACGACCGGAAGCCACCGCCAAGAACTCATGGTCGGTCTCTTCCACGACGGCCACGGCGTGTTCAACGGCACCGCTCTCAAGGAGGCACTCGACTTGATCGAAGCACTCGCACTCAGCCAGGACGTCCAGCCGACCCACATCCGGGTCGCCCCGGGATTCGACGGCGCAACATGGCTCGACCTGGGCCGCGACGACGGCCAGTCCGTCCGCATCCACCCCACCGGCTGGGACATCCGCATCCCCGACCCGCGAGAGGTGTGCTGGCGCCGTACCCAGCTCACCGGCGAACTTCCCTTGCCCGCCAAGGACACCGACGGGAAGGGCATCGACGCCCTACTGCGGCTGTGCAACTTCGCCAACGCCGAAAGCGAGTGCCTGGCCATCGCCTGGCTGATCGGCTGCCTGGAACCGGTCGTGCCCGTCCCCGCCCCGTTCCTCACCGGCCCCCAGGGAGCCGGCAAGTCCACCGCAGGGAGGATGCTCGTGCGGATCATCGAAGGCATGACCGGTGACCTGCGCAGGGCCCCGAAAGACGAAGAAAACCTGATCACGGCCGTGGCCGCCGGATGGGTCACCGCACTGGACAACCTCTCCCACCTGCCCCCGGACCTGTCCGACCTGATGTGCTGCATCGTGACCGGCGCCGAGAGCATCAAGCGCGCGTTGTTCACCGACGGGGACGTCGTGCGCTCCCGCTACCGCCGGCCCCTGTTGCTGACCGGCATTGACGTCGGCGTGATCCGTCCCGACCTTGCCGAACGTCTCCTCCCGCTTCGCCTGGTACGCCCCCAGGTGCGGCGCACGGAAGCGGAGCTGTGGGCGGAGTACGCACCGGCACTGCCCGTCATCCTCGGCTCCCTCCTCGACCTCACGGTCAAGGTGCGGTCCACCAAGGCCGAAATCCCCTCCGACCTGCGCATGGCCGACTTTGCCCACTTGTGCGCACAGCTCGACGCGGCGACCGGCCTTAGCTCGCTGACCGCCTACCGGGCCAGCCTCGACGACCTCAACGACGACGTCATCGAGGGCGATCTCCTCGCCCAGACCGTCCTCAAGCACGCCGTTACCCTCGACCCGGGTGCGGAAGTGCAGATGACGTCCACGGAGTGGCTGCACGCCCTCACCCAGCTCTACACCGGCGACGACTTCCGCCCGCTCCCCAAGGGCTGGCCCACGACGGGCAAGGTCTTCTCCGACCGCCTCAAGCGGCTCCAACCCACCCTCGCCGCCCGCGGCGTCCTCGTCGACTGGGGCCGCACCAAAACCGCCCGCTACATCGAGATGACCCGCCCCGCCGTCGCCCAACGCCCAGCAGGCCACCTTCTAACGGACCAGCACGATTGGTCCTGGCACAAGCAAGAGGAGCACCCCGCCACGGCGGGACGTGCTCCTCTTGCTGTTCCGGCGGCTTGCCGCCGCCTGAGGGACGTGCCGCGCAGCGGCTCCTTCTTCGCGTTCTAAGACGCACCCCACCACAACAGAAACCCCTCTCTTTTTCCTAAGAGAAGAGACGCTGCGTCACCCGCGACACCACCGGCCCCCAAGTGGCCCGTCACCTGCACAAACACCGGTGACGCAGACAGCCAACGCCGCGTCATCACGCGTCACCCACGTCACCGCTCTACGTCACCCGGTGACACGGGTGACGTAGAGCGGTGACACAAGACCACGTCCTATGTCACCCAAAACCGCAGGTCAGAAGACCAAGTGACGCACCTGACGCCGGTGACGCAGAAATTCGGGCCTCGGACAGATTCGCACTTCCCCGCCCACCAAATCCGCTGGAGGAGCCATGCCTGCCCACAGCGACCCCCGCGCCCTCCTGCGCGGCGGACTCCCCGACCGCTACCTCACCCCCGATGACATCGCCGCCCTGTTCGACGTCCCGCTGGAGACCGTCTACCAGTGGCGCAAGAAGCGCACCGGCCCGCCCGGATTCCGCGTCGGCAAGCATGTCCGCTACGACCCGGGCGCGGTGCATAGCTGGATCGCAGAGCAGATGCAGGCGGACATCAGCGTCGCAGCCTGACCCCCCACCACCACCGAGGGCGGGCCCACCCGGGCCCGCCTCCTCCGCATGCCCGGAAAGGCACATGACGTGGCAGGTCACATCCAAGACCGCTGGTACAAGAGCGAAGTCGGGCCCGACGGCAAGACCCGCCGGATCAAGACCGACCGCTACGGCACCGGCATGCGCTACCGCGCCCGGTACATCGGCCCCGACGGCACCGAGCAGTCACAGAGCTTCGCGGACCGGCAGAAAGCCAAAGCTGAGAAGTGGCTGACCCGGATCCAGGCCGACATGGATGCAGGGCAGTTCTTCGACCCGAAGGCCGGACGGATCACGTTCCGCGAGTATGCCGAGAAGTGGCTCGGCGGCCTGACGACCGACATCGTCAGTCAGGAGGCGGTGAAGAGGCGGATTCGCCTGCACGCCGTCCCCCACCTGGGTACTCGCCCCATGGGGTCGTTCCAGCCGGAGCACGTGCGCACGTGGTTGAGCAACCTCACGACGTCCCTGCCCAACGCAACGTACCGACGAGCCATCTATGACTCGGTGTCCTCCTTGTTCAACGCGGCCAAGGACGACGGCGTGATTCGTTCGAACCCTTGCCACGCACAGTCGGTCAAGGCTCCGGAGCCTGCGCCACGGCTTGTTCAGCCGTGGTCTGAGACGCGCGTGCTGGCCGTCCGTGCCGGGCTCCCCGATCGCTTCGCTGCGATGGTCGACGTCGGTGGCGGTTGTGGTCTTCGACAGGGCGAGATCTTCGGCCTGGAGCGAGGAAACATCGATGCGGTGTCGGGGTGGCTCAACGTCCGGCAGCAGGTCAAGCGGGTAGGCGGCACACTCGTGTTCGCGCCGCCGAAGCGAGGGAAGCTCCGCGACGTGCCGTTGAGCCCCGTCACCGCGGCGGCGCTGTGCGCCCACATGACGCGCTTCCCGCCGGTCGAGGTGAAGTTGCCTTGGAAGACCCCTGACGGGCCGCTGGTGGCCCGTCAGCTCGTCTTCACGAGCACAGTCGGCCACGCCATCTGGCGAAGCTACTTCGATGACCACGTGTGGAAGAGCGCCTTGGCGTCCGCCGGCGTCATCCGGCCGAAGGAGCGGGGCAAGCGGTACGCTGCGGCACCGGACGACGGCATGCATGCCCTGAGGCACTTCTACGCGTCCATGCTCTTGGACAGCGGCGAGAGCATCAAGGCGCTGAGCGTGTACCTGGGGCACTCGGATCCCGGCTTCACCCTCCGGATCTATACGCACCTCATGCCGAGCAGCGAGCAGCGGACACGGGCGGCGGTCGCGGCGGTGTTCGGCGGCCCCCAAAGCGGCTCTGAAGCGGCCTGACGGCCCACAGACGGCCCACGGCCCCTAAACGGCCCCTGATGGGCGGCTCCGCCGCAGGTCAGGGGCCCTATCGCGATCTATTTTCGCCAGAAACACCCCATCTTGCCAGTCGTCCATAGCTGCGGGCGAATGGGTAGGTCACGCCCCCCTGACCTGGGGCGCACCCCGGGGCGGCCCTCAGGCCCCACCCATCGCCCGCCCGTCGCCGTCCGACGCGGCCCGTCGCTGCCCGCCGCGGGGCGGCCCGGTGAGCACGCGCGGGACGGACCGCGCCCGCCGCCCGAGCCACGACTGCGCCCCGGCGCGGGCTGGGCCGGGGCGTCAGGGGGACGGTGGCGGCGCTGCGGTCGGCGCGGCCGCGCCGTGGTCGGGGCGGCCGCGCCGTGGTCGGGGCGGTGGCGCTGCGGTCGAGGCGGTGGCGCCATGGTCGGGGCGGTGGCGCTGCGGTCGAGGCGGTGGCGCCGTGGTCGGGGCGGCGCGTCAGCGCGGGCGGTAGACGGTGAGGGCCTCCGGCAGCTCGTCGAGCACGAAGGCGGTGGGGGCCTTGGCGTACTCGCCGTCGTAGGCGAGGGGGGTGCCCGGCGGAACGTCCGAGATCCGCAGGCTCCGCAGGCGGGTGGCGGTGTGGACCGGGGACCGGCTGAGGGGTCCGGTGAAGGCCGCCGCCAACAGGCGCGGGCCGGGACGACCGCCACCGAAGACGAGCCGTACGTCGAGCAGCCCCTCGCCGAGGTTGTCACGGCGCCGGGGGGCGGGGCCGGTGCCGTGGTAGGTGCCGTTGCCCGCGAACAGCAACCAGACGCTGCGCGGGCGCCCGGCCAGGCTGAGCCGTACGGGCCGCTCGGCCCGCAGCACCCGCCACGCGGCCAGCAGCGCGGCCGGGCCGCTCCCGATCCGGGGTGCCCACCGCAGCCGGTGTCGCAGCAGCTCGGGGTAGGCGCCGATGCTGAAGTTGTTCAGGAAGTACCCCGACTCCTCGCGCCCGGCCTCGGAACCGGATTCCGCGTCGGAGGCGGCCGGGACCGTCTCCGACGCCGGGTCGGGGTGTCGCCGGGGGCCGGGCGTGAAGCGTCCGACGCCGACGCGGACCGCGTGTCCGTCGGCCACCGCCCGGCAGGTGTCCTCGGCTCCGGCGAGCCCGAGGTCGAGGGCGAAGTGGTTCAGGGTGCCGCCGGGGAACACCGCGAGCGGCACCCCGGCGCGCAGCGCGGCGGTGGCCGCCGCGTTGATCGTGCCGTCACCGCCACAGACGCCGAGCACCCGGGCACGGGAGGCCGCCGCGGCCAGTTCCGACTCCAGCTCGGCGCCCTGGCACTCGACCAGCTCCGCCTTCGGAAGCCGGCGCTTGAGGACCTCCAGCCCCGCGAAGGCGGCAGTGCCCGAACCCGAGTTGATCACCACCGTCAGGCCGTCGCCGTCCGGCAGCGCGGGCGCCCCGGCATCCGGCCGTTCGTCGCCCGGTACGACCCGGGCCTCCTGGACGTCACGCGCGAGCCTGCGTACGACGAACCCGGCGGCCACCCCGAGCGCCGCACCCGCCACCACGTCGGACGGGTAGTGCACGCCGGTGTAGACGCGGGAGAAGGCGACCGACGCGGCGACGGGGGCCAGCGCGAGACCCCATCCCGGCGCCTCCAGCGCCAACCCGGCGGCGAAGGCGAAGGCCGACGCCGAGTGCCCCGAGGGAAACGAGGTGGTCTGCGGCTGCGTGCGCAGTTGCCGTGCGGCGGGCACCCCTTCCAGCACCGGTCGACGCCGTCGTACCGACCACTTGCCGACGGTGTTGATCGTCGCCGAGGCCAGCGCGAGCGAGGTGACCCCCCGCACGGCGGCCTTGCGCGTCCGGGCCGAACCGAAGGCGGCGAGCGCGGCGGCGGTCCCGCCCCACAGGACGCCGTGGTTCGCGGCCCGACCCAACCTGGGAAGCACCCGGTCGGCCCCGGGCCAGTGCCGGCGGGCCACCGCGTCGAACAACTGCCGGTCCCATCGCGCGACCGCACCCTGCCAGGTCAATTCCTGTTCAGCCATCCTCAGCGCCTACCCCGCGCCGCAGACCTGGAACCAACCCCACCCGCCACCCGGGCCACCCCGGGGCGCGCGGCCCTAGGCCGCCCTGTCGTCGAAGTCTCGCCCGGCCCGTGGCGCCCTGTGCCGCACCTCGCCGCGTTTGGCAGGGCACCCGAGTACGTCCAGTACACGGGTGCGCCCCTCCGCCTTGCGATGGACGGCACCGGACACCACGGGCCGCACCGGCGCCACTTTGACACCAGGACCTAGGCCTGGTCCTGCTCGCCCTCCAGCGGGCGCTTGCGGAGCAGCAGGACGACCATGCCGCCCAGCACCACCAGGCCCACCGCGAGGGAGGCGATCACCGGGGTGGCCGCCGAGCTGCCGCTGGTCGCGAGGCGTTCGCCGGCCGGGGAGTCCTCGTTCTCGGTGGTGGTCTCGTCGCGCGCCGTGTCCGGTACGGCCGTACCGGACACGGCGCCCATCGGCACCGGTTCGGGCTGCGGCCAGAGCGCCGTCGCGGTGGCGGTGGTCGCGGATTCGCTGGAGCCCGCCACGATCTGCGCCTGGTTCGGGACGCCGTTGGCGAAGAGCCGCCCGACGGGAACCTTCGTGGAGCCCTGCACGATGACCGAGGCGAGCCCGTCGTCGGTGCCCGGCGGCACCTCGAAGTACAGCCGGGTGCCGTCGGCGGCGGCGGTCAGCGGGCGCCCTTCCTGGTCGACCACCCGCACGCCCATGGCCAGGGCCGCCGCGTCGGGGGTGACCGTGACGCTCTGGGCCCCGGTGCGCACCGTGACCGGGCCGAGCCGGCTGCCGACGGGTCCCGTCACCGGACCCGACACCTCGCCGGGTTCCAGTGCCAGCGACGGCGGGGGTTCCGCCATCTGCCCCGCCTCCCGTTGGAGGTAGTCGGCCAGCTGTTCGGCCGCCGGGTCGGAGGCCTCCACCTGCGCCCCGTCCGCCAGCCGCCAGATCGCCACCTGGGTTCCGGCGGCGGCGCTCTCCGCGGTGAGCGGGGCGGCGCCGGCCGCCTTGGCGAGTTCCGCCAGGTCGTTGAGCTGCGGGTAGGAGTGCTCCAGCACCCAGCGGATCCGGCCCGCCCCGTCCTTGCCTTCGAGCGGGCTGCCGTTCCAGCCGCTCTCGGTGTACCGGGCCTCGGGCTGCGCGTAACCCGCGACGCCGACTCCGTACGTCTGGAGCATGCCGCCGCCGTCCACCCGCATCTCGTGCAGTCCGGCCGGGACCTGCCGTACGGCTCCGTCGCGGGTGCGCAGGACCGCCTGCCCGTAGGTCTTCAGCCCGTCCAGCACGGCGCTCGCGCCCTCCGGGGCCCGGCCCGGTGCGGGCTCGGAGTCCGCCGCGACCGCGGGGCCGGGCGTGGCGGCCAGGGCCGCGGCCAACAGCGCCACCGTCGCCAACGACCGCCGCGTGGAGCCCCGTCCGGGAACGGCGCCGGGGCCGGGGCCGGGGCCCGGTGGGGCGAGGGCGGGCGCGGGATCGGGAACGGAGGATGCGGGAACAGCGATCGACACAGTCTTCCCCTTCGGGCCGAGGACCCGGGTGCCGAGGACCCAAGTGCCCGTGAGTACCGGGGAATCCTAACCGCCTCGAACACTCAGACCACCGCCGCCTTCTGAGCCGCCATCAGCGGGGTGTCCGTTTTGACGACGCGCCGGAAGGCCGCCGTCCCCCGATTGAGGTCGTGTCCGATGGCGACGGCCTCGATGTCCGCGGAGAACCAGCGTTCCCCGTCCCCGTCGGGCGGATCGTCGCGGACGCGCAGCCTTCCGTGCACCACGAGGGGTTCGCCGACGGCCACGGAGCTCGCCAGGTTCAACGCGAGGGTCCGTCGTGCCCAGATGGTGAAGAAGCTGGTCGCGGCGTCCGACCAGGTGGCCGTCCGCCGGTCGAAGTACCTCGGCGTCACGGCGAACCGGAACCTCGCCGACGGGCCGGTCGGCGTCTCCTTGAAGTCGATCCGCGTCGCCACGTGTCCCACCAGTGTCACCAGGGTGTCGTTCATCCCGGTCGCCCTCCCCCGCATGCCGCACCCGTGCGGACCGTCCGCACGAGGTACGACCATGCTGGCCCGGCGACCCGGATCCCGCTCGGGCCTGTGGACTACTGACGGGTTGTGGAAAACTTCGCCACCGTCGCGTACTGCTCGCGCACCTCCCGGTAGCGCAGCAGCTCGGCCGCGACGGGCTCCAGCACCCGGGCCCGTCCGCACCCGGCCGCGGCCTGCCGCAACCGGCGTTCCGCGTCCTGCCCGTACCTGCGGGCCGGGCCCCGGGCGGCGAGCGAGCACGCCCATTCGACCAGCGGCCCGCCGACGATGCCCGCCACCATCAGCAGCACCGGTGGCATCAGGTGCGGTCGCAGGACCCCGGCGATCTGCCCGACCAGCCACAGGCCGCCGTAGATCTGGAGCAGCGTCATCGCGGCCTGGGCCAGCACCGCGACGGGCCACCAGCCGGGGCGCGGCGGTTTGACGCGCGGCACCGTGATCGCCGTGCCCAGGGTCACCGCGATCTCGTCCAGTGCCTCCGGCAGCCGCTCGGCGCCGCGCACCGCGGTCTCGCGGACCGCCTGGGCCCAGGGGTCGGGCAGCCCGATGACCGCCTCGTCGGCGACCGTCCGCACGGCCTGCTCGACCCGCTGCCGGGCGGTGACCTCCTCCTCGACGGGGAACTCGGTCGCCGTGGAGGCGCGTCCGATCGCGGCGAGGGCGGCCAGGCCGGCCAGGGAGCGCGGGGCGCGTCGGCTCTCGTACCAGCGCCACAGCCGCAGCCACGGCGTCCCGCAGGCCTTGCCGGCGTTGCGCCGCCAGGCCCGTTCGGCGGCCAGGCCGGCCGCGTACGCCCCGACGGCCTCGGCGAGCCGGTCCTCGAACTCGGCGCGCGCCACCTCCCCGATCTCGGGGCCGGAATGCCCGTCGGCGACGTAGAGCGGCCTCAGGCGCTGCGCGGCCCGGTCGACGTCGGCGGAGATCCGTCGGGTGGCCGCGCCCTTCTCCTGGGTGAACTGTCCGAGGAGTTCGCGCAGTTCCCCGACGCCCTCACCCGTCAGGGCGGAGAGTCCGAGGACGGTCGCCCCGGGTTCGCCGTGTTCCCCGAGGGCGATCCCGTCGTCGTCCAGCAGTCGCCGCAGGTCGTCCAGGACGAGGTCCGCCGACTCTCCGGGCAGCCGGTCCACCTGGTTCAGCACGACGAACGTCACCTCGGCGTGCCCGGCCAGCGGGCGCAGGTACTTCTCGTGGAGGACGGCGTCCGCGTACTTCTCCGGATCCACCACCCACACCACCGCGTCGACCAGCGCCAGTACCCGGTCCACGTGGTCCCGGTGGGCGCCGACGGCGGAGTCCAGGTCCGGCAGGTCCACGAGGACCATGCCCCGCAGCGCCTCGGCCTCCGAGGTCTCACGCGGCCGGCGCCGGAGCCGGCCGGGGATCTCCAGCCGGTCCAGCAGGCCGGCCGCGCCGTCCGACCAACTGCACGCGATGGGCGCCGCCGTGGTCGGTCGACGCAGTCCCGTTTCGGAGATCTGTACCCCGGCGAGTGAATTGAAGAGGGTGGACTTGCCGCTTCCGGTGGCGCCCGCGATCGCGACGACCGTGTGCTGGGCCGAGAGCCCGCGCCGCGCCGCGGCCTCGTCGAGGATCCGTCCGGCCTCGGCGAGGGTCTTGCCGTCGAGGATCCGGGTCCTGGACAGGCCGATGAGCTGGCGCAGCGCGTCGAGGCGGACGCGCAGCGCCTGCGCCTCGGGGCTGAGCGGGGGCGCGGGGGCCTTGCCGCCGTCGCTTCCGGCGCCGGAGACCGCCCGGACGAGCGCGTCGTCGCCCTCCTCGTTGTCGCCGCCGGGCCAGTCGTCGTCGGCGACCCGGGGGCGCGATCGCGCGATGAGTCCGTCGTCCCAGCGGTCTTCGGTTCGGTCGGTCAAGGCGGTCACCGTGTCACCTCTCCTTCTGCAGTACGGACAGCGCGGCGATCAGCTCGGCCTGTGGTTCCGGGGTCACTTCGAGGGCTTCCAGGGGGGCCAGGCGGCGGTCGCGCTCGGCGCGCAGCACCTGGTCCAGGTGTTCCCCGACGAGTTCGCCGCCCCGGTCCCGCAGGCGTACGGCGGCCTGTACGCCGATCCGCTCCGCGAGCTTCTCGCCGGCCGGGCGGGCCCGCCTGCCGCCGAGCAGGGCGGCGACCAGCAGGGCCGCCACGCCGTCGGGATCGGGCGCCGGCTGCTTGTCGAGCCGTGCGACCTCCTCCTCGGCGAGTTCCTCCAGGACGCGCCGCCAGCGCCGTACGGCCATGCCGATACGTTCCGCCGCCTCACGATCGGGGGCGGGCAGCGGGACCGCCGCGGCCGCCGGTTCGCGCCGCCAGACCTCCGCGATCCGCTCGTCGGCGGCGGCCACGGCGCACTGGAGGAGCGCGGCGAGGGACTCGGCGAGGGAGTCGAGGAGTTCGTCGGCGGTGGTGTCGAGGGGGTAGCCGCGCCATCTGGTCAGCGCGTCCCCGGCCAGTACCGCGCCCTTGTCGAGCCGGGTGCGCACCCGCTTCCCCTCGCGGCGGTACGCGTCCGTGACGGCCGATGTCAGCCGTACGGCGGCGGCGTACTGGGCGGCCACCGCGGAGGCGAGCTCCGGCATCCGGCGGCCCAGGGAGTCCAGCGCGCCGAGCGCGGTCCGCCCGACGGCGTACTGCCGGGCGGCGGGGTCCTGGGCGTGGTGGCTGAGCCAGGCGAAGAGCGGCGCGACGGCGCTGGCCGGGAGCAGCCCGCCCCCGCCGGTCGACTCGGGCAGCTCGGGCACCGTGAAGCGCGGCACGTCGCCGAGCCCGGCCCGGGTGAGCAGGGCCCCGTACTGCCGGGAGACGTCGGCGAGCACCTGGTGCGGCACCCGGTCGAGCACCGTGACCAGGGTGGCCTTGTACTGCTTGGCGGTGCGCAGCAGGTGCCAGGGGACGGCGTCGGCGTACCGCGAGGCGGTGGTGACCATCACCCAGACGTCCGCGGCGCAGATGAGGTCGGAGGCGAGGGTGCGGTTCTCGACGACGAGGGAGTCGATGTCGGGGGCGTCGAGGATGGCGAGGCCGCGCGGCAGGGTCGAGACCGTCTCGATCCGCAGTTCGCGGGTGGCGTGGGTGTTCCCTCGGGGGATCCTCCTGGTCGCGGGTGGGGACTCGTCCTCCTCGTGGGGCACCCAGACCCGCATCAGGTCGGGCAGGACGCGCATCCCCGCGAACCAGTGATGATCATCCGGATGGCAGACGAGCACCGGGATCCGCGTCGTGGGACGCAGCACTCCGGCCTCGCTGACCTGCCTCCCCACGAGGGAGTTGACGAGGGTGGACTTGCCGGCCCCGGTGGACCCGCCGACAACGGCGAGCAGCGGCGCCTCGGGCGCCTTCAGCCGGGGAACGAGGTAGTCGTCGAGCTGCGCGAGCAGCTCGGCTCTGGTCTGGCGGGCGCGCGGAGCGCCGGGCAGGGGCAGCGGCAGACGCACGGACGCGACCCGGTCGCGCAGGGCGGACAGGGCATCGAGCAGCTGAGGCCGAACATCCAAGGTCACCACATGCGAAGAATGCCCAATGTGGGACCATTTTTGAAGCTTATACGTCCTCTGCGCGCCGACCGCCACCCCGGAGAGACATCCCGGGACACGGCGGACGAGTGGGACTCAGGCATAACGAGTGCACAACACCCGGGGCGTCGCGGCGCAAAAGCGATGCGAGAATCGCACCTGCCTGCGATTATCGGGACCGCTTCACCGAACCTCCACATCGTGGCACGCGGGTGAAGCAACCGGGACAAGGTGACTGGAGCCCTATCCTTGACCCGGCACGGCCCACGGTCCCACCCCCACCTCGGGGCTCCAGGCCACCACGGCCACCTACCGGCCCCCGTAGCTCAGTGGATAGAGCAGGTGCCTTCTAAGCACTTGGCCGCAGGTTCGAGTCCTGCCGGGGGCACCACTTCTCCACCCCTCGAAGCCCTCCCCCACGGGAGGGCTTTCGTGCAGGTCAGCGGCAACTTAGCGAGACCTCTGTAGCAGTGGCGTAAGCGCACGGAAGGGGCCCCGGCGACGAGTCGGGGGGCCGGGGGCGGGGCGACGCGCGACAGTCACCCGTTCGCCGCGCCGGCCGTCCGCCCACGTGCGCCCACATCTGTCCCGGAGGGGACAAATCGGCATTCCGGTTGAAGACGGAACGAATGTCGGATCATCCTTTCCGTCATGAGTCTCGTCTCCACCGCCCCCGATGTGTCCGATCCGCACGACTACGCCCTCGACTGGGCGCTGGTGGATGTGGAGACCTCCGGGCTGACGCCGCGACAACATCGGGTGCTCTCGGTGGCGGTGGTGACGCTCGGACCGGACGGGCGCCAGACGGGCGAGTTCTCGACCCTGCTCGACCCCGGCTGCGATCCCGGTCCCGTACACGTCCACGGGCTGACCGCCGAGCGGCTGCGCGGGAAGCCCACCTTCGGGCAGGTCGCGGGGCGGATCGCGGAACTGCTCCAGGACCGTGTGCTGGTGGCCCACAACGCCCAGTTCGACTACGACTTCCTGGCGCACGAGTTCGCGCGGGCCGGACTGCACCTCCCGGTGGCCATGCGGCTGTGCACCCTGGCGCTCAACCGGCGGGTGGACCCGCCGACGCGGGACATGCGCCTGGGTACGTTGGCCGCCCACTACGGGGTGGAACAGACCCGGGCGCACGACGCGCTGGACGACACGCGGGTCCTCGCCGGAATCCTGCGCGCCTCCCTGAAGGAGGCGGCTCGGCTGGACCTTCCGCTGCCGCTGGTCGCCTGCCCGCCCCGGCAGGACCCCCGGTTCGCGCCGAAGGCGCCCAAGGCTCCCTGTGCGTACCGCAACCCCGGGAGACCGACCGCGGGCGGTCCCCTCGTTCAGGGCATGAAGATCTCCATCACCGGCGACACCGAGACCGCGCGCGCAGACCTCGTGGCGCGCTCCGTCGCCGCCGGCCTGAACGTGATGGGCTCCGTCAGCCGACACACCAGCGTCCTGGTCGCGAACGACGCCGCCTCCGGTTCCACCAAGGCCCGGCGGGCGATCGCGGAGGGCGTCCCGGTCGTCGACGAGCGTGCCTTCCTGCGACTGCTGGGCGACGTACGGCCGGGGACGCCGCACGAGAGGCCGCCCTCGGCGGAACGGCCGACGGCGGCGGCGAGAGCCACCGCGACTGCCGCGACCGCGACTGCCACGATCCCGGCCCAGGCGACGGCGGCCGCACGGCCCGCGCCGGCCGATCCGCCCGTGCCTCCCGGCACGATCGCTGCCTCCGTCACGACCGCCGCCCCCGCCACGCCCGCGCTTCCCGTCACGCCCGCTCCCCCCGCCACAACCACATCTCCCACCACGTCCGCACGTCGGGTCGAAGCCCCCGCCGGAGTACGGCCGTTGGCCGGTCGGCGCGTCCTCGTCCTGGGCGGGACCCATCCGGTCTCCTCGCAGGCCCGCGGCCGGGTCGTCGAACTCGGCGGGTCCGCCGCCGTCAACCTCTCCGCGAGCGTCACGGACGTCGTGCTCCTCGCGGGCGCCGAGGCCGACCGGCGGATGGCCCGGATCACCGCCCTCCTGATCCCGACGCACGACGCGGACTGGCTGACCGCGCCCGGATCGGCTCCCGCCGGCCCCTCCACCGGTTATCCCTCCGGCGACGGAAGGGCCCGTTCCCCGCAGGTCCTGCCGCGGGGCGGGGTGATCGACCTTCCCCGTACGGGAACGGAGTTGCGCTGGGACGTGGGCGCCTCCTGGGCGCAGCAGACGCGTTGCGAGATCGACGTGGTCGCCTTCGTCGTCGACGAGGACGAACAGGTCACCTGCGACGAGGACTTCGTCTTCTACGGAGCCCCGGAGAACCCCGACGGATCCGTACGGCTGTTCAGCGACGGGCCGACCGAGCAGACGATCGGCGTCGACCTCGCCGCCATGCCGCCGGGCGCCCACCGGGTCGTCGTCTGCGCCGCGATCGACGGCGCGCCAGCGTTCGGCGAGGTCGGCGCGGTCCAGATCACCGTGGCGGCGGGCACGGGCGCGATGCCCCTCGCACAGGTCACGGTGGACGCCGCCACGACCGAACGGACGATGGTCCTCGCGGAGGTCTACCGGCGCGGCCCGCTCTGGCGCTTCCGCGCCGTGGGCCAGGGGTACGACCACTGTCTGGCGGCTCTCGCACGGACCTACGGCGTCGACGTCGCCGACTGAACCGCGGCTGGGACGACCACCCCACCGCCCCCGCCCGACACCGCCGCCGCCCTCCACCTTCCGCCCGAAACCCGCCGGTCGACAACCGGCTCTCCGAACGGCCGGCCGGACACGTCCGGCATGGGGTATTTTCACATCATCGGTCACGCAGCCACCTGCGACGGAGGCCGGGAGCCGTGTGCGCACCACCCCCGCGACCGCCTCCGGACACCTCGCGCGACCCGAGGTCCACGCGTAGGGTCTCCGCCCGTCCCGACCGCCTCACGCGCGTCGGTCGCGCGCCGGGCGCTTGTCGGTCGGCGGGTGCCTCCCACTCGGTCGGCGGTCATGGCGGTCGGCTCCCGGCGGTCACGGCGGTCCTGGCGGTGGCGGCGGTCGGCGTGACGTTCTTCGGCGGATCGATCACCGTCGGCAGGGTCGGTCGCTAGCGTGACCCGTGGAACAACGCCGTATCGACCAGGCCGAAACACACCTGGTCGACTGTGATCACTTGTGAGGCATGGGTGGGGAACCCGCAAATGGACGCGGCCTGGTCGCGTTATCAGAGCATGCTCGACGGGATGCTCCCGCACGAGGCGACGCAGCAGTTGCACGACTTCCTCGTACCGGAGGAGGTGATCGAGGAGATGGTGCGTCGCCACGAGGCCGCCACCACCGAGATCGCCACCCTGCGCGAACCGCTCGCCGTGGGGCGGGAGAACGCCGTCCGTTGGTACGCGGGTCCGCGTGCCGGGGACAGGAACTGGCCCGCGTTCGAGAAGCGGTTGGGGCGCCATCTCGACCGGGACGAGGTCAGGAAGATCGACACGGCTTCCGATCGCGTCGTCGCCATGCTCGACCATCCGGCCACCCCCACCTTCCGTTCCCGCGGCCTGGTCCTCGGCCACGTGCAGTCGGGCAAGACGAGCAACTTCACGGCGGTGTGCTGCAAGGCGGCGGACCGCGGCTACCGCATGTTCATCGTCCTGTCCGGCGTCACGAACTCGTTGCGCCGGCAGACCCAGACCCGCCTGATCCGCGACCTCGTGGACCTCAACCCGCCGCTCTGGCACCAGATCACCAAGGCGGAACACGACTTCCAGCCGCCGCCGAACGCCCAGTCCTTCCTGGCGTCCAAGGACCAGTGCCTGCTGCTGGTGGTCAAGAAGAACGGTCCGGTCCTGAAGAAGCTGCGGGACTGGCTGGAGGAGGCGCGCGAGCAGCTCGTCAACTGCCCGACGCTGATCATCGACGACGAAGCGGACCAGGCGACCATCGCCACGCGCAGGATCAACCCGCTCATCCGGGACGTCATCGGGCGCATTCCCAAGGTCTGTTACGTCGGGTACACGGCGACGCCGTTCGCCAACCTCCTCGTCGACCCGGTGGACGAGGAGGACTTCTACCCGCGCGACTTCATCCTGAGCCTGCCCCGCGGCGACGACTACCAGGGCCCGGAGACCCTCTTCGGCCGCAATCCCCTGGACCTGGAGGACCCGGCCGAGGTCCCCGGCGGCCTCGACATGATCCGGACGATTCCGGACGAGGAACTCCCCCTGCTGCGACCGGCGAAGCGGTCCGCGATCGCCGACTTCGCCCCCGAGGAGGCGTCCTCGTTGCGCCGGGCCGTCCTCTGGTTCTGGCTGGCCACCGCCGCCCGGCACGTCCGGGGGCAGGGCGACCGGCACTCCTCGATGCTGATCCACGCGCATTCCGACACCCGCGTCCACGACTCGTACCAGCCCGTGCTCCAGGCGCTGCGCGACGAGGCGGCGCGGGGGATCCGGGAGGACGACGCCGCCGTCGTCGGGGAGTTCCGTGAACTCTGGGACGAGGAGTCGCGCCGCGTGACGCCGCAGGGCGGGAGCGGCCCGCTCGACTTCGCCTCCGTGCTCCCCGTCCTGGAGCCGGTGGTCTCCGGGACGCGCATCGTCATGGACCACTACCGCAGCACGGATCGTCTCGACTACGACTCCGGGCCCGTCAACGTCATCGCCGTCGGCGGCAACACGCTCTCCCGGGGACTCACCCTGGAGGGGCTCGTGGTCAGCTTCTTCGTACGCTCCTCCAACGTCTACGACACGCTCCTCCAGATGGGGCGGTGGTTCGGCTACCGCCCCGGCTACGAGGACCTCCCGCGCATCTTCATGCCGGCCGAGACGCGCCGTTGGTTCACGCACCTCGCGACGGTCGAGGCGGAGATGCGCGTCGAGATCGACCGGTACATCACCGAGCACCTCACCCCGCTGGACATGGCCGTGCGCATCAGGTCCCACCCGAAGATGAAGGTGACCTCTCCGGCGAAGTCCAAGGGGGCCGTGCGCGGCGCCGCCTCCTACGGGGGTCAACTCGTCGAGAGCCGCTACTTCCCCTGCGAGAAGACCGTCGAGGACGAACGGTGGCACGCGGACAACGCGGACGCGGTGTCACGGTTGTTGGCCGCGGCCCACCGCGAGGGCGGCCTCGACGCGAACACCGGCGCCGGTCGGGCCCTGTGGCGCGGGATCCCCGTGGAGCACGTCCTCTCCTTCGTCGACGAGTACAGGTTCCATCCCAAGGCCCTCGACGCCGCCCGCGACCTGCTCACCGGGTACATCGGCAAGCGGAGCAAGGCCGGCGGCCTGGTCAGTTGGAACGTGGGAGTCGTCGGGAAGCGGCCCGTCGGCGGCGGTTTGATCGGGTTGCCCCACGGCGGCGCGGTGGATCCCGTGGTCCGTACCCGGCTGGACCTCGGCGTGGACGACCCGGTCGCCGACATCAAGACGCTCACCGGTTCCCGGGACGAGGCGCTGGACCTCGACGTTCCCGAGGGCAAGGAGGTCAACCGCAGCCTGCTCCAGCGGCTGCGGACGTCCCAGCAGCCCGAGCGCGGGCTGATCCTGCTGTACCCGATCGACGCCAAGGCCCCGGTCCCGGTGCGCGGCGGGACGGGACAGGAGCGGGCGGTGGTCGGTCGGGCGCCGCTGGACGCGCCGGGCGACATCGTCTGGGGCGCCGCCCTGGTCTTCCCGGCGCCGACCGGTGGAGTGGACCTCGGCGTCGAGTACGACTACCTCCAGGCCGACCTCTCGCGCGTTTTCCCCATGGCGGGCGAGGACGAGGACGAGGACATCTCCGTACTCGAACAGGACCTCGACGGCGGGCCGGAGGGCGCCGCGTGACCGCGCGCCCGTGGTCCGCCGCGACCGTCCGGCTGCGTGAACTGTTCGAGTCGCAGTGGAGCCTGCTCGACCGGCGGGCCGCCGGCGCGGCGTCCGGCGGCCCGGTCTCCGGCGGCCGGGGGTCCGGCGGCGCCGTGTCCCACGATCCCGGGCACGACCGCTCGGTGATCACGGCCAAAGCGGTGATCACGGCCAAGCTGGAGATCGACACCCCCCACGGCGCGCTCCGCCTCGGTCTCGACGGCGACGGCCTGCGTCACCTGCTGGTGCCGATCGGGCCGGCGGCCGGGGTCGAGGACGACGTGCGCAGCGCCGGCGTCCGCCTCACCACCCGGACGTTGTCGCACGACGACGGCCTTCCGGTGCGTTACGCGGACATCGCCTGCCTCAGGCGTGATCTCGCCGGGACGTTCACCGGGCTGGTCGCGGACCTGGCCGGGCTGATCCTCGCCGAACCGGATCAGGCGCCCTCCCTCATCGTCCGTACGCTGCACGCCTGGAGGCTGTTGCTGGCGGGGGCGTCCACGAGTTGGACCGTGCCGCGACTGGCCGGGCTCTTCGCCGAGCTCCGCGTACTGGAGGCCCTGCTGGACGTGAACCCGCAGGCCGTGCGGGCCTGGCTGGGCCCGCTCGGATGTCCGCAGGACTTCCGGGGCGCGCACCACGCCATCGAGGTCAAGGCCGGCGTCGCCGCCGAGGGTCGCGTCGTCCACGTGCACGGCGTCGACCAGTTGGAGACGCCGACGGGGGGCACGCTCACGCTGGCGTGGTCGCGCGTCACCGAGTCGACGGCGCCCGGGGCGCGCTCCGTACCGGACCTGCTCGCCGCGTGCCGCGAGCGGATCGACGACCTCGGGGCCTTCGAGACGCGGCTGACGGCGCTCGGGCTGCCGGGTGGCGACGGGTCCACGATCGACCGGGTCCGGTTCCTCACCGCGGAACAGCGCTGGTACGACGTGTCGGGAGACTTCCCCCGCGTCGTCCCCGGGAGCTTCGTGGGCGGAGCCGCGCCCGCCGGGGTCCGCGGCGTGGAGTATCGAATAGACCTGAACACCGTCGCGCACACCGCCGAGCCGGAGCGCGTGCTGAAGCGGCTGGGGGCCGACCTGTGACCGAGCCCGGCTGGTACGCACAACCCTTCCGGGCCGACGGCGGCATCACCGCGCGCGGTCTGCTGAGCCAACTGGGCAGCCCCGGTCTCTCCCCGCTGACGCTGCTCGTGCGCGAAGCGGCCCAGAACTCCTGGGACGCCCGCCTGCCCGATCAGGCCGTCGTGCGCTTCAGGCTGGACCTGGCTACCGTCGGCGCCGGCCACGGCGCGGCCTGGCGCCGCCTGTTCTCCACCGGATCGTCGGGCAACGCCCGGCCCGGCGCGATGTTCCGCCCGCTCTCCCTGGCGAAGTCCCCGCGCTACCTCGCGATATCCGACCGGGGCACGATGGGGCTCGCCGGTCCGACCCGTTCCGACGCCGGGAAGACCGCCCGGCGGGAGTGGGCGCGGTTCGTCCTGAACAGCGGTGACCGGGACGGGGGCACGGGCTCGTCCAGCGGAGGCACGTTCGGTTACGGCAAGAGCGCCCTGTTCCGGATGTCGAAGGTCGGTTGCGTCCTGGCCCACACCCGGTTCCGGGACGACGACGGGCGGGTGCGTTCGCGTTTCATCGGCGTCGCGATCCGCGAGTCGTTCTGGGACGGGGAGACGCGGTACACCGGTCGGCACTGGTGGGGGCTGCCGGAGTCGGAGCACTGCGAACCGCTGCTGGACGCCCGCGCGGACGCCGCCGCGCACGAGTTGGGGATACCCGGGTTCGCGGGCGAGGAGACCGGTACGACGCTCGTGGTGGTCGACCCCGACCTCACGGACCCCACGCTGCCGGACTCGGACACCACCCCCGAGCTGTCCGTGGCCGAGGCGGGCAGCTACCTCGCCGACGCCGCGGCCTGGAACCTGTGGCCCATCACGCTCACCGACCGGGACCGGCGCATGAGCGTCACGGTCACGGCGAACGGCGCGGACGTCCCGGTGCCCGACGAGGGCTCCGACGCGGCCCTGGCCTTCTTCGCGGGCGCGTACCGCGAGGTCGTGGGCGGTACGGGTCAGGTGTTGTCGTGCGGCAGGCCGCACAAGGACCTGGGTCACTTCGCCCACGCCTACACCTACGGCGCCCTCGTGACCTCCCCGGCGGCGCGTGAGCTGGGTGTCGAGGGCGCGCCCCGGCACGTCTGTCTGCTGCGCGGACCGGAGCTGGTGGTCCGCTACCACCCGGGTCCCGAGCGGTCGAATCCGGATGCCGGGTACGCGGCGGTGTTCAAGGTGTCGGGCGACCTCGACGAGACGTTCGCCCGGGCGGAGCCGCCGACCCACGACGCGTGGGAGTACCAGCAGTTGCAGGGCCGCGAGGCGACGTTCGTACGGACCGCGGGCCGGCGGCTGAAGGAACAGTGCGACCGGCTGAGCGGCGCCCAGGCCCGCAGGGCCGTCAAGGTGGGCACGTACGCGCTGGGTTCCGTGGCCCAGCGCCTGGGCCACCTGTTGGCGGGGCCGGGCGGAACGGGCGCCGCGGTGCTGCTGTCCGGCGCGCATCCCGGCACGGCGCGAACCGGCGGGAACACGGCGGGCCCGGGCGGGCCACCGGCGGGCGCGACCGGCCCCGGCGTCGCCGCCGGAGGCGCCGGCGGCGCGGCCCCGGTCGGAGGTACGGGTCCGGGCGGCGGGCGGTCCGGTGTTCGGCGGCCGAGCCTGGTCGCCGGACCGCGCTTCGAGGTGATCGACGGAAGGCCGTACGTGGTGCAACGGGTACGGATCCACGGGCCCGACCGGGTGGAGGGCGCGGTGCGCGTCCTCACCGGTGACGGGGTCGCGGAGGGCACGTCTCCGACCGGGGTGACGCCTCCCGAGGTGCACGGCTGGCGCCTGCCGTCGGACGGCTCCGTCGTGGCCGGCGAGGTGTTCTACCACGCCGGCGACGCCACGGAGGTCGACCTGATCGTCACCGCCGTCGCCGACGCACTGGTCGACATCAACGTGGTGGGGCGGGCATGAGCGTGCGCGTCTGGCCCTACCGCAGACCCCTCGACCGGATCCGCGCCGGACAGTGGAGGTGGGGTGACACCGCCGGCGACCCCGTGCCCGCCGCGCTGCCCGCCTGGGACTACGCCGCGGACCTCACGCTCGCCCGGCTGGTCGAGATCGACCTCGCCGAGCTGCGCGCGGACTGCGGGCTGCCACCCGACGCGCCGCTGCGCCTGTGCGTGCGCCACTGGCCGTCCACGTCGCTGCTGCGCACCTCCGCCTTCGCGCAGGACCTCCCCCCGCGCAAGGACCGGACGACCTGCGAGGTGCGGATCTCGGCCGACAGCCGCGAGTTGGGCGGTTTCCTGACCGTGGAGACCCTCGTCGTCCTCGCCGGCGACCTGCCGACCACCGAGCCGTTCGTGGCGGCCCGCGGCGGCTCCATCCTGTGGAGCGATCAGGTACGCGTCCACCTGGAGGGCGGCGCCGGTCTGCTGCCGATCGCGCCGGTGTCCTTCGGGGAGGCCGGGCTCCCGGCCGGCTCGGCCTGGTACGTGAGCATGGACGGCGGGGACTGGCAGCAGGCCGCGATGGGCAGTCTGCTCGTCCTCCTCAACGAGGACCATCCCGCGGTCAAGCAGGCGATGGAGGCCTCGCGCAGCGAGCTCGCGGGGATGCTGTGGAGCATGTTGGAGGCCGACATCGTGACGGACCTGGTCGGACGGGCCCTGGACGACGACGCGTTCGTCGACGAGACGCCGTCCGACGACCCCGACGGCGACCTGACGATGGCGGGGCTCGTGCGCGCGCTGGTGCGCACGTACCTGTCACGGCCGACCGAGTCCGCCGAGCAGGCGATCAAACGGCTCCGGGACGATCGACGCAGGGACCCCTCGCGGTTCCGTGCCGACGTCCACTCCGGTGTCCGGTTCCTCACGGACAGGGAGGCCACGTCATGAGCCGCAGCGCGAGCGAGGACGCCGAAAGCCGGGTCATGAGTCTCCTCTATCCGCGTCTGCTGCCCGGGGAGACGGAGCGGCGGTTCCGCATGCTCCACGAGGCGCCGGCGGGCGGACACGCGTCCATGGCCGCCAACCACTCCTCGCGGGCCGTGTACGCGGCCACGGGCGGGCGGCGGGTGACCCGCGACGAGCTCGACCAACTCCGCGGCTCGGTCCTGCGCGTGGCGCGCGACCAGGGTTTCCCGGCCTCCCCGTCCGCTGCGCAACGCACCGCCTTCGACCGCGGGACGGCGCAGGTGCTGCGGGAGGGGTGCCGGATGGTGCCCGGCGAGGCCGCGCAGCGGCAGGTGTGGGCGTTCCTGGCGCTCGTGCTCCTGCCGGACGTCTGTGCCTGGCGGTGGCCGGCCGACGCGGGCAACCGGTACGTGGCCGATCGGTTCAAGGGAACCGACCTGACCCGGCACGCCCTGGCCCGTCTGTGGACCCGCGCGCACGTGCTCCGCGACGACACGGCGGACGACCCGTACCACCTGCTGGACGTGCTCGGCGAGGCCGATCTGGACCAGGTCATGGCGCGGCGCTCCGCACTCGCCGGGTCGCCCGCGCTGGTGCGGGCCATCGTCCGGGCCCATCGGGACGACGAGGGGGGCGGCGGTGCCGCCTCTCGTACGGCCGCCTCTCGTACGGCGGCCTCTCGTACGGCGGCCTCTCCTGGCGTGGCCTCTCGTGCCGTGCTCCGGGAGAGCCTGACGCGGTTGCTGAGGCTCACGGCGTTCGTCGACCTGGACTCGGCGTCGGAACCGGAGCTGGGCCGCCTGGTGCGGCAGGTACGGTCCGAGGCGCGTGCCGCGTTGGGCGGGTGAGGCGCGGGGGTCGGAACTCAGGGGCTGGGCTCGGGGGCCGGGGCGGGCGGGCCGGGGCGGGCGGGTCAGGCGTCCGGGCTCCCGGGGGGCTCGGGGTTCCGGCCGGTCGCGGCGGCCTCGCGGGCCGCGCGCCACGTCGCGACCTCGGCCTCGACGTCGAAGGCGTTCAGGTTGAGGGGTGGCCCGGGCGGGGGCATGCGCAGGGCCTTGCCGATCTTCTCGTTGATCGCCGTGAGGATGTCCCGCACCTGCCGTTCGGACCGGGCCGCCCGGACCGCCTCCACCGCGTCCTCGGCCTCCTTGCGCAGCGCGAGCGAGGGGGGAAGCGGCGAGAAGCCCTCGCGGTGCAGCTTGCCCTTGATCCACCAGAGTTCGTCGTACGGGGCGTCGAGCGAGGCCAGCGGTTTGCCGTAGCCCGGCAGGTTCTCGAATTCGCCGCGGTCGGCGGCCTCCCGGATCTGCCGGTCCACCCAGGACTCGATGCTGACGCCCGTCGGCTTGCGCTCGGTCACGGTTCCTCCTCGGACATGAGGACCCTCGCCCCTCGCGGAGGCCCCTGTACGACGAACTGCTCGTACCGTCCAGCGTAGGACGTCGCCCGCGGAGCGTGCGCAGACGAGCGTCGTACGTGGTGAGGGACGGGCGTCGTACGTGGTGAGGGACGCCTGGTGGGCGTGGGTGAGCCGCTCTCAGGTATGAGGCCGTGTCAGACTTCCGGCAGACTCCTGGTTCGTCCTGGGGAGGGACGCGCGTGGCGCCCCCGGGCCTGAACACTTGTGACCATGAAACGCCGCCCTCTCGTCATCGCCGCCGCCACCGTGGGAGCCCTCGCCACCGCCGCCTTCGCGCTGCCGAACCTCCCGCCCAACCCGGTCACCGAAACCCTCAACGACCGTGTGTTCAAGGAGAGGAGCAAGCGTTTCGCGACCGCGGCGGACGCGCCGACGAGAGGCGGGCGGGCGTTCGCCCTGCCCGGTTGGATACCGAAGGACGCCACCGACATACGCATACAGGCGCGCACCACCGGCGAGGCCCGGCTGATCCGGTTCACGCTGGGCGAGACCCCGCTGGACGGCCCGCGGTGCACGACCGGCGCCCCCAAGGCGGTGCGCAGCCCCCACCTGGGCGCCCGGTGGTGGCCGGGCGACACCCGCAAGGACGAGCGCACCGAGTGCCGGGGCACGCACCAGTACCAGGTCTCGGTGCGCGGCAAGAAGGTCTATGCCTGGACCGACGGGACCCGGTCCCCCGGTGTCGAGTCGGGGGACGGCGCCCCGGCGGCCGTCCAGGCGGTGCGGACGAGCGGCTGACGGCGGCCCGGGGACCGTCAGCCATCAGCCGCCCGCACCGCCGTCACCGGCGTCACCGCCCACAGCGTCGTCGCCCGTCGTCAGCCGCCGTGGATGGTGGTGAGGTCGGTGAGGCCGGAGATCGTCAGGACGGGTTCCAGGAGGGGGTTGGCGACGAGCTCGATGCGGTCGGCGTGCGGGAAGAGCACGCTGAGACCGGCGCTGTCGAGGTATTCGACGCCGCTGAGGTCGAGGACCAGGGGGCCGTCCGTGCCCGCGAGGGCGGCGGCCAGTTCCCCGGTGTTGCTCATGTCGATCTCGCCGACAGCGGTCAGCAGCGCGGTACCGTCGGGCCGCCGTCCGGGGGTGAGGGTCAGGGGAGTGGTCATCAGGCGATCCTCGTATGCATGTCGACAGTGGTCCCGGACGGGCCGGGGGTGATGGTGACCTGCTGCATCAGCGCGCGCATCAGGCCCATCCCGCGGCCGCGGTGGGTGTTGAGTTCCGGCTGGGGGGCTTTCCAGCGGCCGGTGTCGGCAATGGTCAGGTGCAGATTGTCGACATAGGCCTCGGCCCGGAAGTAGATGGTGTCCCCCGGGGCGTCGCGGTGACCGTGCTCGATGGCGTTGGCGCACGCCTCGCCCGCGGCGACCAGGACGTTCTGCACCGTGGTGGGGGGCAGGTCGCACTGGTCGAGCCAGCCGCGGAGCGTCTTGCGGACGGGGGCGAGCTGGGACGACTCGGCGGGGAAGGACATCTCCAGCGGGGCCGGGTGGCGGTAGAGCAGCAGGGCGACGTCGTCGTCGTAGCCGTCCGCGGGGGCCAACCGGGACATGACGTGGGTGGCGAGGTCGTCGACCGCGGTGTCCCGGCCGTCCTGGAGGGCTTCGCTGGCCTGGTCGATGCCCGCGCTGAGCGGGCGGCGGCGGCGTTCGACGAGCCCGTCGGTGTACAGGAGCAGGGTGGACCGCGCCGGGATGGTGCAGGAGGCCTCGGGGCGCTGGTTGCCGGGCCGGACGGCCAGCGGCAGGGAGCGTCCGTCCTCAAGGAGACGGGTGGTGCCGTCGGGGTGGGCGAGGATGCCGGGCGGATGGCCGGCGCTGGAGTACGTCAGCTGCCCGGTGTCGGCGTTGAGGACGCCGCAGAAGACGGTGGTACAGGTCGCGCCCGGCACACCGGCGGCGAACTGGTCCAGGGCCATCAGCGTCTGGGCGGGACTGGCGTCCTGGAGCAACAGGGCGCGGCAGGCGCTGCGCAGTTGGCCCATGACGCTGGCGGCTTCGAGGCCCCGGCCGACGCAGTCGCCGACGACGATGCCGATGCGGCCGTCGGGCAGGGTGACGGTGTCGTACCAGTCGCCGCCGACCTCCAGGGGCTGGGTCGCGGGTTCGTATCGGACGGCGAAGCCGTCGGGCAGTCGGGAGGGGCCCAGGATGGCGCGTTGCAGGGCGATGGCGGTCTCGCGCTGCTGGTCGAACTGGTGTGCGCGATTCAGTCCCTGGGCGAGGTGTCCCGCCAGGAGGGACAGCAGCAGCTGGTCCTCGCCGGTGAAGGGCCGGTTCTCGCCCAGGTCCATCCACAGGACGAGCGGACCGTCGGGGAACTCCAGCAGGATGCCGGCGCCCGTGTGGTCGGCGACGGGGGTCAGGATTGGCCCTTGGCGCAGCCCTTCGAGCATTTCGCGGCGTCCGGCGGGTAGCTCCGGCCAGGCGAGCGAGGCGTCGGTGGAGGTCAGTGCGGGTTCGTCGCCGCGGTCGAAGACCGCGGCGAGGACCCACCGGGCGCGCCACAGCTTCCTCAGTTCGTCCAGCGCGCCGGCCAGTGCCTCGGGCAGGCTGGTGGCCCGGGACAGGCGGGTGGCCAGGGCTGCCAGGGCGCTCTCGCGTTGGATGGCGTAGTGCTCGGCGGTGACGTCGCGGAAGGTCCCGACGGTCACGCGGCGCCCGGTGTCGGGATCGTCGACCTCGTTGAAGGTGGCCGTCGCCCACAGCCGGTGGCCGTCGCGGTGGGTTATCGGAATGGTGTACGAGCCCTTGGTGCTGCCCATCAGCAGGGCGAAGGCGTCGCCGACCTGCCGGTGCGCCTCGGCGTCGGTGGCCGCGTCGGGCCACCAGGGGTGGATCGGCCGGTAGGGCAGGCCTTCGGGGCCGTAGCCGAGGATGTCGGTGAAGGCCGCGTTGATCTCGATGACGGCGCCGTCCTCGTCGCAGACGAAGAAGGCCTCCTGCAGGGAGTCCACGAGCGCGGTGCGCCAGCGGGAGTGGTGGTTGCGCAGCCGCGCCAGTTCGATGTTCGCCCTGACCCGGGCGAGGAGTTCGGCGGCGGCGAACGGTTTGACGAGGTAGTCGTCGGCGCCGGCCTGCAGGCCCTCGATGGACGCCTCCTGCCCGGCCCGGGCGGACAACAGCAGCACGGGGACCGAGGCGGTGCGCGGGTCGGCCCGCAGCGCCGCGACCAGGGCGAGGCCGTCCAGGTGGGGCATCATGACATCGCTGACCACCAGGTCGAAGGCGTTCGCGCGTACGGCCCCCAGCGCCTGCCGGCCGTCGTTGACCGTGCTGACCCGGTAACCGGCGCCGAGCAACAGGCGGCTGAGGTACTCGCGCATGTCGGCGTTGTCGTCGGCGACCAGTACGTGGACCTGGAGCGCCGGGCCGCGGGTCGGTCCGTCGACGCTCTCCTCGACGCCCTCGACCGCGGCGGGCGTCTGCGCGCTCTGTCCGCCGGGCAGCCAGCGCAGGGCCTCCCGTACGAAGGGGTCGGCCGCGAGGAGGGCCGCTTCGGTGCCCGCCTCCGGGAGGACGGCGTCGGCGGGCAGGTGCGCGGAGCCGAAGGGCAACCGGATGGTGAACCGGGTGCCCTCGCCCTCGGTGGAGGTGGCGCTGATCTCGCCGCCGTGCAGTCCGACGAGTTCCTTCACCAGGGCCAGGCCGATACCGCTGCCCTCGTTGGACCGGGAGCGGGCGTTCTCGATGCGGTGGAACCGTTCGAACAGCCGGGGCATCTCCTGCGCCGCGACACCGATCCCGGTGTCGTCGATGGTCACCACCGCCGCACCGCCCTCGGCGCGCACGGCGACGCGGATCGAGCCGTCGAAGGTGAACTTCAGCGCGTTGCTCAGGAGGTTGAGGACGACCTTCTCCCACATGCCCCGGTCGATGAAGACCGGTTCGGGCAGCGGGGGGCAGTCGACCCGGAAGTCCAGGCCGGCCCGGTCGACGGCGGAACGGAACACGCTGGCGAGTTCACCGGTGACCGAGGCCAGGTCGACCGGCTCGTAGCCGGCCTGCATCCGGCCCGCCTCGATGCGGGAGAAGTCCAGCAGGGTGTTGACCAGCTTGCCCAGCCGCAGCCCGTTGCGGTGGACGACCTCCAGTTCCTCGCGCACGTCCGCGTCCGCGCCGGCGAGGCGGCCGCGCAGCTCCTCCACCGGTCCCATGATCAGGGTCAGGGGGGTACGGAACTCGTGGCTGATGTTGGAGAAGAACGTCGTCTTCGCCCGGTCCAATTCGGCGAGTTCCTCCGCGCGCCGCTGCTGTGCCTGGTAACTGCGGGCGCTGGCGACCCCGGTGGCGACGTGCCCGGCGACCAGTTCCACGAAGCCGCGGTACCCGTCGTCCAGGTCCCGGTAGCGGTTCAGGCCGACCACCATGAATCCGTACGGGTCGCCGCCCTGCTGCCGCAACGGCACCACCAGTGCCTGGAGGGGCGCTTCGGTCCGCTCCCCCGTCGGCAGGTCCGCGAACACGGCGCCGTCCAACGGCACGAGCGCGGACTCGCCCCGGGCCGCGGCGGCCGTCGGCCACACCGCCTCGGAGTCCGGCGGGAGGAGTTCCACCGCGGCGGGGTGGTCACCGCGGATTCCGGTGGCCGCGGCCAGCGCGGCGCTGCCGTCCTCGTGGAAGAGGTACGTCAGCGTGAACGGCAGGTCGTGCGGGTTGCGACTCAGTTGCAGGCGGGCGAAGTCGAGCATCTCCTGCTCGGTGCGCACCACGCTGGGGTCGGAGCCGAGGTCGCGCAGCGTGGCCATCCGTCGTTCGCCGATGACGCGGTCGGTCTCCTCGCTGACCACGCACAGCATGCCGACCACCTGCCCGGCGTCGTCGCGCAACGGGCTGTAGGAGAAGGTGTGGTAGCTCTCCTCCGGGTATCCGGAGCGCTCCACGAACAGCAGCAGCGCCTGGTCCCAGGTCGCTTCGCCGGTGGTGAGCACGGTGTCGATGCGGGGGCCGATGTCGTCCCAGATCTCCGCCCAGACCTCGCTCGCCGGTCGTCCCAGCGCCCACGGGTACTTCCGGCCCAGGGTGTCGCGCCGGTAGGCGGCGTTGCAGAAGAACGTGAGTTCCGGTCCCCAGGCCATCCACATCGAGAACTTCGACGACAGCAGGATGCTGACGGTCGTCTTGAGGCTCTGCGGCCAACCCTGCGGATCCCCGAGCGGGGTGGTCGCCGCCCAGTCCACCAGGGCCAGGTCCCGGCCGACCATCTCGTCGGCGGCGAACACATCGGTTCCGGCCGCCGCCGATGCCCGCGGCCCGGGATCCTCGGAACGCGTCACTGTCCACCCCTTCGTTCACGACGGCCGATGCCCGAGCGGGGCCCGCCGGCGGTGTTGGTGCTGTCCTTCTCCGAGCCATGGCCGTGACGACCTGAGCCACCCACCCGGCCGTCGGGCGATCCGGAGGAGCTCGTTGACGTGATCCGTAGAATAGGACAGCTGCGCCCCGGCCGAGGGGGCACGGCCAACGAGACGGTGTGAGAGGCGACATGACGGGGACCGAGTACGCCGTCCACCGGGACGTGGCGGATGCGGTGCAGGACGAGCGGCGGCGGATCGCCGCGGTGCGCCGTTACGCGGTCCTGGACACCCCGTCCGACGGGACCTTCGACAAGATCGCCGCCCTCGCGGCCCGCATCTTCGACGTCCCCATGGCCACCGTGGCGATCGTGGACAGCGACCGGGTGTGGTTCAAGGCCGCGCACGGCCTACAGGGCGTCAGGGAGGTCCCGCGCGAGGTGGACCCGAGCGCCCGCGCCGTCCCGGGGGACGAGCCGTACGTCGTCACCGACGCCCTCACCGACCCGCGCACCGCCGCCGATCCCCTCGTCCACGGGGAGCCGGGCGTACGGTTCCACGCCTCGGCGGCGATCACCACGGCCGACGGGTACCACCTGGGCAGCGTCAACGTCCTGGACACCCGCCCCCGCCACCCCGGCGAGGTTCAGCTCGCGACCCTCCAGGACCTGGCCGCGCTCGTCATGGACGAACTCGAACTGCGCCTGTCGGCCCTGCACACGGTCGCCGCCGAACGCGCGCGGCGCGCGGACGCCGAACGCCTGGCCCGCACCCTCCAGCGCACCCTGCTGCCGCCGGCCCTTCCCACGGTGCCCGGACTGCACGCGGCCGCCGCCTACCACACCGCTTCCGTGGACGAGGTGGGCGGAGACTTCTACGACCTGTTCCCCCTGGACGACGGCCGCTGGGCGTTCTTCCTCGGCGACGTGTGCGGCAAGGGCGCCGACGCCGCCGCGCTGACCTCCCTGACCCGCTACACCCTGCGCGCCGCCGCCATCTACGACCCCGACCCCTGCACCGCGCTGGCCAACCTCGACGCGGTCCTCAAGGGCGAGTACCAGGGCGACAACCCCCGCTTCTGCACCGCCGTGTTCGGTGTGCTCGACGCCGCGGCCGACGGGTCGTTCACCGTCACGCTGGCCGGCGGCGGCCACCCCCCGACCCTGGCGGTGCGGGCGGACGGCACCGTCGAACCGGTGTCCACCACCGGGGGCCAGCTGATCGGGCTGCTGCCCGACCCGCACTTCGTGCAGGCCACCACCCGCCTCGCCCCCGGTGACGCGCTGCTGCTGTACACCGACGGGCTCATCGAAGCCCGCACCGAGGACGGCAGCATGCTCGGCGAGGAGGGGCTGGCCCGCCATCTGTCCACCCACGCCACGCGAGGAGCCGACAGCCTGTTGGCCACGGTGCACAGCCTCTTCGCCGATCTGGGAACCGGAGTGAGCGACGACACCGCGCTGCTCGCCCTGTCCGTCCCGCCCCGCCGCACACCGCCACGCGCCCAGGAGCACAGGTGACCGACCACACTCTGACCGCCACCCGCCACACCCACTCCCGCGGTGCCACCGTGCTGGCGGTGGTGGGCGAACTCGACCACCACACCGCGCCGGAGCTCACCCGGGTCATCCAGGAGACGCCCTTCGGCCCGGACGTCCCCGTGCTGATCGACGTCTCCGCGCTCACCTACTGCGACTCCACCGGCATCACCGTGCTCGTCGGCGCCTACCACCGTGCGCACAAGGTCGACGCGCCCCTGCTCATCGTCGGACTGAACGCCGAGCTGATGCACGTCTTCCGCATCGTCGGTCTCGATCAGCTCTTCACCTTCCAGCCCACCGTCGAAGAAGCCGTCGACAGCCTGCACTCCTAGAGGTTGGGAGATTTGTCGTCGAGGAGCGCGGCGGTGGCCCGGGCGAAGCCCTGCGGGTTGTCCAGCATGATGGTGTGCCCGCAGTCGGGTACGGGTACGACCACCACCCCCGCGGCCTCCAGCGCGTCGGCGCCGGGCAGTGGCCCGTCCGCCGCCGGGAACAGGTAGCCGCGCGGCACCTTCAGCTCCAGCAGCAGCTCGCGCATCGTGGGTGTGGTGCCGGCCGCGAGGTGCACGGCCGTGCGGTACAGGCCGGTCCGGCCGGCCAGCCGCATGGTGGCCCACCAGTGCGGGCCGACCCGGTCGCGGACCTCGGCCCAGCCGCCCGCCAGGAACTCCTCCTCGGTGTAGGAGGCGATCCGGCTGCTGCCGGCCGTGGCCCCGGGCGGCGCGGGATCCAGGTTGGCGTCCACCAGCACGAGGCGGGAGACCAGCTCGGGGTGGCGGGCGGCCAGCACGATGGCCACGGCCCCGCCCATGCTGTGCGCGATCACCTCGGCCCCGACGACACCGGCCTCGCCCAACGCCACCGCCAGCGCGTCGGCGTGCGCCTCCAACGTGTAGTCGAACTCCTGCGGCCGGTCGCTGATCCCGTGCCCGAGCAGATCGACCAGCAGGGAGCGCCGTCCGGCCAACAGGGGGTGCGCGGCGCTCGCCGCGAAGTACGCGGGCGAGGTGGCGCCGAGCCCGTGCAGGTACACGCGAGCCGGTTCCTCGCCGGGCAGTTCGGCCCAACGGATCCGGTCGCCTTCCGGCGTGACGACGGCACTGAGCATGGTGTGTTCCCCCGGTCTGCGGTACGACGAATCCAGGACGAGGTTATCCAGGGCGGTGGGTGCCTCGTCTACCCTGGTCAGGTGAGCGAGGAAGTGAATCAACTCGGCGGTGAAGCGCCGCGACTCGGCGCGCTCCCCGCGGGCGCGGCCGTTGCCGTGTGGGCCCTGGACACCACGCGTGACGTGGTCGGCGGCCACCCGGTCGCCGAGGCGTCGGCGGTGCTCGACGCCGGCGAACGGGATCGCGCGGACCGGCTGCTGCGCCCCGGCGACCGACACCGTTACGTCGCCTCGCACCTGGGGTTGCGCGCGCTGCTCGGCGGCTACCTGGGGCTGGCTCCGGAGAAGGTCACGCTGGTCCGCGAGGACTGCCCGTGCTGTGGCGGGCCGCACGGCCGGCCCGCGGTCGCGGGGGGCGCGGTGCACTTCTCGCTGTCCCACAGCGGGGACCTGGCGTACCTGGCCTTCGCCGGGGCGCCGGTGGGGGTCGACGTGGAGGGCGTACCGAGTGGGCAGGCGGTGGCCGACGTCCTGGGGACCCTGCACCCGGCGGAGACGGCGGAACTCCTCGCGCTGCCGGAAGCGGAACGACGCGTACCGATGGCCCGGCTGTGGTCCCGCAAGGAGGCGTACCTCAAGGCCACCGGTACCGGCCTGGCCCTCGGCCTGGCCGATCCGTACGTCGGCTCGGGCCCCACCCCGGCCCCGGTCACCGGCTGGACCCTGTGCGACCTGTCGGCCCCCGCCGGGTACGCGGCGGCGCTCGCCCTGGCCGGGCGGTGAGGGGAGCCGCACTCGGCCGCCACCGCCCGACCGCCCCGTAGGGTGGCCGGCATGGACATTCGCCGCGCTCTGACCACCGCGGAACTGCGGGCCGCCGAGAGGCTCTTCGACGGTCCGGCCCGCGAGGACTGGTCCGCCCGTTTCCTGGCCGCGCCGGGGCACCTGATGCTCATCGCGTACGTGGACGGGGTGCCCGTCGGCATGGTCTCGGGCGTGGAGATGAGCCACCCCGACAAGGGCACCGAGATGTGCCTGTACGAGCTCTCGGTGGACGAGGGCCACCGGCGGCGCGGCATCGGCCGCGGCCTCACGTCGGCGCTGGCCGACGAGGCCCGGGCCCGGGGCTGTTACGGCATGTGGGTGGGGGTCGACACGGACAACGAGGCCGCGCTGGCCACGTACGCCTCGGCCGGGGCCCACGACGAGGGCGTGTTCACGATGCGCGGATGGTCCCTCGCCCCGGAATCCGCCGCGGGCGCCGACCCCGCCGCGGCCACCGCCCCCGCCGACCCCGACTCGGACACCGACACCGGGCCGGGCCCCGGGCCCGACGCCCGCTCCGGCGCCCGGTCCGGCGGCCGGTCCGGCGGCCGGTCCGCCCGGGGCTTCGCGTAGTCCTTGCGGCGGCGTGTCGTGCGCCCACTCGGCGCACCCTCCGCGCGCCCGCCCCAGGCCTCGCCGAGCATCGGCCGCATGACCGCATTCACCGCGCTGCTCCCGGCCGCCGCCCTGCTGGCGACGGCCGCCCTGTCGACCGCGCCCGCCGGCGAAGCCGCCGCCACCGAAGCCCCCCTCGCCCCCTACGTCGTGGTCCTCAAGGACAGCACGCGCGCCCCCGCCGCCGCCCGCGCCCTCGCCGCCGAGGCGGCCAAGGCCGGTGACGAGGTGCGGGCCGTCTACGACACCGTGCTGAACGGGTTCGCCCTGCGTACGACCGCCTCCCGCGCCGCCGCCCTGGCGGCCGACCCCCGGGTGGCCTCGGTCGAACCGGACGCCCTGTTCCACGTCGACGACACACAGCCGCGGGCGCCCTGGACCCTGGACCGGATCGACCAGCGCGACCTCCCGCTCGACGGCTCGTACACGTACGCGACGAAGGCGGCGGGCGTCACCGCGTACGTCCTGGACACCGGGATCAACACCGCGCACCAGGAGTTCGGCGGCCGCGCCCGCTTCGGCTACAACGCGGTGCGGTCGCAGACGGCGACCGACTGCAACGGGCACGGCACGCACGTGGCGGGCACCATCGGCGGGGCCACGTACGGGGTCGCCAAGGGGGTGTCCCTCGTGGCCGTGAAGGTGGCCGACTGCAGGGGCGACGGCCGTCTGTCGGAGATGGTGCGCGGCCTCGACTGGACGGTGGGGGACGCCCTGCGCCGCAGGGTGCCCGCGGTGGCCAACATGAGCATGGGCGGCGCGCGCAGTTACGCCCTGGACTCCGCGGTCGCCCGAGCGGTGGCCGCCGGGATCACCTTCACGGTGGCCGCCGGGAACTCCGCCCAGGACGCCTGCGGCGGTTCTCCTTCCCGGGTCCCCCAGGCCATCACGGTGGGCGCGACCGATTCCGGTGACCGCAGGGCCGCGTTCTCCGGCCACGGCCGTTGCGTCGACCTCTTCGCGCCGGGCGTGTCCGTCGTCTCCGCGTGGAAGGGCTCCACGACCGCCCTCGCCCGCGCCACCGGCACCTCCATGGCGGCCCCGCACGTGGCGGGGGTCGCCGCGTTGATCCTGGCCGGCGGCACGGCCACGTCCCCCGCGCAGGTCACCTCCGCCCTGCTGCGGGACGCCGGGACGAACCGGATCACCGGCCTCCCGGTGGGGACCGCGAACCTGCTGCTGCGCACCCCGGTCGGCCCTTGACAGTCGTCTGACACGTCGGACGCCGGTCGAACGCCTGACCGAGTCCAACCCCACCCGCACCCCCCGCATCACCGGTCCGCGCCACCGGTCCGCGCCACCGGTCCGCGCCACCGACCGTCGGTACCCGATGTCCCGTCAGACCCGTTCTGATGGGACATCAATTTGTGTGTGCTTCGGGAGAAAGCAAGTCATTGACTTCTCATCACCGTGACGCGTCAATGTCGGCCTCCGCACCGGCTCGGCCTCCCCCACACAGCGGGTGGGGGGAGGGGTTCGTCTGACGAAGGAGTCGCGACCCAGTGAGTACAACGTTCCGACGAAGAGTTCTGGCCGGGGCGGGCGCACTGTCCCTGGCCCTGACGGGCGGCGTCGTGGGCCTGGCGGGGACGGCGCAGGCCGCGACCAAGACCACGGCGGTGTTCGAGAACTGTGACGCTCCGGCGCCGCAGCCCGACGGTTCCGGCAACCAGGACTTCACGGTCACCCTGCCGGACGGCGCCAAGGCCGGCGACGTCGTCCCGATCACCATCGACCCGGGCGCGAGCCCGCTGATCCCGGGCTTCTCCGTCACGACGGTGAACACCTCCAAGATCACCCTCAAGGTGGGCACGACCACCCAGGTGGTCACCAGCCCGCCGGAGACCGTCAGCGTCGTGGCCGGGCAGCCGTTGGACCCGAAGGCGTTCTCGGGCACCATCAAGATCCCGGACGGCACCGAGGGCACCGCGGTCGACGTCAAGCTCGACCTGGCCGTGACCGACGCCGACCTCAGCGGGTCGGTCTTCACCACGACCTGCACCCCGGCGCCCCGTCCGAGCGCCTCGCTGGGCTCGGTCGCGGTCGAGGCCCTCCCGAAGGACCCGATCACCACCAAGGTGACGCCCAACAGCGGCAAGGCGGGCACCGCCGTCGTCGTCACGGGCGCCAACTTCCCGGCCGGCGCGGTCACCTGCTCCGCCCTGCTGGCAGGCGCGGCGACCGGTGACACCGGTACGGGTTCGGCGGCCGCGTCAGGCGCCGCCACCTGCGAGGTCACGGTCACCAAGAAGGCCGACGCCCTCAGGATCGACGGCGCGATCACCCCGTACAAGTCCTTCGTGTTCCTGGAGGACCAGGCCGGCGTGAAGAACCCGGTGGACGTCGAGGTGCTGCCCGGCCCGCTGGCCCTCGGCCCGAAGGACGGTCAGCCGGCGGTCGACTTCGGTTCGGTCACCATCAACGGCAGGCCCCAGTCGGTGGTCGGCGTGTTCAACGCCGCGACCGTCCAGGACTTCCGCGGCGGCTCGCTCGGCTGGGACGTCACGGCGACCCGTACGCCGTTCCTGAACGCCACGACCGGGCACTCCATGCCGAAGGCGCAGATCGGCATCCAACCGTCCTGCACCGTCACCAACCCGGACAGCCCGAGCACGTGCACGGCGGGTACGCCCGGTGCGATCACGGACACCCCGATGCAGGTGGCCTCCCAGGCCGCAGGCGGGGACGAGTTGACCGGTGGTGAGTTCGCCGTCGGTGGCGCCGGGATGATCCAGCTCCCGCCGTTCATGTTCGCCGACACCTACCAGTCGGTCGTCACCTTCTCGATCTCCTGATCGGGTCCGGCCCAGGGTGGTGCGGCGCCCCCGGCGTCGCACCACCTTCCCGGTTTCCCCCGGCCGGCTGTGCTCCCCGGTCGCCGGTCGTCCCGGGCCCGCCGGCTTCCCCCGGCCGCCCGGTCGCGCTCGGCCCGCCGGTTCCCCGCCCGCCGGTCGTCCCGGCCGTCCACCGCGATCGTCCCGCCTGGAGACCCGCCCATGCGCACCCGCACCTCCCCGTACGGCCCGCCCCGCGGGCTGCTGGTCGGCCTGCTCCTCGGGCCGCTCCTCGGCCTGTTCCTGCCGGTCACGGGCCTCCTTCCCGCCGTCTCGGCCGCGGCCGCGGACAACGGCACGTGGGGGGTGTTCCCGACGCCGCCGGTCGGTGCGGCGATGACGGACCGGGCGTACTTCTTCCACCAGGGCGCGGCCGGGAGCACCGTCGCCGACAGCGTGACGATCGTGAACTCCTCCGACAGGGAACTGACCTTCCAGGTCTTCGCGACCGACGCCGTGAACACGCCGGCGGGCGGCGCGTTCGCACTGTTGCCGGTCGAGTCGAAGCCGAAGGACGTGGGTGCCTGGACGGCGCTGTCGGCCGGGGCGTCGGGGACCGTCACCGTCCCGCCGAAGGGCCGCGAGGACATCCCGTTCACCGTCAAGGTCCCCGAGGACGCGACACCGGGCGATCACACCGGCGGGATCGTCGCGCTGAACACGGCGCTGGAGGGTGTCCGGGCGGACGGCAAGGTGCAGGTCGGGGTGAAGCGCTCGGTCGGCGCCCGCCTGTACTTCCGGGTGCCGGGGCCGCTGACGCCCGGCCTGAGCGTGGAGGACGTGCGGGTCGGCCGGGGCGCGCCGCTGTTGCCCTGGTTCAAGGAGGCCCGTGCGACCGTCTCGTACGCGCTGGTCAATCGGGGCAACGTGGTCGTGGAGCCGAGGGTGACGGTCTCCGCCGAGGGACTGTTCGGGCGGAACGTGCTGGATCGACCGGTCCGCGCACCGAGACTCGTGCTGCTGCCCGGGCAGCGGATCGAGCTGAGCGAACCGTGGCCCGAATCGCCGCAGTTGGACTGGGTCACCGTCAAGGTGACGGCGGGGGCGAGCGCCCACCCGGATCTGGTGTCGGAGGTCGAGACGGATTTCCTCGCCGTACCGTGGCTCGCCGCGGGCATCGCGCTGCTGTCGACGGCCGCCGGCATCGCCTTCGCGGTACTGCGCCGCAGGAGGAAGGCCGGGCCGCGACAAGTCGCACACGCACCGGACTTGGCGCGGACGTCCTGACCGGCGAGGGTGTCCCCAGTTGACGTCGAAGGCATTCGGCCATCGCCGGCAAGGGGGAGGTGGTTTCGATGGGACGAGAACACAGCGAGCTCCGCTCCGACGGGCCGTACGCGGACCACGCGCGGGCCGACGGGACGCGCGCGGACCGGGCACGGGTCGACCGGGTGCGGACGGACCCGGCGCAGGCCGACCGGGTGCGGGCGAGACCCGTCCCCCGCATCACCGCCGTGGCGCACGAGGCAGGGGCGGCGGTGAAGGGCGCCGGGCTGCTGACCCGCGTCGAACGCGCCCTGGGCACGGGCACCGCCGCCTACCTTCCCGGCGACGGTTGGATCCGGCTCACCCTCCCGCTCCACGACGGCGACCCGGCCCCGGTCACGGTCGAGGTGCTCGCGGACACCACGCGGGTGCCGCACGGCATCGCGTACCTCCTGCCGGGCGGCGGCCTGAACTTCGCCGCCGACTACTTCACCCCCGACGGTCACGACGGCGGCGGCCTCGCCCACCACCTGCGCCGCCAGGGGTTGTTGGTCGTGGGCGTCACCCCGCGCGAGGACGCCGCCACCGACGCGGCCGACGTCACCGCCGACCGGGGGCTCGCGGCGCACCGCCGGGATCTCGCCGGCGTCGTCGCCGCGCTGGACGCCGTACTGCGGCTGCCCTACCAGTACGCGGGCCACTCCGCCGGGGCCGCCCTGGCCCTCGACGCCGCCTCGCACGATCCGTCGCCGCGGCTGCGCCGCGTACTCGTCCTGGACACCACCGGCCCCTACACCGGCGACCGCGCGACCCGGGCGGCGAAGGCGCGGGACGTGTACACGGACCTGCTCGCCCGCGGCACGTACGCGACCGATCCCGGCCTGGCCGCCCTCGTCGCACGGGCGGTCACCGACCCGGACTCCCCCTCCCCCGTCCCCTGGCCGCCGGATCCGAACCTGCGCTTCACCAACGCCGGGTTGGCCCACTTCGCGCTGATCCGCACCGCCGACCTGCCCGGCGAGGCGAACTGGATCCACCGGCAGGGCCACGCCGCCGGCGAGTACGTCTTCGGCGCGACCCCCGCCGAGGACCGCTTCGACCTCACCCACACCCCGCTCGCCACCTGGCACGCGGCCACGGCCGCCCTGGGCAGCGGGCTGATCCCCACGGCCCTGATGCGGGACCTCGCCGCGATCTGGGCGGGCGACGAGGAGACGTACCGGATCGCCTGGGACCGCATCCGGGCCGAGGTGGTGTGGGTCAACGCGGGCTCGGGGCGCGGTGACGAACCCCGCGGCGCCGACCTGATCCGCGCGTGCGGCAACGCCCGGGTCACCTTCACCGCCGTCCCGGGATACGGCCACGGCGACGTGGTCTGGAGCCCCGCGGCCCCCACGGAGATCTGGCCCCTGCTCCGCTGAGGAGGCGCTGCACCTCCCCTCGATCCGTGTTCGTCTGCGGCGTTCCGAGAGAGCCGTTCTCAACTCCGGCCGGCTACGCCCGGAAGATCGGCTCGTACGCCGCCACCTGTTCCGGGGTGACCTCCTCGACCGTGAGGTTCCCTGTCCACAGGTGGTCGCGGTAGCAGTACCCGTGAAGCTCAGCCCGTCGCCCTGGGGTGACCTTCCACGTACCGGTGGGCAGTTTCACGACCACATCACTGCCGCATGCGAACGACCGGCTCGCCTGAGCCATGATCCAGCGCGCGTGATCGGCGGGCCCTTCCGTCTCCCGGCACATCTTGCGGGCCGTGTCCCACAGCCGCCCCCACTCGACGCCAGGAGTCAGTGGCCCGACGATCGCCACCTCTCCGATGTTCCGGCTGTCCAGTGAGTGAGTGGCGTAGCCGTATACCGTGCCGAAGATCCGGAACACGGTGACGCGGCTCTGCCCTGCCAAGGGCTCAACAACTGCCGTGCGACCAACCTCTGTTCATGCGTGAGCCCCGGGCGCATTGGCCGCACCCGGGGCTCATCTCCCGGGTGGATCAGCAGCCGTCGCCGTCACCACAGCAGGCCGGGGGGGTGCAGTCCTTCGCGGCGCCCCACAGCCGGTCATCGACGTGGAACCCGGCGGCCCGGACCCGATCCACCACGGAGCCGATGAGCGGACGGGTACGGACGGTGGCCTTGGGCTCGTGTCCGAGGAAGAACCCGAACTGCTCCTCGCATCACGCGGCGTACGCCTGCGTGTGGAGGACGAACGAGTGCCACCCGGGGTCCACGGCGTCCGACGGCGTCATGTCGAAGGCGCGGGTGTCACCCATGACCTTGAGGAAGGCAAGGGCCTGGTCCACGATCCGCAGGGCGCTGGACAGCTCGTGTCCATACTCCTGCGCGCAGAACTCGGAGACCTTCTCGAACAACTCGGGACTGACGAGGTCCCGCCCGTGCCGTAAGGCGACGGGAGTTTCCAGCACGGTCGTCATGCGTACCTCCTACGGGATCTGGGCATCACGCGGCGGGTGCAGGCGGGAACTTCTCCTCGTCTCCGGGATCGGTCATGGTTGCACCTCCTTTCGATATGCGGTCAGGCATCACCAGCAAATCCGGTGGGCGTTCCCTCCGGCGCAATCAGGGCACTTGCGGCGGCCGAGGGCGCACATGCGGCACTGCTCGAAGTCAAACCCGCAGCAGTAGTCACACCAGACCGTTCGACGCCCCGTGCAGGTACCGCAATGGGTCACCCCCGGGATCAGGCGAGTGCCGGTGTCTGCCGGGTCGGGTCCAGGTGTCACGGCCCGAGGTCATAGGGGCCAGGCCGCTGCGTCTGCCTCTCCATCAAGTGGCCCCACCCTGGGGGCTGGGGCACTTGTTGTGCCGGTAGACGGTGACGGGGGCGCCGGACGTGCGGTCCTCGACGTGCCGGCGTACGGGTTCCAGAGGCTTGACCTTGCGGGAGCACGCGGAGCACGTCCGGCCCGGGGCATAGGTCAGGTACTCCCAAACGTCCCGGTCGAATTCCGGAATCTCTTCTTTTTCGCCCTCGCCATGCCGTGCCCCTTCCGATTGCCGTTCGGTACGCAACAATCTTCGACCCGAGGCAGGGCGGCGCTGAAGGTTTATTCGCGTTGTCGGGTAAAGACAACAGACCACTCGTTCAGGCGTTCGCGGGCTTTCTCGCCAAACAGAGCGTGTCGCTCGAAGGTCGCGAATTCATCGAGATAGGAAGATACGTCCCGGTGATCTCGAAAGACCATCACACCAGTGGATGTTTCGACCGTTGTGAGTCGGTCGTCATAGACGGTGAAGACGTTAAGCGGGCCCGGCATCACCGAGGACACCATAGGGATCACTCCGATGCGCACGTTGGATAGGCGCGTCAACGACGCCAGCCTGTCCATCTGCATGACCAAGGCATGAGGAGGAATGAGCGGCCATCTGACGGCCTGCTCCGTGAGGATGAACGTGAACTGCTTGGACCTGTCGTAGAGAACGGCCTGACGCTCAAGCTTCTTCGCTACGGTCTTGCTCTGATCGCCAGGCACGTCGGCAATGCCGGCCCGCACATACTCCGGTGTGGCCAGGAGTCCTGTGATCATCGTCGGTAGGAAGTAGCGGAACTCTGTGGACGACTTTTCGAAGCCGGCCAGCTCATTCTGTCGCTTATCCAAGCCCCTACGACGGGAAGACCACGCGTCCTTCCATTCGGTGTTCGCCATCCGCGCGAGCGCCATCACCTCAGTCACCAAGGAGGTGGGCGCATCGAGCGCCCGGAGGATTAGTTCAACGTCCACAAGAGCAGGGGTCAGCTTCCCGCTCTCGATGTTGCCGACTTTCGTCTGGGACATGTTGCAGCGCTGAGCGAGCCGGGCCTGAGTCCACCCGGCCCGCTTCCTTAGCGTCTTTAGTGTTTGCGCTAGGTCGGCCCTTGACTCTCCTAGCTGCTGAGGGTCAAACGACAATGCCCCTCACGTATTCCTCAAATGGCACCGACTCGGCGATAGCGATGCGCTGATATTCAACGAACTGAGCCGGATCTCCTGCGTAAACTTCTCGGCTGCTCTGTCGACCATCCGACTCGTAATGCATGAGCACCACTTGACACGCCCCCTTGGACGATGATCGAGCCGCTCGGGGAGACGTACACGTTGGGGCAGTCGTCCTTACCGCAGGTGCCGTTCCCGTTGCCGGTGAGTCGGGTCAGTTCCTCACGAGCCATGGTGAAACCCCCTCGTCGGGCAGCCCGGTTGGGCTGGTGACCATGACGTTACGAGGGAGTGCGGCCCGCCGTCCATGCGGTCTCACCCATATTCGTGTAGTCGCATAAAGCCAGGTCCCGGATGGCCCGGAACAGCAGAAACCCCCGGCCGGTGAGGGTTGGCCGGGGGTTCTGGGCTGGTGGGGTCAGTGGTTGCGGGGGAACCCCAGGTCGACGCCCGCCGGGGCGTCGGACGGGTCCGGCCAGCGGGTGGTGACGACCTTGCCGCGGGTGTAGAAGTGGATGCCGTCGTTGCCGTAGATGTGGTGGTCCCCGAAGAGGGAGTCCTTCCAGCCGCCGAAGGAGTGGTAGCCCACCGGCACCGGGATCGGGACGTTCACGCCGACCATGCCCGCCTGGATCTCCAGCTGGAAGCGGCGGGCCGCGCCGCCGTCGCGGGTGAAGATCGCGGTGCCGTTGCCGAACGGCGAGGCGTTGATGAGGGCGACGCCCTCCTCGTAGGTCTCGGTGCGCAGCACGCACAGCACCGGGCCGAAGATCTCGTCGCGGTAGGCGTCGGAGTCGGTCTTGACGTTGTCGAGCAGCGACAGGCCGATCCAGTGGCCGTTCTCGTTGCCCTCGACGGTGTAGCCGGTGCCGTCCAGGACCACGTCGGCGCCCTGCGCGGCCGCGCCCTCGACGTACGAGGCGACCTTGTCGCGGTGGGCGGCGGTGATCAGCGGGCCCATCTCGGAGGTGGGGTCGTTGCCGGGGCCGATCTTGATCTTCTCGGCGCGTTCGCGGATCTTGTCCACCAGCGTGTCGGCGATCGCGCCGACGGCGACGACCGCGGAGATCGCCATGCAGCGCTCGCCGGCGGAGCCGTAGGCGGCGGAGACGGCCGCGTCGGCGGCCGCGTCCAGGTCGGCGTCGGGGAGGACCAGCATGTGGTTCTTGGCGCCGCCGAGGGCCTGGACCCGCTTGCCGTTGGCGGAGGCGGTGGTGTGGATGTGCCGGGCGATCGGCGTGGAGCCGACGAAGGACACGGCCGCGATGTCGGGGTGGGCGAGCAGCGCGTCGACGGCGACCTTGTCGCCGTGGAGCACGTTCAGCACGCCCGCCGGCAGGCCGGCCTCGGTCGCCAGCTCGGCCAGCTTGTTGGAGGCCGACGGGTCCTTCTCGCTGGGCTTGAGGATGAAGGTGTTGCCGCAGGCCACGGCCAGCGGGAACATCCACATCGGCACCATCGCCGGGAAGTTGAACGGGGTGATGCCGGCGACCACGCCGATCGGCTGGCGGATCGAGGAGACGTCCACCCGGTTGGACACCGACGTGGACAGCTCGCCCTTGAGCTGGGTGGTGATCCCGCAGGCCAGTTCGACGATCTCCAGGCCGCGGGCCACCTCGCCCAGCGCGTCCGAGTGCACCTTGCCGTGCTCGGCGGTGATCAGTTCGGCGATGGCGTCGCGGTTGGCGTCCAGGAGGGCGCGGTAGGCGAACAGCACCTTGGTCCGGGCGGCCAGCGAGGACTGGCCCCAGGACAGGAAGGCCTCCTTCGCGACGGCCACCGCCGCGTCGACCTCGGCGCTCGACGCGAGCGCGACCTGGGTGGTGACCTCGCCGGTGGCCGGGTCGGTGACCGGGCCGTAGTTGCCCGACGCGCCCTCGACGGTCTTGCCACCGATCCAGTGGTTGACGGTCTTCATGCCTTGCTCCTTCACAGATGGCGACGTCGCTGCGCGGCTTGCCGGTCGTACTCTTCACGGGCCAGGGCCGCCGACGAACGGGTCGCGGTCTCGGCCACGGGAACATCCCACCACGCCTGTGCCGGGGGTGGGCCCGACACAGTGTCGGGTGTTCGGGTCTGCGCGTAGACACATGTGGGCCGGTCGGTCGCCCGTGCCTCCGCGAGAGCTTTCCGCAGGTCACCGATGGTGCGGGCGGAGATCGCCACCATCCCGAGGGAGGCCGCGTTCAGCGCGAGGTCCACCGGGAGGGGCTCCCCGTCGTACGCGCCGTCCCGCCCCCGGAAGCGGTACGCGGTCCCGAAGCCCTCCCCGCCCACCGCCCGCGACAGTCCGCCGATCGACGCGTAGCCGTGGTTGTCGAGGATCACCACCTTGATCGGGATTCCCTCCTGCACCGCCGTGACGAGTTCGGTCGGGTTCATCAGGTACGTGCCGTCGCCGACCAGCGCCCACACCGGCCGGCCGGGCGCCGCGAGCGCCACGCCGATCGCGGCCGGGATCTCGTAGCCCATGCAGGAGTAGCCGTACTCGACGTGGTACTGGTCGCGGGACCGGGGCCGCCACAGTCGGTGCAGGTCGCCGGGGAGCGAGCCGGCGGCGTTGATCAGGATGTCGGAGGCGTCGACGAGGGAGTCGAGCAGGCCGAGCGCCTGGACCTGGGTCGGGACGGCGTCCTCGTCGGGGGTCTCCCACGCCCGGTCGACGAGGCTCTCCCACCGCCGGTTGCCGTCCTGGTACGCGGCCTCGTACGCGGGGTCCACGCGGTACCCGGCGACGGCGTCCCGGAGTTCGTCCAGGCCGGCGCGCGCGTCGCAGACCATCGTCCGCGCGGCGAGTTTGTGGGCGTCGTACGGGTCGAGGTTCAGCCCGAGGAAGCGGACGCCGGGGTGTTGGAACAGGGTCGCGGAGGCGGTGGTGAAGTCGGTCAGCCGGGTTCCCGCGGCGATCACCAGGTCGGCTTCCCGGGCCAGGGCGTCGGCGGTGGCCGTCCCGGTGTGCCCGATGGCGCCCACCCCGGCGGGGTGGTCGTGCGCGAGGGAGCCCTTGCCGGCCTGGGTGACGGCGACGGGGATGCCGGTGGCGTCGGCGAACGCGGCGAGGGCCGTCCCGGCGGCGCTGTGCCGGATCCCGCCGCCGGCCACGAGCAGGGGGCGGGCGCAGGCGCGTACGGCCTCGGCGGCCTCGGCGAGTTCGTCCCGGTCGGGCCGGGGCCGGCGCACCCGCCACACCCGTTCGGCGAAGAACTCCTCGGGCCAGTCGTACGCCTCGGCCTGCACGTCCTGTGGCAGCGCGAGGGTCACGGCGCCGCTCTGCACGGGGTCGGTGAGCACCCGTACGGCCTGGAGGGCGGCGGGGATCAGGGCCTCCGGGCGGCCGATCCGGTCGAAGTACCGGGAGACGGGCCGCAGGGTGTCGTTGACGGAGACGTCCCCGGCCCAGGGCACCTCCAGCTGCTGGAGCACGGGGTCGGCGGGCCGGGTGGCGAAGGTGTCGCCGGGCAGGAGGAGCACCGGGAGCCGGTTGACGGTGGCCAGGGCCGCCCCGGTGACGAGGTTGGTGGCGCCGGGCCCGATGGAGGTGGTCACGGCGTGGGTGGACAGTCGGCCGCTCTGGCGGGCGTACCCGACGGCGGCGTGCACCATGGCCTGCTCGTTGCGGCCCTGGAGGAACGGCATCCGCTCCGGGCCGCTCTCCAACAGGGCCTGCCCGATGCCGGCGACGTTCCCGTGCCCGAAGATCCCCCAGGTCGCGGCGATCAGCCGCTGCCGGCGGCCGTCCCGCTCGGTGTACTGGGCGGACAGGAACCGCAGCAGGGCCTGGGCGACGGTCAGCCTGGTGGTCATGCGGCCACCTCCGGCCGGTGGACGGTCGGCCTGGTCATTCGGCGTCCTCCGCTCGGTGGAACGGCAGTCGGGGGTCGATGTCCTGGCCCGCCCAGGTGCCCCGGATCCAGCCGTGGTCGGGATGGTCGCTGATCAGCCACTCCCGTGTCCGGTCCGGCCCGGCCATCACGTTCAGGTAGTACATGTCGTGCCCGGGCGCCGCGATGGACGGCCCGTGCCAGCCGTCGGGGATGAGCACGGCGTCCCCGGTCCTCACCTCGGTGAGGATGTCGGTCTTCCCGGCCGGCGAGGGGGAGACACGCTGGTAGCCGAGGCCGGGGACGCCGTCGTGCGGGGCGATCTCGAAGTAGTAGATCTCCTCCAGCCGGGACTCCTCGCCGGGGCGGTGCTCGTCGTGCTTGTGCGGCGGGTAGGAGGACCAGTTCCCGCCGGGCGTGAGGACCTCGACGGCGATGAGCCGGTCACAGTCGAAGACGTCGGCGGCGGCGAAGTTGTTGACCTGGCGGGAGCAGGCGCCGGCGCCCCGGAGTTCCACCGGGACCTCGCGGGCGGGCCCGTACCGGGCGGGCAGCGTCTCCTCGCAGCGCGCCCCGACGAGGGCGAAGCGGCCCCCGTCGGCGGATGCGATGGCGGCGTCGGCGCCCCGGGGCAGGTACGCGAAGTCGGTGACCGCGCGGAACACGCTCGCACGGCCGCGCAGTTCGAAGACCCGTTCAGGGGCCCGTTCCGTCGCGTGGCCGGCGCTCGCGGGCTCGGCGCACCGCACGACGCACCCGCCCGCCAGCGGGAGGACGATCCACTCGTGGTCCCCGCACGCGTGCGCGTGCGTCTCGCCCGGCGCGAGTTCCACCACGCGCAGCGCGGTCAGCGTCATGTCCCGCGACACGGTCACCGTCACGACCCCAGCACCTCCTCGACCTCTTCGGCGTACGGCATCGCGGTGGAGCAGGCCAGCCGCGAGGCCACGATCGCCCCGGCCGCGTTCGCGTACCGCAGCGTCCTCTCCAGCTTCCACCCGGCGAGCAGCCCGTGGCACAGCGCGCCGCCGAACGCGTCGCCGGCGCCGAGGCCGTTCACCACCTCCACCTCCACCGGCGGCAGTTCGACGGCGGTGCCGTCCCGGTGGACGGCCAGGACGCCGGCGGGCCCGCGTTTGACGACGGCGAGTTCCACGCCGGCCGCCAGCAGCGCCCGGGCGGCCGCGTACGGCTCGCTCTCGCCGGTGGCGATCTCGCACTCCGCGGTGTTCCCGACGGCCACCGTCGCGAGCGCCAGGGCGCGTTCGTACCAGGGCCCCGGTTCCCCCTCCCACAGCATCGGCCGCCAGTCCAGGTCGAAGACGGTGATCCCGGACTTCGACCGGGCCTCCAGCGCGGCGAGGGTCGCGCTCCGGCTCGGCTGCGCGCTCAGGCCCGTCCCCGTCATCCAGAACACCCGGGCCGCGCGCACGGCCGCCAGGTCCACCTCGTCGGGGGCGACCTCCAGGTCGGGGGCCTTGGGGAGCCGGTAGAAGTACAGCGGGAAGTGGTCGGGCGGGAAGATCTCGCAGAAGGTGACGGGCGTCGGGTACGCGGCCACCTCGCTCACCCAGCGGTCGTCGACGCCGAACCCCCGCAGCTCGGCCCGCAGGTACGCCCCGAAGGGGTCCGCGCCGGTGCGGGTGATCACCGCCACCCGGCGCCCCAAGCGGGCCGCCGCCACGGCGACGTTGGTCGGGGAGCCGCCGAGGAACTTGCCGAAGGCGTCGACCTCGGCGAGCGGTACGCCCGTTCTCAGCGGGTAGAGATCCACCCCGATCCGGCCCATCGTGATCAGGTCGAACGCGGACCCCTCCGCGGCGTTCACCGGTACGTCCGTCACGTCTCCTCTTTCCCCCGGACCTCTTCTTTCCCGTCCCGTCGAGCCTCGCACCCTAAGGTGGCCGCCATGACGTCCTCCCCGCCCACGTTGACCCGTATCCGTGTCGGTTCGGCTCCGGACTCCTGGGGTGTCTGGTTCCCCGAGGATCCCCGGCAGACTCCCTGGGACCGCTTCCTCGACGAGGTCGCGGACGCCGGGTACGAGTGGATCGAGCTCGGCCCGTACGGCTACCTGCCCACCGATCCCGTCCGCCTCGCCGACGAGACGGCCGAGCGCGGCCTGCGGGTGTCCGCGGGCACCGTCTTCACCGGACTCCATCACGGCCCCGCCGTCTGGGAGCAGACCTGGGAGCACGTGTCGCGGATCGCGGCGCTCACCCGGGACATGGGCGCGGCCCACCTCGTCGTCATCCCCTCGTTCTGGCGCGACGACAAGACCGGCGAGGTGCTGGAGGACCGCACGCTGACGCCCGGTCAATGGCGTGATCTGGCCGCCCAGACCGAGCGGCTGGGGCGTGAGGTCCAGGACCGGTACGGCTTGCGGATCGTCGTCCACCCGCACGCCGACACCCACATCGACACCCCGGATAACGTCGCCCGGTTCCTCGACGCGACGGACCCCGCGCTGGTCTCCCTCTGCCTGGACACGGGGCACTACGCGTACTGCGGCGGGGACAGCCTCCGGGCCGTGGAGACCTTCGGGGAGCGGATCGGCTACCTGCACCTGAAGCAGGTGGACCCGGCGGTCCTCGCCGAGGTCGTGGCGCAGGGGCTGCCCTTCGGGCCGGCCGTCGCCCGCGGGGTGATGTGCGAGCCGCCGTCGGGGGTGCCCGCGCTGGAGCCGGTGCTGGCGGCCGCGCAGGCGCTCGGCGTGGACCTGTTCGCGATCGTCGAGCAGGACATGTACCCGTGTTCGCCGGACCGGCCGCTGCCGATCGCCCGCCGGACCCGTTCCCACCTGCGCTCCTGTGGCGCGCGCTGACACTTCGAGAGGACGAATGACATGACCGACACGCTCGGCATCGCCGTGATCGGCACCGGGAGGATGGGCGCCGACCACGTCCGGCGCATCGGCCGGACGGTCGGTGGGGCCCGTGTGGTGGCGGTGGCGGACCCGGACGGCGATCGGGTCAAGGAGATCGCGGGCGGCCTGGTCGGCGCGAGCGCGCACACCGACCCGGCGGCCGCGATCGCCGCGCCCGGTGTGGAGGCCGTGCTGATCGCCTCCCCCGGGCCGGCGCACGAGGAAGCGGTCCTGCACGCCCTGCGGCGGGGGCTGCCGGTGCTCTGCGAGAAGCCGCTGACCCCCGATCCGGCGGGCGCGCTGCGGATCATGGAGGCGGAGCAGAGGTCGGGTCGCAGGCTGGTCCAGGTCGGCTTCATGCGGCGGCACGACGCCGAGTACGAGCGGCTCAAGGAGCTGCTGGACGCGGGCGGCATCGGGCGGCCGTTGTTCCTGCACTGCCGGCACCGCAACGCCGCCTCGCCGGCCTTCTTCACCAGCGAGATGCTGATCAGCGATTCCGTGGTGCACGAGGTGGACGCGGCCCGCTGGCTGCTGGGCCAGGAGGTCACGGCGGTGACCGTGCTGTCCCCCACCCCTTCGGCCGCCGCCCCGCCCGGGCTGGGAGACCCGCGATTCGTGCTGTTGGAAACCTCCGGCGGCGCGATCGTGGACGTGGAGATCTTCGTCAACTGCGGTTTCGGCTACCAGGTCCGGTGCGAGGCGGTCGGCGAGTCCGGCAGCGCCCGGATCGGGGACGGCCACGCGATGGTCGTCGAGTCGGCCGGCCGGTGGGGTGGCGAGATCACCCAGGACTTCACCACCCGGTTCGCCGACGCGTACGACCGGCAGCTGCGGCGGTGGGTGGCGGCGGCCGCGCGGGGCGGGGTGGCCGGGCCCGACGCGTGGGACGGCTACGCGGCCGCCGCGGTGTCCGAGGCGGGGCTCGCCGCGGCGCGCGGCGGGGTGCGGACGCCGGTGGAACTGGTGGAGCGGCCCCCGCTGTACCGCTGACCCGCCGTACGGCCGGCCGCCGGACCACCGGCCGGTCATTTCATCCCACTCGACCCCTGTGCCGCGTCTGTCACAGGGGTCGCTCTTGTGTCACGCATGTCCGCATGACGCGGGTTTTCCGTCACAGGGGCGCGACAGACCCTCCCCCGCACTCACCCAGCGTCGTTCTCCGGGCACAACCCGAGTGATCGTCACTGTCCACGCGCCGGCTCCCCCGACGGCCTCCCGGCCGGCCCCGCGGCGTGGACAAGGAGGTGTCGTCGATGAGCGACCGACAGCTGTGGTCGTACAAGGAGATCGCCGCGCACATCCGGGTCCAGCCGGACACCGTGCGCTCCTACCGCAAGCACGGCCTGCTCCCGGCCCCCGACCACGTGGAGGGCGGCAAGCCCTACTGGTACGCCGACACCATCCGCACCTGGGTGAGCCGCCGCCCCGGCAACCGGGGGCGGCGCGAGGACTGACACCGAAACGCTCGAAGGAGGGCCGAGAACACTCGCGTCAATACCCCCTAGGGGTATAGTCTCGAAGTGACGGGAGCACGGTGGAGTCACACACGTCGCTTCCGGCGACCGCACACGCCCCCGAAGAGGAGAACGACATGAGCGCCGAGACGGACACCCAGACCACCACCGTCTACCGGGTGACCGGCATGACCTGCGGGCACTGCGAGGGCGCGGTGACCGGCGAGCTCACCGCCCTGCCGGGCGTGGCCTCGGTCAAGGCCGTCGCCGCGACCGGCGAGGTCACGGTGATCTCGACCGCCCCCCTCGACGAGGACGCCGTGCGCGCGGCCGTGGACGAGGCCGGCTACGAGCTCGCCGGCCAGGCCTGAGCCCCACACCCCCTCGGCAGCACCCGCCGGGTCGTACCGGCCGGCTCATACCGGACCCGTACGACCCGGCCCTCCCCCCGGAGCCGGACATGAGCGGCAGCACAGTGCACGACGGACCCACGACAGTGGCCGACACCACCGAGATCGAACTGGCCATCGGCGGCATGACCTGCGCCTCCTGCGCGGCCCGCGTCGAGAAGAAGCTGAACCGGATGGACGGGGTCACCGCCACGGTGAACTACGCCACCGAGAAGGCGAAGGTCTCGTACGCGGGTGACGTGCGGGTGGCCGACCTGATCGCGACGGTGGTCAGGACCGGATACACCGCCGAGGAGCCCCCGCCACCGGAGCCGGCCCCGACGCCCGCCCCGACGACGGCTGCGGGATCCTCCGCGCCGACCGCGATCGACCCCGAGTTGTCGGCCCTGCGTCAACGGCTTCTGGTCTCCTCCGCCCTCGCGTTGCCCGTCGTCCTGCTCGCCATGATCCCCGCCCTCCAGTTCGACAACTGGCAGTGGCTCTCGCTCACCCTGGCCGCCCCCGTGGTCGTGTGGGGCGCCTTCCCCTTCCACAAGGCCGCCTGGACCAACGCCCGGCACGGCGCGGCCACCATGGACACCCTGGTCTCGGTCGGCACCCTGGCCGCCTTCGCCTGGTCGCTGTGGGCCCTCTTCTTCGGTCACGCGGGCATGCCGGGGATGCGCCACGGCTTCGACGTCACCATCTCGCGCACGGACGGCTCCTCCGCGATCTACCTGGAGGTCGCCGCCGGGGTCGTCTCCTTCATCCTGCTCGGCCGCTACCTGGAGGCCCGCTCGAAGCGGAAGGCGGGCGCGGCCCTGCGGGCCCTGCTCGAACTCGGCGCCAAGGACGTGGCCGTACTGCGCGGGGGCGCCGAGGTCCGCGTCCCGGTGGGCGCGCTCGCGGTGGGCGACCGGTTCGTCGTCCGGCCCGGCGAGAAGATCGCCACGGACGGCACCGTCGTCGAGGGCGAATCCGCCGTGGACGCGTCGATGCTGACCGGCGAGTCGGTGCCCGTGGACGTCGGCGTCGGCGACGCCGTCACCGGCGCCACCGTCAACACCTCCGGACGCCTGGTCGTCGAGGCGGGCCGGATCGGCGCGGACACCCAGCTCGCCCGGATGGCGAGGCTGGTCGAGGACGCGCAGAACGGCAAGGCCGAGGTGCAGCGACTGGCCGACCGGGTCTCCGGGATCTTCGTGCCGATCGTCCTGCTGCTCGCCCTCGGCACCTGGGTGACCTGGCTGCTCGTCACCGACGACCCGACGGCCGCCTTCGGCGCCGCCGTGGCCGTACTGATCATCGCCTGTCCGTGCGCGCTCGGCCTGGCCACCCCGACCGCCCTGATGGTCGGCACCGGACGGGGCGCCCAGCTCGGCATCCTGATCAAGGGACCCGAGGTGCTGGAATCCACCCGCCGGGTGGACACCGTCGTGCTCGACAAGACCGGAACGGTCACCACCGGCCGGATGACCCTGTCCGGCGTGCACGCCGGCGAGGGCACCGACGAGGAGGAACTGCTGCGCCTGGCGGGTTCGCTGGAGCACGCCTCCGAGCACCCGATCGCCCGCGCCCTGGCCGACGGCGCGGCGGAACGGGTCGGCGCCCTGCCGGTTCCGGAGGGGTTCGAGAACCTGGCGGGCCTCGGCGTACGGGGCGTGGTGGACGGCCACACCGTACTGGTGGGCCGGGAGCGGCTGCTGACCGACCGGGGGATCACCCTGCCGGCGCCGCTGGCCGAGGCCAGGGCCGCGGCCGAGGCGGCGGGCGGCACGGCGGTGCTGGTCGCCTGGGACGGGGCGGCGCGCGGGGTGCTGACCGTGGCCGACGCCGTGAAGGACACCAGCGCCGAGGCGGTGGCGCGGCTGCGCGCGCTCGGTCTCACGCCGATCCTGCTGACCGGCGACAACAAGGCCGTGGCCGAGGCCGTGGCCGCCGAGGTGGGCATCGACGAGGTGATCGCCGAGGTGCTCCCGCAGGACAAGGTGGACGTGGTCCGGCGCCTACAGGAGCAGGGCCGTACGGTCGCGATGGTGGGCGACGGCGTCAACGACGCGGCCGCCCTCGCCCGGGCCGACCTGGGCCTGGCGATGGGCACCGGCACCGACGCGGCCATCGAGGCGAGCGACCTGACGCTCGTGCGGGGCGACCTGCGGGTGGCGGCGGACGCGATCCGACTGTCCCGCAGGACCCTGGCCACCATCAAGGGCAACCTGTTCTGGGCCTTCGGATACAACGTCGCGGCGCTGCCGCTGGCGGCCGCCGGCCTGCTCAACCCCATGATCGCCGGAGCGGCGATGGCCTTCTCTTCGGTGTTCGTGGTGACCAACAGCCTCCGGTTGCGGTCGTTCCGGTAGGGGATCTCCTTCGCACCGTGCGCACATCTCCTTCACGGGAGACGCAGATCACAGTGATTCGAACGTAACCATCGGGCGGTTGCACGGGTCTAATGGGGCGATGCCAGGAACGTCTTGGGGGACGTTCGCGGGGGGTCTTGGGGGACGTCCCGAGGCATCAGCCGGCCGGGACGCGTGCTCAAAGGGGAGCTTTGAGCGGCCCTCCCGACCCGTACGGGTCCCGGCAAAAGTCCCACTGGAGTGCCCCGAAGCGGCACTCCTCGCCGACACCTCGGCTCGGGTCCCGTGGGGGGAATCCGTTCCGGGGAAAGGAAAGCGCCCCGACCGTCGACCCGTGGGGGGATCGACGGCGGGGCGCTTTTCGTACGCGTTCGCGCGGCTCTTGACCTCGGGTCAGCGGGCCTCTACCGGAACGAAGTCGCGCAGGACCTCGCCGGTGTAGATCTGGCGCGGACGGCCGATGCGGGAGCCGGGCTCCTTGATCATCTCGTGCCACTGGGCGATCCAGCCGGGAAGGCGACCGATCGCGAAGAGCACGGTGAACATCTCGGTCGGGAAGCCCATGGCCCGGTAGATCAGACCGGTGTAGAAGTCCACGTTGGGGTAGAGGTTGCGCTCGACGAAGTACTCGTCGGCCAGCGCGTGCTCTTCCAGCTTGAGCGCGATGTCGAGCAGCTCGTCGCTCTTGCCGAGCGCCGAGAGGACATCGTGGGCCGCCGCCTTGATGATCTTCGCCCGGGGGTCGAAGCTCTTGTAGACGCGGTGCCCGAAGCCCATGAGGCGGACGCCGTCTTCCTTGTTCTTCACCTTGCGGATGAAGGCGTCGACGTCGCCGCCGTCGTTCTTGATGCCTTCCAGCATCTCCAGAACGGACTGGTTGGCGCCACCGTGCAGCGGACCCCACAGGGCCGAGATGCCGGCGGAGATCGAGGCGAACATGTTCGCCTGCGAGGAGCCGACCAGACGCACGGTGGAGGTCGAACAGTTCTGCTCGTGGTCCGCGTGCAGGATCAGCAGCTTGTCGAGCGCCGACACCACGACCGGGTCCAGGTCGTACTCCTGGGCCGGCACGGAGAAGGTCATGCGCAGGAAGTTCTCGACGTAGCCGAGGTCGTTGCGCGGGTAGACCACGGGGTGGCCGACCGACTTCTTGTACGCGTACGCGGCGATCGTCGGGAGCTTGGCCAGCAGCCGGATCGTCGAGAGGTGGCGCTGCTTCTCGTCGAACGGGTTGTGGCTGTCCTGGTAGAACGTCGACAGCGCGCTGACCACGGAGGACAGCATCGCCATCGGGTGCGCGTCACGCGGGAAGCCGTCGTAGAACCGCTTGACGTCCTCGTGCAGCAGCGTGTGCTGGGTGATCTCGTTGCGGAACGACGCGAGCTGGTCGACGGTCGGCAGCTCCCCGTTGATCAGCAGGTACGCGACCTCGATGAAGGTCGAACGCTCGGCCAGCTGCTCGATCGGGTAGCCGCGATAACGCAGGATTCCCTGCTCGCCGTCGAGGTAGGTAATCGCGGACTTGTAGGCGGCGGTGTTGCCGTAGCCGCTGTCCAAGGTGACGAGCCCGGTCTGGGCCCGCAGCTTCGAGATGTCGAAGCCCTGGTCACCGACGGTGCTCTCGACCACCGGGTAGGTGTATTCACCGTCCGCGTACCGGAGTACTACAGAGTTGTCGCTCACGTCATCCCTCACCGACGTAGTGCCTCTTCTTCGAGGTGCCCTGACTGCCTCTACCTTCCCCCATTTGGCGCAGGAGAGTGCACTCGGGGTCGGCCTTTGGTGTTTTTGACGGCACTGAGTGCCGGCAACCTGCTCATCCTGCCCCCTCCGGACTGCGGCGGGAACCCCAAATGATCGATCATTTAGGTGATGTTTCCCACCGGTATCCGGCCGGACAGTCTGGGTGCCACCGCCGTGTACCTCCTGCCTGCGGAAACCGTACGCACCGCCTGGCCGAGGGCCTTGCGTGACCCGACCAGGACGACCAGTTTCTTCGCCCTGGTCACCGCCGTGTAGAGCAGATTGCGCTGGAGCATCATCCAAGCCCCGGTGGTGACGGGGATCACGACGGCCGGATATTCACTCCCCTGGGAACGGTGGATGGTGACGGCGTACGCGTGGGCCAGCTCGTCCAGTTCGGAGAACTCGTAGCCGACCTCCTCGTCCTCCTCCGTGCGCACCGTCAGTTTCTGTTCGTCCAGGTCAAGCGCGGTGACCACGCCGACCGTGCCGTTGAAGACACCGTTGGCGCCCTTCTCGTAGTTGTTCCGGATCTGGGTGACCTTGTCACCCACCCGGAAGACCCGGCCGCCGAACCTCTTCTCGGGCAGGTCGGGGCGGGCCGGCGTGATGGCCTGTTGCAGCAGGGCGTTGAGGTTTCCGGCGCCGGCGGGGCCCCGGTGCATGGGCGCGAGCACCTGGATGTCCCGGCGCGGGTCGAGGCCGAATCTGGCCGGAATTCGACGGGCGGCGACGTCCACGGTGAGCCGGCCCGCCTCCTCGGTGTCCTCCTCGGGGAAGAGGAAGAAGTCGGGCAGGCCGTCGGTCAGCGGCGGCACGCCCGTGTTGATGCGGTGCGCGTTGGTGACGACGCCGGACTGCTGCGCCTGGCGGAAGATGCGGGTCAGCCGGACGGCGGGCACCGGCCCGCCCTCGGCGAGCAGGTCCCGCAGCACCTCTCCGGCGCCGACCGAGGGGAGCTGGTCCACGTCTCCGACGAGCAGCAGGTGCGCGCCCGGGGCCACGGCCTTGACCAGTTTGTTGGCCAGCAGCAGGTCCAGCATCGAGGCCTCGTCCACCACGACGAGATCGGCGTCCAGCGGGCGCTCGCGGTCGTACGCCGCGTCCCCGCCGGGTTTCAGCTCCAGCAGCCGGTGCACGGTGGAGGCCTCGGCCCCGGTGAGTTCCGAGAGGCGTTTGGCGGCGCGACCGGTGGGCGCGGCCAGCAGCACCTTGGCCTTCTTGGCCCGGGCCAGTTCCACGATCGAGCGGACGGTGAAGGACTTGCCGCAGCCGGGGCCGCCGGTGAGGACGGCGACGCGGCGGGTGAGGGCGAGTTGGACCGCCTCGCGCTGTTCGGGGGCGAGCTTGGCCCCGGTGCGGCCCGCCAGCCAGTCCAGGGCCTTCTCCCAGTCCACGTCCCGGAAGCCCGGCATCCGGTCCTCCTCGGCGTGCAGCAGCCGGCGGACCTGTCCGACCAGCGACAGTTCGGCCCGGTGGAAGGGCACCAGGTAGACCGCGGTGAGGGGCGGGCCGCCCTGGGGGTCGGACACGGGCTCCCGGACCACCCCTTCGGGGTCGGCGGCCAGTTCGGCGAGGCAGTCGATGACCAGCCCGGTGTCCACCTGGAGGAGCTTGACCCCGTCGGCGATCAGCCGTTCCTCGGGGAGGAAGCAGTGGCCCTGGTCGGTGGACTGGGACAGGGCGTACTGGAGCCCGGCCTTGACCCGCTCGGGGCTGTCGTGCGGGATCCCGACGGCCTGGGCGATGCGGTCGGCGGTCAGGAAGCCGATGCCCCAGACGTCGGCGGCGAGCCGGTAGGGCTGGTTGCGCACCACCGAGATGGAGGCGTCGCCGTACTTCTTGTAGATGCGCACCGCGATGGAGGTGGAGACACCGACTCCCTGGAGGAAGACCATGACCTCCTTGATGGCCTTCTGTTCCTCCCAGGCGGCGCCGATCAGCTTCGTCCGCTTGGGTCCGAGCCCCGGCACCTCGATCAGCCGTTCGGGCGCTTCCTCGATGACGTCCAGGGTGTCGAGCCCGAAGTGCTCCACGATCCGGTCGGCGATCTTCGGCCCGATGCCCTTGATGAGGCCGGAGCCGAGGTAGCGCCGGATGCCCTGGATGGTCGCGGGAAGGATCGTGGAGTAGTTCTCGACGCTGAACTGTCTGCCGTACTGGGGGTGGGAGCCCCAGCGGCCCTCCATGCGCAGGGATTCGCCGGGCTGCGCCCCGAGGAGCGATCCGACGACGGTGAGCAGGTCGCCGGAGCCGCGTCCGGTGTCGACGCGGGCGATGGTGTAGCCGCTCTCCTCGTTGGCGTAGGTGATGCGCTCCAGCACCCCCTCGACCACGGCCGGTTGCACCGCTCCACTGGTGGTAGTCATGCCCTGAAGCTACCGGGCGCCACCGACGGCGCGGCGGGCCTGTGGACAACCGGGTGCCGGGCGGGTGCCGGGCGACCAGAAGGGGGTCCGGCCTTCCGGCCGGACCCCCTCACGGTTACCCCTCCCTCGTCGGACTTCCCGATCCCCCCGGATCCCCTCCCGAAAGTCCCGACGCACCATACGACCCGCCACGGGGGTCGGGGGTTGCACACCGATCCACGTCTTTACCTCCCCATTACCGAGGCCGTACGGGAGTGCGATCCGAGATGCCGCCCAATCACCTCAGACGTAGCGTTTCAGGCATGAGCGAACCCTCTTTCCAGGACGACGTGCTCAAAGAGCTCGACGACGACAGGCTCACCGAGATCGCCGGGCTCCTCGGCACGGACTCCGCCGGCGCGCGCGACACGATCGCGACCACGGTCGGCGCGATGACCGGCGACCTCCAACAGAAGGTCGACGCCGACGACCACGACGGCGACGAGGTCCGCCAGGCCGTCGCGGAGGTGGCCGAACCGCCGCTCCAGGGCGTGGCCACGCTCGGCGGCGGGCTGCTCGGCGGCGGGTTGATGGCCGGCGTCCTCGCCAAGGTGAGCAAGCCGGTGGCCAACGCGGTCTCGAAGAAGACCGGCATCCCCGCGGCCACCGTCGCCCGGGTCATCGAACTGCTGATCCCGGTGGTGTTGGCGGTCTTCGCCAAGCGCGCGGCCGACAAGGGCGCGGGAGCGGCCGGCGCCCCGGCCCCCGGCGCGGCGCCGGGATCCGGGCCGGCGCCGGGTGGCGGCCTCGGCGACGTACTGGGTCAGATCCTGGGCGGCGGCAAGAAGTAGGCCCGGGGGGCCGCCCGGGCGCGGCAGTGCGCGGCCGGGGTGGCGGGCCGTCCTCGCGGGGGCGGGCCCGTGCCCCCGGCCCGCCCCGCGCGCTATCCTCGGGCGCCATGGAGCCCCCTGCTGACCACTCTTGCGCGCGGGTACGGCTACGGGACCCGGTCCCCGGCGAGTTGGGGTGGATCGTGTCGCGGCACGGCGCCCTGTACGCCGCCGAGTACGGCTGGAACCAGGAGTTCGAGGGCCTGGTGGCCGGGGTCGTCGCGCGCTTCGCCGAGGACCACGACCCCTACCTGGAGCGCGTCTGGATCGCCGAACTCGACGGCGAGCCGGTCGGCTCGGTGATGTGCGTGCGCGAAGACGCGCAGGCCGGCGCCGCACGCCTGCGGCTGCTGCTGGTCGAGCCGAAGGCGCGCGGTCACGGCGTGGGCGCCCTCCTCGTCGACACCGTCGTCTCCTTCGCCCGCTCTGTCGGCTACCGCGAGTTGGTGCTGTGGACGAACGACGTCCTGGAGTCGGCCCGTTCCCTCTACCGGCGCGCCGGCTTCACCCTGGTCGCCGAACGGCCGCACCGCTCGTACGGGGTCGCGCTCACGGGGCAGGACTGGCGGCTGCCGCTCCAGGAGGACCCACCGCGCTGAGCGGCCCGGCGGCGGCCGTACGGGGCTTCGCCCGCGCGGGGGCCAGGGAGGTCAGGCCCACCCCGCCGACGAGGAGCACGGCCGCCAACCAGCGCGTGCCGGAGACGGACTCCCCGAGGACCAGCGCTGCCGAGGACATCCCGAACACCGGCACCAGCAGCGAGAACGGCGCCACCGAGGAGGCCGGGTAGCGGCGCAGCAGGTGGCCCCAGGCGCCGAAGCCGAACACCGTCGAGACCCAGGCGACGTAACCGATGACGGCCACCCCGGACCAGTCCAGGGCCCGCAGCGCGGCCAGGTCCCGCTCGGGTCCCTCCAGCAGCAGCGAGAGCCCGAGCAGCGGCAGTACCGGGACGACGCACACCCAGACCATGAAGTTCAGCGCATCGGGCGGGGCGGCCTTGCGGGTCAGCACGTTGGACACGCCCCAGCAGGCGGCGGCCGCCACGACCAGGACGAAGCCGAGCACGGACCCGGAGGCGCCCCCGTCCGCGGCGGCGACCCCGATCCCGGCGAGGGCGACGACCATGCCGATCAGACGCACCCGGCCGGGCCGCTCGCGCAGCACGACGGTGGCGAGGACGGCGGTGAAGACGGCCTGGACCTGGAGGACCAGGGAGGAGAGGCCGGCCGGCATCCCGGCGGCCATGCCGGTGAACAGGAGGCCGAACTTGGCGATTCCGAGGGCCACTCCGACGCCGATGACCCACTTCCAGGCGACCTTGGGGCGGCCGACGAGGAACACGGCGGGCAGCGCGGCGACGAGGAAGCGCAGGGCGGAGAGCAGCAGCGGCGGGAAGTGGCCGAGCCCGATCTCGATGACGACGAAGTTGAAGCCCCAGACGGCGGCGACGAGAACGGCGAGTGCGGTGTGTACGGGACGCATGATCCGAGCATCGACCCCCGAACCATGTAGCACCAGTGCCGATCTCTTCCGGGATGGATGAAGCATTGCTTACGGGTGGCCAAGGAGGCGGGGCTACCCTGGGCCCATGCTCGATCTGGCCCGGCTGCGCGCCCTGCACGCCGTCTCCGTCCACGGTTCGGTCGCGGGCGCGGCGGCCGCACTCGGCTACACCCCCTCGGCCGTCTCCCAGCAGATCGCCAAGCTGGAACGCGAGACCCGCACCACGCTGCTGGAACGGCGTGGCCGCGGGGTCGCCCTCACCGAGGAGGCCCGGCACCTCGCGGACACCGCGCGGGAGTTGCTGGCGATCGTGGAACGCGCCGAGACCACGCTGGAGGAGCGGCGCGGGCAGCCGAGCGGGCTGCTGACGGTGGCCGCCTTCGCCTCGGCGGCGCGCGGTCTGCTGCCGGCGGTGCTGGCCGACCTGGCCGCCCGGCATCCGGCCCTGGACGTACGCCTCACGGAGGTGGACCCCCACCTCTCGGTGGACCTGGTGGCCCGCGGGGTCACCGACCTGGCGGTGGCGCACGACTGGGACATCGCCCCGCTGCCGGCCCCCGAGGGCGTCGAGCAGGCCGTCATCGGGGACGACCCCTGCGAGCTGGTGGTGCCGGCCGGGCACCCGTTCACCGCGCGGACCGTGATCCGACGGGCGGACCTGGGCGGACAGCGGTGGGTGTGCCAGCCGCCGGGGCGGGTCTGTCACGACTGGTTGACCCGGACGCTGCGCACCGCCGGGTTCGAGCCGGACATCGCGCACGTCGCCGAGGAGAACCACACCATCGTGGCGCTGGTCGCCGCGGGGCTCGGGGTGGCCGTCGTACCGCGTCTGGGCACCGGCGCGCTGCCGCCCGGTGCGGTGGCCGTCCGGCTCGAACCGGGTCCGGTACGCAGGCTGTACGCCCTGTGGCGGACCGGGGCGGCCCGGCGCCCCGCCATCACCGAGACGGTGCGCGTGCTCCGCGCACACTGGGCGGCGGCGGTCCCCGGGTCCGGGGCTGACGCGCGAGGCGGCGCGGGCGCCCCCGCCGCACCCCGTCCGGGGGACTCCGCGAGTGTCCGGGACTCCCCCGGCGTGCCCCGGCAGTAGCCTCCGGCGGGTGTCGTACCACGCCTCCCGCCGGTCCCTGCTCGCCGCGGCCGCCCTGGCCGCCGTCACGGCCGCCGGGGCCGCCTCCGCGGCCTCGGGGGCCCGCCCCGCCCCGGACGACCCGCGCGCCCCCGGGGACGCGCCGGGCGGGCCCACGGGGCGCCGGCCCGACCCGGCCCGCCTGCGCCGGTTGACGGCCGGGATGAGCCTGGCGGAGAAGGTCGGCCAGCTCTTCGTGTCCCGGGTGTACGGGCATTCGGCGACCGACCCGGACCCGGCGGACGCCGAGCGGAACCTGACGCTCTTCGGGGTGCGCACCGCCGCCGAACTGGTCTCCCGCCACCACCTCGGCGGGATCGTCTACTTCTCCTGGGCCCACAACACCCGTACCCCGCACCAGATCGCCGACCTGTCCAACGGCCTCCAGCGGGCGGCGGCGGGCACCGCGACGGGCGTCCCGTTGCTGCTCTCCATCGACCAGGAGCACGGCGCCGTCACCCGGATCGGCAAGCCCGCGACCCTGCTGCCGGGGGCGATGGCGCTGGGGGCGGGGGCGGCGGGGGCAGGGGGTTCGGTCGCGCGGGCCCGCCGGGCCGCGCGGATCGCGGGCGTCGAACTGGCCGCGATGGGCGTCCGGCAGGACTACGCGCCGGTGGCCGACGTGAACGTCAACCCGGCCAACCCGGTGATCGGCGTACGGTCCTTCGGCTCCGACCCGCGCGCGGTGGCGGCCCTGGTCGCCGCCCAGGTGCGCGGGTACCAGGGGGCGGGGGTGGCCGCCACCGCGAAGCACTTCCCCGGCCACGGCGACACCGAGACGGACAGTCATGTCGGGCTCCCGGTGATGCGGCACACCCGCGCCGTCTGGGAGGAGCTGGACGAACCCCCGTTCCGCGCGGCCGTCGACTCGGGGGTGGACGTCGTCATGACGGCGCACATCGTCTTCCCCGCGCTCGACCCGTCGGGGGACCCGGCGACGCTCTCCCGGCCGATCGTGACCGGCATCCTGCGTGAACGCCTCGGCTTTCGGGGGGTGGTGGTCACCGACGCCCTCGACATGGCCGGGGTCCGTCAGAAGTACGGGGACGACCGGGTTCCGGTACTGGCCCTCAAGGCGGGCTGCGACCAGCTGCTGAACCCGCCGGACCTCCCTCTCGCGTACCGCAGCGTGCTCGCGGCCGTCGAGTCGGGCGAGTTGACGGAGGCCCGGATCGAGGAGTCGGTGCTGCGGATCCTGGAGCTGAAGGCGCGACGGGGGTTGTTCGAGGACCCGTACACCTCAACCGCCGCGGTGGACGCCGCCGTCGGCACGCCCGCGCACCTGGCCGCCGCCGACGAGATCGCGGCCGGTACGACGACCCTGCTGGCCAATCCGGTGCGGCTGCTGCCCCTGGACCCGGCGCTCGCGCCGCGGCTGCTGGTGACGGGGGCGGACCCGGTGTCCCCCTCGGGTACCACCGGACCTCCCACGGAGGTATTGGCGCGGGAGCTGGCCGCCCTGGGCTGCCGGGCGTCGGCGGTTCCCCCCGGCCGCGCGGTCGCGGCGGCCCCGGGGAGCGCGGCGGTGCTCGTGTGCACGTACAACGTCCCGGAGGGCGAGAGTCCGCAACGCGCCCTGGTGACGGAACTGCTCGCCACCGGCGTCCCCGTGGTCGTGGTGGCGATCCGCAATCCGTACGACCCGGCCCGGCTGCCGACCTGCGCGGCGGAGGTGGCGACGTACTGCTGGACGGACGTGGAGATGCGGGCGGCGGCCCGGGTGATCACCGGCCGGCAGCGGCCCGAAGGCCGCCTCCCGGTCCCGGTGCCGGGCCGCTACCCGCTGGGCCACGGGCTGACGTACGGGTGACCCCGATGCGCCGGCCCGCGGCCCCGAACCCCTGCGGGAGGGTTACGGCCGCAGCTGCGGCTCGCGCTCCAGGTCCCGCTGGTCGAGCCGCGCGTCCGGCGAGGCCAGCGGCTTCGCCTTCGCCGAGTCGGTGAGCGCGGCGGCCGGGGCCACCCCGGCCCACTTCAGGATCCGCGCGGTCGCGAGGGCCTTCTCGCCCTCCTGGAGCTGGGCGACGTTGGCCCCGTGATTGGCGCCCGGTGCGATCATCACGTGGCTGTCCTTGACCTTGTACCCGAGGTGGAAGGGCTCGGCGCCCCACGGGTCGTTCTGCCCGTACACGAACAGCATCTGGTTCGCGTTGTCGCGCACCCAGCGGTCCACGTCCGTCATGGCCCCCGGCTGGAAGGTCATCGGGATGTCGCGGGGCACGAAGTTGCGCGGCGGCTGGTAGCCGTAGCGGCTCAGGCCCTTGAGGTGGGGCTGCTTGATGTCGGGCGAACCGAGCTGGGTACCCGCCTGGTAGTAGTACGGCGTGTACGTCTCAAGTCCCTGGTCGGCGTAGGCCGAGAAGCCCGAGATCGCGTCGATCGTGTCCCAGATCTCCTGGTCGGAGGCAGTCGCGGCGGTCGGGATCGCGGCACAGTCGGCCAGCAGGCTGTACTGCCAGAACGCCCAGGTGTAATCGAGCACGACGGCCTCGTAGGCCTTGTCGAGGTTCCCGACGGTGGTGAAGGTCCAGCCGTTCTCGGTGGCGGCGGCAGCGTACTTGGCCTCCAGCGGAACGCGGCGGATCAGCGCCTCGCGCTGCACGTTGTTCAGCTTGTCGCGGCACTCCTTGGTGCCGACCTTGTTGAAGAACCGGTCGTAGGCCGAGTCCTCCTTGTTGTTGACGTCGTTCGGCGCGACGTAGGCGACGACCCCGTCCATGTCACGCGGGTAGAAGCGCTCGTAGTACGTCGCCGTCATACCGCCCTTGCTGCCGCCCGTGGCGATCCAGTTCTTGCCGTAGATCTTCTTGAAGGCGGTGAAGATGCGGTGCTGGTCACTGGCGGCCTGCCAGATGTCCAGGTTGCCCCAGTTGGCCGGCTCGGGCCGGGAGGGCGTGAAGAATCGATACTCCAGGGAGACCTGGTTGCCGTCGACGATGGTCGTCGGCTCGCTCCGGCGCGGGTTGGTGTTGACGTTGTAGCCGGAGGTGAAGAAGACCGTGGGCCGGGACGTGTCCTTGTGCAGCAGGGTGAGGCGCTGCTTGAAGGTGCCCTTCGACGGGTTCCGGTGGTCGACCGGCTGCTCGTAGTTGAGTACGAAGAAGCGGTACCCGGGGTACGGCTTCTCCTCGATCAGACTCATCCCCGGGATCCCGAGGATCCGGTCCTTGATGTCCGTGGCGGCGGTCGGCCCCGCGGCGGTGGCCGCCTGAGCCGTGACACCGGCCGCGCCCATGGTGCCGATGAGCACCACGAGCGACAGCAGCCATCCGAGCGTCTTGCGCATTCACCCTCCCCTTGAGTTCACTTCGGTCGCCGTGAACCTAGCGGGGTCAACACGCCGCTGAACAGACCCGGTTGGATCGATCGGCCGCAATGTCGTGATCAAGCCACCGTCAGCACAGGATCCAGCCGGAAGAGATCGATCCGGCGGCCACGCTCCCCTTGACGAACACGCAGCGGTTGATCGCGCCGACGGTGACGGGGCCCGCGTAGCGGGTGTACCGGCCCGCGTCGCGCACCGGCACCCCGCCGCGCGGCTGGATGCTCACCGTCATCTCCCGGCGTTCGCCCGGCCGCGAGGCGACCGTGATCGCGCAGGCCTGGGTACGGCTCTTGTAGACCCGCACCTCGCCCGTCGAGAAGGGCAGGGTCTTGACCAGCCGTCCCCCGCACCCGGTGGTCGCCGCCTGCGCCGGGGGCGCCGCGACGATCGCCGTGACACCCAGCCACAGCGCCGCCCCGAACACCCCGAACGTCACGGTCCGTGTCCGGCCGCGCCTGCTTCGCCTCTGCATCACGTGGTCCCCCGATCCGGCGCACGTCGTGCGCACGCACGTACGTACGACGCGCGGACCCCCCGGATGGTTGCACACGGCAAGGGCACCCCGGGGGGCAGGTTCGTGCCCGAACAGGGCGCGCGGGGGCGGCTGTAGGGGCCGCGGCCGGTGCGGTCGCGGCGGGTGGCGGGACGGGGCCGGCGGGGGGTCAGGCCGCCGCCCGCTCGTCCTCCCCGGCGAAGGTCCGCCAGAGTTCGGCGTACCGACCGCCCCGCGCGAGGAGTTCACCGTGCGTGCCGTCCTCCACGACGCGACCCCGGTCCATGACCACGACCCGGTCGGCGCGGGCCGCCGTCGTCAACCGGTGCGCCACGACGAGCGTGGTGCGCTTGCCGGCGAGCCGTTCCGTCGCCAGGTTGACCTGTGCCTCGGTGGCGAGGTCGAGAGCGGCGGTGGCCTCGTCGAGCAGCAGCACGTCCGGGTCGACGAGTTCGGCGCGGGCCAGCGCGATGAGCTGGCGCTGACCGGCCGACAGATTGCGGCCCCGTTCCGCGACGGTGTGCAGGTAGCCGCCGTCGAGGGTGGCGATCATGTCGTGCGCGCCGACCGCGCGGGCCGCCGCCTCCACGTCGGCGTCGCTCGACCCGGGCCGCCCGTAGGCGATGGCGTCGCGGACGGTCCCCGGGAAGAGGTACGACTCCTGGGGGACGACCCCGAGCCGGTGGCGGTACTCCGTCAGGTCGAGTTCCCGCAGGTCCACGCCGTCGGCGGTGACCCGGCCGCCGGTCGGATCGTAGAACCGGGCCACGAGCTTGACCAGCGTGGACTTGCCCGCCCCGGTCTCGCCGACGAAGGCGACGGTCTGCCCGGCCGGTATCCGCAGGCTGATCCCGGCCAGCGCGTCGCCCTTCGCGCCCCGCTCCTCGGCGGTGCCGTAGGCGAAGTGGACGTCCTCGAAGGCGACCTCGCCGCGCAGCCCGGGCAGCTCGCGCGGATGGGCCGGGCGCGGGGTGGTGGTGGGCTCGCGCAGCAGGTCCTGGATCCGGCCCAGGGAGACGGTGGCCTGCTGGTACCCGTCGAACACCTGGGAGAGCTGCTGGACGGGGGCGAAGAACAGGTCGATGTACAGCAGGTACGCCACCAGCGCGCCGGTGGTGAGCGTGGCCGCCTCCACCCGGCCGGCGCCGGCGATCAACACGGCCGCGGCGGCGCCCGAGGACAGCAGCTGCACGAACGGGAAGTAGACCGATATCAGCCACTGGCCGCGCACCCGGGCCTGGCGGTACGCGTCACTGCGCTCGGCGAACCGGGCCGCGCCGTCGTGCTCGCGCCGGAACGCCTGGACGATGCGCAGCCCCGCCACGGACTCCTGGAGGTCGGCGTTGACGCTGCTGACCCGGTCGCGGGCCAGCTCGTACGCCGCGACCGACTTGCGGCGGAACACGATCGTGCCGACGACCAGCACGGGCAGGGTGGCGAAGACGATCAGGGCGAGCTCGACGTCGAGGACGAGCAGGGCGACCAGGATGCCGAGGAAGGTGAAGACGGACACGACGGCGGTGACGAGCCCGGTCTGCAGGAAGGTGGAGAGGGCGTCGACGTCGGTGGTCATCCGGGTCATGATCTTGCCGGTCAGCTCGCGCTCGTAGTAGTCGAGGCCGAGGCGCTGGAGCTGGGCGAAGATCTTGACGCGCAGGGCGTACAGCACGCGCTCGCCGGTGCGCCCCGTCATCCGGGTCTCGGCGAACTGCGCGGCCCACTGCCCGATGACCACGAGGAGGGCCAGCCCGGAGGCCACCCACACCGCGCCCAGGGCGGCCTGCTCGACGCCCTGGTCGATGCCGTGCCGGATCAGGATCGGCAGCAGCAGGCCGGCGCCCGCGTCGAGCGCGACCAGGCCGAGGCTGATGGCGAGCGGCGCCCAGAAGCCGCCGAGCAGCCGGCGCAGACCGTAGCTCACCTCGGCGGACGCGGCCCGGCTCTCGTCCACGGCGGGCAGGTCGTCGGCCGGCGGCAGCGCGGCCACCTGCGCGAGCAGCTCGGGGGTCGCCGGCATCCCGGCGACGGCCCCGGCCATGGAATGCCCGGCTCCGGGGGCCCGCAGGCCCGTGCCCGCGGCGGGTCCGGCCGCCTTGGCGTCGTCCTGGCGCTGCCAGAGTTCGGGGGTGATCCCGCCGGCGACCCGGCGCTTGGCGTTGACGGGCTCGGAGTCGATCTCCGCCTCGATCTCGATGTCCCGGTCGATGTCGCGCTCGATGTCCCGCTCGACGTCCCGTTCGATCTCGCACTCGATCTCGCGTTCGAACTCGGTCATGGCCGGTGTCTCGCGGATGCGCGGGGAACCGCCGCCGAGGGCCTCGGGATCGGTCAGCAGCCTGCGGTAGAGGGGCGAGCGGCGCTCCAGCTCCTCGTGCGTGCCGATGTCGGAGAGCCGGCCCCGATCCAGTACGGCGATCCGGTCGGCCAGCGCGAGCGTGGAGCGGCGGTGCGCGATGAGCAGGGTCGTACGGCCGGCCATCACGGCCCGCAGCGCCTCGTGGATCTCGTGCTCGACGCGCGCGTCGACGGCGGACGTCGCGTCGTCGAGGAGCAGGAGCCGGGGGTCGGTGAGGATGGCGCGGGCCAGCGCGACGCGCTGGCGCTGCCCGCCGGAGAGGGTCAGGCCCTGTTCGCCGACCGTGGTGTCGTACCCGGCGGGCAGGGCGCGGATGAACCCGTCGGCCTGCGCGGCGAGGGCGGCGGCCCGGACCTGCTCGTCGGTGGCGTCGGGGCGCCCGTAGGAGATGTTGGCGCGGATGGTGTCCGAGAAGAGGAACGAGTCCTCGGGCACCAGGCCGATGGCGCCGCGCAGCGAGTCGTACGTCAGGTCGCGGACGTCGTGCCCGCCGACGCGGATGGCGCCGCGGTCGGCGTCGTAGAAGCGCGGCAGCAGCAGCGAGACGGTGGACTTGCCGCTTCCGGAGGCGCCGACGAGGGCGACGGTCTCGCCCTCCCGGATGGTGAGCGAGAACCCGTCGAGCACGGGGCGCGCCTGGTCGTAGCCGAAGGCGACGTCCTCGAACTCCACGGTGGCGGCCGCGTCGGCGGGCAGCTCCCGCTCCCCCTCGCGGATCACGGGCTCGGTGTCGATGAGCTCGAAGACGCGTTCGGCGCCGGCGCGGGCCTGCTGGCCGACGGTGAGGACCATGGCGAGCATGCGGACGGGGCCGACGAGCTGCGCGAGGTAGGTGGAGAAGGCGACGAAGGTACCGAGGGTGACCTGCCCCCTGGTGGCCATCCAGCCGCCGAGCGCCAGGATGGCGACCTGCCCGAGGGCGGGCACGGCCTGGAGGGCCGGGGTGTAGCGCGAGTTGAGCCGGATGGCCCGCATCCGTCCGCCGAACAGCCTGCGGCCGGCTTCGCGGAGCTTGCCGGTCTCCTGCTCCTCCTGCCCGAAGCCCTTGACGACGCGGACGCCGGTCACGGCCCCGTCGACGACACCGGCGACCGCGGCGGCCTGGGCCTGCGCGTACCAGGTGGCGGGGAAGAGCTTCTTGCGGCTGCGCTTGGCGATGAACCACAGCACGGGGGCCATGAGCAGGGCGACCAGGGTCAGCAGCGGCGACAGCCACAGCATGATCCCCAGGGATATCCCGAAAAGCAGGAAGTTCCCGATGGTCATGGGCAGCATGAACAGCAGGCCCTGGATGAGCTGGAGGTCGCTGGTCGCCCGACCGATGACCTGGCCGGTCGACAGCTCGTCCTGACGGCGGCCGTCGAGGCGGGCGATGGCGTCGTACATGTCGGTGCGCAGGTCGTGCTGCACGTCGAGCGCGAGCCGACCGCCGTAGTACCTGCGGATGTGCGTCATCACGTACACGAGCGCGGCCGCGCCTATGAGCATCCCCGCCCACGGGCCCATGGGCCGGCTCTTGTCGCCTATGACGTCATCGAGGATGATCTTGGTCACCAGTGGCACGAGCGCCATGACGGCCATCCCGCCCAGCGAGGACCCGAGCGCGAGCAGCACGTTCAGCTTGTACCGCCAGGTGTAGGCGGCCAGCCTCCTGCCCCAGCCCTGTTTCTCCCCTGCCGCCGTCTGCGCCGCCGCCACGTGATGCCTCCCCGTTGGTTCGTTCCCGCCGCCTCACCCAACGCGCCGACCGGCGGATTTCATCCCGCCGCAACAATCGCACTGCCGTACGGGGACGGCACGCGAGCCTCACCCGATGGTGTCGCGAGGGGGGCGGGTGGGGGGCCTAGGCGTCGAACGCGTACTCCAACACGTACGCGGAGGAGTCGAGGACCATCTCGTTGACCTCCACGACCCGACCGTCGGCGGCGAAGGCGGTACGGACGACCAGGACGACGGGAGTGCCCGTCCCGAGCCGCAGCGCGGCGGCCTCCTCGGGGCTGGGCATCCGCGACCGGATCTCCTCGCGGAACCGGGCCGGCGCGTGGCCGAGGTCGGCGAGGCGGGCGTAGATGCCGCCGGGGCCCGTGTCGGGTTCGACGATGGAAGTGCCGGCCACGAGAGCCGCGTCGAGGTAGGAGGTCGCGAGCATCACGGGCTTCCCGTCGAGCAGGAACCTGCGGCGGCGGACGACGGCCGGCGCGCCGTCGTCGAGTCCGAGCACCGAGGCAACGGGCTCCGGTGACGCCTCTTGTGCGACGCCGAGGAACTCGACCACGCGTTCGCGGCCATCCGTGTCGGCCGCCCAAATCGAACGCCCCTCGGTCCACACGTCGGCTGCCAGCCGAGAAATGCTGCGGCGCCGGATGGGCCTGAACTCCCGCACGAACACACCGGCGCCCTTGCGGGCTTCGGTCAACCCCTCCGCCTGGAGCACCCCGAGCGCCTGCCGGGCGGTCATCCGGGCCACCCCATGAGTGGCCATGAGGTCGTTCTCGCCGGGGAGACGGGCTCCCGGCCCGTATTCGCCCGAGGCGATGGCGTCCTTCAGGGCGGCGGCGATGCGCTGGTACTTGGGCTGTCGTGCGGGGCCATCACTCGGCATGCGGTCCTCCCTGATCTTCTCCGGTCATCCTAGGCACCCCGCCGATCGGAGGCGGCGGCACACTCACCCGGCCGATGGAATCGAACATCTCTAGAGACCCATTGACGCGCACCCGCTGCGGGCGCTTCACTGGCCGGACGTATCTCTAGAGAGGTGTTGCGGTGATTGCGCTGTCCATCGTTGAGGTCTTCTGGATCGAGCCGCGCGGCCCCCGCGCCCCGGGCCGGGCTCGGGCGCGACTACGGGTGCAACTCGCGGAGTGGCAGGTCGGCGCGGACTCGGCCGAAACGGCCGAGCTGCTGCTCTCCGAGCTGGTCACCAACGCCGTACGCGACGCCCGGGCCCCGCACGGCCGGGACATCGGGGTCCGGCTCGCACGGTACGGCGACGTGGTGCGGGTGGAGGTGTCCGACGCGGGCCCCGCGGTCGTCCTCGTCCCCCGGGCCGCCGGCGAGTCGGACGAGCGCGGCCGGGGGCTCGCCATCGTGGCGGCACTGGCGGTGCGGTGGGGGCAGTGCCCGCGGGCACACGGAATCGGCAAGGCCGTGTGGGCCGAGATCCCCGTCAGGACGTAGGAAGCGGCTTCACCACCGGGGGCTTCGCGAGGGGCTCGTTCTCGCAGCCGAGGGCCTCGGTGACGCGGCGGGTCATCAGGTAGGCGAGGGAGGTCTGGCGGTCCTTGGCCGGCTGGTCGATGTCCGCCGGGGCGATGTCCGTCCGCCCGAGGTTCACCGTGTACGAGGCCTTCGCGTACAACCACGCCGACTTCGACGGCTCGGCCAGGTCGCCGGGCATGTCGCACCGGACGAACAGCGTCGTGGAGTGGTAGTTGCTCTCACCGAAGGCACCGTTCACGTCGAACCGGCCCGCCTCGGGCAGTGACGGTTCGACGAACTTCGACGTGCGGGGCGCCCACCCGACGTCGAACGCCGCGCTCTCGGTCCGAGTGGGCGGACTGTACCGACAGGTGGAGGACGCGAAGGTTTCCTTCGTCGGCCCCATCTCCCCCAGTGCGCGCTCCAGCGTTTCCACCAGACGGTCTGTGCGGTTGGGGATGGAGGTCTCGAAGCTGTCTGCGCGGATGATCCCCCGGAGAAGTTTGTCCTCTTCCGACGCCGGGGTGATGGCGCACAAGTGGTCCACCTTCGCCTCGGGCTGGCCCGAGGTGCACGAAGCCAGTGTCAGCACGGCGAGCACGGCGGCCGTCGACCGCGCGCACATCCTCGGTACGTCAGGGCCGCAGATGCGCACGAGCCGCCTCCCGCCCGGTCGAGTAGGAGGCGTTCGCCGTGTTCTGGGCGTGCTCGAAGGCGGGGTCCCCTTGGATCGCCCGATCCTTGCCCCAGGTGCTGAACAACTCGTTGGTCCCGTCCACACCCGCAGCGTAGTTCTCGCTGGATTCCTTCTTGCTCTGCTCCTCGGCCGCGTCCTTGACGCCCTCCACCCAGTCATAGGCGGCCACGTCGATCAGCGAGCCACCGACCGTGCCCACGACCGGGATCTCGCCGATGAGTCCGTTCGCTCCGGCAGCCGAGTACGTGGACGTGGCCTCCGCCCACTCGACCTTGTCGTCTTCCTTGTCCTTGTAGACGTCGGCCCCGATGCCGTTGAGGGCGCCCGCCGCCACGCCGACACCATGGGCGCGGTTGTCCCAGTCCACACCGTGGTCCGCACTCTTGTTCGGCGCGGCCGTGGCGAGCTGTTCCGCCGAGTACGCCCGCTCCGCCTCGACCATCAGGGCGTAGGCAGGGCCGTCGTCCGCGATGCCGCGCATCACGCGCATCAGGCTGCCCTGGCCGACCGCGATCTGCGCCTTGTCGCCCGAGCCGTGGATGGAGTCCTTGCCTGCCACGCCGCCCAGGTCCGTGTTCTGGCCACCGAGGATCTCGTGGGTGTCGTCGACGTAGTCGACCAGCGCCTTCGCCATCGGTTGGCGCAGGCCCTCCAGGTCCTCCGGGAACTCGTCGCCGCCCATTTCGTCGTCGAGCAGGCGGATCGCGTTGTGCATGACGCGCGCCTGGCCCTCGGTGTGGGGGCCGGGCGGGCCCAGCTTCTCGCCGTCCGGGTGGCCGGTGGCCGCCGCCTGGATGGCAGCGCCCAGGCCCACCGTCTTGTCGCCGTGCATCTCGATCGGCGGGCCGACGGCGGTCGAGATCCAGGGGTCGGGCATGTCGCGGTCTTTGAGCAGGTACTTCAGGTGCTCGTTCTTGTTGCCGGCCGCGTCGGGGTCGAGGAAGTACGTCGCCGAGTCCGGGTCCTTGGCCATGATGCCCAGCAGGCCGTCCAGCGGGTCGGAGACCAGGTTCGGGCGCTGGCCGTCGTAGGCGTGGTCGTACATGTGCGGCTTCGACTTCTCGGCCTCGATCATGCCGTTGCCGAGGTCGTTGAGGAACTGCTTGCCGTAGCCGTCGCCGTTGGCCATGAGGGTGACCAGCGCCTGGTACCCGTACGTCGGCCGCGTGCCCTTGGCCACCAGTTCGGGGCCCTGCTCCTTGAGGCCGTCGACGAACGGCTTGTAGGCGTAACTCCCGGGGTCCTTCGTGCCGGAGGCGACCGTCGAGGCGAGGCCGGTGTTGATCGACTCGTAGAGCTTCTTGTCGGACGCGGACGCCCCGCGGTCGTTGGCCGCCAGGTTCATCTGGTCGGCGAGGTGCAGGGTGTCCTTCGCGCCGAGGGCGTGCAGGTACGCCTCGCTGAAGTGCTTGTCGTCGCCGTTCTGCTTGAGGATCTCGTTGTAGTGCCGCAGTTCCTCGGGAGAGGCCTTGCCGTCACGGACCTTCGAGGTGAGTGCGAGGGCCTCCACGGCCTCGACGTCGCCGACCGGCTTGGAGTTGAAGCCGAACATCGCGGTCCCGTCGGCACCCGACGCGTTGAGCAGTGCGGTCTTGACGTCGGCGTCGAACTCGGTGACCGCCTTGACCGCGTCCCCGATCCGGCGCGTCCAGGACCGCTCGACCTCGGGGAGGTCCGGGTCGTGCCGGATCGCCTTCGCGGCGTTGCCGTCGACCTTGCTGAAGTCGTAGCTCGCGACGCCGTGGTCGGAGACCTTCATGCCCGCGGCCTCGGCGTCCGCCACGGCGGACTTCACCCGGCCCTTGAGGTCCGTGAACCGGGTGTGCGCGTCACGGAGCAGCGACTCCATGGCCAACGCCTCCTTCTGCGCGGAGGCGAACTCGTGGCGCGTCATGCCCGAGTTGGACGCGGCGGTCTGCGCGCTGGAGCCCATCCAGCCGTTGCCGGCGGAGACGCTCTGGACCTCGTCCTTGTAGACGTCCTCCATGGTCTTGAACTGGGTCGCCATGGCCTTCCAGCCGTCGGCGGCCGTGGTCAGCGCGGAGAGGTCCGTCTGTACGATCTCGGAATAGCTCGGCATGCCGTCTCCCCCTACAGTCCCGCGACCTTGGACTGCCCCGGCTGGAAGCTGCGGCCCGTCAGTTGGTCGTTGCCGGTGAACAGGTTCGAGGCCCCGCGCAGCGCCGTCTTCTCCGAGTTCAGCCTGGCCATCAGGCGCTTCACCTGGTCGTCCCAGTGCGTGTGCGCCTTCGTCAGGCCCGCTGCCGTGTCCCAGCCGGTGAAGGCCTTCACGGCGGTCTTCGTCGGTTCGTCGGCCGCGTCCGCCGCCTTCTTCGTACCGGGCTGCAGGACGTTCTCGATGGTGTTGGCCGCCTTCTTCTTCGCGGGAGGGGCCGTCGCGAGGGTGCCGGGGATCCCCGGCGTGGTGGATCCGCCCGGATCGGCGGCGAGTTGGTTCAGCCGCATCCTCGGTGACGGCCCGTCGGGCGCGCCCTGCCCGTCACCGTTCCACTCCTGCGCGAACGACACTGTTCCCCCCGCGAATTCCGACCCGGCCCCCGGGCCCCTGCGTGTGGGATCCCCTGATGGGATCCCCTGCGTGTTGGATCACGGGCAGCCTACCGAGCCGCCCCGAGGGTCGCCCACAGAGCGGTGGAAGCGCGGGGAACCCGTGTACGAACCGTGGGCGAACCGTGTACGCCTCGTGCCGGGCGGTCGCGACAGAACCTACAGGTGGGTGGGGGCGAACATCCGCAGGGCCGTCGGGAGGACCAGGACCGAAGGGCCCGGGGTGGCGAGGGACGTGGCGAGGTCCTCGCGGAGGGTCTCCGGGGTGGTGGTGGCCGCCGGGACGCCGAAGGAGGCGGCCAGGGCGACGAAGTCGGGGCGGGTGAGTTCGGTGCCGGTGGAGCGGCCCTCGAAGGCGGAGGTCATGTACTCGCGCAGGATGCCGTAGCCGCCGTCGTCCACGATCAGCCAGGTGACGTCGAGGTCGTGCTGCCGGGCGGTGGCCAGCTCGGCGAGCGAGTACATCGCGCCGCCGTCGCCGGAGACGGCCAGTACGGGGGTGCCCGGTTCGGCGACGCAGGCGCCGAGGGCCGCCGGGAAGGCGTAGCCGAGGCCGCCCGCGCCCTGGGCCGAGTGCATGGTGTTGGGGTGTTTGGCGTCGAAGGCGGACCAGGCCCAGTAGGACAGGATCGTCATGTCCCAGAACGACGGGGAACGGGCGGGCAGGGCGGCGCGGATCGAGGTCAGGAGCCGCTGCTCCAGGGCCAGGTCCTGCTCGGCGAGTCGGGCCGCGATCGCGGACAGGACCAGGCTCACGCGCTCGGGCGCCGTCGGGTCCGGGCGTTCGGACACCGTCTCCAGGAGGGCCTGGAGGGCGAGCCGGGCATCGGCGTGGATGCCGAGGCCCGCGTGGTTGGACTCCAGCTTCCCGAGGTCGGCCTCGATCTGGACGACCCGTCCCTCGGGGAAGAAGGTGTGGTAGTTCGAGGAGAGTTCGCCGAGCCCCGATCCCACGACGAGCAGGACGTCCGCGTCCTCCAGGAAGTCCGTCATGTGGCGGTCCTCCAGCCAGGACTGGAGGGACAGCGGGTGCGTCCACGGGAAGGCGCCCTTGCCTCCGAAGGTGGTGACCACCGGGGCGTTCAGGCGTTCCGCGAGCTGCCTGAGCTTGCCGGCCGCGTCGGAGCGGACGACCCCGCCGCCCGCGATGATCACCGGGCGTTCGGCGTTCTCCAGCCAGTGCGCGGCCACGGCGGTCAGCTCCGGTCGCGGGGCGAGCTCGTGCGGGGTCGCGTCCACGCCCGTGACCTGCGGGATCAGGGTCTCGGCGCGCAGTACGTCCTCAGGGATCTCCACCCAGACGGGCCCGTGCGGGGCGGTCAGCGCCGACTCCCAGGCCTCGGCTACCACCGAGGGGATCTGGGAGGGGGTGCGGGCGATGTGGACGGACTTCACGACCTCGCGGAACGACGCGGCCTGGTCCCGTAGTTCGTGCAGGTGCCCGCGCCGGCCCCCGCCGAGGCCCGCGGTCGGGACCTGGGAGGAGATGGCCAGTACGGGCGCGGAGGCGGCGGCGGCCTCCGCGAGGGCGGGCAGGGCGGTCAGTGCGCCCGGGCCGGTGGACAGCAGCAGCGGGACGGCCTCGCCGGTGAGCCGGCCGTACGCGTCGGCGGCGAAGGCCGCGTTGTTCTCGACCCGCAGCCCGACCAGCCGCAGGTCGGACCGCCCCACCGCGTCGAACATGGCCAGGGCGTGCTGCCCGGGCAGGCCGAACACGGTGGTGGCGCCGAGCGAACGCAGCGTCTCCACGACCAGGTCCCCGCCCGTCCGCCCCGGGGGCGGCGCGAGGGCCGCCGCCTTCTGGGCTTCGGTGGGACGGAGTACCAGGTCGTGGTCGTGCGTCACTTCGCTTACTTGCCCTTCGCCTGCGCGATCTGTCGCGACATGATCGTGGTCAGCTCGTACGCGGTGTGCGAGGCCGCGACCGAGGTGATCTCGGCGTGATCGTACGCCGGGGCGACCTCGACCACGTCGGCGGAAACGAGGTTGCAGGAGGACAGTCCGCGGATGATCTCCAGCAGCTCGCGGGAGGTCATGCCGCCCGCCTCCGGGGTGCCGGTGCCGGGGGCGTGCGCGGGGTCCAGCACGTCGATGTCGATGGAGATGTACAGCGGGCGGTCGCCGATGCGCTGGCGGAGCTGGTCGGCGACCTCGTCGGCGCCGCGTCGGTAGACGTCGGCGGAGGTCACGATGCCGAAGCCCATCTTGGCGTCGTCGGTGAGGTCCTGCTTGCCGTACAGCGGGCCGCGGGTGCCGACGTGCGAGAGCGCCTCGGTGTCGAGGATGCCCTCCTCGACGGCCCGGCGGAACGGGGTGCCGTGCGTGTACTCGGCACCGAAGTAGGTGTCCCAGGTGTCCAGGTGCGCGTCGAAGTGGAGCAGCGCGACCGGGCCGTGCTTCTTGGCGACCGAGCGGAGCAGCGGGAGAGCGATGGTGTGGTCGCCGCCGAGGGTCATCAGGCGGGAGCCGGCGCCGAGCAGCTCGTCGGCGGCTGCCTCGACCTGGTCGACGGCCTCGTTGATGTTGAAGGGGTTCACGGCGATGTCGCCGGCGTCGGCGACCTGGGCGAGCGCGAACGGGGAGGCGTCCTGCGCCGGGTTGTACGGGCGCAGCAGGCGCGAGGCCTCGCGGATGGCGTTGCCGCCGAAGCGGGCGCCGGGCCGGTAGGAGACGCCGGAGTCGAAGGGCACGCCGACGACGGCCACGTCGGCCGAGCCGACCTCGTCGAGGCGGGGCAGCCGGGCGAAGGTCGCGGGGCCCGCGTAGCGCGGGATGCGGGAGGAGTCGACGGGTCCGCGCGGCTGCGTGCTCATCAGGGGGTGCCTTCCGGAGGGGGTGTGCGGTCCTTCGAGCGTAAACGGACATCCCGGAGGCACGCAGTGTACGTTTCATCCATCGAGGCCCCCCGATGTGTACGGAGTATCCATGCCACGTCCGGTGCAGGAGCAGCAGCCGCCCACCCCCGGCGTGGAGCTGGGGACCCTGCTCGCGGACCGGGAGCTGGGGCTGCGCGCGCTCGCGCCGGGCGGCGCGGGGACTTCCTCCGCGGCCTCCGTCGCCTCCGCGTCCGCCCCGCCCGGAGCGCACGCCCTGCCCGCCCCGCCCGGAGCGCACGCCGTCCACGCCGTGCACGCCTCGGAGATGCCGGATCCGTCCCCGTACCTGCTCGGCGGGGAACTGCTCCTGACGGCGGGCGCCTGGCTGGGCCGGGACGACGGACCGGGGGCGGGGGCGGATCACGGCGCGGGGGCCGCTCCGGGCGCGGCGGCGGATCAGGGCGCGAGCGCGCTGCGGTACGTCGAGCGGCTCGTGCGCGCCGGGGTGGCCGCGCTCGGCTTCGGCGTCACCCCGGTGCACGGGACCGTGCCGCGCGAGCTGACCGACGCCTGCGCCGCGCTCGGGCTGCCGCTCGTGGAGGTCCCGCCGGGCACCCCCTTCACGGCGGTGGCCCGTACCGTGTGGCGGCTGATGGCGCAGGCCCGTACGGCCGAGCTGCGCCGGGTCGCCGACGCCCAGCAGTCGCTGGCGGCCGCGGCTGCGCGCCCTGACCCGGTCCCGTCGGTACTGGCCAGGCTGGCCACCTCCCTGTCCGGGCACGCGGCCCTGCTCATCCCGGGCGGGCCGGACCGCGCCGCGGGCCGGCCGGTCCCCGAGCGGGCCCGGGAGGCGCTGGCGGCCCTGGCCCGCCACGTGGGCGCGCCCGGCCCGACCACCGCCACCGACCGGGCGGCGGGCTGGCACCTGTCCGCGTACGCCCTGGGACGCCGCCCGGCCCGCGCCCCCACCGACCCGACGGGCACCGGCGCCGGAACGGGCGTCGGAACGGGCGCCGGGACGGGCCTCGGAACGGGCGCCGGGACGGGCCTCGGGACCGGCGCTCCGCCCTCGCCCGCGGAACCCGGCTCCCCCGCGCAGACCCCCGCCCCCGCCCCCGCGGCTCCCCCGGCGCTCCCCTGGCCGGTGCTCGCCGTGGCCACCCCGCTGCGCGCCCCGGGCGACCAGACGATCGCCTCGATCGCCGCCGTCCTGCTGACCCTCCTCACCGCCGACCGGCCCGGCGGGTCGGGCGAGGCGGCCACCCTCACCCGGCTGCTGCTCGGCGCCACCCCCGCGCAGGCGCTCGGGCCCGGACCGTGGACGGCGGTGCACGCCCGCGGCGGGGGTGACCCGGCCGCCCTGGCCGCCTCGCTCGGCACCCCGCTGTACGCCGCCGAGGGGTCCCTCGTACGCCTCCTCGCCCCGCGCGATCCCGGCCCCCGGCCGGGCTGGCGGCTCGGGGTGAGCGCCCCCGCCCCGGCCGAGGCCGCCGCGCTGGCCGCCGCCGACGCGCAGGCCGCCCGCGCCCTCCAGCGCGCCGAGAGCGCCCGCGCGCCCCTGGCCCGGCACGCGGACACCGGAGTGGCCGGGCTGGTGGCCGAGGCGGAGGCCCGCGCACACGCCGAGGCGGTACTGGCGCCACTGAGTCCCGTGCTGCGGGAAACCCTGCGCGGTTGGCTGGCCCACCACGGCAGTTGGGACCGGACCGCGGCCGCCCTGGGCGTGCACCGCAACACCGTGCGCCAGCGCGTGGCCCGTTGCGCGGCCCTGCTGGACCGGGACCCGGACGACGCGGACGTACGGATGGAGTGGTGGTTCGCCCTGCGCTGGGCCGCCGCTCCCCCGGCGCCGCCCACGCCGCCCCCGCACGGGGACTGACGGGGTCGACCCGGGCCCTCGCCGCCCCACCGCCGCGGCCGCGAAGGGCGCGCGGACACCGGGCAGTTGTGCATCAGGAGGGGGCCCGCCGTGGCCGGGGGCCGCCCCGGCTCCGGTCGCCGCACGCATACCCGGGCCATACGCTGGACTGACCGGAGGCGGCGGTGCTGCCGCCGACCGGATCTCGCACCGACGATGGCCGTTGCGCGTCATCGCCCCGAGCCGGCCGTGCGGCCCCTCTTCGGGACCGCCCCGATGTGCGCCGGACCTTCCCGCATGCCCCCGGGCGACCAGGAGGTCGCGATGAACCACACCCGGACACGCCGCGAACACCGCCGCCGCGCCACGGCCGTCGCCTCGGCGGCCCTGCTGACCGGAGGTCTGCTGCTGGCGACAGGCGCCTCGACGACCGTCGCCGCCTCCGCGGGGCTCCCGTCGGCGGTCAGCCCGGCCGACCAGCAGGCCATGCTCGCCGAGACCAACAGCGTCCGCCAACAGAACGGGCAGCCACCCCTCGGCTGGGACGGCGGCCTGGCCAACCAGGCCCAGGGATGGGCGGACGACCCGCAGTCCTCCGCGGGCGACGAGCTGCACCACAGCTCGATCAACGTCGCCGAGAACATATCGAGCGTCGGACCGGGCGGGGCCGTCGGCCAGTGGGCCTCCGAGAAGGCCGCCTACGACGCGGCGGGCCCCGACTACGACACGAACAGCGCCTCGTACCGGTACTGGGGCCACTACCACAACATGGTCCAGCCCCACTACACCAAGATGGGCTGCGGCGCGAAGAGCGGCGTCGGCGTCCCCGGCGGCTGGGTCACCGTGTGCCACTACTCCTGACCCGCCGGGCGCCGGCCCCGTGGAGCGTGGCGACACGCCGGCGCGGGGCCGGGCCCGAACCGCACGCACTCTTTCCCGATCACCCCGTTCGACCGACCGCGCGCAGCGCCCGGCAGACCCGTGCCGGGCGCTGCGCGCCGCCCGGCGGGCCTCCTCTCTGGACGGATGGACAACTCGCCGGTAACTTTGTATGAGCAAGCGCTTAGACATAAGCGGCGGACCGCCGCGACGAAGGGAGTCCGGCCGTGCGCCGTACCGTTTTCAACGAGGACCACGAGGCGTTCCGCGAGACCATCCGCGACTTCATCGAGACCGAGGTCGTGCCGGTCTACGACGACTGGTTCCAGGCCGGCCAGGCGCCCCGCGAGTTCTACTACAAGCTCGGCGAGCTGGGCATCTTCGGCATCAACGTGCCCGAGGAGTTCGGTGGCGCGGGTCTGGACACCCACAAGTTCGAGGCCGTCCTCTACGAGGAGACCTCCCGCGCGGGCGTCAACTTCGGCGGCTCCGGCGTGCACGTGCTGCTCGCCCTGCCCTACATCAAGATGCTGGCCGACGACGAGCAGAAGAAGCGCTTCCTGCCGAAGTTCGTCACCGGCGAGGAGATGTGGGCGCTGGCGATGACCGAGCCGGGCACCGGCTCCGACGTCGCGGGCATGAAGACCACCGCCAAGCTCTCCGAGGACGGCACGCACTACGTCCTCAACGGCTCCAAGACCTTCATCACCGGTGGCGTGCACGCCGACCGGGTGATCGTCTGCGCCCGCACCTCCTCCCCCCGCGAGGACGACCGCCGCTTCGGCATCTCCCTCTTCGCCGTGGACACCAAGTCCGCGGGCTACTCGATCGGCCGCAAGCTCGACAAGCTGGGCCTGCGCACCTCCGACACCGCCGAGCTGGCGTTCGTCGACGTGAAGGTCCCGGTCGAGGACCTCATGGGCGAGGAGAACAAGGGCTTCTACTACCTGGGCGCGAACCTGCCCTCCGAGCGCTGGGGCATCGCCTTCGGCGCGTACGCCCAGGCCAAGGCCGCCGTCCGGTTCGCCCAGCAGTACGTGACGGACCGCACCGTCTTCGGCAAGCCGGTGGCGCACTTCCAGAACACCAAGTTCGAACTGGCCGCCTGCCAGGCCGAGGTGGACGCGGCCGAGGCCGTCGCCGACCGCGCCCTGGAGGCCCTGGACGCCGGTGAACTGACCGCCGCCGAGGCCGCGTCCGCGAAGCTCTTCACGACCGAGGTCGCGCACCGCGTCATCGACAAGTGCCTCCAACTGCACGGCGGCTACGGCTACATGAACGAGTACCCGATCGCCCGCCTGTACGCCGACAACCGCGTGAACCGCATCTACGGCGGCACCAGCGAAGTCATGAAGTCCATCATCGCCAAGTCCATGGGCCTGTAAGGGATTCCGGACCCCTTCCGGGACCTACCCTTCCCCCCATGAACGAGGCTCTGACGACGCTCCTCGATCTGCTCGACCTGGAGCAGATCGAGGAGAACATCTTCCGCGGTACCAGCCGTTCGGCGCTGGTACCGCGCGTCTTCGGCGGACAGGTCGCGGCCCAGGCGCTGGTCGCGGCCGGGCGGACCGTGCCCGGGGACCGCACCGCGCACTCGCTGCACTCCTACTTCCTGCGCGCCGGCGACCCCGGCGCGCCCATCGTGTACTCGGTGGACCGGATCCGCGACGGGCGTTCCTTCACCACGCGCCGCGTGGTGGCCGTCCAGCACGGCCAGCCGATCTTCCACCTCTCCGCGTCCTTCCAGACGTACGAGGAGGGGCTGGACCACCAGACGGCGATGCCGGACGCCCCCGATCCCGAGACCCTGCCCACCGCCGCCGAGGCCCTGCCCGCGTACCGGGGGATCTTCCGCGACCCGGACACGGTGGAGCGGCTGATCGAGGCGCGGGGCGCGGTGGACCTGCGGTACGCGACGACCCCTCCGTGGGGCAGTGTCGGGCAGCCGGTCGAGCCGCGCTCGCAGGTGTGGTTCCGTACCGCCGGGAAGCTGGAGAGCGACGACGCCCTGCTGCACACCTGCCTGGCCACGTACGTCTCGGACATGACCCTGCTCGACTCGGTGCTGCTCGCGCACGGCCGGGGCGGCTGGGCCGTCGGCGACGTGGTGGGCGCCTCGCTGGACCACGCGATGTGGTTCCACCGGCCGTTCCGCGCCGACGAGTGGCTGCTGTACGACCAGGAGTCCCCCTCGGCCGCCGCCGGCCGGGGTCTGGGACAGGCCCGCATATGGACCCAGGACGGGCGGCTGGCCGTCACCGTCATCCAGGAGGGCGTGGTGCGCGTCCCGCGCGGCTGAGTCCGCGTCCGGGTGTCGCCGACCTCGCGACCCGGGCGTCGGACGTACCGTCGCCTCGTGCCCGAAGAAGCGGAAAGTCTCGCGACGGTCGTCGTCGCGGTCGTCACCAACCTCGGCATCGCCGCCGCGAAGGCGGTCGGCGGGGTCGTGAGCGGATCCAGCGCCATGCTGTCGGAGGCGGCGCACTCGGTGGCCGACACGGTGACCGAGGTGATGCTGCTGGTCTCGCTCAAGCGCAGCGCCCGGCCGCCGGACCAGGCGCACCCGCTGGGTTACGGGCCGGAGCGCTACATCTGGGCGCTGCCGGCGTCGGTCGCCACCTTCGTCGGCGGTGCGGTGTTCGCCGTGTACGACGGGATCCACACGCTGGTGCACGGGGAGGAACCCGGGGACCCGGTGGTCTCGTACGTGATCCTGGCGGTGGCGTTCCTGCTGGAGGGCTACTCCCTGCTGGTGGCGTGGCGCCAGATGAAGGGCGAGGCCGCGCGGCCGGCCGCGCCCCTGGGCCGGTACGTGAAGCACACCCCGGACACGGCGGTGAAGGCCGTGCTGCCGGAGAACGTGGCCGCGCTGATCGGCCTGGTCCTGGCCGCCGGCGGGCTGCTGGGGGCGCAGCTGACCGGGTCGGGGGTGTACGACGGGGTGGCGTCGCTGCTGATCGGGCTGCTCCTGGTCTGGGTGGCGTGGGAGTTGGGCCGCTCGAACGCGCGGTACCTGATCGGCCGCCCGCTGCCCGCCGCGACCCGGGCGCAGGTCCGGGAGGAGCTGCTGACCGTGCCGCACATCGAGGCGGTGCTGGAGCTGACGACCCTGGTGCAGGGGCCGGCCGAGGTGCTGATCGCGGCGAAGATCGACTTCCTTGACCTGGCGTCGGCGCGGCAGGTGGAGGCCGCGTGCGAGGACGCGGAGGACCAGTTGCGGGAGCGCTTCCCGGCGATCCGCCGCGTCTACCTGGACCCGACGCCGACCCCGGCGGCCCCGCCCGCGCCTCCCGCCGCGGCTCCGCCGCCGCCCGGCCGGGGCGACTGAGCGGGCGGTGCGGCCGCGGCCGGCCGGACGCCCCTCAGTCCCACCAGAATCCCCAGGTCCGGGCGCCGACGACGGCCTCGTCCGCGTAGGCGTGCACGCTGCCGGAGCCCTGCCAGACGTTGTCGGGGCAGAAGGCGAAGTGCTCGGCGGCGACGGGGAGCGCGGCGGCCCGCGTCGCGGGCGGGGCGGCCACCGACAGGTGGAGTTCGTCGAAGCCGAGGGCGAGGACTCGGGCGCCGTAGCGGTCCTCCCAGGAGCGCAGGACGGTGCTGACGAGCGCCGTGTCGTTCTCGTGGTTCAGGGGGCCGCGCCACCCCATCGCGGTGGGCGCGTCCGCTCCCCGGGCCGCGGGTATCAGGGCCAGTCGGGGGCTCGGCAGGACGCCCTCCCGGATCAGCTCGTCGGCCCGCGCGACGGCCTGTTCCTCCGGATCCCCGTCCGGGACCCCGGGCTCGGCGAGTCCCGGCCACTCCCGGCCGAAGGGCGCGATCAGCTCCGCGCCCTCGGCGCCCTCCTCGGGATCGGGCACCACCCCGGCCCAGTACGCGCGCAGGACCGGTTCGACGTGGTGGTCGTCGGGGTCGGACATCTCGCGGGGCCGCAGCTCGCCGCGGGTCCACCAGTTCTCCAGGCCGCTCCGATCCTGGAACAGCACCGCCTGGAGGCCGGCCGCCCGGGCCGGGCCGCGGTGGGCGGCGAGCGCGCCGGGGCCCACCGGCTCGTCGGACACCCACACCAGCGGCGACCGGCGCGCGAACCGCCGGCCGGGCCCGTCGATCAGCGCGCCGGGCGGCAACCCGAGCCCCAGGGAACCGCCTTGGGGGTCGGTGGACAGCACGGACAGCGGGTTCGGCGTCTTCGTCATGGGGCGACCGTAGGCGCCGGCACTGACAACGCCCGGTCGCCCGCTCGCCGTTGACGGCGTGCGACGGCCTACGCCTTGAGCTTGGCCCAGATCGCCCCGAGGGCGGCGATGTCCGCGTCGTCGAGCCGGTCGTCGAAGACCTCGGCGAGGGCCTCGCGGCGGGTGGCGTCGGCCTCCCGGAAGGCGCGCCGGCCCGCTTCGGTCAGGCCGATCCGCACGGAGCGCGCGTCGGTCGGGGAGGGTATCCGCTCGACGAGGCCGCGCGCCTGGAGCGAGTCGGCGACGCGGGAGACCTGGCTGCGGCTGAGCAGGGTCCGGGCCCCCAGTTCGGAGGAGGCGACCGGCTCCTGCTGGGCGTGCAGCCACAGCATCACCTCGAACCACGAGAGCGGCAGGTCGTGGCGTCGGGTCAGGGCCTGGTCGACCCGGGCGGTGAGCGTGGTGCCGGCCCAGACCAGGCCGTAGAAGGCGTGGTCGCGGGGGCTGAGTCCGCCCATGGAGAGCTCGTTGTGCGCCATGACGAGGAGCCTACCTAATTGCGTGCACACGCACACATGGTTAATGTGTGTGTGCACGCACAGGAATGCATCGATCCTCAGGAGCCCCCATGTCCGCCACCCCCACCCCCGCCGACCCCAAGGTCGTCCTCGTCACCGGCACCTCCACCGGCATCGGCCTGGCCGTGGCGGTCGCCGCCGCCCGCGCGGGCCTGCACACCGTCGCCACCATGCGCGACCCCGGCCGCGCCGACGCCCTGCGGGAGGCGGCCGCCGAAGCCGGCGTCGCCGAGCTGATCCAGGTCAAGCCGCTCGACGTGACGGACGCCGCGTCCGTGGCCCGCTGCGTGGCGGAGGTCGTCGCCGAACACGGACGACTCGACGCGGTCGTGAACAACGCGGGCGCCGGGTTCGTCGGCACGATCGAACAGCACGGCATGGAACCGGTCCGGGCCGCGATGGAAGTCAACTACTTCGGCGTCGTCGAGGTCACCCGGGCCGCGCTCCCCCACCTGCGCGCCTCCGGCGGGCGGGTCATCACGGTGACGAGCGTCGGCGGCATGATCGGCCAGCCGTTCAACGAGGCCTACTGCGCGGCCAAGTTCGCCGTCGAGGGCTTCATGGAGTCGCTCGCCCCGGTCGTCGCCACCACCGGAGTACAGGTGGCCGTCGTCGAACCGGGCGCCGTCACCAGCGAGTTCGTCGCCACCATCGGGATCGACGTACCGACCCTGCTCACCGAGGCCGGTCCGTACGCCCCGGCGCTGCGGGCCTACCTCGGGCGCACCTCGCAGGCCTACGACCACGCCCAGACCTCGGCCGAGGCGGCCGCGCCCGTCATCGAGGCGCTGACCGCGGAGCGGATGCCGTTCCGGGTGCAGACCTCCGACTGGGCGCGGGACTTCGTCGCCCTCAAGCTCGCGGACCTCGACGGCTCGGCCGTCCAGGACTTCACGGCCGGCTGGCTGAAGTAGCCCCGCCCGCGGCCGACCGGGCGGCCGACCCGTGACCGCACCCGTCGGGCGGGGCGCACGCCCCGCCCCGCGCGACCCTCAGGCCAGGCCCGCGGCGTCCAGCAGGTAGGCCACCATCGGGTCGTAGTGGCGCGGGTCCCGGACGTGGTCGTCGAGCGGGATCGCCACCTGGAGGGTGCCCTCCGCCTCGGCGAGGAACAGGGCGGGGTCGTTGCAGTCGGCGTACCCCACCGCGTCCAGGCCGCGCTGCGCCGCGCAGCCCGCCCAGCCGTGGTCGGCCAGCACCAGGTCGGGCTGCGGGCGGTTCTCGGCCGCCAGCCCGTCCAGGATCGCGGCCATGGGCTCCGGCGAGTGGGTGTGCCACAGGGTCGCGCCCCGCTCCAGCACGGCCACGTTGGCGAACTGCCACACGGAGCCCTCGTCCGCGACCAGCCCGCGCGGGATGACCACGATCTCGCAACCGGCCGCCCGCAGGGCCTCGCCGGTCGCCCGGTGCACGTCCAGGAGGCCGCCGGGGTGCCCGGTGGCCAGCAGGACGCTCTGCCGATCCAGCGCCGCCTTGCGCAGCCGGGCGGCGAGCCGGTCCAGGGCGGCCACCGTCAGCTCGGGGTCGATGGTGTCCTGGCCGAAGCGGTGGGTCGCGTCGTCCACCACTCCGCAGCGTTCCGCCATCACGGCGAGCACGTCCTGCTCGTCGGCCCAGCGGTCGCCGAGTTCCAGTCCCAGCCAGTAGTGGCGGTCGCCGTTGGCGAGCTTGCGGTAGTGGGACAGGTTGTTCTCGCGCGGGGTGGCGACGTCGCCCGCGATCCGCGTGCGGACCAGGTGGTCGACGAGTTCGGCGCGGCTCGGCGTGTGAGCGGACTGGGCGGGCGTCTCTATCGGCTTCGGCATACGGCCCATTCTGCCGTCGCGCGCCGTCACGCGCCGGAACCATTTCGACCCGCGGACGCCGGGCGTCACCCCGACAGCGCCCCGAAAGCACCGTTGGCCAGCCGCCGCAGCAAGGACTCGGTGGCCTCCCGGCCCAGGGCCGCCAGGTGCGGGGTGGAGTTCAGCAGGCCGAAGACCGCGTGCACGGAGACCCGTACCTGCGCCTCCCCCACCTCCGGGTGCAGTTCGCGCACGACCCGCACCCACAGCTCGACGTACTGGCGCTGCAACTGCCGTACGAGCTTGCGGTCGGCCTCCCGCAGCCGGTCCAGCTCCCGGTCGTGCAGGGTGATCAGCGCCCGGTCGTCGAGCGCGAAGTCGATGTGGCCCTCGACGAGGGAGGCCAGCAGTGCCTCCGGGTCGCCGGCCGCCTCCTCGGCGCGCCGTCGGCCGCCGGTGAGCAGCCGCTCGCTGATCCCGACCAGCAGTTCGGCGAGCATGGCGTCCTTGCCGGCGAAGTGCCGGTACAGGCCGGGTCCGCTGATGCCCACCGCGGCCCCTATCTCGTCCACCCCGACGCCGTGGAAGCCGCGCTCGGCGAAGAGACGAGCGGCCTCACTGAGGATCTGCTCGCGACGGGTCGGGGCGGCCGCTCTGGTGCTCATGGGAAACCATTCTAGACAGGGCCGTTAGCGCTCGTTAACCTAAGGCCCATACGCGTTAACGACCATTAACCGCGTGCACCGAGCAAGGGAGCTCGACCGATGCAGCAGGCACCAGTGCTGACGAGCGCCGCGGACCCGGCGTCCGAGGCCTGGCGGACCAACGAGGCCGCCCACCGCGAACTCGCCGAGGGCCTGCGCGCCCGGCTGGAGGCGGCCCGCCTGGGCGGCGGGGAGCGGGCCCGCGCCCGCCACACCGCCCGCGGGAAGCTGCTTCCCCGCGACCGCGTGGACGCCCTCCTCGATCCCGGATCGCCCTTCCTGGAGCTGGCCCCGCTGGCCGCCGAGGGCATGTACGGGGGCGCGGCCCCGGCCGCCGGGGTCATCGCGGGCATCGGCCGGGTCAGCGGCCGCGAGTGCGTCATCGTCGCGAACGACGCCACCGTCAAGGGCGGCACCTACTACCCGATGACCGTCAAGAAGCACCTGCGCGCCCAGGAGGTGGCACTGGAGAATCGTCTCCCCTGCCTCTACCTGGTCGACTCCGGCGGCGCCTTCCTCCCGATGCAGGACGAGGTCTTCCCCGACCGGGAGCACTTCGGCCGCATCTTCTACAACCAGGCCCGCATGTCCGGCGCCGGCATCCCGCAGATCGCGGCCGTGCTCGGCTCCTGCACCGCCGGCGGGGCGTACGTCCCGGCGATGAGCGACGAGGCCGTCATCGTGCGCGGCCAGGGCACGATCTTCCTCGGCGGCCCGCCGCTGGTGAAGGCCGCGACCGGCGAGGTGGTCACGGCCGAGGAGCTCGGCGGCGGCGAGGTCCACTCCCGGGTGTCGGGTGTGACCGACCACCTCGCGGAGGACGACGCGCACGCGCTGCGGATCGTACGCAACATCGTGGCGACGCTGCCCGAGCGCGCGGCGCTGCCCTGGTCGGTGGAGGCTCCCGAGGAGCCGAAGGTGGACCCGTACGGCCTGTACGGCGCGGTGCCGGTCGACTCCCGCACCCCCTACGACGCCCGCGAGGTCATCGCCCGGATCGTGGACGGGTCCCGCTTCCAGGAGTTCAAGGCGGAGTTCGGGCAGACGCTGGTCACCGGTTTCGCCCGGATCCACGGACACCCGGTCGGCATCATCGCCAACAACGGCATCCTCTTCTCCGAGTCCGCCCAGAAGGGCGCGCACTTCATCGAGCTGTGCGACCAGCGCGGGATCCCGCTCCTCTTCCTCCAGAACATCTCCGGGTTCATGGTCGGCCGCGACTACGAGGCCGGCGGCATCGCCAAGCACGGCGCCAAGATGGTGACGGCCGTGGCGTGCACCCGGGTCCCGAAGCTGACGGTGGTCGTCGGCGGTTCCTACGGCGCGGGCAACTACTCGATGTGCGGCCGGGCCTACTCGCCCCGCTTCCTGTGGATGTGGCCCAACGCGAAGATCTCGGTGATGGGCGGCGAACAGGCGGCCTCCGTGCTGGCCACCGTCAAGCGCGACCAGATCGAGGGCGCGGGCCAGGAATGGCCGGCCGAGGACGAGGAGGCCTTCAAGGCCCCGGTCCGCGCGCAGTACGAGGAACAGGGCAACGCCTACTACGCCACCGCCCGCCTCTGGGACGACGGGGTCATCGACCCCATGGAGACCCGGCAGGTGCTGGGACTGGCCCTGACCGCGTGCGCGAACGCCCCCTTGGGCGACTCCGCTTTCGGCATCTTCCGCATGTGACGTGAGGACCTCTTCGATGTTCAGCACTGTTCTGGTCGCGAACCGGGGCGAGATCGCGGTACGGGTCATCCGCACGCTGCGGCAGCTCGGCATCCGCTCCGTGGCCGTCTTCAGCGACGCGGACGCGGACGCCCGCCACGTACGGGAGGCCGACACGGCCGTCCGGATCGGCCCGGCGGCAGCCGCGGAGAGCTACCTGTCGGTGGAGCGGCTGCTGGACGCGGCCCGCCGCACCGGCGCCGAGGCCGTCCACCCCGGCTACGGCTTCCTCGCGGAGAACGCCGCCTTCGCGGCCGCCTGCGCCGACGCCGGACTGGCCTTCATCGGGCCGCCGGCGAGCGCGATCTCCCTGATGGGCGACAAGATCCGGGCGAAGGAGACGGTGAAGGAGGCGGGCGTGCCCGTCGTCCCGGGCTCCTCGGGCAGCGGCCTCACCGACGCCGAACTGACCTCCGCCGCCGAGAAGATCGGCGTGCCGGTGCTGCTGAAGCCCTCCGCGGGCGGCGGCGGCAAGGGCATGCGGCTGGTCCGCGACGCGGACCTGCTCGGCGAGGAGATCGCCGCGGCCCGCCGCGAGGCCCGCTCCTCCTTCGGTGACGACACCCTGCTCGTCGAGCGGTGGGTGGACCGGCCCCGGCACATCGAGATCCAGGTGCTGGCGGACGCGCACGGGAACGTGGTGCACCTGGGCGAGCGGGAGTGCTCGCTCCAGCGACGCCACCAGAAGGTCGTCGAGGAGGCCCCGTCGGTCCTGCTGACGCCGGAGCTGCGGGCGTCGATGGGCGCGGCGGCCGTGGAGGCGGCCCGTTCCTGCGGGTACGTCGGCGCGGGCACCGTGGAGTTCATCGTGCCGGGCGGCGACCCGTCCTCGTACTACTTCATGGAGATGAACACCCGCCTCCAGGTGGAGCACCCGGTGACGGAGCTGATCACCGGGCTGGACCTGGTCGAACAGCAGCTGCGGGTCGCGGCGGGCGAGCCGCTCGGATTCGACCAGTCCGGGGTCACCCTCACCGGCCACGCCATCGAGGCCCGCGTCTGCGCGGAGGACCCGGCGCGCGGGTTCCTGCCCTCCGGCGGCACGGTGTTGGCCCTGTCGGAGCCGTCCGCCGGAGCGGTGCGCACCGACTCCGGGCTGGCGGCGGGGGTGGACACCGGCTCGACGTACGACCCGATGCTGTCGAAGGTGATCGCGTACGGGCCCGACCGGGCCACCGCCCTGCGCGTGCTGCGGGGGGCGCTGGCGGACACCGTGATCCTGGGCGTCCAGACCAACGTCGGTTTCCTGCGGCGGTTGCTGGCGCACCCCGACGTGGTGTCGGGCGACCTCGACACCGGGCTGGTCGAACGCGATCTGGCGTCCCTGCTCCCGGAGGGGATCCCGGACGAGGTGTACGCGGCGGCGGCGTTGTCGGCCCGGGAGGCCGCGCCGGCGGAGCCGGGCGGATGGGTGGACCCGTTCGACGCCGCCGACGGCTGGCGCCTGGGCGGCACCCCCGCCTGGACGGTCCACCACCTCCGCCTGCCGGGCCGGGACCCGGTGGAGGTCCGTACCCGCCCGGCCGGGCGGGACACGGAGCTCCTCGCGGGCAGCTCCGGCGCACCGGTCCGCGGCCGCGTCGTGACCCGGACCCCCGACACGCTCACGGTGGAACTCGACGGCGTCACCCACCGCTTCAGCCACGCCGCCTCCCCCGAGGGGATCTGGCTCGGCCGCGACGGCGACTCCTGGCACCTCCAGCGCCACGACCCCGTCGCCGCGGCGCTCACCGGCCGCGGCCACGGCGGCGCGGGCACGCTGGCCGCCCCGATGCCCGGCACCGTCACCGTCGTCAAGGTGGCCGTCGGGGACCGGGTGGCGGCCGGTCAGAGCCTGCTCGTGGTCGAGGCGATGAAGATGGAGCACGTCATCTCCGCCCCGCACGCCGGCACGGTCACCGAGCTCGACGTGACCCCCGGCACCACCGTCGCCATGGACCAGATCCTGGCCGTGGTCACCCCGGAGGAAGAGGAGGGCGCCGAGTGAACGGCCTGCCCATGACGGTCCCCGAACCCGGGCTGCCGACCCGCGTCCGCATCCACGAGGTGGGCGCCCGCGACGGACTGCAGAACGAGAAGACGCCCGTACCGACCGGGGTGAAGGCCGAGTTCGTCCACCGGCTCGCCGCGGCCGGCCTCACCACCATCGAGGCCACCAGCTTCGTCCACCCCAAGTGGGTGCCCCAGCTCGCGGACGCGGAGCAGCTCTTCCCGCTGCTCCGCGACGTGTCCGCGGACCTGCCCGTCCTCGTCCCCAACGAGCGCGGGTTGGACCGGGCGCTCGCCCTGGGGGCCGACCGGATCGCGGTGTTCGGTTCCGCGACGGAGACCTTCGCGGCCCGCAACCTCAACCGGACCGTCGCCGAGTCCCTGGCCATGTTCGAGCCCGTGGTGGCCCGCGCGAAGGAGCACGGGGCGCACGTGCGCGGGTACCTCTCCATGTGCTTCGGCGACCCCTGGGAGGGGGCCGTCCCCGTCCCGCAGGTGGTCTCCGTGGCCAAGGCGCTGCTGGACCTCGGCTGCGACGAACTGAGCCTCGGCGACACCATCGGCGTCGCCACCCCGGGGCACGTCCGGGCCCTCCTCGACGGGCTCGACGGGGAGGGCGTGGAGGTCGGCCGGATCGGTGTGCACTTCCACGACACCTACGGCCAGGCCCTCTCCAACACCCTCGCCGCGCTCCGGCACGGCGTGACCACGGTCGACGCCTCCGCCGGCGGCCTCGGCGGCTGTCCGTACGCGAAGAGCGCCACCGGCAACCTGGCCACCGAGGACCTCGTGTGGATGCTCGACGGCCTCGGCATCGAGACCGGGGTCGACCTGGCCGCCCTCACCGCCACGAGCGTGTGGATGGCCGAGCGGTTGGGGCGCCCCAGCCCCTCCCGTACCGTCCGCGCCCTCTCCCACAAGGAGTAACGAAGACATGTCCCTCGACCACCGGCTCACCCCCGAGCACGAGGAACTCCGCCGCACCGTCGAGGCCTTCGCGCACGACGTCGTCGCCCCCAAGATCGGCGACCTGTACGAGCGGCACGAGTTCCCGTACGAGATCGTCCGCGAGATGGGCCGCATGGGCCTGTTCGGCCTGCCCTTCCCGGAGGAGTACGGCGGCATGGGCGGCGACTACCTCGCCCTCGGCATCGCCCTGGAGGAGTTGGCCCGCGTCGACTCCTCGGTCGCCATCACCCTGGAGGCCGGGGTCTCGCTCGGCGCCATGCCGATCCACCTGTTCGGCACCGAGGAGCAGAAGCGGGAGTGGCTGCCGAGGATGTGCTCCGGCGAGGTGCTGGGCGCCTTCGGTCTGACCGAGCCGGACGGCGGCTCGGACGCGGGCGGCACCCGCACGAGCGCCGTCAAGGACGGTGACGAGTGGGTGATCAACGGCTCGAAGTGCTTCATCACCAACTCCGGCACGGACATCACCGGGCTGGTCACGGTCACGGCGGTGACCGGGCGCAAGGCGGACGGCCGGCCCGAGATCTCCTCCATCATCGTGCCGTCGGGCACGCCCGGGTTCACGGTGGCGGCCCCGTACTCCAAGGTCGGCTGGAACTCCTCGGACACCCGTGAGCTGTCGTTCCAGGACGTGCGGGTGCCCCTGGCCAACCTGGTCGGCCAGGAGGGCCGCGGTTACGCCCAGTTCCTGCGGATCCTCGACGAGGGCCGGATCGCCATCTCCGCGCTCGCCACGGGCCTGGCCCAGGGCTGTGTCGACGAGTCGGTGAAGTACGCCAAGGAACGCAAGGCCTTCGGCCGTCCCATCGGCGACAACCAGGCCATCCAGTTCAAGCTCGCGGACATGGAGATGCGCGCCCACATGGCGCGTGTCGGCTGGCGGGACGCGGCCTCGCGGCTGGTGGCCGGCGAGCCGTTCAAGAAGGAGGCGGCGATCGCGAAGCTGTACTCCTCCACGGTCGCCGTCGACAACGCCCGTGAGGCCACCCAGATCCACGGCGGCTACGGGTTCATGAACGAGTACCCGGTGGCCCGCATGTGGCGGGACTCGAAGATCCTCGAGATCGGTGAGGGCACCAGCGAGGTGCAGCGCATGCTGATCGCCCGCGAACTGGGCTTCGCCGGCTGACCGGTCGCCGACCGGGAGGTCGGCCGAGCGGCAGCTCGCAGCGAGGGGGCCCGGGGAGACCAGGGCCCCCTTACCGCTTTCAGCAAAGGTTAGGCTAACCTTCCCTCCGAACGGCCCCGTGGCCGGCCGGCACGCACGAAAGCGGACATCGACATGCCCAAGTCCCGATCCTCCCTCCTCACCCGCCGCGGTCTCATCGCGGCCGGCGGCGCCCTCGGCCTCGTCGCGGCGCTCTCCGCCTGCGGCGGCGCCGACAAGGCGAAGGACGGGACCGGCGACGCGGACAACGCCGCCGCGGCCTCGGGTCCCTGGACCTTCAAGGACGACCTCGGCAAGAACGTCTCCGCGAAGTCCACCCCGAAGAACGTCGTCGCCTTCACCGGCACGGCCGCCGCGCTGTACGACTACGGCGTGAACGTCAAGGGCGTCTTCGGCCCGACCAAGACCGCAGACGGCAAGCCCGACGTGCAGGCCGGCTCGATGGACATATCCAAGGTCGCGATCCTCGGCAACGTCTACGACGAGTTCAACGTCGAGAAGTACGCCTCCCTCCAGCCCGACCTGCTGGTCACCAACAGCTGGGACGGCTCGTACTGGTACGTCCCCGAGGCCTCCAAGGACAAGATCCTCAAGCTGGCCCCGGCCGCCGCGATCAAGGTCGGCGGCGATGTCGCCATGGACCAGGCCCTGGCCCGCACCGCGGACCTCGCCAAGTCCCTCGGCGCCGACATGAACGCCAAGAAGGCCGTGGACGCCAAGGCCCGCTTCGAGGCCGCCGCCGCCAAGGTCCGCGAGGCCACCAAGGCGAACCCGGGCATCAAGGTGCTCGTCGGTTCCGGCGCCGCCGACCTGTTCTACGTCTCCACCCCGAAGACCTCCGCCGACCTGAAGTACTTCCAGTCCCTCGGCGTCGAGTTCGTCACCCCGGAGAAGCTGGACGAGGGCGGCTTCTTCGAGAGCCTCAGCTGGGAGAACGCCGGCAAGTACAAGGCCGACGTCATCCTGCTCGACAACCGCACCGGCACCCTTCAGCCGAAGGACCTGGCGGCCCGGCCGACCTGGGCCGAGATGCCCGCCGTCAAGGCCGGTCAGATCACCCCGCGCGTGACCGAGCCGATCTACTCCTACGAGAAGTGCGCCCAGCTGCTCGAAGACCTGGCGAAGTCCATCCAGGGCGCCAAGAAGGTCAGCTGACCCCGGGCGCCACCGACCGGCGCCGACCGCACTCCCGAGAGGGACCCACCTGCTCGGGCCGGCGTGGACGTGATCCGCGCGGCCGAACTGCCCGCCGCGCGGGCCCCGTACGCCTGGATCGCGGGAAAGGCCGGCGCGATCCGCGCGGTGCGGCGCCACCTCGTGCGGGAACGCTCCGTCGATCGGCGCGCGGTGCGCTTCGTCGGCTACTGGCGCCTCGGCGCGAGCGAGGAAGAGCTGCTCGCCGAGGCCGGCGCGGGCCGGCCCCCGTCGAGGACGCCACGGCCCACCTGTGAAACCCCGGCGACGACGCCCCTACGACAGGGGCTGTGACCAGGGGACGTCCGGCGCCCGGAAGTAGGCGATGCCCTGCGCTTCCAGTCGCGGGCCCTGGGCCGCCAGCCGCTCGCGGTAGCGGTCCCAGTCCAGTGCGGCCGCCGGCGACCAGCCCAGCTCGGCCAGCCCCAGCACCCTCGGGAAGGCCATGTACTCCCAGTCCTGTCGCGTGGCGATCGTCTCGGTCCACAGCGGCGCCTCCACGCCCAGCACCGCCGACTCGGGGACCCCGGGCAGGTAGGTGCCCGGGTCCCAGGAGTAGGCCCGCCGGGTCGGCACGTACCCGGCCCACGCCAACCCCGGCTTCGTCGTCTTGTCGTACTTCATGTCCAGGTAGAGCCGGTCGGCCGGGGACAGGATCACCGGGTGGCCCGCCTTCGCCGCCGCCGCCACGCCCGCCTTCTCGGCCGCCGACGTCCGGTCGTGTCCCCAGTACTGGAGCACCGCGCCCGCCGCCGGGCGCGCCGAGGCCAGCTGGTGCCAGGCCACCACCGTCTTGCCGTACGTGCCGACGACGGCCTGCGCCCGGTCCATGAAGGCCGCGTAGTCCGCCGCCGGCGTCGAGTGCGCCTCGTCCCCGCCGATGTGCAGGTACCTGCCCGGGGTCATCTCCGCGAGCTCGCCGAGCACCTCGTCGATGAACTCGTACGTCCGCTCGCTGCCCACGCACAGGGAGCTGAAGCCCACCTTGGTCCCGGTGTAGCGCTCGCGCGCCTTTCCGTCGCAGTTCAACTCGGCATAGGCGGCCTGAGCCGCGTTGACGTGTCCGGGCATGTCGATCTCGGGGACCACGTCCACGTACCGCCGGGCCGCGTACGCGACCAGGCCCCGGTACTCGTCCTTCGTCCAGTGGCCGCCCGGCCCGCCGCCGACCTCGCCGGCGCCGCCGTGCTCCGCGAGTCGCGGCCAGGTGTCGCTCGCGAGCCGCCAGCCCTGGTCGTCGGTCAGGTGCAGGTGCAGGGTGTTGACCTTGTACTGGGCGAGCTGGTCCACGTACCGCCGCACCTGCTCCACCGTGAAGAAGTGGCGGGCGATGTCGATCATGGCGCCCCGGTACGCGAACCGGGGCGTGTCCTGCACCCGCCCGCCCGGCACCGTGCCCGCGCCCCGCGCCGGCACCAGCTGCCGCAGGGTCTGCCCCGCGTGGAACAGCCCCTCCGCGGTGCGCGCGGTGAGCGTGACCCCGGTCGGGCCGGCCTCCAGCCGGTAGCCCTCCTCGCCGAGCCCGCCGGCTCCCCGGTCCAGCCTCAGCCGGATCCCGTCGCCCTCCGCCCCGACCACCACCGGCAGCGGCAGGCCGGCGGCCCCGCGCAGTTGCTCGGCGAGCAGTTCCCCGACCCGCCGCACCTCCTCGTCGGAGCCCGGCGCGGTACGGATCACCGTGCCCGCGCCGAACGCGTACCCGGCGCCCCCGGCCCGCGCGGACACGGGCGCGGGCAGCAGTCGTTCGTAGGGGCCGACCGTGACGGCGCGCACGCCCCCGGGCCGCGAGTCGTCACCGTGGGCGGCGGTGCAGGACACGGCCGCCGCGCCGAGGACGAGGAGGATGCCGAGCGTGCGTCGGAGGACTCTCATGACCTCAGGTATAGGCCAATGGAGCGCGACACGCCGATGCGAGAATCGCGGGATGGCGGAAATCATCCAGAAGGACGGCACGTGGACCTTCGACGGGGACGCGGTGCGCATCGTGCCGGGTCGCGACAAAGAGGTCGGACCGTTGCGGCAGGCGCTCGGTGAGCTGGTCGTGCCGCTGGGCGCGATCGCCGGCGTCTCGTACGAACCGGGCCGCAAGTCGGGCCGGTTGCGGCTGCGGCCGCGCGACGGCGCCGATCCCCTGATCCAGGTGACGGGTGGCCGGCTGCCCGAGGCCTCGGACCCCTACAGACTGACCGTGGAGTCGGACCGCACCGGAGTGGCGGAGTACTTCGTCGACGAGATCCGCAACGCGCTGCTGCTGGACCAGGTGGATCCCGGCCCCTGCGACCGCTACCTGCTGCCGGGCCCGTCGGTGCCGATCACCGCGAGCGCGGGCGACGGCACGGTGTCCTTCGACGGCGACCGGATCACCCTGGACTGGAACTGGGCGACGGAGGAGGCCAAGCAGTCCGCGGGTGCCCGGCAGTTCCGGGTCGCCGACGTCCGGGCGGTGGAGTGGAACCCGTCCCGGGGGCTCTCCAACGGCGTGTTGCGGTTCACCCTGGCGGGGGCCCAGGCGCCGCCGTCCCCCAAGTACGACCCGTACGCGCTGGAACTGTTCGGCATGGGCCGCAAGGAGCTGGTGACCGCGCTGGTCGCGGCGGCCGTGACGGCCCGCATGCCCCACCCGGCCGCGGCGCCCGTCCCGGTTCCGGCACCGGTTCCGGCACCGGCCCCGCTCCCGGCCGCGGCCCCGGCCCCCGCCTCGCCGGCCGCGGACGGGGCCGACCACGACGCCCTGTTGCGTCGACTGCGCGAGCTCGGGGAGCTGCACCGGTCGGACGTCCTCACCGCCGAGGAGTTCGCGGTGACGAAAGCGGCGATTTTGCGCCGTTTCTGACCGACCGGGACCGGAATTACCCATTCTCCTGGTCCAGACCAGCAAGATCCTGCCCGAATTCGGGCAGGATCTTTGCATTCCAGCTCACATCCCGCCAGTATCTACGGGTGCTCGACCGCCGCCCGTCGCATGACGATCTCGTCGACCACCTGGTGCGCAGCACCTCGCTCCAACGGGGCGAGGCGGCCCGGGTGGTACTCGACGTGCTCGCCTACTTCGACGAGACGACGGAGGAATTCGTCCGCCGCCGCCACCGTGAACTGCAGTCCGGTGGCGCGGTCAACACGGAGATCTTCGAGCGGATCGCGGCCGAACTGCCGCACCGCGCCGTGGCGCCGCCGGAGCTCTCGCTCCGGCAACTGCGCCGCATCGTCTACGGCTGACCGGTGACCGCGCGGACGGACGCGCGGAGGCGACCGGAGCACTCGTTCAGGACTTCAGGAGGGGCAAGACCGTATGTGCGGAATCGTGGGTTACATCGGCAAGCGCGACGTGGCACCGCTGCTGCTGGAAGGCCTCCAGCGGCTGGAGTACCGGGGTTACGACTCCGCCGGCATCGTCGTCAACAGCCCGAAGTCCGCGGCCCTGAAGGTCGTCAAGGCCAAGGGTCGCGTCCGGGAGCTGGAGTCCCGGGTTCCCAAGCGCTTCGCCGGCACCACCGGCATCGCCCACACCCGCTGGGCCACCCACGGCGCCCCGAGCGACATCAACTCCCACCCGCACCTGGACGCCGACAACCAGGTCGCGGTCGTCCACAACGGCATCGTGGACAACGCCTCCGAGCTGCGCGCCAAGCTGGAGTCCGAGGGCGTCGTCTTCCTCTCGGAGACCGACACCGAGGTCATCGTGCACCTCGTCGCCCGCTCCACGGCCGACACCCTGGAGGAGAAGGTCCGCGAGGCCGTCAAGGTCATCGAGGGCACGTACGGCATCGCCGTCATGCACGCCGACTTCCCGGACCGCATCGTCGTGGCCCGCAACGGCTCCCCGGTGGTCCTCGGCATCGGCGAGAAGGAGATGTTCGTCGCCTCGGACGTCGCCGCGCTGGTCGCCCACACCCGCCAGATCGTCACCCTCGACGACGGCGAGATGGCCACCCTGAAGGCCGACGACTTCCGCACCTACACCACCTCCGGCACGACGACCACCGCCACGCCCGAGACCGTGGAGTGGGAGGCCGCCTCGTACGACATGGGCGGTCACGACACGTACATGCACAAGGAGATCTCCGAGCAGTCCGACGCGGTCGACCGCGTCCTGCGCGGCCGGATCGACGACCGCTTCAACACCGTGCACCTGGGCGGCCTGAACCTGGACCCGCGCGAGGCGCGCGGCATCCGCCGGGTCAAGATCCTGGGCTGCGGCACCTCGTACCACGCGGGTCTGATCGGCGCCGGCCTCATCGAGGGCCTGGCCCGCATCCCCGCCGACGCCGAGCCGGCCTCCGAGTTCCGCTACCGCAACCCGGTCGTGGACCCCGACACCCTCTACATCGCGGTCTCCCAGTCCGGCGAGACCTACGACGTCCTCGCGGCCGTCCAGGAGCTCAAGCGCAAGGGCGCCCGCGTCCTCGGCGTCGTCAACGTGGTCGGCTCCGCCATCGCCCGCGAGGCCGACGGCGGCGTGTACGTGCACGCCGGCCCCGAGGTCTGCGTCGTCTCCACCAAGTGCTTCACCAACACGGTCGTGGCGTTCGCGCTGCTCGCCGTGCACCTCGGCCGGATCCGGGACCTCTCGGTCACCGACGGCAAGCGGATCATCGAGGGCCTGCGCAAGCTGCCCGCGCAGATCCAGGAGATCCTCGAAGGCGAGGAGGACATCAAGAAGCTGGCGGCCGAGTACGCCGACGCCAAGTCGATGATGTTCATCGGCCGGGTGCGCGGTTACCCGGTGGCCCTGGAGGCCTCCCTGAAGCTCAAGGAGATCTCCTACATCCACGCCGAGGCCTACCCGGCCTCCGAGCTCAAGCACGGCCCGCTCGCGCTCATCGAGCCGGCGATGCCGACGGTCGCGATCGTCCCGGACGACGACCTGCTGGAGAAGAACCGCGCGGCGCTGGAGGAGATCAAGGCCCGCAGCGGACGCATCCTCGCGGTCGCCCACCGCGAGCAGGAGAAGGCCGACCACACGATCCTCGTGCCCAAGAACGAGGACGAGCTCGACCCGATCCTGATGGGCATCCCGCTCCAGCTGCTGGCGTACCACACCGCCCTGGCCCTGGGCCGGGACATCGACAAGCCGCGCAACCTGGCCAAGTCGGTCACCGTCGAGTAGGTCGGACGGCGGAGCGCACGGAAGGCCCCCGGGGGATCACGTCCCCCGGGGGCCTTCCGCGTACCCCACGGCTCCCTCGTGCGGCTCAGCTCGCGGGGACCGCGTCCCCGCGAGCCCTGCTGCCGAGCGCCACCGGCCAGTGCGCCAGCGCGGCCGTGGCCCCGTACCAGGCCAGCAGCCCGGCGACCGCCGCCACCCAGCCCGCGATCTTGGCGAGCATGCCGCTGTCGGCGAAGGCACCCACCGCGAGGAGCAGCAGGGAGAGGGTGAACAGGGCGTACACGCCCTGGCCGAACAGTCCGCTCGCCGCCCCCACCGTGAGGCTCAGGCCGAGCAGGGCGAACAGGACGAGGAACGCTCCGGCCGCATCCGCCGAAACCTTTCCGTCGGCTCCCGCGGCCCAGGTGAACCAGAAGGCGCCGAGTCCCGCGAACGCGGTGCCGTTGAAGCCGTTGCCGCCGCGGAATTCGAGGATCCCGAGGACGAACAGGGCGAGACCGCCGACGTAGGTGGCGAGCGACACGGAGTTCGCGGCGCTCACGCCGTCGATGATGCCGGTGTGGCCGATACCGAACGCGAGAAGGGTGAGACCCAGGGCAATGTGCCCGAGGGTCGAAGTAGAGGCAGTGCTTCCCGCAGAGACACCGTTGTCCACGGCGGGCTCCCTTCGATCTGCAGTTGTTTGCTGCGTCCCAGCAGCATTTATCTACCCTTTACATCGCGAGATCACTCGCAGTTTCTGTCCGGATTTCAGCCCTGACGGCCCAACTGGTCGACAACAATCGGGCCATGACGGCTCTTCAGGAAGCGGAGGACGTCGGGTACGCCCGACAGGCCTTCCGCCTTCGCCTGTCGTCCACCGCCCATGTGGCCCCGTTGGTCGAGTGGGATCGCTGCCGATGGGTGTGGAACGAATGCGTCGCACAGTCACGAGCAGCGAAGGCCCGCACCCAGGCCGTGAAGGACATCGTGGCGCGGCTGCCGATGCGTCGGCGGGCCGGGATGCCGGCCGTCTGCACCTGGCCAAGGGAATCACCCTCACGGTGGTGCGGTCACGTGCGCTGAAGGCCGATCCATCCAGCGTCCGCGTCCATCAGGACAGCCTCGGTCACTGGTACGCCTCCTTCGTCGTCCCGGCCGAACCGGAAACACTGCCACGCAACGAAGAATCGATCGGAGAAGATCGCCCGGCAGCGACAGGACACCGCTCGCAAGTGCGCCAGGTCCACCGTGGCCCGCGAGGTGGCCGATGCGGCGATCTCGACCGCCAAACGTGAATTGATCAACATGGCGCGCAAGCACGGACGCGACCTGCGGCTCGTGCACCCCGCGTACACCACCACGGACTGCGGACGATGCGGCGCGAGAGCCGAGCACGCACTGCCCCTGTCTGAACGTACATACACGTGCACCGCGTCCGGAGCCTCATCTGCCAGGGACAAGAACTCGGCACGCGTCGTGCTCGTCCGGGCAGGTTTCGACCCGGCCGGCACCGATCGCATGGTCCCTGGCCGTCCGCCGGACGACCGAGCGGCGTGAGCCGGGTATCCCGTCCCCCACAGGGCCGGGAGGCTTCACGGAATCACAACGACCGGTCGCTGCGCCCGTTTGGCCAGCCGGCCCGCGACCGAACCGAAGATCCGACCCACGATCCCGTGCGTGGAGCCGACCACGATGGCGTCCGCCGAGTACTCCCGGCCGACCTCCTCCAGCTCGTGGCAGATGTCCCCGCCCCGCTCGACCAGGATCCAGGGCACCTCGGAAAGGTAGTCCGCGCACGCCAGCTCCAGCCCCAGCACCTCGGTGCGGTGGTCGGGGACGTCGACGAAGACGGGGGGCTCGCAACCGGCCCACACCGTGGTGGGCAGCCGGTTGGCGACGTGCACGATGATCAGACCGGAGCCGGAGCGGCGGGCCATCCCGATGGCGTACGCGAGGGCCCGCTCGCTGGAGGTGGAGCCGTCGAAGCCCACCACGACGCCGTGCCGGAAGGCCGGGTCGCAGGGAAGGCGCGTCTGTTCCACCGCGCGCAGGTCGGCCGACGCGGAGTCGGCGAGGGGTTTGCGCTTGCGGTCCGCGGGTTCGGAGAATTCGTGACCGGCCATGGTGTCTCGGCGAAGGGTCCTCGGGGGAAGCGACAGGGGCGGTATCGGCGACGCAGTGTGACGGGGCTCTGTCCGGGAAGCATCTTCCCAAGCCCATCCCCTCCAGGGTACGGCGACACTCCTGTCCTGCACAGGGCATGCCGCCCTTGGAGAGCGTCCCAGGGAGCATGCCGGAGCGGCGGCGCAATGGCAATGGCGGCTGGCCCCTACAGCCAGTGACGAGCGGGGCGGGCACCACCCGTGCGCGCAGTGACCGAGCCGCGCCGCGCACCGTTGGACAGACGTCCGACCGTCCAGGAAGAGCCCCGCAGGGAGTACGCCGTGCCCGGCCATCCGGTTCATCCCGTCCAGCCCGCTCCGCCGACGCGTTCCGTCCAACCCCCCGCGCCCCTGCACTCCGGCGTCCATTCCGGCGCCCGCGCCGGCGACGCGACCGCGCGTTTCGCGCCCGCTCCTCTTCACTCTTCCGTGCGTCGCGCCCGCCCCCCGCACGACGACCCCGCGGGTGACGTGGTGCGCTGGGCCGCCTTCAGCTGCCTGCTCGTGCCCGTGGTCCTGGTCGTCTACGGAACCTCCTTCGGCGGGGCGGCCGTCGCGACCCTGGGGCTCGCCGCCGTCACCGCCGCCTGCCGGGTGCTGCTGCGTCACTCCGAGAAGGCGGAGCGGTCCGCGACCCCGGTGCCCGCCGAGGATCCGTTCCCGCCCGCCCCTCGCGGCCGGCACTCGCGCGGCGGGGCCGGTTCGCACCGCGGCTGCCACGGTTCCGCGGACGTCTCCCCCATCGACTGACCGATTCGCACGTACACACCCGCCTGTTTTCAGCCAACTTCCCGGCAGGTCGCCCCCCTTGCCGGAATGTCCCCCCAACCCCCCCATCACCAGCGACGACAGAGCCCCGGGGGACTCGCGACCCCATGGGTACTGGCCATGGCCGGACTCTGCGCTTCCCGCACGGGTAGCGGAGTGGAACCCTTGGTGATCGAATGCTTTTCGCCAAGTTGCCAAGTCGACATAGCGCTGCGTGCTGAACTTGTCACGCCGACACCACGGGACGCAGTAGATTCGATCATGTATTTACGGCGGGGGATCCACGTGCAAGGCCGAGGGGAAACGTGCAGGTGCGACCAGACCAAGGAGTCGCGACACCCAAGGGGGGCTTAGTGCCATGAGCCAGGATTCCACCGCCGTCGTCGCGGACGCGGGCCGGAAGCTCGCGGGGCGTCGCCGCAGAGAGATCGTCGCCGTGCTGCTGTTCAGCGGCGGCCCGATCTTCGAGAGTTCCATTCCACTCTCCGTGTTCGGCATCGACCGGCAGGACGCGGGAGTTCCACGCTATCGACTGCTCGTGTGCGCCGGTGAGGACGGTCCGCTGCGGACCACCGGCGGACTCGAACTGACCGCGCCGTACGGGTTGGAGGCGATCGCCCGGGCAGGCACGGTCGTCGTTCCGGCCTGGCGCTCCATCACCTCACCGCCGCCGCCGGAGGCGCTCGACGCACTGCGTCTGGCGCACGAGGAAGGTGCCCGGATCGTCGGACTGTGCACGGGGGCCTTCGTGCTCGCCGCCGCCGGTCTGCTGGACGGCCGACCCGCGACGACGCACTGGATGTACGCGCCGACGCTGGCCAAGCGGTACCCGTCCGTCCACGTCGACCCGCGCGAGCTGTTCGTCGACGACGGCGACGTGCTGACGTCCGCGGGCACCGCGGCCGGAATCGACCTGTGCCTGCACATCGTGCGCACGGACCACGGCAGCGAGGCGGCCGGGGCCCTGGCCCGCCGGCTCGTCGTGCCGCCGCGTCGCACGGGTGGCCAGGAACGCTATCTCGACCGGTCGCTTCCGGAGGAGATCGGCGCCGACCCGCTCGCCGAGGTCGTCGCCTGGGCGCTGGAACACCTCCACGAGCAGTTCGACGTGGAGACGCTGGCCGCCCGCGCCTACATGAGCAGGCGCACCTTCGACCGGCGGTTCCGCTCGCTCACCGGCAGCGCTCCGCTCCAGTGGCTGATCACCCAGCGGGTGCTCCAGGCACAGCGGCTGCTGGAGACCTCCGACTATTCGGTCGACGAGGTCGCCGGGCGCTGCGGGTTCCGTTCGCCCGTCGCGCTGCGCGGTCACTTCCGCCGGCAGCTGGGGTCCTCCCCGGCCGCCTACCGGTCCGCCTACCGGGCACGCAGGCCGCAGGCCGACGTGTCGCAGGTGACGCAGATCTCGGACGGTCCGCTCCCGCACCAGCGCACTCCGCAGCCCCAGCGGACGGCGGCGGCCCTGGCCGCGGCCGGTCCGTCGGTGACGGAGCTGTACGCGCCGAACCGGGTGCTGCGCGAGCACGCGTAGTCCTGCCCGCCCGAACCCCGAAGGTCCCTCCCGTCGGCCGTCCCCGACGAGAGGGGCCTTCGGGCGCGTACGGGCCCGGTCCGATCCGGCGAAGACCGCATAAGGTGGGCGCATGAACGATCGCATGGTGTGGATCGACTGCGAGATGACCGGGCTCTCGTTGACGGACGACGCACTTATCGAGGTGGCCGCACTGGTCACCGACTCGGAGCTCAACGTGCTCGGCGAAGGCGTGGACATCGTGATCCGCCCGCCGGACGCTTCCCTGGAGACCATGCCCGACGTGGTGCGCGAGATGCACACCTCGTCCGGCCTGCTCGACGAGCTGGCCGGCGGGACCACGCTCGCGGACGCCGAGGCGCAGGTCCTGGCGTACGTACGGGAACACGTCAAGGAGCCCCGCAAGGCTCCGCTCTGCGGGAACTCGGTCGGTACCGACCGCGGCTTCCTGCTGCGCGACATGGCCGCGCTGGAGAGCTACATGCACTACCGGATCGTGGACGTGTCCTCGGTCAAGGAACTGGCCCGCCGCTGGTACCCGCGGGCGTACTTCAACAGCCCGCCGAAGAACGGGAACCACCGGGCGCTCGCGGACATCAAGGAGTCCATCGCCGAGCTGCGCTACTACCGGGAGGCGGTCTTCGTGCCGCAGCCCGGACCCGACTCGGACACGGCCCGCACCATCGCGGCCAGGCACGTGGTGGGCGGCGCGTAGCACTCTCCGGAGGCGGGCGGCGGGGAAAGGGGGGAGCGAGCACCCTCCCGGACCCTGTACGCTTTTCTTCGGCCGGTCGGTTTTCCGACCGGACATGGTGGGTGTAGCTCAGTTGGTAGAGCACCTGGTTGTGGTCCAGGTGGCCGCGGGTTCAAGTCCCGTCACTCACCCTGTGGAAAGGCCCCGACCCGCGCGAGCGGGCCGGGGCCTTTCGCGTGCTCAAGGCGATTCCCGGACCGCGTGCTCAGGGCGGTTCCCGACCGCGTGCTCAGGAGGATTCCCGGACCACCAGCTCCGTCGGCAGCACGACCGCCGTCTGCCCCGGCCGGCCCGCTATCCGCTCCAGCAGGACCCGCGCCATGGTGCGGCCCATCTCCTCGATCGGCTGGCGCACGCTGGTCAGCGGCGGGTCCATGTGGCGGGCCACCACCGAGTCGTCGAAGCCGACCAGCGCCACGTCGCCCGGGATGCGGCGGCCGGCGGCCCGCAGCTCGCGGCGGGCGCCCGCCGCCATGACGTCGGAGGCGGCGAAGACGGCGTCCAGGTCGGGCCGGCGTTCCAGCAGCTCGCGCACGGCTCGGCCGCCGCCCTCCTCGGTGAAGTCCCCGACCGCGATCAGTGCCTCGTCGACCGGGTGCCCCGCGGCGAGGAGCGCCTGCCGGTAGCCGTCGAGGCGGCACTGGGCGCCGTACACGTCGAGGGGTCCGGTGACGGTGGCGATCGCGCGGCGCCCCCGGCCGAGGAGGTGGCGTACGGCCTCGGCGGCTCCGGCGAGGTTGTCGGAGTCCACGCTGGGCAACGTCTCGTCGGCCGAGCGGCGTCCGCTGATCACGGCCGGGATGCCCAGTTCGGCGAGCAGCTCCGGGAGCGGGTCCCCGGCGTGCACGGAGACCAGCAGCACCCCGTCGACGCGGTGGTTCGACAGGTACTGCGCCAGTCGGCGGCGTTCCCGCTCGCTGCCGGCGAGGGTGAGCACCAGTTGGATGTCGGTCTCGGCGAGGGTGGCGCCGACCCCGCGCACCACGTCGGAGAAGTACGGCTCGGCGAAGAAGCGGGCCTCGGGCTCGGGGATGACGAGGGCGATGGCGTCGGTGCGGTTCCCGGCGAGGGCCCGGGCCGCGCGGTTGGGGACGTATCCGAGTTCGGCGACGGCGGCCTCGACGGCGACCCTGGCCTGCTCGCTGACCTGGGAGGATCCGTTGATCACCCGGGAGACCGTGCCGCGTCCGACCCCGGCCCGGACCGCGACCTCCTCCAGCGTCGGCCGTCCCCCGCTGCGCCCGTGCCCGTTCATGGCTTCCTCCCGGCTGGTGAATCTACCCGTTGACTGCCTCTTGACGATGGTGGGAGCGCTCCCACACTGTGGCACACGACACCCGGCACGTTCCATCCCCCAGGGAGGATCCTGATGCGAGCCCGAAGAAGACTTGTGACCGCGGTCGGTGCGATGGGCGCGACGGCGTTGCTCCTCGCGGGGTGCTCGCAGGACCCCGGCGAGGCTCCCGCCCAGGGCGGCTCCACCGGCGGCAAGGCGAAGACCACCCTCACGGTCGGGGTCTTCGGTGCCTTCGGGCTCCAGGAGGCCGGTCTGTACGACGAGTACATGGCGCAGAACCCGGGGGTCAGGATCGAGCAGACCTCCATCGAGCGCAACGAGAACTACTACCCGCAGCTCCTCACCCACCTGGGCACCGGCAGCGGACTCGCCGACATCCAGGCCGTGGAGGTCAACAACATCGCGGAGGTCACCGCGACCCAGGCCGACAAACTGGTTGACCTCGCGAAGGCGCCGGGCGTCGACAAGGGCGCCTTCCTGCCGTGGAAGTGGGCCCAGGGGACCGCGAAGAACGGGGCGACCGTCGCTCTCGGCACCGACATAGGCCCGCAGGGCATCTGCTACCGCAAGGACCTCTTCGCGGCAGCCGGGCTGCCCACCGATCGGGCCGCGGTCGGCGCGCTGTGGGCAGGCGACTGGAACAAGTACCTGGAGACGGGCAAGGCCTACAAGGCGAAGTCCGGTGCGGGCAAGGCCTTCGTGGATTCGGCGTCGGGCGTGATGGCGGCCGTCACGGGCAGCAGCGCGGAGCGGTTCTACGACGCGCAGGGCAAGGTGGCGTACAAGACGAACCCGGCGGTGCGCGGCGCCTTCGACCTGGCGGCCTCCTTCGCCGTCGAGGGGTTGAGCGCGAAGCTCCAGCAGTTCACCCCGGCCTGGGACCAGGGCTTCTCCAACGGGAACTTCGCCACCGTCTCCTGCCCGGCCTGGATGCTCGGCTACATCCAGGACAAGGCGGGTCCGGCGGGCAAGGACAAGTGGGACGTGGCGCAGGCCCCGAAGGCCGGCAACTGGGGCGGCTCGTTCCTGGTGGTGCCGAAGGCGGGCAAGAAGGCCGAGGAGGCGGCGAAGCTGGCGGCCTGGCTGACGGCCCCCGCGCAGCAGGCGAAGTTGTTCGAGAAGCGCGGGAGCTTCCCGAGCGCGAGCGCCGCGTACAAGCTGCCGGCGGTGTCGGGCGCGAAGCACGCGTACTTCGGCGGCGCCCCGATCGGGGAGATCTTCGCGCGGGCGGCCGAGGGGGTGCCGGTCACGGTGATCGGCCCGAAGGACCTGGTCATCGCGCAGAACCTGGCGGACATCGGGATGCTCCAGGTCGACCAGAAGGGCCGCACCCCGCAGGAGGGCTGGGACGCCGCGGTGAAGGCGATCGACAACGCCTTGGAGCAGTGAGGTGGCGGTGACGGACGAGACGGCTGTTCTCGCCCCCTCCGCCGCCGGCAGCGACCGGCCGGCGGCGGAGGGGGGCGACCGGCGCCAGGTGTGGCGCTCCCGCCGCTACCGGTGGGACCTGCGCTGGAGTCCGTACGGCTTCGTGGCCCCCTTCTTCCTCTTCTTCGCCGCGTTCGGGCTGTTCCCGCTGCTGTACACCGGCTGGGCGGCGCTGCACCAGGTGGAGTTGACGGACCCGGACGCCATGACCTGGGTGGGACTGCGGAACTTCACCCGACTGTGGGACGACGCGTTCTTCTGGAACGCGCTGCGCAACACCTTCACCATCGGGCTGTTGTCGACGGTGCCGCAGTTGGCGATCGCGCTGGGGCTGGCGCACCTGCTCAACTACAAGATGCGCGGCTCGGCCTTCTTCCGGGTCGCGGTGCTCACCCCGTACGCGACGTCGGTGGCCGCGGCCACGCTGGTCTTCGTGCTGCTCTTCGGCCGGGACTACGGGATGGTCAACTGGGCCCTGTCGACGGTCGGCTTCGGGCCGGTGGACTGGCAGAACGGCCCCTTCGCCTCCCAGGTGGCGGTGTCCACGATCGTGGTGTGGCGGTGGACGGGCTACAACGCGCTGATCTACCTGGCGGCCATGCAGGCCGTCTCGGCCGATCTCTACGAGTCGGCGGAGTTGGACGGGGCCTCGCGGTGGCAGCAGTTCGTCCACGTCACCGTGCCCTCGCTGCGGCCGACGATCTTCTTCACCTGCGTGGTGTCGACCATCGGGGCCACCCAACTCTTCGGTGAACCGCTGCTGTTCAACGGCGGGGCGGGCGCGACGGGCGGCTCGGACCACCAGTTCCAGACGCTGGGGCTGTACCTGTACGAGCAGGGGTGGGTGAACCTGCACCTGGGGCGGGCCTCCGCCATCGCGTGGGCGATGTTCCTGATCCTGCTGCTGATCGCGGGCCTGGCCCGGCTGCTGCGAAGGGTGTCCCGATGAGATCGCTGCGCGCGGGGAAGCCGACGTACGTCGTGCTCGGGGTGTTCACCCTCGGCTCCCTCTTCCCCCTGGTGTGGACGGCGATCGCCGCCTCCCGGAACAACACGCGGCTGGCGCAGACCCCGCCGCCGTTCTGGTTCGGCGGAAACCTGGGCCACAACCTGTCGGTCGCCTGGACCGACGCGAACATGGGCACCGCCCTGCTGAACACGGTGATCGTCGCGGGCACGATCACCGCGGGCACCGTGCTCTTCTCCACCCTGGCCGGCTTCGCCTTCGCGAAACTGCGGTTCCGGGGGCGCCGGCCGCTGATGGCGCTGGTGGTCGCGACCATGCTGGTGCCGCCGCAGTTGAGCGTGGTCCCGCTGTACATGCTGATCGCCGAACTGTCCTGGACCGACCGGCTCCAGGCGGTGGTGCTGCCGGCCCTGGTGGGTGCCTTCGGGGTGTTCTTCATGCGGCAGTACCTGGTGCACGCGCTGCCGTTCGAACTGGTGGAGGCGGCGCGGACCGACGGGGCGAGCTCGTGGCGCGTCGTGTGGCACGTGGTGTTCCCGGCGGCGCGTCCGGCGATGGCGGTGCTGGGGATGCTGACCTTCGTCATGGCCTGGAACGACTTCTTCTGGCCGATCGTCGCGCTGACGCAGAACGGCAGCCCGACGGTGCAGGTGGCCCTGACGGGTCTGGGCCGGGGGTACATCCCCGACCAGTCCGTGATCATGGCGGGTGCGCTGCTGGGCACGCTCCCGCTGCTGCTGGTGTTCCTCGTCTTCGGCCGCCAGATCGTCGGCGGCATCATGCAGGGAGCGGTGAAGGGTTGAGCGGGATGAGTGGGATGAGCGACGTGCGGTTCCCCGACGGGTTCCTGTGGGGAGCGGCCACGGCCGCCTTCCAGATCGAGGGCGCGGCCGAGCTGCGCGGGCCGTCGATCTGGGACACCTTCTGCCGTACGCCGGGGAAGGTGCGCGGCGGCGACACGGGCGACGTGGCCGCCGATCACCACCGGTTGTGGCGCGAGGACGTCCGGCTGATGGCCGCGCTGGGGCTGGGGGCGTACCGGTTCTCGGTGTCCTGGCCCCGGGTGCTGTCCGGCGGACTCGGTTTCTACGACGCGCTCGTCGACGAGTTGTCGGCGCACGGGATCGAACCGTGCCCGACGCTGTACCACTGGGATCTGCCGCAAGAGCTGGAGGACGCGGGCGGCTGGCCGGAACGGGAGACCGCGTACGCCTTCGCGTCGTACGCGGAGACGGTCGCGAAGACCCTCGGCGACCGGGTGGGGCGCTGGACCACCCTGAACGAACCCTGGTGCAGCGCCTTCCTCGGCTACGCCTCGGGAGTGCACGCGCCGGGGCGCACTTCCCCCGCCGACTCGCTGCGCGCCGCGCACCACCTCAACCTGGCGCACGGGTTGGCCGCGTCGGCGCTGTCCTCGGTCCTGCCGTCCTCGGCGCGGGTCGGCATCGCGCTCAACCCGAGCGCGGTACGGCCACTGACCGACTCGGAGGCCGACCTGGACGCCCGGCGGCGGATCGACGCCCTCGCGAACCGGATCTTCACCGGGCCGCTGCTGCACGGCGCCTACCCCGACGACCTGCGGGTCGACACGGCCGCGCTCACCGACTGGTCCTTCGTCCGGCCGGGCGACGAGGCGCTGATCCACCAGCCCCTCGGCTTCCTCGGGGTGAACTACTACACCCCGGCCGTGGTCTCGGCTGCCGCGGGCGGCCCGCGCGCCGACGGGCACGGGGACAGCGAGCACTCGCCGTGGCCCGGGTCGGAGTCCGTGGCCTTCCACCAACCCCCGGGCGAGCGGACCGACATGAACTGGTCGATCGATCCGACCGGGCTGCGCGAGCTGCTGTCCCGGTTCGCCGGCGAGGCACCCGGGCTGCCGCTCCTCGTCACCGAGAACGGCGCCGCCTACGGCCCGGAGCTGGACGATCCCCGGCGCATCGACTATCTGCGCGGGCACCTCGCGGCGATCCACGGCGCACTGGCCGACGGGGCGCCCGTGGAGGGCTACTTCCTCTGGTCGCTGATGGACAACTTCGAGTGGAGTCACGGCTACGGCAAGCGGTTCGGCATCGTCCACGTGGACTACGAGACCCAGGTCCGCACCCCGCGCGCCAGTGCCCACTGGTACGCCGACCTGGCCCGGAACAGCGTCCTGCGGTGACGGGGACTCGGCCGTGACGGATGCCCGGCCGTGACGGGGATCGGCCGTGACGCGGGCTCAGCCCCGGGCGGGGGGCCAGTTCTCCAGGGCGACGTGCAGCGCGTCGATGATCCGCTCCCATGACGCGCCGACGTCCCGGGGGTGGCCGAATCCACCGGTGGCCTCCAGGCCGCTGTACCCGTGGAAGGTGCTCCGCAGCAGGCGGACGGCGTCGGTCAGGTCGGGTTCGGCCAGGCCGTAGGCGCGCAGCACCCCGTACGTGAGCTCGATGAAGCGGAGGTGGCCACCGGATGCGGCGCCCCGGTCCGGGGGGAGCTGGATCTGGGTGGCCGCGTACCGGCCGGGGTGGCGCAGGGCGAAGTCCCGGTAGGCGTCGGCGAAGGCGGCGAGTGCGTCCCGGCCCGAACGCCCGGCCACCGCCGCACCGATCAGGTCCGCGATCTCGCCGGCCGCCAGCACGGCCACCCGGATCCGCAGGTCCTGGAGGTTGCGGACGTGGGAGTAGAGGCTGGCGTCCTTCACCCCGAAGTTCCGGGCGAGGGCCGACACGGTCACCTGGTCGAATCCGACCTCGTCGGCCAGGTCGGCGGCGGCCCGGGTGACCCGCTCGGTTGTCAGACCCGCGCGCGGGGCCATGCCTCCACCTCCGCCCCCTGATTCCTGGACCGTCCGGGAATTCTCCGAATATACATACGCCTCGCTCGGCGCCCCCCGACGCCGGCCCGGCGCCGCGCCCGGCCGGGTGCCCGGCAACGAGATTCGACATGGCAGGCTCCTCCTCCCCCTAGAATGAGACCCTGGCACAGATGCTGTGTGACGCACTCCCTGCGTCACACAGTTAAATTTGAAGCACGGAGAAGCCGATGTCAACCGATTCCCCTCGTTCGGGTAAGGAATGGACCCGCGCGGAACTCCTCGCGCGGATCCTGATCGAGAGCGGCCGGCACCACACCGACCAGACCCGCCTCCATCAGGCCATGGCCGACCACCTCGGCCTGCACCCCACCGACACGCAGTGCCTGCGCCTCCTCGCCAACGAGGCGGAGCCGGTCAGCACCGGCCACATCGCCCGCCTCACCGGACTGACCTCCGGATCCGCCACCCGTCTGGTCGACCGGATGGTCAAGGCGGGCCTGGTGGAACGGCACGCCGACCCGCACGACCGCCGTCGCTCCCTCGTCGCCCTGGCCCCCGAGGCCCGCCGGCGGATCGGCGCCGCCTGGGAGGCCCCCGACCGCGCCTTCGGCGCCGCGCTGCGGGACTACTCGGACGGCGAACTCGCCGTCATCGCCGACTACCTCCACCGCGCCGCCGAGGTGGTGCGCACCGAGGCCGAACGGCTCGACTCCGCCGACTGAATCCCCTGAATCCCACGACCCCGACCCCGACCCCGACCCCGGCCGCGGCGGGCGGTGGCGGTGGCCGGTTCACGGGCGGCGGCGAACGGCCACCGGACCGCGTTCGCCGTCACACCGGTCCGACGGCTCCCGCCTCGGCCGCCTCGGCCGTCTCGGCCGTCTCGGCCACGTCTGCCGTCTCGACGCGGAAGTTGAACTCCGCGTGCCCCAGCGCGCTCATCAGGCGCAGCCACAACGGCAGCAGCATCTCCGTTCCGCGGGCGGTCTCGATGCCGCCGAGGTCCAGGACGCGGGCGTCCGGCCAGCCGAAGGAGCGCAGCAGTTCGCGTACGGTCGCCTTCGCGTCCGGGTCCTCGCCGGACAGGAACACCTGGTGGTCCCCGGGGACCCGCGCCGGGTCCACCATGATCCGGCAGTTCATCGTGTTCAACGTCTTCACCACCCGGAGTCCGGGGAACGTCCGCTGGAGCATCTCCCCCAGGCTGTCGTCGTTGACCACGTCCAGCCGGGGCGGGAATCCCTCCGCGAAGTCCAGCGGGTTCGCGACGTCGATCAGGATCCGGCCGTCCAGGTCCGCCGCGCCCGCCTCGCGCAGCGCGGCGACGCTCGCCAGCCCGTTCGTGGCGTTGATCAGGGTCTCGCCGTCCCGCGCGGCCCGCGCGAAGGTCGCCACCGGGAGGCGCCCGTCGGCGAACTCGGCGCGTTGGCGGGTGGCCTCGGGGATACGGGTGCCGATGACCACTTCGTGGTCCAGGTCGAGCAGGCGGCCGGCGATCGTGCGGCCGACCGTGCCCGTGCCCAGCACTGCGTAGCGCATGCTCACGTCCGATCCGGGTGCCGATGTCGTGCGGAGGGGGCGGGTCCGTGGCGACCGGCGCCGCGAACCGTGCCGTGGGACCGTACCGACCCGCGGACGCCCGGACGGCCAGGCGCGCCCCGGACTGCCCGCACGTGACCGCGACCGCCCCCGGCCGGCCCAACCGACCCGGACCTGCCAACCAACCACCAACCGGCAACCACCAACCCGCAACCGGCAACCGGCAACCGCCGACCCTGGCGCCCCCGCGCGTCAGGCGCCCCGGCGTTTGCGGCGGCTGCGTCGGGCCTCGCCCCGCGCCCGGTCGTCCAGGGCGATCCACACCCGTACCTCGGTCCCGCCGAGCACCGAGCGCCCCAGCCGCACGTCGCCGCCCGTGGATTCCGCGACCCGGCGCACGATGTCCAGGCCCAGGCCGGTCGAACCGTCGCGCCCGCCGTCGTTGCCGCGGCGCAGCGCCGCGTCCGGGTCGGCGATGCCCGGTCCCGCGTCCGAGACGAGCACGATGACGGCGTCCCCGGCGTCGTGGACGTCCACCGCGAAGGGGGTGCTCTCGGGGGTGTGCCGAAAGACGTTGCCCAGCATGGCGTCCAGGGCCGCCACGAGTTCGGCCCTGGCGACGGGGATCCGTACGGCGCGGTCCACGCCCGCCAGCCGGACCTCGCGTCCTTCGTCCTCCGCGAGCGCCGACCAGAAGTCCATCCGGTCGCGGATCACCTCGGAGGCGTCGCAGCCCGCGCCCACCGAGGTGTGCGGTGCGCGCTGTTCGCGGGCGGTACGGATGATGGTGTCGACCTCGCGCTCCAGTTGCTCCACCGCCGCCCGGGTGTGGTCGGCGGCCGGGCCCTCGCCGAGGGAGGCCGCGTTGAGCCGCAGCACGGTCAGCGGCGTGCGGAGCCGGTGCGAGAGGTCGGCGGCGAGTTCCCGCTCGTTGGCGAGGAGTTCCACCACCTGGTCCGCCATGGAGTTGAACGCGACGGCCGCCGAGCGGAGTTCCTTGGGGCCGTCCTCCGGTACGCGGGCCCCGAGTCGCCCCTCGCCCAACTGGTGGGCGGCGTCGGCGAGCCGCTCGGCCGGTCGCACCAGGCGGGCGCCGAGCCGGTCCGCGACGGCCACCGAGCCCACGATCAGTGCCAGCCCGACGCCCGCGAGGACCATCCAGGCGGTCGCGACCCCGTTGCTGACCTCGCTCTCCGGCACGCGGATCTCGATCACGGCGATGTCCCCGGATCCGAGCGCGGTGGGCTGGAGCAGTGCCGAGCCGCCCCCGGACACCTCGGCGGTGGTCGCGCGGCCCATGGTGCGGGTCTGGGTGACGGCGTGCTCCCCGGCCCAGCCGTCACCGATGTCGACGGGGGCGCTGTCCCCGATCGCGGGCACGTGGACGGCCATCCGCCCGGCGGCGCCCATCTGCGTGGACTCCACCGCCTTGCGCAGCTGTACGGGGTCGGTGGTGATGGAGAGGGTGGGCCCCATGGTGGCGGCCTGTCGTTCGGCGTTGGAGAAGGCCCGGTCGCTGGCCATCTCCTGGACCACGAGCCCGAGGGGTACGGCGAAGGCCACCACCACCATGGCCGTGACCGCGAGGCACACCTTGACCAGCGCCCATCTCACGCCGGCGGCTCCAGCTTGACGCCCACACCCCGCAGGGTGTGCAGGTAGCGGGGGCTGGCGGCGGTCTCGCCGAGTTTGCGGCGCAGCCAGGACAGGTGGACGTCGATGGTCTGGTCGTCCCCGTAGGACTGCTGCCACACCTCGGCGAGCAGTTCGCGCCGGGACACGACCACGCCGGGCCGGCCGGCGAGGAAGGCCAGCAGGTCGAACTCCCGTCGGGTGAGGTCCAGTACCGCCCCGTCGAGTTCGGCCTGCCGGCGCAGCGGGTCGATGGCCAGTCCGCCCACCCGCAGGACCCGGGAGGGCGGTTCCACGCCGGTGGCGGCGCGGGAGCGGCGCAGTACGGCGGCCATCCGGGCGGAGAGGTGTTCGACGGAGAACGGCTTGGTCAGGTAGTCGTCGGCGCCGTCGTTGAGCAGCCGGACGATCTCGGCCTCGTCGTCGCGGGCGGTCGCGATGATGACGGGGACGTCGGTGATGCCGCGCAGCATCTTCAGGGCCTCGGCGCCGTCCAGGTCGGGCAGCCCCAGATCGAGGATGACGACGTCGAAACGGTGGTGCGCGACCTCGCGCAGTGCCTCCAGGGCCGTGCCGACGCTCCGCACGGTGTGGGAGGCCTCGGTCAGGTGCCGGATGAGGGCGGATCGTACGAACTGGTCGTCCTCGACCACGAGCACACTTGCCATGGCGGCACCGTAGTCCATTCGGGGGACGCCGGGAGGCGCCGGGCCGTCTCTGTGACGGGTGGTGCAGTATGTGCCCTGATGCTCAGAGGACTTGTACATGCCATGGCGTGGACGCTGTCCACGGCGGCGGCGGTGACGCTGTCGTGGTGGGGCGTGCACACCGTCATGTCCGGGACGGCCTACGATCCTCCGCTCGCCGTTCCGCTGACCGCGGTGCCGTTGTCCTCCTCGACGCACCACACGGATCCGCCGTCCTCCCCCGTCCCGCCGCCCGGGTCCGCGTCGCCCTCCCCGTCGGCGTCGGCCCCGTCCCCGTCGGCGGCGCCGTCCTCGGGGAAGCCGAAGCCGCCGTCCGCGTCGCCGAGCCCGCGCCCGTACCGGCAGCCGGACGACGGGGCCGGCGGGGACGACGTGAAGGGGTACGGGGTGTCCGGCGGTCGGGTGGCCTTCGACATGGGGACGTCCTCGGCCGAGTTGGTGTCCGCCACCCCGGCGGCGGGCTGGCGCATGCAGGTGTGGAAGCAGGACTTCTGGATCCGGGTCACCTTCACCAAGGACGGCCGCGAGGTGTCGGTGTTCTGCACCTGGCACGACACGGCCCCGCGCGTGCAGATCGTGGACCCCTGAGGGACCCGGGGTCCGCGCGGGCCCCTCGGCTACCGTCGGCACCGACCGGTGGTGACGAGGGAGGGACGGCGGACATGGGTGGCGCGCGGTACGTCACGGATCTGATCGGGGCGTGCGAGCGGTACGCGGGGAAGCCCGCGCTCGGCGCCGGCCCGTCCTGGCTGCTGACCTTCGACGAGGTGCTGTCCGACGCGTACCGGCTGGCCGGCGCCCTGTCCGGGCTCGGTGTCGACCGCGGGTCGGGGTTGGCCTGCGTGACGGCCGGCAATCCGCCCGAGCAGCTGCTCGTACGGCTGGCGGCGCACCTGCTCGGTGCCCGGCTGACCCAGGTCGTCGTCGGGCCGGCCACCCACGGCCTGGAGTTCCTGTTGCGGGACTGCGAACCGGCGCTGGTCGTCCACGACACCCCGGTCCCGGACACCGGGGTCGCCCGCGTGGGCGTGGGCGCGCTGCTGGAATCGGCCCGCGCCCTGGACGCGACGCCGGTACCGGTACGGGCCCGCGAGGAGGACGTGGCCCGGGTGACGTACACGGGCGGTACGACGGGCCGCCCGAAGGGGGTCGCCTCCACGTTCGGGGCGATGGCGGCCCGCAAGGCCGATCGCGGGCGGAGCGCGGAGCTGGTCTACCTGTCGGTGACCTCCCTGGCCCAGCGGTCCGGGGGCCGGTGCCTGGAGCAGTTGCGGGCGGGCGGCCGCAGCGAGGTCCTCGGTCCCTTCGACACGCGCGGGTTCGCGGAGGCCTGCCGCCGGCTGGGGCCCGTGTCCACGTACCTGACGACCTCGATGGTCTACCGGCTGCTGGACGACCCGGTGACCGCGGCCGGGGTGCCCGGCCTGGAGCAGGTCTCGTACGGGGACGCGCCCGTCCACCCGGAGCGGCTGCGGCGGGCGCTGACCGGCTGGGGGGCGGGCGTGGAGTGGCGGCAGGGGTACGGGATGAACGAGTCGGGGGTGATCTGCCGGCTCACGGCGGCCGACCACGAGGCGGCGGTCGGTGACCGCCCCGCCCTCCTCGGCTCGGTCGGCCGGCCCGTGCCCGGGGTGACGGCGCAGGTCCGTACGGCGGACGGCGGCGTGTGCCCCGAGGGTGACACGGGCGAGGTGTGGGTGCGGTCCGCGACGGTGATGGCCGGCTACTGGAAGCGGCCCGCGCTGACCGCGCAGGTGCTGTGCGACGGATGGCTGCGCACCGGGGACCTCGGGCACTTCGACGCGGACGGGTACCTGTACCTCGACGACCGGGTCAAGGACGTGGTGATGGTGGACGGGGAGAACATCTACTGCGGGCCGGTGGAGGCGGCGCTGACCCGGCATCCCTCGGTGGCCGAGGCCGCGGTGGTGGGCCGGTTCCACGACGTCACCGGCGAGGAGGTGTGCGCCTTCCTGGTGCCGGCCGCCGGATCGGTCCCGTCCGGGGAGACGGCCGACGCGGCGTGCGCGCTGGTGGAACGGGAGCTGGCGCGGGACCACCGCCCGACGGCGGTGTTCTGGCTGCCGGCCCTCCCCCTGACGGACCGCGGCAAACCGGACAAGCGCCGGCTGCGCGGGCCGGCCCGGCGGGATCCCGGGGAGACGGGCGACAGGGCGAAAGACAGGCCCTAGCGGAACACCGACGGCGGCGGCTCCGGCGAGGCCACCGCCGAGGCGTCGGTGACCGGGGCCGCGCCGCCCGCGAAGTCCGCCAGGGCCCGGCCGTGTTCGACCCGCCCGGGGTGGGGGTCGCTCGCCACGCGCCGGGTGAACTCCGCGACCGGCAGCTCCCGGTCGGCGGCCACGAGGACCGCGTTGCCGAAGCGTTTCCCCCGCCACACCACGGGGTCGGCGGCCAGGGCCAGTTCCCCGAACCGGGTGGCGGCGGTGGCGATCTGGCCCCTCAGGTGCGCCAGCGGCGGGCCGTCGGCGAGGTTGGCGACGTACCAGCCGCCCGGCGCGAGGGCCCGGCGCACGTCGTCGAGGAACTCGGCGCTCGTCAGGTGGGCCGGGGTGCGGGCGCCGCCGAACACGTCCGCGATGACCAGGTCGGCCCAGCCGTCCGGCACCTTGGCGAGGCCCGCCCGCGCGTCCACCGCCCGTACCCGGACCCGCGCCTGCGGGTCCAGCGGCAGGTGTTCCCGTACGAAGGCCACCAGGCCGGCGTCGATCTCCACCACCTGCTGGGTGGAGCGGGGGCGGCTCGCCGCGGTGTAGCGGGCCAGGGTGAAGGCGCCGCCGCCCAGGTGCACCGCGTTCAGGGGCTGCCGGGCGGGCGCGACGAGGTCGATCAGGTGGCCGATCCGGCGCTGGTACGCGAAGTCCAGGTACCCGGGGTCGGCGAGGTCGACGTGCGACTGCGGCGCCCCGTCGATCAGCAGGGTCCAGGCGCCCGCGCGCTCGCGATCGGGGGTCAACTCCGCCCGGCCGCCGCCCACCTGCCCGACGACCGGCTCCACGGCGCCCCGGCGCCCGCTGCCCTTGCTCTTCCCTGCCATGCGCCCATTATCGCCGGTCAGGGCATCAGCGGCAGTTGTCGGCCGCCTCGATCAGTCGGGCGGCCTCGCCGAGCGCCGCGCGCAGCACGTCGGGGTCGGTGACCGGTCCGACGGCCTCCGGGGGCAGCAGCCAGCCGGTGCCGTCCACGGCGGGCGAGGCGCAGATCTCGGCGTCGCCGATGCGCAGGCCGCGTCCGTTGGTCTGCGTACAGGCGCTGCCGGGCAGGTCCCAGGCGTCGGCGGTGCCGGGCGGGACGAGGAAGCCGAGGGTGTCGCCGGAGCCGTCGTGCAGGACCGGGCCCACGCCTGGGGCGGTGTGGTGGGTGGCCCGCCGGATGATGTCGACCGCCTCCAGGCCCTGCCGGGCGGGCACGGTCACCAGGTCCGGCGCCTCGGCCGGAGCCGGCGCTTCGAGCGTGTCCAGCGTCCCGACCGCCCCCGGCTCGGGCGCGGTGTTCGTTCCGATGCTCTCCATGCCGCCCTCCACCAAGGGAACCCCTCCTCGATCCGCGTGCGAGCCACTGCGCATGGGTTCAACGCGGCGGAACGTCAACGGGTGCGGCGCAACGATGCCGCAAAGGATGGCAGTTCATGGCGGATCGCGGGTGAGATATCCGTTTTGTAGGCAAACACCGCATGAACGGTCCTTCGCCGGCGGTACCTTCGTCCGCGCCGGGCACAGTCTGAGGAAAGCCCGAAGTCCAGAGAGGCCACGTCCATGGCGGCGTCCCCCCACTCACCCAACTCCTCTTTCCGGCGATTGCGCGGAGCGCGCTCCCCGGCCGAGTTCGCGGCGGCGGTCCGCCGGGCCGCACGGGAGATCGGCGAAACGGTTTCCTGCGACGCCCGCTACATCGGGCGGGTGGAGTCCGGCGAGATCCGCTGCCCCAACTACGCCTACGAGCGGGTCTTCCTGCACATGTTCCCCGGTCACACCCTGGCCGACCTGGGCTTCTGCGCACGCGAGGCGGTGCGCGGGCGCTCCGCGCAGCGCGGCGCCCCCGCACCCCCCTCCCTCTCCCACCTCATCCACCGTCCCAAGGAGAGCGACGTGCTGCGTCGCGCGTTCATGGCGGGCGGCTCCGCGACCGTGGCGGCCGCGACGCTCGGCCTCGCCCCGCTCGGCGATTCCCGCCGGCTCCCCTCGCGGGCCGGCGAGTCCGAGGCCGCCGCCGTCGAGGAGGCCGTGCGTCAGATCCGGCTGCTGGACGACCGGCACGGGGCCGACGCCCTGTACCGGCGGGCGGCCGAACCCCTGCGCACCGCCTACGCGTTGCTCGACGCCGGGGCCACCCGGCAGTCCACCGAGGACCGACTGCACGCGGGGGCGGGTGAGTTGGCGGTCTCGGTGGGGTGGCTGGCGCACGACTCGGGCCGTTTCGAGGACGCCCGCTCGCACTACGCGGAGGCCCTGGCGACGGCCCGGGTGTCGGGCGACCCCGCCCTGGAGGCGCACGCCTTCAGCAACATGGCGTTCCTGGCGCGGGACTGCGGGCGGCCCCGCGAGTCGGTGCGGGCGGCCCAGGCGGGCCGGCGCGCGGCCCGCTCGCTGGGGTCGCCCCGACTGCTGTCGCTGCTGGCCCTGCGGGAGGCGGGCGGCTGGGCGGGGCTGGACGACCGCAGGGCCTGCGAGGACGCGCTCGCCCGGGCGCACACGGAGTTCTCCCGGGGCGCGGCGGGCGCGGACCCCGAGTGGATGTCCTTCTTCGGGGAGGCCGAGTTGGAGTCCTTGGAGTCCCGCTGCTGGGCGGCGCTCGGGGAGCACGCGCGCGCCGCCCGGCACGCCCGCCGGGCGGCGGACCTCCAGGACCCGCACTTCGCCCGGAACGTGGCCCTCTACACCGCCGAGCTCGCCGACAACCTGGCCCACGCGGGGGCGCCCGACGAGGCCGCCTGGGCGGGCGGCCGGGTACTGGACCTGCTCGCCGAGGTCCAGTCGACCCGGATCAGGTCGATACTGGCGGGGACGGCCAAGACGCTGGTCCCGCACCAGCGTTCACCGCGCGTCGGCGCCTTCCTGATCCGGCACGCCACGGCCTGACCTGCGCGCGACGACCCGCCCGGCGCGCGGGCGCCGGTCGAGCCGATCGGGCCCCGGGCCCCGGGCCGGCCGATCGGGCCCCGGCCGGGCCGGGCGCTGCGACGCCGGCGGTCAGCCGTCCAGGTGGCCGGTGTCGTTCCAGCGTTCCAGCGCGGGTTCGCCGTACGCCCAGCCCAGCACCGACAGGGAGGTGGGCTCCAGCCGGATCCGGGCGCCGAAGGAGGCCTCGAAGCCGAGCCAACGGGCGGCGAGGGTGCGCAGGACGTGGCCGTGGGCGAAGACGAGGACGTCGCGTTCGGCCGAGCGGGCCCAGGCGACGACCTCGTCGGCGCGGGCCGCGACGTCCGCGACGGACTCGCCGCCGGGGACCCCCTCGCGCCAGATCAACCAGCCGGGTCGGATCGCCTGGATCTCGGCCGGGGTCATGCCCTCGTAGTCGCCGTAGTCCCACTCCATCAGCGTGTCCCAGGGCTCGGCCCGGGCCCCGAAGCCGGCCAGGTCGCAGCTCTCGCTCGCGCGGACCAGGGGGCTGGTGCGCACCTCCAGGCCGGGCAGGCCCGCCCACGGTTCGCGGGCCAGCCGTTCTCCGAGCAGCTTCGCTCCCCGCCTGCCCTCCTCCAGCAGGGGCACGTCGGTGCGTCCGGTGTGCTTGCCGAGCTGCGACCACGCCGTCTGTCCGTGGCGGGCCAGCAGGATGCGGGGGGCCATGTGAATTTCTCCCGGTACATATCGATGTGTACGGATCGGCCCGCTTTCGAGGCGGTTCCGTCGTCCGTCCATCATCCATCACATGAACACCGGGCAACTCCCCCGGTCGCACAAGCGTCCTACACCTCATGACTGACAGGCATCGGCCCCCTCGGTGGTGGACGGAACTGCTCCTCCTCGGACTCGTCTACGGCGCGTACTCCGCCGGCCGGCTCCTGGCGCGGGGCGACGTGGACCTCGCCGTCGGGCACGGCCTCGCCGTCCTGCGCGTCGAGGAGGTGCTCGGGATCGACTTCGAGCGTCCCCTGAACCGGCTCTTCTCCGGATCCCCCTGGTGGGGCGTGCCCGCCGATTTCGGCTACGCCTCGCTCCACTACCTCCTCACCCCGGCCGTCCTGGTCTGGCTCCACCGCCGACGGCCCGCGCACTACCGGGCCGCCCGCACCTGGCTGGTGGTCTCCACCCTGCCGGCGCTGGTCGGCTTCGCCCTGCTGCCCACCTGCCCGCCCCGGCTGCTCGACGCCGCGCACGGTTTCACGGACACGATGGCCCAGTACAGCGCGTACGGCTGGTGGGGCGGCGAGGCCGGCGCCCCGCGCGGCCTCGGATCCTTCACCAACCAGTACGCGGCGATGCCGAGCCTGCACGTCGGCTGGGCCCTGTGGTGCGGGGTGCTGCTGTGGACCCACGGCCGGCGCCCCCTCGTGCGGGCCCTGGGGATCGCCTACCCGGCCGCCACCACGCTGGTGGTCATGGGCACGGCCAACCACTACTTCCTGGACGCCGGCGCCGGAGCCGCCGTGATGGGTCTGGGCCTGCTCCTGACCAGGCGGTTCCACTCGGGAACAGCCGGTTTCCGGCGTAAGACCACGATTGTCAGTGGCGGATGGGACACTTCCGCCCGTGAGCTCCTACCCGGCCGGCGGCCCTCCGCAGCGAACACCGCAGACGACGACACTGCGGCAGCGGCTCGCTGACCTGCGCGGCCCCTCCGTGCCGCCCCGCCCGCTCGACGCCAGGGCGCTGGCCGCCCTCGCCGCCAACCCGGGCTGCGGCAGACGGGCCCTGCTCGACGGGGCCGGCGTGGACAAGACGGCTCTCGCGCAGGCCCTCGGCTCCCCCGCCCCCTTCGGGCAGTCCCAGTTCGCGATAGTGCGCGGCAACTCCTTCGAGGCCAAGGTCAAGGGCGACGGCGGGGCCGAACTGCTGCGCCTGGTCCACGAACGGCTCGGCGCCGGGGCCGAGCCGCCCGGCCCGGCCGCCCCATTGCCCGATCTCACCGCCGCCGGTCCCGAAGGGCGGGCCGCCCGGCCCGCGCTGGCCCTGCGCGAGGCCACGGCCGCCGGGACCTGGACCCTGCTCGACCATCCGATGCTGGCCCTGGAGGTGGCGGGCACGCCCGCCTACCTGGAGCCGGACGCCGTCGTGGTGCACCCCGACGGCCACTGGACCGTCGTGGAGATCAAGTCGTTCCCGATGATCGACGGGGGCGCCGACGCGGCGAAGGTGGGCGCCGCCGCGCGGCAGGCCGCCGTGTACGTGCTGGCCCTGGAGAAGACCGCCGAGAAGCTGCCCGGCTCCACCGTCGGCCACCAGGTGGTGCTGGTCTGCCCCAAGGACTTCTCCAACCTGCCCACCGCCGCGCTCGTCGACGTGCGGCGCGAGCGCGCCGTGACCCGGCGCCAGTTGGAGCGGCTGACCCGGGTCGAGGACCTGGCCGCCGCCCTGCCGGAGGGGACCTGCTTCGATCCCGCCCGGCCGGCCGAGGAACTGACCGAGGCGGTGTCCGCCGTCACCGCCGCGTACGCCCCCGAGTGTCTGGCCGCCTGCGAACTGGCCTTCCACTGCCGGGAGCGGGCCCGCGGCGCCGACGAGGTGACCGCCCTCGGCCGTTCCCTGCGGGGCGAACTGGGCGGTCTGACCACCGTCGAGGCGGCCCTCGCGGCGGCCGCCGGGGCGGGCGGCACGCAGGACCCGATCGCGGCCGCGCTGCACCGGGCCGCCCGACTGCGCGCCGAGGCCCTCTCGCTCGTCCCCGCCCGGACGTCCCCGGAGGCCGCCACATGCCCCTGCTGAACACCCTCGCGCGCCTGGAGGCGGTCCGGGCGGGCCGGGCCCAGGCGCTGGCGACCGTACGGCACCGGCATCTGAGCGGGCGCCCGCTGGTCGTCGTGCCGCTGACCACCGCCGGCGAGGCCGGGGCGCCGCTGGGCGCCATGGTCGGCACCGATCCGCAGGCGCCGGCGCTGCTCGTGGTCCCTCAGCCGCGCGACCGCGACCTGCGCTGGACCTTCCTCGCGGAACTGGCCGACCTGGTGCTGCCGTACGTGGACGCGTACGCGGACGACGTCGAGCTCGTGGAGCGCAACGAGACCGACCCCGAGACCGGCGCCAAGAGCAAGGTCGCCGCCGAGCTGTGCCTGGACGCCCCCCAACTGATCGTGCCCAGCCGGGCGGGCGTGGAGTACGTACGCCTCCTCGGCCGGTCGATGCGGTTCCGGCGAACGGCCGAGGAGGATCCGGAGAACCCGTATCCGGCGCCGGCCCGGGTGCCGCTGCTGGGGCGCTGGTTCACCCACCTCGGGGAGCGGGCCCGGGTGCCCGGTTCCTCGATGCTGCTGTCGGCGACGGACCTGCTCGGTCGGCACTGGGCGACGGGCCAGAGCAACCTGGAGGACCAGCATCTGGGCGCCCTGCTCGCCTGGATCGCGCCCCCCGAGGGCGAATCCGGCGCGGAGGCGGCCCTGCGCGCCGAGGTCGCCCGCGACCCCCGGGGCGGGCTGCTGGTCCCGCCCGCCGGACCGGCCACCGACCCCGCCTTCGACAACCGGCTGCTGGCCCCGGCGATGGCCCGCTACGACGCGGCGCGCGCCTCGGGTGACCCCGCCGCCGTCGAACCGGCCGAGCGGGCGGTCCGGGAACTCGTCGCGGACCAGATGCGACCCACGTGGGCGGCGGTGTGGCGGTCGCTGGAGCTGCTGCGCGCGCTGCCGTCCGGGGAGCGGACCGAGGAGCGCTGGACCCGCGACCGCTGGTCGTACACCGGGCACCGCGACCGGGTGCGGGCGGGCGAGCCCCCGCAGCCGCGCCGCGACGACGCGGTGACGGCGGCCCAGAAGCTGGCCACGCGCGAGACCGAGCAGGTCCGTCTCGACGCCCAGGAGGCACTGGACGACCCACTGGTGATGGCGGGTCGGCGGCTGTCCGGGGAGGCGTTCGCCGGGGAGGTCACCGAGGTGGTCATGGAGTGGACGCAGGCCAAGCGGCCGCGTCCGCGCCCGCTGGTGACGGTGGACACCGAGGACCGGCCGCAGTTGGCGGACGGCGGAGGCGCAAAGGTGTTCCGGTCCCTCGACGGCCGTCCGCAGGCGGCCGAGTTCGTGCGGTTCGAGGAGGCGGGGCGGATCGTGCTGCGGCTGCTCGACAAGATGGGCGGTGGCAGGGAACCCGCTCCCGGCTCGGTGCCGGAGAAGGGCGACCGGCTCTGCTGGACGCTGTTCGAGCACGACGCGCGCGGCGGCCCCAAGCTGCCCGATCCGGAGAAGACCCCGTGGACGCACGGAGGCCCGCCGGCGCACCTGAGCGCCGACCGACCGCACCTGCCCGCGCCCGATCCCGTGACCGCCGAGGACCTGTTGTGAGTTTCGATCCGGCCGCGGCCGCCGACAAGGCGACCGCCGCCATCCTGCACGACACCCTGCACGGCGCGGAGCGGGGCGTGGTCGTCGACTCCCCGCCGGGCGCCGGCAAGTCCACGCTCGTGGTCCGGGCCGCCCGGGAGCTGGCCGCCGCCGGGCGCCGACTGATGGTGGTCGCGCAGACGAACGCGCAGGTCGACGATCTGGTGTTGCGGTTGCACGGCAAGGATCCGGGGCTGAAGGTGGGCCGGCTGCACAGCAGCGACGGCGACGCCTACGACCCGGCGCTGCGCGAGCTGGCGTCGGTGACCCTGTCGGCGAAGCCCGCCGACCTCGCCGAGCTGCCGATCACCATCTCGACGGCGGCGAAGTGGGCGTACGTGAAGGACACGGAGCCGTGGGAGCACGCCATCGTGGACGAGGCGTACCAGATGCGCTCGGACGCGCTGCTGGCCGTGGCCGGGCTGTTCGAGCGGGCGCTGTTCGTGGGCGACCCCGGGCAGCTCGACCCGTTCAGCGTGGTCGGCGCGGAGCAGTGGGCGGGGCTGTCCTACGATCCCTCCGCCTCGGCGGTGTCCACCCTGCTCGCGCACAACCCGCATCTGCCACAGCACCGGTTGCCGGTGTCCTGGCGGTTGCCCGCGTCGGCCGCGCCGCTGGTGTCCCGGGCGTTCTACCCGTACAACCGGTTCCGCAGCGGCACGGGCCCCGGCGAGCGACGGCTGTCGTACGGGGTCGCCTCGGACGGGTCGGGCCCGGACCGGGTCTTGGACGAGGCCGCGGAGTCGGGCTGGGGCCTGCTGGAGCTCCCCGCGCGGCACACCCCGCGCACCGACCCGGAGGCGGTGCGGGCGGTGGCCCTGGTGGTGCGCCGGGCACTGGACCGGGGCGCGGTGACGGCGGACGAACAGTCCGCGGGCCCCACGCCGTTGACCGCCGACCGGATCGCGGTGGGCACCGCGCACCGGGACCAGGCCGCCGCCGTGCGGGCGGCCCTGACGGCGCTGGGTGTCCCGGGGGTGACGGTGGACACCGCGAACCGGCTCCAGGGGCGGGAGTTCGACCTGACGGTGGTGCTGCACCCGCTGTCGGGCCGGCCGGACGCGACCGCGTTCCATCTGGAGACGGGTCGGTTGTGCGTGCTGGCGTCCCGGCACCGGCACGCCTGCGTGGTGGTGGCCCGGGCGGGCATAGCGGAACTGCTGGACGACCATCCGTCGTCGGAGCCGGTGCAGTTGGGGGTGACGGTGAAATTCCCGGATGGTTGGGAGGCCAATCACTCGGTGCTGGCCCACCTGGCGGAACACCGGGTGGCCTGGCGGCCCTGAGGCGGCGCTCGCGCGGGCGCCCGCCTCGGCGGCACGTCATCCGCCCAGTTGACGCATCACCCGTCCCCGGCTTTGGTCGGGGGCCGCGTCACCCACCAGACTGCCCCCGACGCACCGCACCGACAGCCGAAGGAACGAACGCCCCATGACCCGTCTGCACGTCATCTACGCCGCCACCCGCCCCACCTCCTCGGGGCGTCCGCTCGCCGAGTGGGTCGTCGGCCGGGCCCGCGAGCACGGCGCGTTCGAGGTCACCCCGGTCGACCTCGCCGAGATCGCCCTGCCCTTCCTGGACGAGCCCGAGTACGCCTCCAGCGGCAACTACACCCATCCGCACACGCTGGCGTGGAGCGCGCTGATCGATTCCTCCGACGCCGTGCTGTTCGTCCTGCCGATGTACAACGGCGGCTACACCGCCCCCTTCAAGAACGCGATCGACTTCCTCTACCGCGAATGGCGGGGCAAGCCGGTCGGCATCGTCAGCTACAGCGCCGGCCCGACCGGCGGAGCCCCCGCCGCCGAGATGCTGCGGCCGGTCCTGACCCGCCTGGGCATGGTGCCGGCCGAGCGGTCGGTGGCCGTCCCCGGCATCAACGCGCTGGTCGGGGAGGCGGGATTCGAGGCTCCGGAGGGGCTCGCGGGCGAGCTCACCGGCGTGTTCGACGACATCGCGGCGCTCGCGAAGGAGCCGGCGGGCGTCTGACGCCCCGGGTGCACTCTTGCGCGACGTTGGACAATGGAGGGTGGCCCGGAAGGGACGACGTACGCGCAGCAGGAGGACACGCATGGCAGAGCCCGAGCGCACCGAGCGGAGGTTGCGGCCCGCGCCGCTGCTCTTCGAGCCTTCCGAGGTGGCAACGGACCCGGAGCACTTCTTCGACCTGGAGTCGCTGGACGATCCGCGGGAGCTGCTGGCCCGTGCGACCGAGCTGACGCTGGCCTTCCGGGCGGCCCAGGAGCGCGCGGTGGAGTTCCAGGCCGTGGCGGCGGCGCAGCTGGCGGACCCGCGCCGGTTCGACCGGCTGCCGGCGGCGGCGATCGCGGAGCAGGCGGAGTGGACCGAGGACTACGCGGTCAAGATGATCGAGTTCGGCGAGACCCTGCTGCGGGACGGCCACCCGGACGGCCCCTAGGGCGCGTCCGCGAAGCGCCGGCCCGTGCGCCGCATCCGGTTCCGGGTGCGGCGCACGTCACATCTGGCATATGCGGGGCGCACCATACCCCCGGGCGGCCGTGTCTGTCCCGGATTCCCGTAACTCCCCGGAACGGTCGCGCTACGCCCGGTAGACCTGACGGCATGACGACCCTGACCGGCTGCGCCGCCCTCGAAGTCCGCACCGCCCCCGCGTCCGCGACCCTCGTCACCCCCGAGGGCGCGGCCTGGCTCGCCTCCGCGTGTGCCCGCCCGCACGGCACGCTCGCCGCGTGGTGGGAGCGGCCCGCCGCACCGGCGGTGCTGCCCTGCGGGACCGCCTTCGACGTCGTCAACGTCCCCGTCGTCCTCGGGCGCCGGATGCTCGACCTGCTCTGGGCCGAGGGGCCCGGTTCCGGGCCCGCCGCCGTGCACCGCGGCCGGACGCTGCTCTTCGCCGCGCCGGGCACCGCCCAGCGGCTGCCGGCCCTGCTCGCCTGGGAGGAGTGGGACCCGGCCACGGCCGCCCCGCTCTGTCACGGCCACGGCGACGCCGTCACCGTGCCGCCGCTGGCGCCTTCCCCCGGGCCGTCCCGCTGGCTGGTGGCCCCGGACTCCCGGCGTCCCTGGCTGCCGGGCGCGGATTCGCTGCTCTGGGCCTTCCTGCACGCCGCCCGCCTGCAGGTATCGATTTTTGGTTCGGCCGATCCTGATGCTAATGTCTAGCTCGTCACCAAGCGCCGCTAGCTCAGTTGGTTAGAGCAGCTGACTCTTAATCAGCGGGTCCGGGGTTCGAGTCCCTGGCGGCGCACAGACGGAGAAGGGCCCCCACGCGAGTGGGGGCCTTTTTCGTGCCCCGGGAGCCTTGGGGCGGGGGCCCGTGGGGCTATGTGGTGATCTTGACGGTGTACGCGCCGGACTGGGTCCGGTCCGCCACCTCGATGCGGATCCGCTCCCCCGGCACCGTGAACGACTCGCCGACCTCCAGCGGGGCGTCCGCCAGCGGCGGGTACACGGAGCGGTCCCAGCAGGCCTCGGTGCCCGGGTGGCCGTCCAGCACCTCGATCGGGCCGCCGCCCGAGGCCGGCTCGTTGCGGACCCGGTAGATCAGGACGCCCTCCGTGCAGGTGTCCCCGTCGTTGCCCGCGGAGCCCCGGGCCTCGATGGCGATCGCGCTGCCGGGGCCCGTGCGGACCACCGCCAGCCGGGTTCCGCCGGTGCCGCCGCTGGGAACGCCCTCCGCGAGCGGTTGCAGGGTGTGCAGCGAGGAGCCGGAGCGCACGCAGTCGACCTGGGACGGGCTCAGCCAGCCCAGCTTCCACTTGTGCCAGGCGAACAGGTCCGGGGCCATCCCGAACTGGCTGCCCATGACGTCCCAGTCGCCGACGTACGTGTCCCAGTCGCCCTTGCCGTCGGACGGTCGGTGGTAGAGGTCGGGCAGGTCGAAGACGTGGCCGGTCTCGTGCGCGAGGACGTTGCGGTCCGGCGGGTGCTGCTCGAAGACGGTGACGATCCGCCGCAGGTCCGTGCCGTCGGCCCGGATCGGACGGTCGAAGTTGACGACCTTCGTGGCGTCCGAGTCCACTCCGGGCGCGTCCGGGTCGGCGATGAAGTACACGACGTCGTACCGGCTGAAGTCCACCTCGGGGTCGGCGGTGGCGACGGCGTCCCGCAGGTACGCCGCCCGGTCCTCGGGGGCCCAGTCGCGCTGTATTCCGTACGCGGTGGACGGCTTGGGCATCCGGATCCACTGTTTCTGCGGGTGCGGGGCCAGGCGGAAGCGCCCGTAGGAGGCCCGCTGGAAGAAATCGCTGGTGGCCGGGAAGTAGTCGCCGGTCAACTCCTCGGGAGTGACGGCGGTGCGATGGTCGGGGAAGGAGAGGAAGACCATGACCGCATTCAGGGTGCGCTCGGGCCTGGGGTAGGCGCCGTTCCAGGTGTCCAGGCCGAGGGAATGGTGCGCCGTCGTACGGGTCAGGGCGCAGGGGCCGGCACCGGAAGCGGCCACCGCGGGGGTGGCGACGAGCGACATCGCGGCGAGCGCCGCCATGGAAGTGACGACGGCCGCCGTACTTCGGATGCGGGAGCGGTCCACTCCCCCGGGTGTCTGCTGTCGCGGCACATCGACCTCCGGTGGTGGATTCGTACCCTCCTGTCCACCTTGAGGCGATTGTCTTACTAATGCCCTGTTCCGCTGCCCCACACGAGTGAGTAATACGTCAAGTCGGTGACCCCCGGACTTCATGGACGCACCTACAGAACGTCACGACCGATCACGGGAGATCAGCTGCGGCCTTCGGGCGCTCACAGCCGCGCAGAAACGATCACGCGGCGATCGGCCGACGATCCGTCATCACCGCGAACCACCGCCCTCCGTACGGCGACGCCGCTGGATGGGGCCGTCCGGCAGCCTCTATGATCGGCACACTTTCCTGCACGGACACTCACGAGCACTGCGGGAGCCAACGGTGAGCGGAACCTCAGAGGGAACCGGTTCGGCGGCCGACAGCATCCGATCGGCCACTACGGAGCGTCACCCGGCGGTGCCGGCCGTGCCCGGCATGGCGACGGAACCCGGTACGTCGACCCGATCCGCGGCGCCGGCGAAGTCGGCCCGGCGATCCCCGCGCACGTCCGGGGGGCGCGACTTCCAGGCCGCCTTCAACGCGGCCCACCTCGCGATGGCCGTCGTCGACCGGAGCGGTCACGTCGTCGCGGCCAACGAGGCGCTCGCCGCGCTGCTGGGCGCCGAACCGCTCGCGCTCGTCGAACGGTCCGCCGCCGACCTGGTGGACCTGGCCGCGGAGGCCCGCACCTGGCAGGCCTACCAGGAGGTGCTCCGCGGCCGGCAGGCCCGACTGCGCTGCACCCGCCGCCTCAAGCACCCCGACGGGCACTCGCTGTGGACCGAGGTCACCCTCGGGCCGGTCCCCGGGACCCGGGACGTGCTGCTGTCGGTCGCCGACATCAGCGACCGGCGCGACCTCCAGGCCCGGCTGCGCCACCTCCAGATGCACGACCCGGTGACCCGGCTGCCCAATCGGACACTGTTCTTCGAGCGGCTCTCCGCCGCCCTGGAGCACTCCTCGTACGAGCACGGCGGGACGGGCCGGATCGGGCTGTGCTACCTGGACCTCGACGGGTTCAAGGCCGTCAACGACACCCTGGGCCACCGGGTCGGGGACCGGCTGCTGACGGCCGTCGCGGCCCGACTGACGCAGTGCGCCGACCAGTGCGGGTACGGGCGCACGAGCGGGCACCTGGTGGCCCGGCTCGGCGGCGACGAGTTCGCCCTGCTGGTCGAGGACTCCACCGGCACCGAGCAACTCGCCGACCTGGCGCGGAGCGTGCTGAACGCCGTACAGGAGCCCTTCGACCTGGCCGGGCAACGGCTGTCGGTCTCCGCCTCGATCGGGGTGGTGGAGCGGGCCGCGGCCGGGACCTCGGCGACGGCGCTGATGCAGGCCGCCGACACGACCCTGTACTGGGCGAAGGCCGACGGCAAGGCCCGCTGGACCCTCTTCGACCCGGAGCGCAACGCGCACCGCATGACCCGTCAGGCCCTGTCCTCGACCCTGCGGCCGGCGGTGGAGCGGGACGAGTTCCGGCTGGAGTACCAGCCCCTGGTGGACCTGGAGAGCGGGACGGTGCGCGGGGTGGAGGCCCTCGTGCGCTGGAACCACCCGCAGTTCGGGATGTTGACGCCGAATCGGTTCATCGGCATCGCCGAAGAGGACGGCTCCATCGTCCAGTTGGGACAGTGGGTGCTGCGGACGGCCTGCCGGCAGGCGCGTCGCTGGCAGATCGAACAGCCCAGTGACGCGCCGGTGTTCGTCTCCGTCAACGTCGCGGTGCGCCAGGTGTGGGACTCGGACCTGGTCGGCGATGTCGCGGAGATCCTCGCCGAGACCGGACTGGCCCCGCAGTTGCTCCAGTTGGAGCTGACCGAGTCGGCGGTGATGGGCTCGGCGGGGCGGCCGTTGCAGGCGCTCCAGGCGCTGAGCGACATGGGTGTGCGGATCGCCATCGACGACTTCGGCACCGGGTACTCGAACCTGGCCTACCTGAGCCGGTTGCCGGTGTCGGTGCTGAAGCTGGACGGCTCCTTCGTCCGGGGGTTCCGGTACGAGGAGGGATCGCACCCGAACCCGGCCGACGAGACGATCGTGGAGGCGCTCGTCCAACTCGCCCACCGGCTGGGCCTGACGGTCACCGCCGAGTGCGTGGAGACGGCGGGCCAGGCGGCGCGCCTGCGCCGCGTCGGCTGCGACACGGGTCAGGGCTGGCTGTACTCGCGGGCCGTGGCCCCGGAACGGATCGCCGAGATGATCGGCTCGCGCCCCGGGGCCCTGGGGTAGCGGGCGCGGTCAGCCGAGCTTGTCGCCGTACACGCGCTCGACCGTCATCGTCATCAGCACCCTGCGGTCGGACACCATCACCGAGCGGTACTCCTCCCAGTTCGGGTGTTCCCCGGCGGCGAGGCGGTAGTAGTCGACGAGCGCGTCGACCTCGGGGCCGTGCGGGTCGGTGCCCGGGCCGACGAGCGTCACGGGCCCCTCGGCGGTGGCCCAGGACCGGCCGTCGGGGGCGGTGACCTCCAGGGCGGCCCGCGGGTCGCGGCGCAGGTTCGCCGTCTTGGCCCGTCCCTCGGTCATCGAGACGTGGAGCAGACCCGACTCCCGGTCGAAGTAGGGCATGACGGGCGAGAGTTGGGGCAGTCCGTTCGACTTGATCGTGGCGAGGACGCCGAGGCGGCTCCCCGCGAGCAGCGCGCGCGGCTCGAATGGCGTGGCAGTCATGTCCGGAGTCAACCCGAGACGGGTCGGGGGTTGTTCCCGGCGCGCCGGTGCGCGGACAAGGCCGCCGCTGCCCCGTAACACGGCCGCCCCCGCCCCGGGAGGGGGCGGGGGCGGCCGGCGCTCGGCGCGGGGTGGGGGGATCAGCAGGCGCCGAGGTCCTTCCAGACACCCCATTCACCGGTGGAGCCGGGCACCTCGTTCTGCGTCCACCACTGGGCCTTCCACTTGTGACCGTTGTGGGAGACCTCGCTGCCGCCGGTGTAGACCGTGCCCGCGACGTACGCCGGGACCGAGCCGCAGCCGGTGGGCGGCGTCGTCGGAGGCGTGGTGGGGGGCGTGGTCGGCGGGGTGGTGGGCGGAGTGGTCGGAGGCGTGGTCGGCGGGGTGGTCGGCGGCTGGGTGGTGCCGCCGAGGGCGTCCGAGATCTGGTTCAGCAGCGTGGTGTTGTTGTCCAGCCCGAGGAGGGAGTACATCATCGCGCCGGCCAGGCCGCGCTGCTTGCCGTAGTCGACCCGGGCCTGGATGGACTTCTGGTTCAGGCCGGTGAAGAACTCGCCGTCCTTGTAGAAGTACGAGGCCTTGGCCTGGTCGTCCCAGAAGGTGTTCGCCGGGTTGTCGACGAGCCCGCCGAGCTCCTTGTAGTTGGCGATGCCCGCCTGCTGGCTGGTGGGCCGGGCGGCGGAGGCGCCGGTCGCGGACTGGGCGAGGCCGTTGTTCGCCCCGGCGGGGACGCCCTTCCAGCCGCGGTAGTAGAACTCGTAGCCCAGGGTCAGCTTGTTGGCGGGGAAGCCGCCGGCGATGCCGTAGGCCGGGTTGCCGTCGATCCAGGAGTCGATGGCGTTGTCGATGCTGTACTTCTGCGTGCCCGGGGCGATCGGGTCGGTGGGGTCGCCGGCCGGGGAGTACAGCGGGGACTGGTGGTACGTCGGGCCGTCGCTGTCCCAGGCGCCGTGCATGTCGTACGTCATGATGTTCGCGTAGTCGAGGTACGCGCCGATCTTGTCCGTCTCGATGTACTTGATCTTGTCCTGGCCGGCCGGGAGGGCCGAGGTCAGCAGGTACTTCTTGCCGCCGTTGGCCGCGCCGTAGGCGTCGAGCTGGCTGCGGAACTCCTTGAGCAGGAGCGTGAAGTTCTGCTTGTCCTCGGGGGCGTAGTGGTTGCCCAGGTGACCGCCGGAGGAGCCGGGGTACTCCCAGTCGATGTCGATGCCGTCGAAGATGCCGGCGGCCGCGCCCGCACCACCGAATCCGCCCTCGACCGGCAGGTTGCCCTTGATGTACTGGTCGATGCAGGACGACACGAGCTTCTTGCGGGAGGCGTCGGTCTTGGCCGCGTCGCTGAAGTACTTCGAGTAGGTCCAGCCGCCCAGCGAGATGTTGATCTTCAGGTGGGGGTACTTGGCCTTCAACTGCTTGAACTGGTTGAAGACGCCGACGATCGGCTGGTCCCACTTGTCGGCGACCCCGCTGACGCTGTCGGCCGCGCTGAAGGACTTCTGGTAGTCCGCGTACGAGTCGCCCGCGCCGTCACCGGCGTTGGGGTTGTTGTCGTCGCCCGCCGCCTTGTTCGCCTCGAAACAGGTGAGGTTGGTGGGGTGGATGTTGCCGAACGAGTAGTTGATCACGTCCAGCTTGCCCGCTATGCCGCGGGTGTCGAGGTGCTTCGGGTAGAAGGCACTCCCGTACACGCTCCACTGGTCGTAGTACGCGATCTTCACGCCGCCGGCGCTCGCCGTGCTCGCGGCGTCCGCGGCCTGGGCGGTGCCGAGGCCCGCGAAGCCGGCCAGCGCTCCGGCTGCCAGCGCGGCCGTGGCGGCGGCCGCAACGAGGGGTTTACGGATGTGCATGAACTGACTCCGGGGGGTGGGAGGGGGGCATCAGCTTCAGGTGAGAGAAGTGATAGCGATCACCCCGGCCCCCAGTCAATGGTTTGGACCAAAGAAGGACTAGACCACTCGGGCGCCAAAGTGCCTTGTCAGAGACCTGAGGGCACATGAAGAACCGCCCGCCACCCCGGGTGACGAGCGGTTTAAGGCTGCACTAAGCCATGTGCCGGCAAGGTTTTGGCAACAAACCAGCCAAACCCCGTTCTTGTCCGCTCAGGCGGAGTTCGAGTCCTCCGTCGGCATGCCGTACGCATCTGCGATGAGCCCGTACGAGCGCAACCGGGCATCCCCGCCGTGGGCGTTGGCGGTCAACATCAGCTCGTCCGCGCCCGTCCGCTTCACCAGGTCGTCGAGTCCCTCACGGACCTCGTCGGAGGTGCCGTGGACGATGTTCGCGAGCCAACCGTCCACGAACTCCCGCTCCAGCGGCGAGTAGGGGTACGCGGCCGCCTCCTCGGGCGTCGGGACCAGACCGGGCCGACCGCCGCGCAGCCGCAGCATCGACAGCGCGCCCGTGAGCACCTGCGCCCGGGCCTCCTCGTCGGTGTCGGCGGCCAGGGCCGCGGCCCCGATCAGGGCGTACGGGGTGTCCAGTACGGCCGAGGGCCGGAAGCTCTGCCGGTACAGGTCCAGGGCGGGAATCGTGCCGGCCGCCGAGAAGTGGTGGGCGTACGCGAAGGGCAGACCCAGCTCGCCGGCGAGGCGGGCGCTGAAACCGGAGGAGCCGAGCAGCCAGATCGGCGGCCGGCCGGCGGGGCCCTGTACCGGGCCGGGGACGGCGTGCACCCGGGCGTAGGGGTGACCGTCGGGGAAGTCGTCGTCCAGGAAGCGGATCAGCTCCCCCAACTGGCGGGGGAATCCGTCGGCCGCGTCGTCCGCCCGGCCGGCTCCGCGCAGCGCGGCCGCGGTACGGGGGTCCGTGCCGGGGGCGCGGCCCAGTCCGAGGTCGACCCGGCCCGGGGCGAAGGCCTCCAGGGTGCCGAACTGCTCGGCGACGGCCAGGGGGGCGTGGTTGGGCAGCATGACCCCGCCCGAGCCGAGTCGTATCCGGGAGGTGTGTGCGGCGAGGTGGGCGAGGATCACCGCCGGGGAGGAACTGGCCACGCCGGGCATGGAGTGGTGTTCGGCCACCCAGTGCCGGTGGAACCCCCGGGATTCGGCCAGCCGGGAGATCGCCACGCTGGTGCGCAGCGACGCGTGGGCGGTGCTGCCGGCCCCGACGGTGACGAGGTCCAGTACCGAGAGCGGGACGGGCGCGCTCCCCCGTACGGTCCCCCGGATCGGATCCGCGGTCCCTTCCGTCCCGGCTGCCCTGATTCCCTCGTCCCCGGCGTCACTCATCGTCGCTCCCGTCCCGTGCGGCCCTGGCGGCCTCCTGCATGTCCGTACGAAGAATTCGAACCATCGGGGGCGCCGGGGCATTCCCGACAGCCCGCCGGGGCCGGTCATGCCCATGGCATATGCCGGACGGGTAGATCCAGGCAGAGGGACTTGATTGAGCCATCAATCTCTTCAACAGGCGCTCCACACCGGCCTCTTGATGGCTATCGTGGGAGAGCAAGCGGTAACAACCTGCTAGGGGGAAACCGTGGCGCTGAAGCCCGAGCCGACCGCGCCGTTCCATTCGGTGCAGTACGCCCTTCGCGTACTCGAAACGATCGCACGGCACACCGGCGGTGTGACCGACGCGCAGATCGCGCGTGAGACAGGTCTGCCCTCCGTCCACCTGTCCCCGATGCTGCTCATGCTGCGCCGGGAGGGGTACGTGCTCCAGGTGTCCGAGGGCGCCTACGCCATAGGGGACTCGCTCGTCCTCCTCGGTTCCGGCGTCGACCGGCAGCAGGCCCTCCAGGACAAGCTCCAGGACACCCTGGACCGGCTGCGGGACTCGGTCGGAGCGGCGGTCTACATCAGCCGGTACGTCGACGGCGAGGTCCGGATCACCCAGTTCGCGGACAGCCCGCGCACCCCGAAGGTGCACGAGTGGGTCGACTTCCGATCGGCGGCGCACGCCAGCGCGGTCGGCAAGTGCCTGCTGACCCAGCTCGACCAGAACGGACGACGGGACCACCTCTCCCGGCACAAGATCGCCCGACTGACGTCGAAGACGATCGTGAACGAACGCGTCCTGTTCTCCAAGCTGGACAGTCAGCCCGCCACCGTGCCCGTGCTGGACCTCCAGGAGTACGCCGTGGGCACGGTCTGCGCGGCGGTACCGATCACCGCCGGCGCCGCGGTGGGGTGCCTGGCCCTGTCGATGCCCGTCGAGCACGCGCACCGGTTGCGGGCCGCGGCCGAGACGCTGAACCGGAAGGCCGCGCCGCTGCTGCTGTCGCTCACGCTCTGACGGGCCGCGCCCGCGGGGGCGAACCCCGGAAACCACTTCGGGCGGTTCCCGGTGAACCGGAAACCGCCCGAAGTACAGGTGCGCCGCCAGGGACTCGAACCCCGGACCCGCTGATTAAGAGTCAGCTGCTCTAACCAACTGAGCTAGCGGCGCCTGACAGAAAAAATAGTACCCGGTCCCCGGGGGTGCTCAAAACCATGACCGACGCGGTGCCCGGGTCAGCGGTCCAGGAGGTCGGCGCGGCCCCGGGCCTCGTAGGCGCAGAGCAGGCCGGCCAGGGCGTCCGCGTCCAGGAGCCGGTATCCCGGCTCGCCCGGCGGGGACCACCAGACGGGGTCCGGGCAGCGGAAGCCGGCGCGGCGCAGGGCCACGCGGTGGACCTTGTTCGTGGCCGTCGTCGGCATCTCGGGGACGATCCGGACGTAGCGCGGCGGCATCTTCGTGCCCAGGTCGGGCTGCGCGGCGAGGAAGGCGGCGAACGCCGACGGGGAGAAATCCGCGCCCGGACGCAGGGCGAGGGCCGCCATCACCTGGTCGCCCGCGACCTCGTCCGGCACGGCGTAGACGGCCACGGCCGCCGCGTCCTCCCACCGGGCGAGGACGTTCTCGATGACGGCGGCGGCCAGGTTCTCGCTGTCGACCCGCAGTCGGTCGTCGGTGCGGCCCGCGAAGTAGAGGAATCCGGCGGCGTCCCGGAAGAAGAGGTCGCCGGTCCAGTACCAGCCGTCGCGGGTGCGGGCGGCCTCGGCCTCGGGGTTGCGCCAGTACCCCTCGAAGAGGCCGCCGCGGCGGTTGACGAGTTCACCGATGGCCTCGCGGCCGTTGAGGAGGCGGCCCGAGCCGTCGAGCACCGCGGCCGGGCACTGCGTTCCCGTCCGCGGGTCGATGACCGCGAGGTCGTCCCCGGCGCCGGCGCGGCCCAGTGCGGCCGGCGGGGTGTCGGGGGTGCGGACCACGGACGCGCCGCCCTCGGTGGCCCCGTAGCCCTCCACCAGACGGACCCCGAACCGTTCGGTGAAGCGGGCGGCGTCCACCGCGCCGGCCTCGGTGCCGAAGCCGAGCCGCAGGGTGTGCTCGCGGTCGTCGGGGCGGGGCTCGGTGGCCAGCAGGTACTGGACGGCCCGGCCGACGTAGGTGAAGTAGGTGGCCCCGTGGGTTCGCACGTCGTCCAGGAACCGGGAGGCCGAGAAGCGCCGCCGCAGGGCGACGGACGCGCCGCCGGCCAGCGCGGGCAGCCAGTCGGCGATGACCGCGTTGCCGTGGAAGAGCGGCATGCACACGTAGTGGACGTCGTCGGGGGTGACCGAGAACCGGTGGGCCAGCGAGGCTCCGGCGGCGGCCAGTCGGCCCTGGGTGCAGAGGGCGGCCTTGGGGGCGCCGGTGGAGCCGGACGTGAAGTAGAGGAGCATCCGGGAGGCGGGGGTGGGGCCACCGCGGAGCACGGCCTCCCCCGGCTCGGCTCCCGCGTAGGGCGCGAGGAGCCGCGCGTACTCCTCGGTGTCGGTCACGAGGATCCGTACGCCCGGCAGGTCGAGCCCGCGCAGCAGCGGCAGGTGGGCGCGCTCGGTGACGAGGATCCGGCAGTCGGTGTGCAGGATGTCGCGGGCCAGTTCGGGGCCGCGCCGGGTCGGGTTGATCCCGGCGACGGCGGCCCCGGCCAGGGCCGCCGCGCCGAGCCAGAACGGGAACTCCGGGGTGTTGTCGAGCAGCACTCCCAGATGCGGCTCGGCCTCCGGCGGCAGGAGGTCGACGAGCAGCGCGGCGCGCGCCGCGGCCTCCTGGGCGGTCCGGTGTCGGCTGAGGACGGCGTGCTCGTGCCTCAGCCCGGGTCGGTGGTCGCCCCATTGGCGCGCGATGAGCTCCGCGACGGTCTCGGGTGTGGTCGTCGTCCGCATGCCGCCGGAGGTTAGCTGACGTTACGTCAGAACTGAACGTCGGAGCAGGAGTAGAAGGCCATCGCGGTGTCGTTGACCGTCCAGACCGCCAGGACCATGTGCCGACCGGTCTTCCCGCTCGGCATGGCGCCCTGGTGGACGGTGGTCATGGGGGGTCGGGCGCCGTTGTAGGCGACCGTGAGGAAGGGCTGGGGGTCCAGGGCGGCCCGGGTGAGCGGCTTGGTGGGGTCCCAGCCGTTCTTGGTGACGTAGTACTTGAAGTCGGTGGTCGAGTGGTTGGCGGTGAACTGCCACCGGAAGCTGTAGCTCTGGCCGCTGTTGACCCGGGTGGCGGGCCAGGTCCCGCCGCGCTGGTCGTCGAGTTCGGCGAACTGGGCGTTGCCGGCCGCGCATATCCTGCCGTCGGCCGGTCCGGCGGCCGGGAAGCCCTTGGGGCCTTCGGCGCTCTGCGGCTCCCACTGGATCTGGCCGCAGTTGGAGACGGTCTTGTTGGCACAGAGCTTCTGGCGACTGATGGGGGTGTCGGTGTATCCGTGGCTGCTGGCGGTGGGGGTGCCGAGGAGGGTGGCGCCGGCGACGAGGCCGAGACCGAGGGCGGTGACGCCGGCTCGTTTGGGCATGCGGAAGGAACGCATGATGCTCCTTGGACGTGGGGGGGGAGTCTGACGAGAGCGTGCGCACGCGTGGGGATGATTTCTAGGTCTAGACCAAGTCCCAGATTATTGACCGGAGTTGGCCATGTCTATACCAATGGGAAAACGGGTGGTCCGGTCGTTCCCGGCCACCCGTTCTTTCGCGTCGCTCGTCGTCTTCTGCCGCGTCGCTCCCGTCTTCCCCGCCTTCTCCCGCGTCCCGGCCGCCGCCCGCCGCTACTGGTCGGAGCGACCGGTGTAGAAGGCCACGGTGAGGTCCTTCACCAGGGCCTTGCGCTCGTAGTCGTCCAGTTCGACGATCCCCCGTGACGTGAGCCGGTGGACCGTGTCGTCCACCGCGTCGACGACCGAGGACAGCACGGCGTCCCGGTGCCTGGCGTCGATCGCCGCGATCCGCCGGCGCCGCATGGCCTCCGCCACCTCCGGGGCGTACTCGATCCGGGTGGGCTGGGCGGAGAAGACCTCGACCCCGACGGCCTCGGTCTCGGCCGCCAGCAGGCGGGTCAGCGCGTCACCGACCGCCTCGGCGTCGCGCAGCGTCGGGGCGTCGTCGTGGAAGGCGTCGGCCGGCAGTTGGGACAGCACCCGGGCCATCGCCGACTCGACCTGCTCGGCCAGGTAGTCCGTGTGGTCCTCGACGGCGAGGGTCGCGCGGGCCGTGTCCTTGACCTGCCAGACGACCTGCACGACCACCTGGAGGGCGAGGCCACCCGAGTCCACCGCGGGCATGGGCTCGCTGCGCCAGTGGCGCAGCCGTACGTCCACCCGCCGGCGCAGCAGCAGGGGGCTGACCCAGGTGAGGCCGGTGCGCCGCACCGTGCCCCGGTAGCTGCCGAAGAGGGTGAGCACCCAGGCGTGACCGGCCTTGGCCCGGCCGAGCCCGCCGAGCGCGAGGAGCGTGACGATCCCGAGGAAGGCGAGCGGGGGCCAGTGGGTCGCCCGCAGCCCGTGGTAGGCGCGCGGGGCCGCCCCGAAGGCGGCGGCGAGCGCGTCGGGGACGGCGCCGGCCCGCCAGAGCACCGCCGAGCAGCCGGCCAGCGCGAGGCCGCCGACGGCCACGGCGATCCAGCCGGGGAGCACGGGCCCGCGGTGTTCGCGGAGCCGGTCGTCGCCCCGGGGGACACGACGGCCGGCCGCGGGACGGGGCGCGCGGGCCGCCTGCCCGGACGGCCGCGCGGCCGGGGCCTCGGCCGGGGCCGGGCTCTCCGGCGAGGCCTGCCCGAGGAAGGGCAGGTGCACGGGCACCGCGGTGGCCGAGGCCCCCGCGGCGGTCCCGAGGAGGGGAAGGTCCCGGGTGTCGTCCACCTCGGCCTCCGCCATGCCCCGGGCAACGGCCCGGGCGACGAGATCGGCGACGTCGTCCGCCGCGACACCGGCCGTGTCCGGTCCCGGGACCGTTCGCACGAGGGGTTCGGCGGGCGGCCAGAGCTCGTCCTGCGGGTGACCTTGCACGGCGGGGACGGCCGGGGGGTGGGGTTCGGGGGCCGGGGCGGGGTGGCGGTCCGTCACGGGCCTGGCCCGCGGGGCCTCCGGCGGCGCGTCCACCTCGCCGCGCGCGGCCGGCACCCCGTCCGGGTGCGCCCAGGCGTCCGGGCTCCACGCGTCCGGGACCGCTTCGACCGGGTCCTCCTCGACCGCGCGGTCCACCGGCTCGACCGCGTCGGCCGGCGCCTCGTACGGGTACGGCGGCGCGAACCCGTCGGCGCGGCGGGGCCGGGCGGTGTCCTGGTACGGACCGTCGGCCGGGTGCCCGTGGGCGTGGGTCGGGTACGCCGTCGGGGCCGGCGGCCCGGGTGGGACGGCGCGCAGCGGGCGGCGCTCCGGCTCCACGGGGACCGAGCCGCGGTACTCCGGCACGAGCACCGGCTCCGCCGGCTCGGGGCGGGCGTGGCGGGGGCGCGGCTCTCCCGCGCCGGGGTCCGCCGCCCCGGGCGGACCCGCGTGGGCGAACGCCGGCCACGCGAGCGCCGGGTGCGGCGCCCTGGCGGGCGGCTCGGGCACGGCCGCCCGGGCGGGCGCGTCGTCGGCGGGCCGGGGCCGCGCCTCGTCCGGTCGGTCGGCGGCGTGCGCCGGGTGCGGCAGGGGCGCCGGACCGTACGCGGGCGGCTCGTCGACGCGGCCGGCGGCGCCGGGCGCGGGGACGGCGGTCGCGGGGACGGCGGTCGCGGCCCGCACGTCGGGCGCCCACGTGGGGCGGGGCGGGACCGAGGCGGGGGCCGCGGTCGGGGCCGGCACCGCGGCCGCGGCCGGGGCCGGGGTCGGGGTCGGGACCGGGGCCGGGACCGGGGTCGGGGTCGGAGTCGGGGTTGGCACCGAGGCCGGGGCCGGGGCGGGTTCGGGCGCCGGCGCGGCCGGAGCCGAGGCCGGGGCTGGCACCGCGGCCGGGGCAGGTTCGGGCGCGGTCGCGGTCGCGGTCGCGGCCGGAGCCGGAGACGCGGCCGGAGCCGGAGCCGGGGGCACCGCTTCGACCGGTGCGGCCGCGGTGGTCCAGCGCCCCGGGCGGGGGGCTCGGGAGGGCGCCGACGGGTCGGGCCGGGTCGGGCCCTCCCCCGCGGCGGTGGCCGCCCAGGCGCCCGCGGCGTGGGGCCGGCTGCCGCTCGGGACCGGAGGAACGGGGAAGTCGCCCGTCGTGGACGTGGTGCGGGTGGGGTACATCGTTGCCTCCGTCATGCGAACAGCCGGCGCCAGGTTTCCGGGCCCGGGTAGCCGTCGGCCGAGGCGCCGCGCCAGCCCTGGGCGCGCTGGAAGGCCTCGACGTTGCGGCGGTCGGCCTCGCTCCAGAGGGCGCCCGGGGCGGACGTGTAGTGCGTGCCGAAGCCCTTCTGCACCAGTCGGCGACCGAGGGCGGTGATGAGCGCGTGGGACTGGCCCGGGCGGAAGACGGCCTTCCCCGGGTAGGCGGGCACCCCGCCCGGCCCCGGCAGGCCGGCCTTGACCGGCGTCGTCGTCGGTTTGGTCGGCTTGGTGGGCTTGGCGGGCGTGGTGGGCTTGGTCGGCGTGGCGGGCTTGGTGGGTGTGGTCGATGCGGCCGGCGGGATGTTCTTGCCCTGCCGCAGGGCCAGCAGCCGCCAGGTGTGGGCGCCGGGGATCCCGTCGGCGTCCGCGCCGCTCCAGCCCTGTGCCCGCTGGAACGCCCGGGTGGCCAGCAGATCCTCGTCGGACCACACCGGGCCCGGGCCGGTGGGGTAGAACCGGGCGCCGCCGCGTTCGATCAGCAACCGGCCGAGTTGGGTCACGTACTCGTTGTTCGCGCCCGGCCCGAACTTCGAGGCGCCGGGGAAGGTCGAGGACACCGCGGGCGGGGACCCGGTCGCCGGCAGTTCGACGGGCGTCACCGGGGGCGCCCCGCCCGTGACGCCCCCCGTGACCCCGTTGAAGCGGTAGGGGAGGTACTTGGTCGCGTTGGACCAGTAGCCGTACGGGGTGGCCAGCTTGCGGGTGTGCGGGCGGGTCTGCTCGTAGGCGACGTAGTGCGTCCGCGTCCCGTCGACCCAGCCGCCGAAGAGGACGACGTGCGAGCCGTTGTTGGGGTCCGCCGGGTTGTGGAAGAGCAGCATGTCGCCCGGCAGCAGCTCCTCCTTCGTGATCCGGGTGGCGAAGGTGTCGAGGCTGCCGGTCCACTCGTTCGTGCCGAGGTTCCAGGCCATCGAGACGTAGCCCGAGCAGTCCTGCCGGTAGCCGTCCGACCAGTACTCGGACATGCTGTAGGGGACCTTGGCGTCCAGCCACAGCTTCGCCCGGTTGATGATCGTCGTCCGGTCGATGCGCCGGATCGCCGACGGGGCGCCGGGCAGGCCGCCGGGTTTGGCGGGCGTGCCCTTCGGCCCGTGCAGCGGCGATCGACCGCCCTGCGGTGAGCCCGGGTCGGGACCGTCGAGCCGCACCGGGCCGAGGTGGGGCACCGCGGCGGAGGCGGCCAACGCGGCCGAGCCGCCGCCGCCCAGGACCACGCCGGCGGCGGTGGCGAGCACCAGCGCCCGGCGCGCGCCGCGGGCCGCGAGGTGGCCGCCGTCGCGAAGCGGTATGGCCCGCGCGCGGGCGAGGGTGCGACGGCGCTGCGCGCACCCGAGGCAGACGCAGTCGCCCGCGGGCTCGTACTCCTCGAAGACCGGCATGGGCATCGGCTGCGGCATCTGCACATGCATCGGAGGCTGCATCGTCATGCGGTTCCGTCCACTCCCCTGCTCGTCCACTGGTCCGGCGTCCGGGCACACATCTGGCGGGGCATCAGATGCGGCTCGGCCCAGACATATCGTGCACGACAAACCCCTTAAACATGGGTTAATCGGACAACACGGGCGCGGCTGGTCACGAGCACCTCTGGAGGTGGGGTAGAGTTTTGCCTGTCACCAAGCGCCGCTAGCTCAGTTGGTTAGAGCAGCTGACTCTTAATCAGCGGGTCCGGGGTTCGAGTCCCTGGCGGCGCACAGACGAGAAGAAACCCCCCGAGGCGAAAGCCTCGGGGGGTTTCTTCGTTCCCTCGTCCGGCCCTGTCTCAGGCGGCCTCTCCGGTCCGGGAGTCGACGCCCGTCAGGTAGGCGGAAACCACCACATTGGCCGTGTACTGCTTGGCCGCCTTGTCGTAGGTTCCCCCGCACGTCACCAGTCTCAGCTCGGCCCGCCCCTTGACGCGCGGGCCGTACGCCTTGGCCGGGTCGAAGCCCGCCCGCTCGTGGACCTTGACGTCCTCGATCGTGAACTCCGCGACCGAACCGTCCGCCCGCCGCACCCGGATCTTGCCGCCCGGCTCGACGGTGCTCAGCCCGAAGAACACCGCGGGCTTGGACTTCGTGTCCACGTGGCCGACCATCAACGCCGTCCCGGCCGCGCCCGGCAGGGTGCCGCCGCTCCACCAGCCCACCGTGCCCGGACTCTCGTAGGGCGGTGGCTCGATCGCGCCCTGCGCGTCGAGCCTGCGGAAGATCACCGGCGCCCGGATGCCCATGGCGGGTACGTCGACCCGCGCGGGCAGGGAACCGTCCAGCGGCGCGTGCGCCGCCGGCAGCCCCGGGACCACCACCCCGCCCGCCTGACCGCCGGCCGGGGGCGGCACCCCGGTGATCTCGCGACCCCACAGCCACAGGCCGCACACCAGCACCGACCACGCGGCGACGGTCAGCACGCGGGATCCGCCGGAGCTCCTCGGCTCCCCGGTCACCGGAGGCGGACCCTCACGCGCCGCTGCGGCGGCGGCGCAGGGTCAGGGCCCGACCGGCGACGGCCAGCGTCGCGGCGGCGGCCAGGACGGCGCCGATCACCGTGTGCGGCAGTCCCGGGCCGTCGGCGTCATGGCTCTTCTTCGCGGTGACGCTCGCCCGCGCGCCCTCCGCGGCCCGGGCCTGTTCCCGCTCCTTGGCGATCTTCGTGGTCGCGGCGAGTTCGGCGGCCATGCCGCCGCCGCCCGCGTGGACGGGCCAGACCGGCGTGTGGTGCGGGTTCGGGCGGCCGCGGTGGACCTGGAGGGAGCCGCGCACCTCGCGGCCCTCGCACTTGACCCGGATCTCGTGCCACCCGGGCTCGGCATGGTGGGCGATGGTCGCCTCGCCCCACAGGACCTTGCGGTCGCCGCGCCCCGGGGACAGCCTGGCCTCCCAGGCGAACACGGACGAGTTGGCGGCGGCCCCGTCGCACTCGCAGCCGCGGACCTCCAGCTTGACCCGGTCCCCCGGTTCGGCGGGATTGGGCCGGACCGAGACGCTGCCGCGGTCCCGGTCCCTGTTCCAGTCCTCGGCGACGACAGCGGGCGCGGTCACGGCCGTGAGGGCCGTCAGGGCGACGGCCACCCCGGTGGCACGGAAAGCGATCAGAGCACTGCGCATGGTGAACCTCCTCGACAAGGAGCCTCACGCGCGGCGCGGCGCTCCGCATCCGGAGCGGCGCCCGCTTGGCCCGTACGTGTCAGCCGTACGCCCCGTACGTGTCAGCCGTACGCGTTGGGACCGGGGTGATCCCGTGTCAGACGAGATCGACCAGGTCGGCGATCGAGTCGACCGTCTTCGTCGGGCGGTAGGGGAACTTCTCGGTGTCCTCGATCGAGGTGAGGCCGGTCAGCACGAGGAAGGTCTGCATGCCCGCCTCCAGCCCGGCCAGGACGTCGGTGTCCATCCGGTCGCCGATCATCGCGCTGCTCTCGGAGTGCGCGCCGATGGCGTTCAGGCCGGTCCGCATCATCAGCGGGTTGGGCTTGCCGGCGAAGTACGGCTGCTTGCCGGTCGCCTTGGTGATCAGCGCGGCGACCGCGCCCGTGGCGGGCAGCGGGCCCTCGGTGGACGGGCCGGTCTCGTCGGGGTTGGTGCAGATGAAGCGGGCGCCGCCGTTGATCAGCCGGACGGCCTTGGTCATCGCCTCGAAGCTGTACGTGCGGGTCTCGCCCAGCACCACGTAGTCCGGCTCGTGGTCCGTGAGGATGTAGCCGATGTCGTGCAGGGCGGTGGTCAGTCCGGCCTCGCCGATGACGTACGCCGTGCCGCCCGGGCGCTGGTCGTCGAGGAACTTGGCGGTGGCCAGCGCGGAGGTCCAGATGTTCTCGACGGGCACCTGGAGGCCCATGCGGTTGAGGCGGGCCTGGAGGTCGCGCGGGGTGTAGATGGAGTTGTTGGTCAGCACCAGGAAGGGCTTGCCGGACTCGCGCAGCCGCTTGATGAAGGCATCCGCGCCGGGGATCGGGGTGCCCTCGTGGATGAGGACCCCGTCCATGTCGGTGAGCCAGGATTCGATCGGCTTGCGCTCTGCCACGGGACTGTTCTCCGCTCTGCGGGGCCTCTGACCTCGGGTCTCTGGTCTGTACCACCCTATCCGGGGCGGGCCGTGGGCGTGGAGGCCGTCCACGGCCCGGACATCGGGCCCCTCGGGGCGGCTCAGCCGAGGGTGACGTCGTCCACGGTCCAGAACCAGTTGTTGGTGCCGCTGTAGCGGAAGCGGACCTGGACGTCGGTGGCGCCGGCCGGCACCTGGAGCGTCAGGTTCTCGGTCTTGGCGAGGGCGTCGGCCGTGTGCGTCTTGACCACGGTCGGGGCGCCGCCGTTGTACGACACCAGGACCTGGGCGATCTGGCCGGCCTCGTGGCGGTAGTGCGTCCGGTAGGCCAGGGTCTTCGTGGAGCCGCCGGTGACCGGCCACTTGGGGGTGACCAGGGTGGAGTCGAAGGTGCCGGTGTGGCTCTTGTCGTCCCACTCGTCGGAGTCGGCCACGGCGAACACGTCGCGGGAGCGGACGTTCAGCTCGCGCCACTGGTCGCGCTGCGACTGGCTCCAGAACTCGTCCGTCGCGAAGGCCCAGCCGGCCCACTCGGTGACGCCGCCCGTGCCCATCTTCGAGTTGTCCACGGCCCAGCCGGCCGGCGGGGTGTGCGTGAAGCCCTTCACGCCGGCCGGGATGCCCGTCTCGTCCACGCGGGCCCGGAGGGTGGGGCGCAGGGTGTCGAAGGGGTCGTTGTCGGGGGCGTCCAGCGGGACCCCGTCGAGGGCGGAGCCGCTGACGCCGACCTGGGCGAGGGCGGTCGCGGCGACGTCGACGAGCCGTACGTCGGTGCGTACCGAACCGGCGGGGATCCCGGCGCCCTTGGCGATGACGAAGGTGCCGCGCTCCGCGATCGTGGACCCGCCGTGGCCGCCGCCGTCGGTGTGGCCGTGATCGGTGGTGACCAGGATCTTCCAGTTCTCCCGGTCGCGGGTGGGGCGGCTCTCGACGGCGGTCAGGAGCTTGCCGACCAGGACGTCGACGCGGGCGATGGCGTTCAGGTACTCCTGACTCGCCGCGCCGGAGGTGTGCCCCGCGTGGTCCACCTCGCCGAGGTAGACGAAGGCGGCGTCCGGGTTCTGGTCGCGCAGTTCGGTGGCGGCCGCGGCGGCGATCTTGGGGTCCTCGCTGCCGTAGCCGTCGCGATCGCCCTTGAGGGAGAGCCGTTTGTCGACCTTCGAGGAGAAGATCGGGCCGTTCTGGTCGGTGGAGGTGACGGGCTCCCAGTCGGCGGCCGCGTAGGTGTTGAGGGCCGGCTTGGCGTTCTCGACGCGGGTCAGGAAGTCCGGGTACGCCGTGTAGTTCTTGCCGGTGAAGGAGTTGTCCTTCACGCCGTGCTTGTCGGGCCAGACGCCGGTGGCGATGCCGGACCAGCCGGGGCCGGAGGAGGTGGCGGCCATCGGATTCGCGTACAGGGTGCTCTTCGCGGTCAGACCCTGGGCCATCAGGCCGTTGAGGTGGGGCGCGTCGGCGGCCTTGACGCGGTCGAGGACCACGCCGTCGAGGCCGATGACGAGCACCTTGTCGGTGGTGGCGGTCTCGGCGGCGCCGGCGGGGTGCGCGCCGAGGGCGGTGGCCAGCAGGGTGGCGGCGGCGGCGACCGTCAGGACACGGCGCGGTGGCAGGGCAGGGGGCACGTGATCCTCCGGGAGGGATCGTGGGGACGGCGCGGGTGGGCGTGCGGGGGGTCCGGACCGAAGGCGCGCGCTCCTTGGTCCAGACCCGTTATCTCCACGTCACTGTCCCGGCGGCAGGTGGCCGGAGAGTGACCGGTCAGCTTCCGGTTGCCGACTTCCACGCGTCCACGTGGGCCGTGAGGTTCTTGTCGATGTCCGCCCAGTCGGGCTCGAAGATCTCGACGCCCGCCATGAGCTTGGTGAGTTGGACGGCGTTGGCGTCGGTCGGCTTGACGTCGGTGCGCGCCGGGAAGCCGCCGCCGACCTCGCTGACCAGCTTCTGGGCTTCCTCGCCGAGCAGGAAGTCCAGGAGCTTGCGGCCGTTCTCGGTGTGCGGGGCCTTGTCGACCAGGCCGGCCGCGTACGGCAGGGAGAAGGTGGTGGGCTTGCCGCCGTCCTTGGCCGGGAACCAGATGCCGAGGTTGGGCATGGACTTGGCCTGCGCGAAGTTCATCTGCACGTCGCCGTTGGCGACGAGCAGCTCCCCCTTGTCGGTCTTCGGGGCGAGCTTGCTGGTGGAGGAGGACGGGCCGACGTTGTTGGCCTGCAGCTTCTTCAGGTACTCCATCGCCGGCTCCTTGCCGCCGAAGTCGTGCATCGACTTGACGAGCACGGCGGTGCCGTCGCCCGCGACGCCCGGGGTGGAGTACTGGAGCCGCCCCTTGTACTTGGCGTCCAGCAGCTCTTCCCAGGTCTTGGGGGCCTGCGGCAACTCCTTCTTGTTGTAGACGAAGCCGAAGTAGTTGTTGACGATCGAGGTCCACTTCCCGTCGCCGGCCTTGTCGCCGCCGTTGACCTTCTCGGAGCCCCGGGGGGCGTAGGCCTGGAGGAGGCCCTTCCCGTCGGCCTGCTGGATGAAGGGCGGCAGGGTGACCAGTACGTCGGCCTGGGTGTTGGTCCTCTCGCGGACGGCGCGCTGCACCATCTCGCCCGAACCGCCCTCGACGTACTTGACCTCGATGCCCGTCTCCTTGGTGAACGCGGCGAAGACCTTGTCGTACCAGCCGTCGCCCTTCTCGCCCTTGAGGCCGTCGGCGCTGTAGACGGTGACGACCTTCGCGTCGGCCTTGGAGTCGGCGGAGCCGGATCCGCCGCCGCAGGCGGTGAGGCCGGCGGCGAGGGCGAGGCCCCCGCTGACGGCGGCGACGGTGCGAAGGGGAATGCGGAGGCTGTTGCGCTTGCCGGGCATGGGGCTTCCTTACGGGAAAGGGAGTCAGCAGGGGTTCAACGGTGTGGGGAGTGGCGGCGAGGGGGCGTGACGGGGAGGGGTGCGTGGCGCGGGCGTGACCGGGGCGGGTCAGCGGTAGGACGCCTTGGTGCGGATGCGGGAGACGACCAGGAGCACCAGCAGGGTGGTGGCCATCAGGACCACCGCGACGGCCGATCCGCCGAAGAGCGAACCCCGGTCGGTGGCGGTGAAGACGCGGACCGGCAGGGGCATCCAGTCCGGCGGGTAGAGCATCATCGTGGCGCTCAACTCGCCCATGGACAGGGCGAAGCAGAGCCCGGCGGCGGCCGTCAGGGAGGGCAGCAGCAGGGGGATCCTGATCCGCCACAGCACCTGGGCGGGACGTGCGCCCAGGGAGGCGGCGGCCTGCTCGTACGCGGGGTCCAGGCGCGCGATCGCGGCGGAGACCGACTGGTGGGCGAAGGCCGTGACGAGGACGGTGTGCGCGAGGATGACGATCCCGCTCGTCCCGTTGAGCAGCAGGGGTGGCCGGCTGAAGGCGACGAGGACGGCGAGGCCCACCACCACCGACGGTACGGCGACCGGCAGCATGAACAGGGCGTCCAGGACGCGCTTGCCGCGCTTCTTCGATCCGGCGGCGGCCAGCGCCGCCCACGTGCCGACGACGAGGGCGAGCAGGCTCGCGACGAGGGCGGTGACCAGGGACGTGGTGAGGGCCTGGAGGGATTCGCCCCGGACGGCCGAGGCGTAGTTCTCGGTGGTGGGGCCGGAGGGGAAGGCGCCGGACCAGTGGGTGGAGAAGGAGGCGGCCACCACGACGAGCAGCGGCAGTGCGAAGAGGGGCAGGAAGAGGAGGCCGAAGAGGGCCCAGGCGGCCCAGCGGCCGGCCCTGCTATGCACCAGCACGCTTGCTCACCACCCGGTAGAGGCCGAACAGGCCGACGGAGATCGCGATGTTGACGACGGCGACGACGCAGGCGGCGGTGTAGTCGGACTCCAGGATCGCCTTGCCGTAGACGAGCATCGGGAGCGTGGTGACGTCCTTGGCGCCGGTGAACAGGACGATCCCGAACTCGTTGAGGCACATGACGAGGACCAGGCTGCCGCCTGCGGCGAGGGCCGGGAGCGCCTCGGGGAGGATCACCCGTCGGACGATCCGGGCGGGTCCGGCGCCGAGCGAGGAGGCCACCTCCAGCTGGGCGGTGTCCAGTTGGGAGAAAGCGGCGAGCAGCGGGCGCATGACGAACGGGGTGAAGTAGGTGATCTCCGCGAGGAGGACGCCCCAGGGTGTGGCCAGGAAGTGGAAGGGGCCGTCCGCGACGCCGAGGACGTCGGTCCAGATCCCGTTGGCCATCCCGACCGTGCCGTAGATGAAGAGGAGGGCGAGGGTGATGAGGAAGGAGGGGAAGGAGAGGAAGACGTCGATGAACCGGGAGACGGCCCTGGCCCCGGGGAAGGGCACGAAGGCGATGACGAGGGCCAGCGCGAAGCCGAGGACGAGACATCCGACGGTGGCGCCGACGGCCAACCAGACGGTGGTGCCGAGGGCCTCGCGGAAGGCGGTGGAGGCGAAGACGGAGGAGTACGCGTCGAAGGCGCCGCCGCCGTTCTCGGGGGTGAAGGACTGCCGGACGACCAGGGCGAGCGGGTAGAGGAAGACCAGCGCGAGGACGACCACCGGGGGCAGGCTCCACACCCAGCGCGGGACACCGCGCGCGGCGGGCACGGACCCGGCGGATACGGACCCGGCGGGCACGGACCCGGCGGGCACGGACCCGGCGGACGACGGCCCGGCGGCGGCCGTTCGCGGGTCCGCGACCTCAGCCATCCGTCACCCCCGCCGACAGCAGCACCGCGTCCCGGGGCTCGAAGTGCAGGGTCACCCGGTCGCCCGGCGCCGGGGTCTCGCGCAGTTCGGGCAGGTCCGCCTTGATCCGGTGGCCCGCGACGTCCACGTACAGCCGGTGCGTCGAGCCGCGCCACTGCACCTCGGTGATCGTGCCGTCCAGGGCGTTGGGGCCCGTACCGAGGCCGATCAGGTGCGGGCGTACGCACAGGGTGGCGCCGGCGCCGGGCGCGGCGCGGCCCCGGTCGAGTTCCAGGGCGCGTCCCTCGAACACCGCACCGGTGTCGGCGACGGTCACCGGGAGCAGGTTGGCGTTGCCGACGAAGGAGGCCGTGAACTCGGTGCGCGGCGACCGGTACAACCGGCGCGGGGTGCCGCAGTCCTGGAGCCGGGCCTTGTCCATGACGGCGATCCGGTCGGCCAGGGTCAGGGCCTCGATCTGGTCGTGTGTGACGTACAGGATGGACACGTCGGGGAGTTCCCGGTGCAGTCGGGCCAGTTCGGCGAGCATCCCGGAGCGCAGTTGGGCGTCCAGCGCGGACAGCGGCTCGTCGAGGAGGAGCACGCCGGGCCGGATGGCGAGCGCGCGGGCGATGGCCACGCGCTGTTGCTGCCCGCCGGAGAGTTCGCGGGGGTGGCGCTTGGCGTAGGCGGCCATCCCGGTCATCTCCAGGGCCTGCGCGACACGGCCGGGTATCTCGGACCGGGGCGTCTTGTGCGCCTTGAGCCCGAACGCGACGTTGTCCTCGACGCGCAGGTGCGGGAAGAGCGCGTACTGCTGGACGACCATGCCGATGCCGCGTGTGTGGGGCGGGAGGGCGGTGACGTCCCGGTCTCCGATGAACACCCGGCCCGCGAAGGGCCGTACGAAGCCGGCGACCGCCCGCAGGGCCGTGGTCTTGCCCGAGCCCGACGGACCGAGCAGGGCCATGACCTCGCCCTGCTCGATCGTCAGGTCCAGGGAGTCCAGCACGGTGTTGCCGTCGTAGGCGACCGAGACCGACTCGAAGCGGATTCCGCTCACGTGCCGGACTCCCGGGTCAACAGCGCGGGGAGTTCGGCGATCGAGCCGAGGACGTGGGTCGCGCCGTGCTCGTCGAGGGCCCGGCGGTCGTGGGCGCCGGTGAGGACGCCCGCCACGATCCCGGCGCCGGCGCGGCGGCCGCCGAGCATGTCGTACGCCGTGTCGCCGGCGACGACCGTCTCGCGTACGTCGGCCACCGCGCCGGTGCGCAGGAACGCCGCCAGCACCATGTCCGGGTAGGGCCGGCCGCGACCGCCCGCGTCGGCGGGGCACAGGGTGAGGTCGGCGAGGTCCCGCCAGCCGAGGGCGTCCAGGATGGCGTCCTGGGTGACGCGGGCGAAGCCGGTGGTCAGGACGACGGTGCGGCCGTCGCCGCGCAGCTTCTCGATGGTCTCGCGGGCGCCGGGGATCGGGCTGACCAGGCCCCCGTCGACGAGTTCCGCGTAGGCCTCCTCGAAGGTCGCGTTGGCCTGTCGGGCGAGGTCCTCGCTGCCGAAGAGGTGGCGGAAGACGGAGATCTTCGACTCGCCCATGGTGTCGCGGACGTACTGGAGCTTCGCGGCGTGGTCGGCGGTGCCGGGTTCGACGCCGAGGCGCTCGGCGGCGCGCTCGAAGGCCCGCTCGACGAGGCCGCCGTCGGCGACGGTGGTGCCGGCCATGTCGAGGACGATCAGCCCGCCGGGGGTGACCGTGCCAGCGGTGGTGCCCGTGCGGTCGGTGGTGCCCGTGGATTCGGTGGTGCCCGTGGTGCTCGCGGTGCTCGTGATGCTCGTGGATTCGGTGCTCATGTGTGGTTACCAGCCCAGTTCGTTCGCGGTGGTCTCGGCTATGGCGGGCGAGCAGGTCATGCCGCGCCCGCCCGGTCCGGTCACCAGCCAGACGCCGTCGCTCACCTGCTTGCGGTGGACGACGCGGGTGGTGTCGGTGCACTGCGCGTACACGCCCGCCCAGCGGTGCCGGATCTTCGGCAGCGGGCGGCCCAGGAGGGATTCGACGACCCCGGTGAGGTGCTCGTAGGGGTCTTCGAGGGTGTCGAACGCGAAGGGGTGCTCGTACTCGTGGGTGTCGCCGATGGTCAGTCCGCCGTCCCGGCGCTGGACCATCAGGAGCTGCATCCTGTGCTCGGCCGCGACGGGCGCCTGGGCCTGCTCGGCGTTGAGGGCGTCCAGGGCGTCGCTCCGGTAGGCGGGGTAGTAGCGGAAGCTGTCCGCGTCGGCTACCGACGTGGTCAACGGCTCGCCGAGCGGGGCGGTCTGCATCATCTGCAGCCGGACCCGGCGCACGGGGAGGTCGGGTTCCAACTCGCGGACCAGGCCGCTCAGCCAGGCGCCGGTGGCGAGGATCACCGCGTCGCCGCGGTGGACGTCGCCGTGGTCGTCGCGGACGGCGCCGGGGCCGACGACCTCGCGGACCTCGCGCCCGGGGAGGAAGGTGTACCGGCCCGTGGCGCGCAGGGCCTCCCGCAGGTGCAATTGCGCGGTGCGCGGTTCGACGGCGGCGTCCCGCTCGCACCACAGGGCGGCGTCGAACTCGCCGCGCAGTGCCGGGTTGATCTTCCGGGCCGCGGCGGCGCCGACCAGCTCGTAGCCGCGGGCGGCGGCGTCGGGCCGGGCCGCGGCCGCCTCCGCCACGGCGTACTCGCGGGCGCCCCGTACGGGGGTGAGGGAGCCGATCGCGCGGAAGCCCAGGCCGGGCACCTGCGCGCCGATGCGCTCCCAGAGCTCGCGGGCCCGCAGGGCGGTGTCGAGCTCCTCGCCACCGGCCCGTCCACTGACCCAGATCTGACCGAAATTGCGCAGTGACGCGCCCCGGGCCTCGGCCTCCCGTTCGATCTGGACGACCTCGTGGCCGCGTTCGACTGCTTGCCAGGCGTGCATGGTGCCGACCACGCCGCCTCCGACGACTATGACTCTCACGCCGTCCACGGTGGGCGCGGGCCGTGTCCCACGAGGGGCCGGCCGGTGGCGCGACGGTGAACAGACCTCGACGTTTGGACTAGACCCGTTACCATTCTGTGATGACATTACGCCCCTTTGGAGGTGGTTGTTCGTGGATGGTGCTCCGCTATTCGGGCCGAAGCCGCGTCGTGAAGCTGAACCTGTCACCACGGTAGAGCGAACGCACGCGCTCCAGGGGGGCGCCCCCCTGGTCCCGTGAGAAACGGTGGATGAGCAGCATCGGAAGGGCGGGCGGGGTGCCGATCAGCAGCGCTTCGCGCGGTGTCGCGAGCACCGTCTCCAGCTTCTCGTCGGCGCCGCCGAACGCGATGCCGAGGCTGTCGCCGAGGTAGCCGTAGAAGGAGGAGTCCGGCTTGAAATCGCTGTCCAGCCGGGGCGCCCGGGCGACCCGGATGTACGTGCTCGCCAGGCCCACCCGCTCGTCGTCCGCGAGGAGCACCCGCTCCAGGTGCCAGACCGGCTCGCCGACCTCGGCGCCGATGCCGCCGCTCAGTTCGGTCGGGCAGGGGAACTGCTCCAGGCCGATGAGGGTACGGCCCGGGCGGCGGCCCTGACGGCGTACGCCCTCGGTGTAGCTCGCCAGTGAGAGCGGCTGCTCCAGCTTCGGCCCGGCGACGACGGTGCCGCGCCCCGAACGCCGCAGGCGCCCCTCCAGCAGCAGTTCGCGCAGGGCCTGGCGCACCGTCTCCCGCGACACCTCGTACCGCTCGGCGAGATCACGCTCGGTGGGCAGCGACCCGCCTTCCCCCAGCTCCTCGACGAGCACGGAGATACGGGCCTTGACCGCGTAGTACTTGGGGACGCGACCGTGCTCGGGGATCCCCGAACGCACGGGCCGGCCGGGGCGGTGCGGCTGGTACCTGAGGTGTTCTTCCACCCTGGGACTGTACGTGGGCCAGGTGTACGGCGATCAACGCGCGGCCCGCGCGCGCAGTCGGCGGGCCGCGAGCAGGAGGCCGCCGCCGGTGGCGAGGGCGACCGCGGAACCGGCGGCGTACACCCACTCGCGGGGGCCGGTGTGCGCGAGCGCGCCCCCTTCGGCGGAGTCCTCGGCGCCCTCCACGAAGAACCGGTACCCGCCGGCCTCGCCGACCCAGTCCCCGTCGTCGGCCTTGCGCTGGACCAGGGCCGCGTCGGCGACCACCTCGCCGAGCGGGGCGTCGGGCGCGAAGGCCAGCTGCACCTTGACGGTGAGGGAACCCCCGCCGGCCACGGAGAACCCGGAGAAGGCGTCCCCGCCGTCGAAGACGGCGATGATCTCGTCGCGGTCGGTGTGCTCCAGGGAGACGGGGTAGGGGCCGCCGGGGGCGTCGAAGTCCATCCGGAGATCGGCGGGGCGCAGGGCGCGCGCCTTGTCGGTGAAGACGATCACGGGGTGGATGGCCGTGCAGCGATCGCCGGTGGTATTGGTCAGGTCCAGGAACCAGGACTGCGCGCCGCCGCCGGTCCGGTAGACGGCCGGACCGCCTCGGATCCGGGCCCCGATGGGGAAGGCGGTGCTCTTGCCGTCCCCGCAGGTGGCCTGGACCCGGGAGGGCAGCGCGGGCGCGGGGCGGGCTCCCCCGCCCGCACCGACGTCGGCGCGGGCGCCGGGCGCGAGGGCGACGAGGAGGGCGGCGGAGACGCAGGCGGAGAGAACGGCCGGGAGCACGGCCGGGAGGGCGGCCGGGCGGGCGGGCGGAAGCACGGCGGGAAACGCGGCGGGGAGGGCAAGGGCTTTGCGCATTCGCATGGAAGACCTTCGCAGCTCGCCGGACGGGGACGATGATCGGACCAGGCGACAATCACTCCGGCCCTGCTCGCACCTTTCCACGCGCGCGAGACGCCGAGCGGGCCGCCGCGCCCGGTCCGTCCCGGTTTACGCCCGATCAGCCCACGAGGTCAACCCCTGCCCGTCTGAGGTCGACCCCTGCCCGTCCGGCCCCGCCGATCCGCCGACCGCGACACCGGCCCGCGGACCCCGGCCCAGCCGGCCACACCCGCCCTCACCGGCGGCCCACCGACCCCACCCCCACCGGCGACCCCACCGACCCCACCGACCCCGCCCTGCCCGGGCGTTACCGGCCCAGGCCCCGCCCGAAGAACGCCCCCAGCACCAGTTCCGCCGCGCCCTCCGCGACACCGCCCGCCGCCACCGCGACGACCGGTGCGGGGATCGCCTTCCGCGCGGCGAGCGCGGCCCGCACCCCCGCCAGGAACACCTGCGGGGCGCCTTCCACCACCCGCCCGCCGAGCAGCACCCGCTCCACGTCCAGCAGCGCCACCACGTTCGCGGCGCCCTCGCCCAGGATCCGCGCCGCCCCGGTGAGGTCGCCCCGGTCCACCGCGCCCAGACAGAGCGCCTCCACGCACCCCCGCCCCCCGCACCGGCAGCGCGGCCCATCCAGTTCCAGCACCTGGTGGCCGAACTCCCCGGCCGCCGAGCGCGCCCCCCGGTACACCTCGCCGGCCAGCCGCAGCCCCGCGCCCAGGCCGGTCCCGACGTGCAGGTACACCGAGCCGCCCGGGTCGGGGCCGGCCACGGCGACCCCGGCGTTGGTGTCCTTGTCCACCACCACCGGCAGGTCCGGCCCCAGCCGCTGCGCCAGCGCCGCCCGCAGCGCGAAACCCTCCCATTCGGGGAAGCCCGTCACCGGGCCGAACACGCCGGTGCGCCAGTCGAGCGGGCCCGGGGCGGCGACCCCCGCGCCGAGCAGCGGCGGCGCCCCGGCGTCATCGCGGAGGCCCGTGATCACCCGCGCCACCTCCTCCACCGCCGCCCGGGGTCCGGCCCCGAAGTCGAGGGGACCCTGCCGACGCTCGACGACGCCGCCCGCGAGGTCGACCCGTACGGCGCGCAGCTCGTCGCGGTCCAGGTGCACCCCGATGGCGTGCCGGGCCTCGGGGACCAGCCGCAGCAGGGTGCGCGGCTTGCCGCCGGTCGATGCGCCGCGCCCGGCCTCCGTGACCAGCGCGTCCGCGACCAGCCGTACGGTGATCTTGCTGACGGCCTGCGGGGTGAGGCCGGTGCGGGCGGCGAGTTCGGTGCGCCCGAGTCCGGCCGGTCCGGCCGCGCGCAACAGGTCCAGCAGCAGTGCCTCGTTGTGGCCGCGCAGCGCCGGCAGGTTGGCACCGCCCCGACTTCCGTCGTTGCCCTCATTGGGCTGATTGCCCCGGTTCACCCTGCCGACTCTCCTTGCACTTAGGCAACACTGTTGCCAAAGTATGCCCATGAACGCCACCTCCCCGCTCCGCGTCGGACTCATCGGCTACGGACTCGCCGGTTCCGTCTTCCACGCTCCGCTGGTGTCCGCCACCGAGGGGCTCGTCCTCGACACGGTCGTCACCTCCGACCCGGACCGCCAGGCCCAGGCCCGCGAGGCCCACCCGGGCGTCCGGATCGCGGAGTCCCCCGAAGCGCTCTGGTCCGACGGCGACGGCACCCAGCCCGTCGACCTGGTCGTGATCGCTGCCCCCAACAAGACGCACGTCCCGCTCGCCACGGCCGCCCTGACCGCCGGCGTCCCGGTGGTCGTGGACAAGCCGCTCGCCGCGACGGCGGCCGAGGCCCGCGAACTCGCCGCCCTCGCCGAGCGCACCGGCGTCTTCCTGTCCGTCTTCCAGAACCGCCGCTGGGACAACGACTTCCTCACCCTGCGCCGGCTCATCGCGGACGGCGAACTCGGCGAGGTGCAGCGCTTCGAGTCCCGGTTCGAGCGGTGGCGGCCGCAGCTCAAGGGCGGCTGGCGGGAGTCCGGCAAGCCCGAGGAGCTCGGCGGCCTGCTCTACGACCTCGGCAGCCACGTGGTCGACCAGGCGCTGGTGCTGTTCGGTCCGGCCGTGCGGGTCTACGCGGAAGCCGACGTGCGCCGCCCGGGCGCGGAGGCGGACGACGACACGTTCATCGCGATCACCCACGCGAGCGGGGTCCGCTCCCACCTGTACGTCAGCGCGACGACCGCGCAGCTGGGGCCCCGGTTCCGGGTCCTCGGCTCCCGCGCGGGCTACGTCAAGTACGGCCTCGACCCGCAGGAGGCCGCGCTGCGCGAGGGCCTGCGGCCGAGCACGGCGGAGGCCGTGCTGTGGGGCGAGGAGGAACCGCACCTGTGGGGCCGGCTGGGCTCCGGCGAATCCCCGCTGACCGGCGGCGGTATCCCGGTGCCGACGGAGCACGGCGACTACCCGGCGTACTACGCGGCGGTCGAGCGGGCCCTGCGCGCGGGCGGTCCCGCCCCGGTCACCGCCCGGGAGGCGGCCGACTGCCTGACGGTCCTGGAGGCGGCCCGCCGGTCGTCCGACGAGGGCGTGGCGGTGTCACTGGAGCAGTGACGTGCCTCTGAGGCAGTGACGGCGAAGGGGCGGGCCGCCCGATCGGCGACCCGCCCCTCCCCCCGTGTGCCCGACCGGCCGGGCCCTTGCGGAGACGACCTACGCGCCCTTGAACTCCTGGCGCTGCCGGCCGAGACCCTCGATCTCCAGCTCCACGACGTCGCCCGCCCGCAGGTACGGCTTCGGTTCCGGCTGGCCCATCGCCACGCCGGCCGGCGTGCCGGTGACGATGACGTCGCCGGGGTACAGCGTCATGAAGTGGCTCAGGTACCGCACGACCTCGCCGACGGGGAAGATCTGGTCCGCCGTGTTGCCGTCCTGCCGCAGGACGCCGTTGACCCACAGCCGCACGTCCAGCCGCTGCGGGTCGGCGACCTCGTCGGCCGTCACCAGCCAGGGGCCGAGCGGGGTGAAGGTCTCGCAGTTCTTGCCCTTGTCCCAGGTGCCGCCGCGCTCGATCTGGAACTCGCGCTCGGAGACGTCGTTCACCAGCGTGTACCCGCCGACGTGGGCCAGGCCCTCCTCGGCGGAGTCCAGGTAGCGGGCGGTGGCGCCGATGACGACGCCGAGCTCCGCCTCCCAGTCGGTCTTCACGCTGCCGCGCGGGATCAGCACCGTGTCGTCCGGGCCGACCGCTGTGTCCGCGGCCTTGAGGAACAGGATCGGCTCGGCCGGGGGCTCCGCGCCGACCTCGGTCGCGTGGGCGAAGTAGTTCAGCCCGATGCCCACGATCTTGCCGATGCGGCCGATCGGAGACCCGACGCGCAGCCCCTCGGCGGCGAGCACGGGCAGCTCCCCGGCGGTCGCCGCGTCCCGTACGCGGGACAGTACGGAGTCGTCGGCGAGCAGGGCGCCGTCCACATCCGTGATCAGGCCCGAGAGGTCCCGCAGGGTTCCGTCCTGGTCGAGCAGCGCGGGGCGCTCCGACCCGACCGGTCCGACACGCAGCAGCTTCATGGGCATTCTCCCGTGGTCGTGGGTGGTCGGCCCATGGGCGTGCCCGGGCCGGCCGATGGGTTGCGGCCATCGGAGGATTGGTCGATCCTCCAAGATGGATGACCGATCCGCAAGACCCTGTTCACAGACTGGAACGCTGCGCTCCGTCGCCCCGCCGTTCCTTGCGGTACTGGAGCCAGACGCGTTCGGCGACGGTCCACGCGGTGGTGGTCAGCAGGTACAGACCGGCCGCCAGCGGCACCACGGCGGCGGTGATCAACGTGCCGAAGGACAGCAGGGGCAGTACGCCGCCCAGCTTGCGCATCATCGCCTGCTGCTCGGCCGTGACCTGCGGCAGCGCGCCCGCGCCGACCGCCGCACCCCCCTTGGCGCCGGCCTTCCCGTGCGCACCGACCTTTGCCGCGGCTCCCTTGGCCGCAGCCCCCTTGGCCGCGGCGCCCTTCGCCGCGCCGACGGGCAGGGCGATCGGGACCGGCGGCGCGGCCGCGGCGGCCCGCCGCCCCCGGACCGCGCTCCAGGCGGCCACCACCGCGATCGCCGCGAACAGCCCGAGGAACACCAGCCCCGACGCCCCGAACACGCCGCCCTCGCCGAGGGCGTCGCTCCAGCGGTCCCCGAGCGGCGCGGCGAAGAGGCGGTGGCCGAGCAGTTCGTTGGCCGCCCCGCTCACCTCGGCCGAGGAGAAGGCCTGGTACATCACGAAGAACACCGGCAGTTGCAGCAGCATCGGCAGGCAGCCGGCCATCGGGGTCGCGCCCCGGAAGGCGGCCCGGCTGAGCGGGTGCAGGGCGAGCCGGACGAGCACGGTGAACAGCACGATCGCGGCAGCGGTCGCGGACTCGGCCAGCACCGGCTCCAAGAGCCGGCCCAGCTGGGCAACAAGATGAGTGAAAACGGACACGCGGGCCCTCCGAAGGGTCTCGTCGAACGTCGAAAGAGATGCTTTTCGGCGTGACGACCCGCGAGGGGCACAGCAGTGATCAGTGGTGGGACAAGGCGATCTGCGCGCCCCTACGCGGCCGTCGGGACGAGGCGGCCGGGTGCCCTGGGCCGCGACCGGCCGGAGGCGTCGGGATCGCGTTGCGGCAGGAACGCCGTACGGTGCTCGCGATCGCGGATGGCGGTGCGTATGCGATGGGGCGGCACGGGCCGCACGAGGCCGGCGGCCCGGGCAGCGGCGCCCACGGCCACGGCGGCGGCGAGCGCGACCACGGCCGCGGCCAGGCCGTTCTCCCCGAGCAGCAGTCCGAGGAACCCGCCGAGCAGCAGCAGGGTCATCACCAGCTGCGATCCCCGTGAGAAGACCACGCAGGACAGGAGGGCGGAGAGGCGCGCGCCGGAGCGACCGGTGGAACGACCGACGGGTCGTCCGGTCATGTGGACCGCCTCCTCTCACTAACTCGCGTACGAGACCTGCTGCTCGCCCCGATGATAACCGCCCCTACCGACAACGGTCCCGGCTCCGGGCCCCCGATCTCCCTCAGCTCCGCAGGGTCCCCCACACCACCAGCCGGTACCTGGACGTGTACTCGGGCGTGCAGGTCGTCAGGGTGATGTAGGAACCCGGCTCGCCGTAACCCTGATCGGGCCCGACCACGCTGTGGGGCACGGGCGCGATCACCCCGGTGTCCCGCTCGGTGGTCTGCGCCAGGACCTTCCCCACGACGTACGTGTACCGCTCGCCCCGCACGTCGACGATCAGTTCGTCCCCCGCGCGCAGCCGGTTGATGTACCGGAAGGGCTCGCCGTGGGTGTTCCGGTGCCCGGCCAGCGCGAAGTTCCCGCGCGCGCCGGGCGCTGCGGTGCCGGGGTAGTGCCCGGCGTACCCCTTGTCCAGGACGGCCCGTTTGTCGATCCCCCGCGCGACGGGCACCACGAGGCCCAGGCGCGGGATGCGCAGGATCGCGTACGACCGCTCCCGCGCCGGCGGCTCGCCGGCGCGGCCGGGGGCGCCGGCCGAGGAGGACCCGCCGGAACCGGGACCGGCCCCGGCGCCCGCGCCCGACCCCGGGTCGACCCGAGGCTCCGGGCCGTCGTCGGGGGTCGGCGCCGTCCCCCCGCCCGAGGGCGACGGGTCGGGGGCGGGGGCCGGGCGCCGGGGCGGTTCCTCGGCCCAGGACCGTTCCAGGGCGTGGACCTCGTCGCGTGCGGAGGCGAGGGCCTGCCGGTTGGTCCACCACACCTGGTGCACCACCAGCAACAACACCACCACGCCGGCCGTGACGGTCAGCTCGGCGGCCGCCCACAGCGTCCCCGCGAGACCGGCCCGACGCCCCCGCCGGCCGCTCCCCTGCACCACCACAGGTATGTGATCCCGCACGGGCGGCACCCTAAGTCCTCCCCCGTCAACTGACCATGGCCAGTACGGTGTGAACCATGCGCCCCGACACGCCTGCCGAGCACATCGCCGAAGCCGAGCGCCTCATCCGCACGGCGACCCGCTACCCCGAGGACCAGGAGCCCTTGCTCCTCCAGGCCGCGGCCCACCTCGAACTGGCCGACGCACGCGACCGGGCGAGCACGCTCTACGACCAACTCCTCGCCGGCGAGCCGGCCAACCCGCACCTCGTCAAGGCCCTCCAGGCCGCGAACCTGTGGGAGTACGGTCACGAGGCCGAGGCTCGCGCCCTGATCCAGGGCATCCGTACCGCCGCGCCGGTCGATCCGGCCCCCTGGGAGGTGATCGCCGAAGCCCTGGAGGCCCACGACGAGTTGACCGCCTCGGAGGAGTGCTTCACCGAGGCCGCGAACCTCCTCATTCCGGACAACACCCCCCTGACCCGGGCCACTGCCGCCCTCATCACCGGCCGGCACCGGGTCCGCCGTCTCCTCGGGGTTCCGCACGACGACTGGGACATGGTCGCCGACACCCGCCACATCGGGCCGATCCCGCTGGACGAGCTCCACGACCCGAAGCGGATCTGGGCCCTGGGCTCCGACGACCCGGCCGAGCTCCGCGCCGAGATCGCCCGTCTGCGGGCCGAACTGGGCGACCGGCGGGCCGCCCTCTCCCGCCCCTTCCCGGTGGCCATCCTGCACTGGCCCCAGCGGGAACTGGCCGAACTCCTGACCAGCTATCCGACCCTCGCCGCCGAGTACCCCTCGCACGAGGCCCACCTGCGGGACATCGAGGCCTCCCTGCGCGCCCTGGCCGCCTCGGGGACCACCAACCTGGGGATCGTCACCGCGAGCGTGCCCGCGTTCGAGGCCTTCGCGGCCTCGGAGAAGACCTCCCCGGCCTCCCCGAGCCTGCTCGCGGAGTTCGCCACCACCCTCGCCGCCCGCGGCAAGGCCACCTCGTGGCCGCCGGCCCGGACGGACTCCTGCTGGTGCGCCTCGGGCAAGCCGTACGCTGAGTGCCACGGCGAATAGGCCCCCGGGCGGGGGCCGCCGGAGGGGCCTTCGAGGCGATGCCCCCCGACTACACTTGCCCCCCATGACCAGAAAGCAGCCCCAGCCGTCCCGGCCTGGCCAGATCCGGGTCATGGACCTCTTCGCCGGGGCGGGCGGCTTTTCTGCTGGTTTCTCGCACTACACCCCGCGATCGGGCGTGAACCCGTTCACCTCGGTGGCGGCGGTCGAGTTCGACCCCGCGGCGGCGTCCACGTACGCGGCGAACTTCGGCGGGGCGCACGTCTACCCCGGCGACATCGCCGGCTTCGACCCCACGCCGTTCAAGGGCGAGGTCGACGTGATCATGGGCGGCCCGCCGTGCCAGGGGTTCTCCGGACTGGGCAAGCAGAACCCGGACGACCCCCGCAACGAGCTGTGGCAGGAATACGTCCGGGTCGTGGCCAGGGTCCACCCCAAGGTCTTCGTGATCGAGAACGTCGACCGGTTCCTGAAGTCCCCCCAGTTCGAGGACCTGCGGACGGCCTCTCAGACGCCGGGGCACCCCCTGTACGACTACACCGTGGTGCCCGCGCTGCTCAACGCCGCCGACTACGGCGTGCCGCAGGCCCGCCGGCGCGTGATCGTCATCTGCACCCGCAAGGACCTGGGCGAGGTGCTGCGGCACCCCGAACCCACGCACGCGAAGCACGGCCACACGGACGGGCCCGACACGGACGGGGCCGACACCGCCTCCGGCTTCCCGCGAGGCGACGGCACCGGCGACCGCACCGGCACCGGCACCGACCCGAAGCGGCAGACGTCCCTGTTCGACGCCCCGCCCACGTTGCCGCGCTGGGAGCCGGTCTCGACGGTCTTCGAGAGGTCGGCGAAGCGGCCCCTCCTCGACCGGATGCCGGATCCGCGCGGCGGCGAGCCCGCCCTCGTGAACGGCGTGCAGGGCCACCACCTCACCACCGACCTGCACTTCGGCCGCAGCCCGGAAGACCTCTCGCGCGCGAGGTACAAGGCGATCCCCGAGAACGGCAACCGCAAGGACCTCCGGGGCGTCCACTACCGCCTCGACCGGTCGGGGAACATCCGCCTGTCCACCGAGGGGCCGGACTACAAGCGCCTCAAGGGGCCCGAGTTCTACCTCTCCACGGAGAGCTGGGACAACCACAACTCGGGTTCGGGGGACGTGATGGGGCGCCTGCGGGCGCACACGCCGTCGGTGACCATCCGTACCGAGTTCTACAAGCCCGAGAAGGGCCGGTACCTCCACCCCACCGCGGATCGCCCCATCACCCACTACGAGGCCGCCCTCATCCAGGGGTTCCCCGAGGACTTCAAGTGGTACGGGACGAAGATCCAGATCGCCCGTCAGATCGGCAACGCCGTCCCCGTCGGTCTCGGCACGGCGCTGGCCGAGGCCATCCACACCTTCCTCGCCCGCCACATGTGACCTGAGGTCACCCGGCCGACGGCCCGCCGTCCTCGGCAGGAGCCTCACCGGCAACGGTACGGACACCGCCGGCGACCGGGCGGGCGACCGCGGCGCGGGCGGCGGTACGGGCGACGGCGCGGGCGGTGCGTTCCGCCCTCCGGCGCGCCACCACCTCGGCGACCCGGACCGCCGATTCGGCCGGCGGCTCGTGTTCCCACACCCGTACGGCCAGCCAGCCCGCCTCCGCGAGCCGCGCGTCGGTGTCCCGGTCCCGGGCCCGGTTGCCCTCGATCTTCGCCCGCCAGAAGTCCGCGTTGCGCCGGGGCCAGGTCGCGTGCTCCGGACAGCCGTGCCAGAAGCAGCCGTCCACGAAGACCGCGACCCGCGCCGGACCGAAGACGATGTCGGCCTCCCTGCGCACTCCCTTCACGGGGCGGCCGTGGACGCGGAACCGCAGCCCCGAGGCGTGCAGGGCCTTCCGCAGGGCCACCTCGATCTTGGTGTCCTTGCTCTTCTGCCGGCTCATGCGAGCGCGGACGTCGGGAGTGCTCTCCAGGGCTTCCACCCCTTCATTGTGGTGCCACGGGCAGCGCCAACTGGACGTGGCCCCGGGCCACGACCCTCGGTCGCCCGGGGCGCGGCCCGCCACCCAGCGCGAGCAGGACGCGCAGGGCCGCCAGGACCTCCGCCGGGGTGTCGCGCACCATCGCCGGGGTCGCGCTGACCACCAGGACGCCGTGGGCCTCCAGGCGCAGTCGGCGCCGGAGGGTGGCGTGCCAGGCGTCGCGGGTGAAGTGGTACTCGACCGAGTCGATCTCCAGGGCCACGCCCTCGTCGGGCCAGTAGGCGTCCGGGGAGGCCAAAAAGGCGCCCCCGGGCGTGTGGAGACGGGCGTTCCACAGGGGGGTGGGCAGGTCACCGGCGGTCAGGGCCTCGCAGGCCAGGGCCTCGGCGACCGAGCGGACGCCCACCAGGAGTTCCGACGCGGCCCCCCGGACGGCCGGGCGGGCCAACAGGCGGGCGGAGCGGAGTTCGGCGTGCAGGTCCTGCGGGTGGCACCAGCCGACCTGGACGACCTGGGCCAGGACGGTGCGGATGAGGTCGGGGTCCGCGGCGCGGGCCGCGAAGTCGGCCGCGGCACGCACCGGGCGGGTGCTCGGCACCCCGTGGACGGCGATGGTGCGCGGCCACCGGCGGGTGGGGACCGGACGGACGCCGGCCGCGGCGGCGACCCGGCGCGGGGCCCGGATCAGGACGTCGGCCGGGGTGTCGGGGGCGTCGCGGACGCCGAGGAGGGCGAGGGCGGCGCCGCCGGTGAGGGCGGCGGTGTCCCCCGTGAGCGGGTCGGCGGCGGGTTCGGCGGCGTACATCACGGCGGCGAGGGCGCGTTGCCGTTGGTCCGGGGGGCCGGTCTGGAGCAAGTGGACGCGGGGCAGCAGCCGCTGCCAGGGGCCGCCCGGCCGGCTCCGGGAGGTGATCGTCCCGGAGGGGACGCCGGCGGCGAGGAGCTGCCGGCGGGTGGCCAGGTCGTACCGGTGCCGGGTGGGCCGGGGCGTGCCGGCCCCCTTCGTCGGGCGGGCCGGGCGTGCCGGCCGGGGCGGGCGGCTCGGTTCGGTCGGTCGGATCGGCCGGTTCGGGCGGGTCCGCTGCGTGGTGGTCATGGCGCGGACCTGCCCGGTGGCGGTGCGGCCCACCCCCGGGCGGGGCCGGGATCAGCGGTTCGGGTGGTCCGGGGCCAGGAAGACGACGACGCCGGTCTCGGTGCCGGGGAGCGCGGTGACCTCGTGCCAGCCCAGGCGCCGGTACGTGGCCACGGTGTCGCGGGCCAGTCGGGAGGTCAGCAGCCAGGCGCGCCGGTCGGGGGCGTCGGCGGTGATCTCGGTGAGCAGGTCGCGGGCGGTGCCGCGCCCGCGCGCGTAGGGGCGCACGGCGAGTTCGTCTATCTCCAGCGCGCCGGTGAGGAGTTCCTTCACCCGGGCCGGTCCGAGCTGGGCGGCGACCTGGGCGTACGCGCGGTTCTTGGGGAAGACGGTCGGGGTGAGCCAGCCGGTGGCGAAGCCGTCGATGCCGGTCGCGGACTGGGCGAGGGCGGTACGGAAGCCACGGCGCCGGGCGTCCGCCGGGAGGCGGGCCGCGAACAGGCGAATGGTTTCTTCATCCTCGTTCCACGGTGGGGCGGAGAAGACGTCGGCGTAGGCGTCGACCAGTTCGTCCGCGAGGTCGAGGACGGCCTGTCCGTAGCAGATCACGATGTCCGGGCTCCTGATGTCGAGGTGGGGCGGTGGGGGTGGCGGTTCCCGCGGACGGGAACCGGGGGGCGTGGTGGCCCGAGGGCCGTGGTGACCCGAGGGCCGTGGTGGGGAATTTCCCGTTTGTCTTGGGAGAGCGAATTTATGCGCTTCGGGTTGCCGGGACGGGCATCACGCGGATCAGGAGAGTGTGCGACAAATCCCCTCCCCGGTCTGCGTGTCGGGAAACCGGACGGCGCGTTGTCCAGCCGTGGACAGACTGTTGCGTGCGGTCGGCGGGTGCGTTCTCGCCTTCCTCCTCGTGCTCGGGTGCGTGGCCCTGCTGCCGCGTGCGGTGCAGGCCGCGGTGCCGGACTCGGTGATCGGCGGGATCGTGATGGTGTGCGGGGCGCTGGGTGCCCGTCGGATGGCCCGGCGCTCGCGTTAGCCTCGTGGGAACAGCCGTACCCACGGACCGCCGGGCCGCCGGACTGCCGGAGCACCGGGCCGTGCGGGGCGGCCACGTCAGAACGCGCAGAGGGAGTGGGACACATGGAGCGGGTACCGACCTCGTTGGTGGCGGCGGCCGGGCTGGTGGGCGGCTACGCCGTCGCCCGGTGGACCGGGAAGCGCCCCCTGGGCGGGGTCGTCCTCGGCGCCGCCGGCATCGCCGCCGGCCGTGAGTGGCACCGCCGGGCCGGCGCGCCCGCCGCGGCCGGACTCGGCGCACTGTACGTGGCCGGCTTCGCGGGCGCCCACCCCCTGGCCCGGAAGGTCGGCGCCTGGCCGGCCGTCGTCGGCGCGGCGGGCGTGGTCGCGGCCGCCGCCTGGGCCGTGGCCGACCGGGGCTGACCCGGCCCGGCGGGCCCCGGCTCCGTTCGGGGTGCGGGGCCCGCGGCCGGGCCGGGTGTCACCGCGACGACAGGGCCTACGCCCCGAACGCCTTCGACACCGAGTAGATGAGCAGTCCCGCCAACGCGCCCACGACGGTGCCGTTGATCCGGATGAACTGCAGGTCCCGACCGATGTGCGCCTCGATCTTCCGCGAGGTGTGCTCCGCGTCCCACCCCGCCACCGTGTCGGTGATCAGCGAGGTGATCTCGGCCCGGTAGGTGGTGACCACGTACACCACCGCGCCCTCGATCCAGCCCTCCAGCTTGCCCTGGAGCCTGCCGTCCGTGGCCAGTCGCGCGCCCAGGGACATCAGGGAGGACCGCACCCGCAGGCGCAGTTCGCTCTGCTCGTCCTCCGCCGCGGAGAGGATCATCGACCGGATCGCGGTCCAGGCGGAGGCGATCACGTCCTGTACCTCGCCCCGGGCCAGGATCTCGTTCTTGAGGCGCTCGACCCGCGCCCGGGTGTCGGTGTCCGATTGCAGATCGGTCGCGAAGTCCTTCAGGAACCGGTCCACGGCGGCCCGCGCCGGGTGCTCGGGCATGTCGCGCATCTCGGTGACGAAGCGCAGCAGTTCCTTGTACACCCGGTCGCCGATCTTGCGGTCGACGAACCGGGGGGTCCAGCCGGGGGCGCCGCCCTGCACCGCGTCCATGACCGAGTCCCCGTGCAGCACGAGCCAGTCGTGCGCCTTGACGCAGATCAGGTCGACGCCGCGGTGGTGCCCACCGTCCGCGACGACCCGCTCCAGCGTCTTGCCGATGCCGGGAGCGATCTCGGCGGACTCGGCCCGTCTGGTGATCGCCTCGCCGACGACGGCCTGGACGTCGGCGTCGCGCAGGACGGTCAGGGCCCCGCGCAGTGCGGTGGCCAACTCGGCCGTGACCCGGTCGGCGTGGGCGGGCTCCGCCAGCCAGGACCCGAGCCGGCCGCCGATGCCGAGCGCGCCGAGGCGGGCCCGCACCACTTCCGCGGAGAGGAAGTTCTCCCCGACGAACTCCCCGAGGGAGACGCCGAGCTGGTCCTTCTTCGTCGGGATGATCGCGGTGTGCGGGATGGGCAGGCCCAGCGGCCGCCGGAACAGCGCGGTGACCGCGAACCAGTCGGCGAGCGCGCCGACCATGCCCGCCTCGGCCGCCGCCGCGACGTACCCGGCCCAGCCGCCCGCACCCCTGTGCTCGGCCCACGTGGCGAGCACGTAGACCAGCGCCACCAGGATCAGCAGACCGGTGGCGGTGGTCTTCATCCGGCGTACGCCCCGCTGCCGCTCCTCGTCCGCCGCGTTGAACACGAACGTGCCTCGGGCGGGTGGTACGGCCGGGGCGGCGGCCCCGACGTGCGCCTTGTCGCGGTTGTCCACGTCTTCCACGTGCTCCTGCCTTCCCCCGGTGGCCGGTTTTGTCTGCATAGCATCCGACTCCCGGGAGGCCCGAGGAGTTCCCGGCGCGCCGTACCGGTCCCCCCGAGGGACGACCGTCGGCGATCCGGGCGAACGCCCCCCGACCCGCGGCGTCCGCCCTACAGCTCCTTGCGGGGCTTCCCGCCGCGCGCCTGCTTCGGCTGCTTCGGCGGTTTGACCTTGACCTGGACTCCGCCCCAGAAGGCGAGGCCCGTCACGACCACCCGCGGAGCGCCCGGTTCCACGGGATCCGAGGTGAGCCGCTGGTCGAAGGCTCCCATCACCCCGATGCCCCGTACGTCCACCTCCACGCCCGGCGGCACGGTGATCTCGATGCCACCCATGACGGCCAGGCAGGTGATCACCACCTCGCGCTGCGCGAAGTTCGCCTCCCGCAGGTCCAGCTCGCCGCCGCCCCAGAACGCCACCGCGTTGAAGCGCGCGGGCACCGTCCAGTACCCCTTGCGCTGGAATCCCGACATCACGGCGACGGCTGTCGCGGAGGTGCCCGAGCCGCCGATCCGCGCGGGCCAGGCGACACCGGAGCCGGCGGGCGCGGGCTGCCCGGACGCCAGGGGGGCCGCGGCTCCCGGCTCCGCGGGCAGGTCGCGCGTCAGCGGTTCCAACTCTCCGTACGTGCGGGACGTGTACGCGACCTCCAGCCTCTCCTCGAACTCCTCCATGTCCAGCCGGCCCTCGGCGACGGCGTCCCGCAGACGCTCCACCACCCGGTCCCGGTCGGCATCGGACGCCCTCAGTTCCGGCAACGGCCTTTCCGGCCGATCGTCACTCATGTGGCCCAGCCTATGCAGTGATCCCGGCGAGGTGTACGGCCCGAGGAGGCCGCCCGACCCGGGCTTCACCCCGAGTTCACCCCCGCCCCGCGTACATCCGCGCGATCACGTCCTCGATGTCGGGCTCCCGTACCGACAGGTCCACCAGTGGGTACTGCGCCGCCACCGCGGCCACCAGCGGCGCCGCCGACGCACGCGCCGGGAACGCCAGCCACTGCCGGGGCCCGTCCACCCGCACCACCCGCGCCCCGACCACCTCGATCGGCGGGACCTCCCGCTCCAGGTCCACCACGAGCGTCCGCTCGCCCTCGCCGCCGGCCACCGAGGTGTGCAACCCGCCGAGCGGGCCGTCGTACATCAACCGCCCGTGGTCGATCACCATCACCCGCTCGCAGAGCTGCTCGATGTCCTGCAGGTCGTGCGTGGTCAGCAGGACCGTCGTGCCGAGTTCCTCGTTCAACTGCCGCAGGAAACCGCGCACCTTCGCCTTGCTCACCACGTCGAGGCCGATCGTCGGCTCGTCCAGGTACAGCACGTCCGGATCGTGCAGCAGCGCCGCCGCGATGTCGCCGCGCATCCGTTGCCCCAAGGACAGTTGGCGTACCGGTACGTCGAGCAGCTCGGCCAGGTCCAAGCGGTCCACGCAGCGTTCCAGGTTCTCCTTGAACCGCCCCGGCGGGATCCGGTACATCCGCCGCATCAGCCCGTACGAGTCCTTCAGCGGCAGGTCCCACCAGAGGGTGGTGCGCTGCCCGAACACCACGCCGATCCGGTGCGCGAGCCGCATCCGCTCCCGCGCCGGGTCGATGCCGGCCACACGCAGCCGGCCCGCGCTCGGGGTGAGGATCCCCGTCAGCATCTTGATCGTGGTGGACTTGCCGGCGCCGTTCGGCCCGATGTAGCCGACCACCTCGCCCCGGGCGACCTCGAAGCTGATCCCGTCCACGGCCCTGACCCGACGTTTCTCCCGACGCACCAGGCCCACGCGGCGCCGTACGTCGAAGACCTTCTCGACCCCGTCCAGCGAGATCAACGTGTCCGTTGCCATCCCTGCTCAACTCCCCGTGCTGCGGTACGAACGAACTCCCGCGCGCCACGCCAGCGACGCGGGCAGGAACACCACGAAGGCCACCAGGGGACTCAGGTACGCCGCCCATCCCGGCAGGCCCAGCGGATCGGGCCGCCCCAGCACGTGCAGCGCGGGCAGCCAGTTGACGAAGGCCAGCGGCACGATGAAGGTCACCCCGCGCAGCAGGTCCTTCGCGAAGACGGTCGGCGGGTACTGGAGCATCGTGCAGCCGCCGTACGTGAAGGAGTTCTGCACCTCCGCCGCGTCCCCCGCGACGAACTGGAACGCCGCCCCGGCCACCATCACCGCCCCGAAGATCGCCGCACCGGCCGTGATCATCACCGGTACCAGCAGCACCTTCCCGGGCGTCCACGTCACCTGGGGGCCCAGTGTCCACAGCGCCCAGGTCAGCACGCCCAGCCCCTGGGCGATCCGCCCCACCCGTCGCAACGCGAACCGGTCCGCCGCCACCTGCGCGAGCACCGGCACCGGCCGGACCAGCATCGTGTCGAGCGAGCCGTCCCGGATCCGGACGCCGATCCGGTCGGTGTTGCCCAACAGCAGGTCCGCCAGGCCCAGCGAGGCCGAGCAGGAGCCGTACAGCAGGGCGATCTCGGGCAGGGTGAAGCCGCCCAGCTCGTCCACGTGCGAGAACATGATGTAGATCCCCACGAAGTCGAGCAGGGTGATCGCCGCGTTCCCGAAGGTGGACAGCAGGAAGGACGTCCGGTACGTCATCGTCGACCGGATCCACATCGCCGCGATCAGCCCGTAGCCGCGCAGCCCCTCCCGCACGCGTCCGCGCCCGGGGACCTCCCGCGCCCCGACCGGCGGCCGCTCCAGCGTCGCCTCAGCCACCCTGGACCACCACCTTGCGCGTCGCCGCGGCCTGGACCAGTCGTCCGAGCCCGAGCAGGACGACCGCCCAGAACACCTGGAACGCCAACGCCCCGGCGGCGTCGCCGGCCCCGGAGTGCTTGCCCATCAGCACGTCCATCGGCACCTGGAGCATCGCCGCCCACGGCAGGGCCCGGACGAACTCCCCGAAGGCGCCCGGGAAGACCGTCAGCGGCAGCAGCATCCCCGAGCAGAAGATCGACACGACCGTCGCCATCATGTTGATCCCGGTCCCGTCCATCAGCCAGAAGGCTGCCAGCCCGAGCAGGTAGCGCACCCCGAAGCCGACCACCAGCCCGAGCGTCACGGACACCAGGATGAGCAGCCAGCGCCACGGGTCGGTCGGCAGCGCCAGCCGGAACGCGAGCGCGCCGGCCACGATCGGCAGCACCCCGCGCCCCAGCAGTTGGAAGGCGGCCCGGCCCAGGTCGGAGGCGAGCCACCACATCTGGAGGTCCGCCGGGCGGTACAGGTCCACGGCGATGTCCCCCGTGCGGACCCGCTCCTGGATCTCCTCCTGGAACCCGCCCCCGATGAGCGCGCCGGCCGCCAGCAGCGACTGGCTGACCCAGACGAACGTGAGGGCCTCGGCCTGGTCGTACCCGCCGAGGCCGGGGCGCTCGTCCCAGAGCGCGATGTATGTGTACGCGACGATGAAACCGAACACGGTGTTGGTGAACACACCGGCGGCGGTCGCCGTCCCGTAGGTGGCGTAGCGCCGGAATCCGCCGGCCGCGACGGCCGTGTAGAGAGCAGCTCTCTGACGCACCGTATCCCTCCGTTTCCCACGTCGTTCCTGTGTCGGCCAAAGCGCGCGAGCTTAGTGCGGAGGGGCGATCCACGCGACCGTTTTATGCCCGTCCGACGCGGAATCACCGGCCATCGGGTAGACACCATGAGGGACAGATGTGGACATTTGGCAAGGCGGCCGCGAGGAGCCCAGGAGATGAGCGACCAGTCACCACCCCCGGGCTGGACTCCTCGCGACCCGGACTCCCCCGACGAACCACCACCGACGCCGAGCATCGGACGCGGCCCCGGGAGCACGCACCGGGACGGGGACGGTGCCGCGAACACCGCCGGGAACGCGGCCGTGAACACCGGCCCGCAGTCGGCCAAGTCCGGACGCGGGCGCACCGGTTGGCGCCGGATCGTCCCCACCTGGCGCATGCTCCTGGGCGGGATCCTGCTGCTCGCCCTGTTGGTCGGCGGGGCCCTGATCGCCGGCTACCTGCTGGTCCACATCCCGCCCGCCAACGCCGCCGCCACCGCCCAGTCCAACGTCTACCTCTACGCCGACGGCTCCCCGCTCGCCCGTGACGGCGAGGTCGACCGGGTCAACGTCGCGCTCTCCCAGATCCCGCGCACGGTCCAGGAGACCGTACTGGCCGCCGAGGACCGGGACTTCTACTCCGAACGGGCGGTGGACCCCAAGGCGATGCTCCGCGCCGCCTGGAACACGCTCACCGGCAAGGGCAGGCAGTCCGGCTCGACCATCACCCAGCAGTACGTCAAGAACTACTACCTGGGCCAGGAACAGACGGTGAAGCGGAAGGCCAAGGAGTTCTTCATCGCGATCAAACTCGGGCGCGAGAAGTCGAAGGACTACATCCTGGAGGGCTACCTGAACTCCAGTTACTTCGGCCGCAACGCCTACGGCGTCCAGGCCGCAGCCCAGGCCTACTACGGCAAGGACGTGACCGCCCTCGGCACCGCCGAGGGCGCCTACCTCGCCACCCTTCTCAACTCCCCGAGCGCCTTCGACGTCGTCGCCCACCCGCAGAGCCGCGGCCGGGCCGTCGCCCGCTGGAACTACGTCCTGGACGGCATGGTGAAGAAGGGCTGGATGACCCCGGCCGAACGCGCGGCGGCCCGGTTCCCCGAACCCGGCAAGCTCCGGCCGGCGGCGGGGCTCTCCGGGCAGCGCGGCTACCTCGTGGAGGCCGTCAAGGACTACGTCGTCGATCGCGGGATCCTCGACGACAAGACCCTCGCCGAGGGGGGTTACCGGATCACCACGACCATCGACAGGCGCCGCCAGAACGCCTTCGTCGCCGCCGTCGACGGCGAGCTGGTCGCCAAACTCGACCCGAAGGCGCGCAAGGCCGACCGCGTCGTGCGGGCCGGCGGGGTCTCCATCGACCCGGCCACCGGCAAGGTCGTCGCCCTGTACGGCGGCATCGACTACACCCGGCAGTACGTGAACAACGCGACCCGGCACGACCACCAGGTGGCCTCCACCTTCAAGCCGTTCGTGTTCGCGGCCGCCGTCGAGAACGGCTCCCGCACCCAGGACGGCCGTCCCATCACCCCGAACACCCTGTACAACGGCGACGACAAGCGCCGCGTCGTGGGCACCAGGCTGGTCTACGCACCCGAGAACGAGGGGCGGTTGTCGTACGGGAACATCACCGTGAACACCGCCACCGACCTCTCCGTGAACACCGTCTTCGCGCAGATGGTCGTCGACGTCGGCACCGACAAGGTCAAGGAGACCGCGGTCGCCCTCGGCATCCCCGCGGACACCCCGAACTGGGATCCCGGACCGGCGATGGCGCTCGGCACCATCCAGGCCAGCGTCCTCGACATGACCCAGGCCTACGCGACGCTCGCGGACCACGGCCGCCGCACCCCGTACACCTTCCTGGAGAAGATCAGCAAGGGCGGCGACGCCGTCCGCCTGCCCGACCGCACCCCACAGCAGGCCGTCAGCCGCGAATCGGCCGACACCACCACCTCGATGCTGGTCAGCGTGGTGGACAACGGCACGGGAACGGCGGCCCTCGCCGCCGGCCGGCCGGCGGCCGGCAAGACCGGCACCGCCGAACTGGACCGCGCCGCGTGGTTCGCCGCGTACACCCCGGACCTGGTCACGGTGGTGTCGATGATGGGCCAGGACCCCGACACGGGCAGGCTGGAGTCCCTGTACGGGGCCCTCGGCGAGAACCGCATCGGCGGCGGCGGGTACCCGGCGCGCATCTGGGCGGCGTACACGAAGACGGCCCTGGAGACCACGGACCCCGTCGACTTCGACCTCGAACTCCAGGAGGGCGCGGCCCCACCCCCCGCGCCGGACGTCGAGCCGGGCCGCCCGCAGCCCCCGGGTAGCCGGACCCCCGTGGCGCCCGTACCGCCGAGCCGGCCCGCCCGGCCGACCGACGGCGGGGACCGGGGCGGCCGGGACCAGGGGCAGACGCAGGGACAGGGGCGGAACGAGGGCCAGGGCCGCGACCAGGGACAGACCAACGGGGGCCGGAACACGGGCGGCGACACCAACGGCGGACAGACCACCGGGGGCGACACCCAGGGCGGCCAGACCAACGGCGGACAGGACACCGCGGGCCAGACCACCGGGGGCGACACCGCCGGCGGCCCGACCCGGGGCGGCCAGAGCACCGGGGGCGACACCCGGGGCGATCAGACCCCGGGCGGCCCGAGTCAGGGCGGGACCCTCCGGGGCCGCCCCCCGGCGGACTATCTGGAATGACGCCCGCGGCGGGGCGGCGTCCGGTCGGCGGTCAGTGACCGGACGTCGCCTTCAGGCCGACCACGGCGACCAACAGCAGGCAGATGAAGAAGATCCGGGCGGCGGTGACGGGCTCGCCCAGCACCGCCATGCCCAGCACCGCGGCGCCGGCCGCGCCGATGCCCACCCAGACCCCGTAGGCCGTGCCGATGGGCAGGGTCTTGGCGGCGTAGGACAACAGCACCATGCTGGCGACGATCCCGGCGCCCGTGAACACACTCGGCCACAGCCGGGTGAATCCCTCGGTGAACTTCATGCCGATCGACCAGCCGACTTCGAGCAGACCGGCGACGATGAGCAGAACCCAGGCCATGACAGGCACCTCCGGAACGAGAGCGAACGGGGTGCGTCGTCTTGTCGTACAGCCAAGGCCACCCGGTACGGCGCGTCTCGTCGGGGTTCTTTCCCACCGTAGCAAAAGACGACGAAAAGGGCCGGTGACCTCGGCCACCAGCCCTTCGCCGCGCGCGTGGCGCTCCTACAGGTACAGCCCCGTGGAGTCCTCGGACCCCGCGAGCCGCTCCGCGGCCACCGCGTGCAGGTCCCGCTCGCGCATCAGCACGTACGTCGCCCCGCGCACCTCGACCTCGGCGCGGTCCTCGGGGTCGTACAGCACCCGGTCGCCGGGCTCCACGCCCCGGACGTTCTGTCCGACGGCGACGACTTCGGCCCAGGCGAGCCGCTTGCCCACCGCGGCCGTCGCCGGGATCAGGATGCCGCCGCCCGAGCGCCGCTCGCCCTCGGGCGAGTCGGACCGTACGAGCACGCGGTCGTGCAGCATGCGGATGGGCAGCTTGTCGTGGGTGGTGGTGTCGTCGCTCACGCCCCGAACCTACCCGCCCGCGCGCGCCGTGTACGACGCCGGGCCATCAGCGCTTGCGGCGCACGGCCAGTACCACCAGTCCGACGACACCGACCGCGAACAGCGCCACCGGCACGATCCGTTCGAGGCGCGGCGCTCCGTCGTCGTGCCGCAGGCCGCCCTTCACGTCCGTCACCAGACGGTTCGCGGCGACGACGGCCCGCCCGGCGGTGTGATCGACGACGCCGACCACCCGGGCCTTGGCGTCCCCGACGATCGTCTTCGGGTGCACGCGTACACCGATCTCGTCGAGCGTCTCGGCGAGCTGCTCGCGGCGGCGGACGATGTCCGCCTCGATCTGTGCGGGGGTCCTGGCTTCCTGTGCGGGGGTCCTGGCTTCCGGCACCGCGCTGCCTCCGTCGTCGTGGTCGGTCGTTGAGGGGGCGTAGCCCACCATGAACAGTCTGTCAGCTTAGTCTCGGACCGTACCGATCCCCTCCCGAGGAGACTCCTGACATGAGCGAGCGACTTGAGCCGGGCGACACCGCCCCCGCCTTCACCCTGCCCGACGCGGACGGCAACGAGGTCTCGCTTGCCTCCCACAAGGGCCGCAAGGTCATCGTGTACTTCTATCCGGCCGCCCTGACCCCGGGCTGCACGAAGCAGGCGTGCGACTTCACGGACAATCTGGCCGTACTGGCCCAGGCGGGTTACGACGTCATCGGCGTCTCCCCGGACAAGCCGGAGAAGCTGGCGAGGTTCCGCGAGCAGGAGAGCCTGAAGGTGACCCTCGTCGGCGACCCCGCGAAGGAGGTCCTGACGGCGTACGGAGCCTTCGGCGAGAAGAAGCTGTACGGCAAGACGGTCACCGGCGTGATCCGCTCGACGGTGGTCGTGGACGAGGACGGCAAGGTCGAGCGCGCCTTCTACAACGTCAAGGCCACCGGCCACGTCGCCAAGATCATCAAGGACCTGGGCATCTGATTCCGGCGGGCGCGGGGGCCGTCGACCGCCTTGCCCCAACTGCCGCGCGACCACCCTCACATGGCACCGGTGAGGCCGTCGCCGCGTGCCGGCCGAACGCGTCGGCGGGGGCCGCCGGCCGCCCGCTATCATGGCAGGCGGTTGGCGGCGGTGGCGCAACGGCGACGCAGCAGACTTAGGATCTGTGGCCCGTGAAACGGCTTGAGGGTTCGAATCCCTTCCGCCGCACCGTGAGGGCCTGTGAATCGCAGAACGATTCACAGGCCCTTTGTGCTATCCGAGCAGTTCGCGGATGACCGGGACCAGGGCCCGGAAGGCCTGGCCGCGGTGGGAGATGGCGTTCTTCTCCGCCGCGGTGAGTTCCGCGCAGGTGCGGGTCTCGCCCGAGGGCTGGAGGATCGGGTCGTAGCCGAAGCCGCCGGCGCCGGCCGGGGTGTGGCGCAGGGTGCCCGGGAGCCGGCCTTCGACGACGCGTTCGGTGCCGTCCGGGAGGGCGAGGGCGGCGGCGCAGGCGAAGTGGGCGCCGCGGTGCTCGTCGGCGATGTCCCCGATCTGGGCCAGGAGCAGGTCCAGGTTGGCCTTGTCGTCGCCGTGGGCGCCGGCCCAGCGGGCGGAGAAGATCCCGGGGGCGCCGTTCAGGACGTCCACGCAGAGGCCGGAGTCGTCGGCCACGGCCGGCAGGCCGGTGGCCCGGGCGAGGGCGTGTGCCTTGAGCAGGGCGTTCTCGGCGAAGGTGACGCCGGTTTCCTTGACGTCGGGGATCTCCGGGTACGCGTCCGCGCCGACCAGCTCGTGGGGCAGGCCGGCGTCGGACAGGATGGCGTGGAGTTCGGAGATCTTGCCCGCGTTGCGGGTGGCGAGGATCAGGCGCGGCGAGGTCGTCATGCGCCGATTATCCCGCGTCGCCCCGCGGTGCCCGGCGACGGGTCAGCCGGGGGTGCAGACCTTGGAGATCTCCGAGGCGGCGTCGGCGACCGGCTGGATGTCGGGGTTGACGTTGCCGTTCTCGATGGAGGTGCGGACGTTCTTCACGGCGGCGGTCATCGAGTCGATGGCCTTGCTCAGGTCGGCGTTGTCCGTCTGGTCGCCGATCTTCTTCAGGTTGGTGTCGATGGCGTTGAGCGCGTTCTGGGCGTCCTGCGGGCTGTTGCCCGCCTGCGAGACCGCCTGCTGGAGGTCGTTGGCGCTGTCCGCGATGGCCACGGCCGTGTTGGCGCAGTCCATCGCGGTGGAGATGGCGTCGCAGGAGGTGAGGGCCGGGATGGCGAGGGCGGCCGCGATGGCGACGGCGGCTATGCGGTGCTTCGGCTTGGGCGAGAGCTTCATGCGGGTCCCCCCGGGAGTCGTGGATGCCCCGGGTACACGAGCGCGGATACCCGGATGCGCGGACACGTGGACGGGCGCACGGTGGTGACACCGTGCGCCCGTACCGCGTATCCGCGTAGACGCCGGGCGAGGCCCGACGGTTGCCGTCACGGAGTCTGGAGCTCCAGGGCGCCGAGCTGGAGGGCCTGGAGGTCGGCGCAGCCGCCGGCGGCCAGGTCGAGGAGGGCGTTCAGTTCCTTGCGGTCGAAGGGCTCGCCCTCGGCGGTGCCCTGGACCTCGACGAAGCGGCCGTCGCCGGTGCAGACGACGTTCATGTCGGTCTCGGCGCGCACGTCTTCCTCGTAGCAGAGGTCGAGGAGGGGCTCGCCGTCGACGATGCCGACGCTGACGGCGGCGACGGTGCCGACGAGGGGCTTGCGCCCGGCCTTGATCAGCTTCTTCTTCTGGCCCCAGGCGACGGCGTCGGCGAGGGCGACGTAGGCGCCGGTGATGGCGGCGGTGCGGGTGCCGCCGTCGGCCTGCAGGACGTCGCAGTCGAGGACGATGGTGTTCTCGCCGAGGGCCTTGTAGTCGATGACGGCGCGCAGCGAGCGGCCGATGAGGCGGGAGATCTCGTGGGTGCGGCCGCCGATCTTGCCGCGGACGGACTCGCGGTCGCCGCGGGTGTTGGTCGATCGGGGCAGCATCGAGTACTCGGAGGTGACCCAGCCCTCGCCGCTGCCCTTGCGCCAGCGCGGGACGCCTTCGGTGAAGGAGGCGGTACAGAAGACCTTGGTGTCGCCGAAGGAGATGAGGACGGAGCCCTCTGCGTGCTTGCTCCATCCGCGTTCGATGGTGACCGGGCGGAGCTGTGCGGGCGTGCGGCCGTCGATGCGAGACATGGTGGCGAGCCTAGTCGGTGCGGCGGAACGGGAAGACCCCGTACGGGAGGGTCCGGTACGGGGTCCTGTTCGTCCGCGCGCCGGGCGCGCGCACGGGGGTGCGGAGCGGGTGCGCTCAGCTCACATCATGTCTTCGATGTCGGCGGCGATCGGGTCGGCGTCGGTGCCGATGACGACCTGGATCGCGGTGCCCATCTTGACGACGCCGTGGGCGCCGGCGGCCTTCAGCGCGACCTCGTCGACCAGACCCGGGTCCTTGACCTCGGTGCGCAGGCGGGTGATGCAGCCCTCGACCTCTTCGATGTTGTCGATACCGCCGAGCCCGGCGACGATCTTCTCAGCCTTGGTGGCCATGTGTTTCTCCCTGAGTTTTACGAAGAACGAGTCTCGGCGGCCGGATGCCTGACTACCCACCCGGGAGCTCCGCTTCGTCACGGTAACTCACGGTTGGCCCATCTACACGAGCGCGTGCCTGGCATCTGCCGAATGATGACGATCAACATCAACCTGCCCTCCGGGCGGGTGAAATGCCATCGCATCACAAGTGGTCTACACCAGTGTGCCGCACGTGGGGCGACTGCCAAAACGGGCCGGCCAGGGAGGACGCCGATGAGCACGAGCAGCGCTGCGGCAGCGCCACGACAGCAGTGGTGGAACGGCCTTTTCCAGGGACTGCAGAAGATGGGACGCAGCCTCCAGCTGCCCATCGCCGTGCTGCCCGCCGCGGGGATCCTGAACCGGCTCGGCCAGCCCGACGTGTTCGGCGCGGAGGGCTTGGGCTGGAACGACGTGGCCAGGGTCATGGCGAGTGCGGGCGGCTCCCTGCTCAACGCCGACCTGGGCCTCCCCCTCCTGTTCTGCATCGGCGTCGCGATCGGCATGGCCAAGAAGGCGGACGGCTCGACCGCCCTGGCCGCGGTCGTCGGCTTCCTCGTCTACCGGAGCGTGCTGCGGGCCTTCCCCCAGCCCTGCCCGGAGGGGACGCGCGACATCGGGGGCGGCTGTCTGGGGGCCGACGGCGCGTTCGCCGAGTACACCTTCCAGAACCCGGGGGTCTTCGGCGGCATCGTGATGGGCCTGTTGTCCGCCTGGTTCTGGCAGCGCTACCACCGGGTGAAGCTGGTCGACTGGCTGGGCTTCTTCAACGGCAGGCGCCTGGTCCCGATCATCATGGCGTTCGTCGCGATCGGGTTCGCCGTCATCTGCCTGTGGATCTGGCCGCCGATCGGTGACGCGCTGGAGAGCTTCTCCGACTGGCTGGTGGGACTGGGCTCGTGGGGCGCGGGCATCTTCGGCGTCGCGAACCGCGCGCTGCTGGTGATCGGCCTGCACCAGTTCCTGAACGTGCCGGTGTGGTTCCAGTTCGGCAGCTACACCAAGCCGGACGGGCAGGTGGTCCACGGTGACATCGCCATGTTCCTGGCGGGCGACCCGAACGCCGGGCAGTTCCTCTCCGGCTTCTTCCCGATCATGATGTTCGCGCTCCCGGCGGCGGCGCTGGCCATCACGCACTGCGCGAAGCCGGCGCGCCGCAAGGAGGTGGGCGGCCTGATGCTGTCGGTGGCCCTGACGTCCTTCGTCACCGGCATCACGGAGCCGCTGGAGTACTCGTTCCTGTTCGTGGCCCCCCTGCTGTACGTGATCCACGCGCTGCTGACGGGTGTGTCGATGGCGGTGACGTGGGCGTTCGGCGTCCACGACGGCTTCAGCTTCTCGGCCGGCCTGATCGACTACGTCATCAACTGGGGACTGGCGACGAAGCCGTGGTTGATCATCCCGATCGGCCTGGGGTTCGCGGTGGTCTACTACGCGGTCTTCCGCTTCGCGATCACCAGGTTCGACATCCCGACGCCCGGCCGGGAGACGGACGAGGAGATCGAGGCGATGGAGGCGGACAACACCAAGGCGTAGCGGCCGGCCCCGGCGGGAGCGGGCCCCGCACGCCGGGGCCCGCACGCCGATGGCCGGTGGCCGGTGGCCGGTGGCCGGTGGCCGGTGGCGCGACACTGCCAAAGCAGTGGATATAGTCGCAGGACGGGCTCAAGTCCCGGACTCAAGACCCTCGGACCCTCAGGGATCCGGGGGCTTTTGCCGTGTGTGCCCCCGTGTGTTCTCCCCCACGAAAATGACGGGTTCCTTACGTAGACCTCACCGTGCTACAACTGGTCTACACCACTAAGTGGTGTAGACCATGAGGGCTTGTCCGGCCCCGGGTCCCCCCTTTCTGAGACGCCGCCAAGCCCCCTTTTTCAGTCCCCGGGCGGCGCCTTGCCCACTGGAGGAAGACCATGTCCACAGCCACCGCTGCGGAAACGAAGAAGGGCGCTGGCGTGATGGCCGTCATGCAGCGCATCGGCCGGAGCCTCATGCTCCCCGTCGCGGTGCTGCCGGCGGGCGCGCTCCTGCTCCGCCTGGGCGCGGACGACATGCTCGGCAACAAGAACGTCTTCCCGACGTTCATCCTCAAGATCGCCGGCTACATGGCCGCCGGTGGTGGCGCGATCCTCGACAACATGGCGCTGCTGTTCGCCGTCGGCATCGCGATCGGCTTCGCCAAGAAGTCGGACGGCTCGACCGCCCTCGCCGCGGTCACCGGCTACCTGGTCTTCCAGAAGGTGCTCGCCACCTTCACCGACGGCAACCTGCCGAAGGTCGCCAAGGTCGTCGGCGGCAAGATCGTCAACGTCGACGCCCCGGTCAACGCCGGCGTGCTCGGCGGTGTCGTGATGGGTGTCATCACCGCGCTGCTCTACCAGAAGTTCTACCGGACCAAGCTGCCGGACTGGGCGGGCTTCTTCGGCGGTCGCCGCCTCGTCCCGATCCTCTCCGCCCTCGCGGGTCTGGTGACCGGCATCGTCTTCGGCCTCATCTGGCCGGTCCTCGGCACGGGTCTGCACAACTTCGGTGAGTGGCTGACCGGTTCCGGCGCCGTCGGCGCGGGCATCTTCGGTGTCGCCAACCGCGCGCTCATCCCGATCGGCATGCACCACCTGCTGAACTCCTTCCCGTGGTTCCAGGCCGGCTCCTTCGACACCTCCAACGGTGCCGTCCACGGTGACATCGCGCGCTTCCTCGCCGGTGACCCGTCCGCCGGACAGTTCATGACCGGCTTCTTCCCGATCATGATGTTCGCCCTCCCGGCCGCCTGTCTCGCGATCGTCCACTGCGCCCGCCCCGAGCGCCGCAAGGTCGTCGGCGGCATGATGCTCTCCCTCGCGCTCACCGCGTTCGTCACCGGTGTGACCGAGCCCATCGAGTTCACCTTCATGTTCATCGCCCCGGTGCTGTACGCCATCCACGCGGTGCTGACCGGTGTCTCCCTGGCCCTCACCTGGGCCCTGGGCATGCGGGACGGCTTCGGCTTCTCCGCCGGCGCGGTCGACTTCTTCCTGAACCTGGGCATCGCGAACAACCCGTGGGGCCTGGTCGCCGTCGGCCTGTGCTTCGCGGTCCTGTACTACTTCGTCTTCCGCTTCGCGATCACCAAGTTCAACCTTCCGACGCCGGGCCGCGAGTCCGACGAGGAGCTCGCCGAACTGCAGAAGGCCGAGGCCAAGTAGGCCCCGCGCCACTTCGCACGACGAAGCCCCCGCGCTCCCGGAAGGGAGGGCGGGGGCTTCGTCGTACGGGCGGGGAACGGGCAACGACGCCGGTGCGTCAGACCTCGTAGACGGCGCCCGGGTGGGCGAGGTCGACCCGGCCGTCGTAGACCGCGCGCGCGTCGGCGAGGTTGCGCCGGGCGTCCGTCCACGGCGGCACGTGGGTCAGGACGAGTCGACCGACCTTGCCGCCGCGCGCGTACTCCCCGGCCTCACGGCCGTTGAGGTGGAGGTCCGGGATGTTCTCCTTGCCGTGCGTGAAGGAGGCCTCGCACAGGAACAGGTCGGCGCCCTCGGCCAACAGGCCCAGTTCGGCGCAGGTGCCGGTGTCCCCGGAGTAGGTGAGGGAGCGCCCCTCGTGTTCCACGCGGATGGCGTACGAGTCGACGGGGTGGCAGACCTTCTCGGTGCGGACCTGGAACGGGCCGATCTCGAAGCTGCCGGACTTCAGGGTGCGGAAGTCGAAGACCTCGCTCATCGAGTTCGCGTCGGGCACGTCCTCGTAGGCCGTGGTGAGCCGCTGTTCGGTGCCCTCGGGTCCGTAGACGGGGATCGTTCCGCAGCGACCGCCCTCGTGCCGGTAGTAGCGGGCGACGAAGTACGCGCACATGTCGATGCAGTGGTCGGCGTGCAGGTGGCTCAGGAAGATCGCGTCGAGGTCGTAGAGGCCGCAGTGCCGCTGGAGGGCGCCGAGGGAGCCGTTGCCCATGTCGAGGAGCAGCCGGAAGCCGTCGGCCTCGACGAGGTAGCTCGAACAGGCCGATTCCGCGGACGGGAACGACCCCGAGCAGCCGACGACGGTGAGCTTCATGGAGCGTGAACCTCCGTGGACGGTCCGTGGACGGAATGCGGGCCGTGCGTGGGTCGAGCGTAAGGCGCGAAACGTCCGGTCGCTCCTCCGCGGCGGGCCGTTGTGGGGCGAATCACCTGTGCTGTCACCCGGGGGAGCGACGGCGGGTACGGACGTTGCCACCGCTGCCGCGCCGGGGGGCGGCCGCGAGACTACGGTCGGAACATGGACACGTCCTGGTGGCCCGCCGTGGCCGCGGCGGTCGCCGTGGTCGTGCTGGTGCTGGTCCCCGGGCCGCGCCGGTGGGTCGGGCGGGGCGCCGTGACGCCGCACGGTCCGGGGCCGCCGCCCCGGGTGCGGCCGGGTGAGCTGTGGGTCCTGGCGGACGGCCGGCCGTGTCTGGTGTTGTCCGTACGGGCCCGTACGGCGCGGGCGCGGGTCGCGTGGATCACCCGCAAGTACGACGACCGGCACGCGGGGGTGATCCCGTTGCCGCCGGGGGTGGTCGGGGCGCAGGGGCGCAAGAGCTTCCTGGAGGCGGACCGGCCGCAGGAGGTGTCCCTGTGGGAGTTCGCGCGCCGGTCGGGCGTGGTGGACCCGACGGTGTGGGACGAGGTCAAGGGGCTCGGCGGAGGAACGGGCTGACGGTGGGGCCGGCGCGGGTGGGGTCCCGCCCGCGCATCCCACCCCCGCGGGCCGGGTCGCGGGGCCGGGCCGGCGGGGACGGGACGCGGGGACGGGACGGTCGGGCTCAGGCCCAGAGCTGGCCCTGGAGGACCTCGATGGCCTCCTCCGTCGTCTCGGCCGTGTAGACGCCGGTGGACAGGTACTTCCAGCCGCCGTCGGCCACCACGAAGACGATGTCGGCGCTCTCGCCGGCCGCGACCGCCTTGCGGCCCACGCCGATCGCCGCGTGCAGGGCGGCGCCGGTGGAGACGCCCGCGAAGATGCCCTCCTCGCGCAGGAGTTCCCGGGTCCGGGTGACCGCGTCGGCCGAGCCGACCGAGAAGCGGGTGGTGAGCACCGACGCGTCGTACAGCTCGGGGACGAAGCCCTCGTCGAGGTTGCGCAGCCCGTAGACCAGGTCGTCGTAGCGGGGTTCCGCGGCGACGATCCTGACGCCGGGCACGTGCTCGCGCAGGTAGCGGCCGACGCCCATCAGGGTGCCGGTGGTGCCCAGGCCCGCGACGAAGTGGGTGATCGACGGGAGGTCGGCGAGGATCTCCGGGCCGGTCGTGGCGTAGTGGGCGCCCGCGTTGTCCGGGTTTCCGTACTGGTAGAGCATCACCCAGTCGGGGTGCTCGGCCGCCAGTTCCTTCGCCACCCGCACAGCGGTGTTCGAACCGCCCGCCGCCGGGGACGGAATGATCTCGGCTCCCCACATCCGAAGGAGGTCGCGGCGCTCCTGCGAGGTGTTCTCCGGCATGACGCACACGATCCGGTAGCCCTTGAGCTTCGCGGCCATGGCGAGCGAGATCCCCGTGTTGCCGGAGGTGGGCTCCAGGATGGTGCAGCCCGGGAACAGCCGGCCGTCCTTCTCGGCCTGCTCGACCATGTGGAGCGCGGGGCGGTCCTTGATCGAGCCGGTCGGGTTCCGGTCCTCCAGCTTCGCCCAGATCCGCACGTCGGCGGAGGGCGAGAGCCGGGGAAGCCGGACCAGCGGCGTGTTGCCCACGGCCGCGAGCGGGGAGTCGTAACGCATTACTCGGCGCCGCCGGCCACGGCCGGGAGGATGGTGACGCTGTCGCCGTCCTTCAGCTCGGTGGAGATGCCCGCGAGGAAGCGGACGTCCTCGTCGTTGAGGTAGACGTTCACGAAGCGGCGCAGCTCGCCGCCCTTGGACTCGTCGACGATGCGCTCCTGGATGCCCTTGTGGCGGGTCTCCAGGTCCGAGAACAGGTCGGCCAGGGTGCTGCCCTCACCGGTGACGGCCTTCTCGCCGTCGGTGTAGGTGCGGAGGATGGTGGGGATGCGGACCTCGATGGCCATGGCAGGCTCCAGTGTCGTCTAAGCGTGAAGTGTGGGAACGCGCGTGGGGGCCCGGCGCGGCGGGCTGTGGTGCTCAGGCAGCAGGACAGATGGCGCTTGCGAGGCGGCACAAATCGACGTGCAGCCGCGCCACGAGCAGCAGCCTGCCGGGCGTCTCGATGCTCACGTCGTGGGAAACCATGCGGTCATGTTAACGATTCCCGGTCCCCCGTTTGGAGTGTGATCCCGCATCGTGGACCGATACCGCTCACATACTGGTCAGTAGGCCTCGACGACCCGTACTTCCTCCTCCGTGACCACCCCGTCGACGATGCGGTACGAGCGGAACTGGAACTCCCCGAGCCCGTCCTGGTCGGCCGTCGAGACCAGCACGTAGTGCGCTCCGGGCTCGTTGGCGTAGGTGATGTCGGTGCGCGAGGGACGGGCCTCGGTCGCGGTGTGCGAGTGGTAGACGATCGCGGGTTCCTCGTCGCGGTCGTCCAGTTCGCGGTAGAGCTTGAGCAGGTCCTTCGAGTCGAACTCGTAGAACGTGGGCGACCGGGCCGCGTTCAGCATGGGGATGAACCGCTCCGGGCGGCCGGTGCCCGCCGGGCCGGCCACGATCCCGCACGCCTCGTCGGGGTGGTCCTTGCGGGCGTGCTCGACGATCTGGTCGTACAGCGCCTGGGTGAGGGTCAGCATGACCGACAGGATAAGCAGACGGGCCCGCTCGTACCGAGGCGTGGTACGAGCGGGCCCGAATGGCGGACACGAGGCCCCGGAGGGGCCGTCTGAGGGGCTACGCGCCCTTGGAGGTCTCGTCGACCGGGGCGGGCTCGGCGCCCTTGCCGAAGGCGGCGCCCGCCGGGTTGCGGGACTTCATGACCAGGTACGAGACGCCCAGGATCAGGCCCCACAGGGGGGCGCAGTACAGGGAGACGCGCGCGTCCTTGTCGACGCCCATCATCACGATGACCATGCCGATGAAGAGCAGCGCGAACCAGCTCGTGTACGGGGCTCCGGGCGCCCGGAACGGGGACTGCGGGAGCAGGCCGCGGTCCGCCTTGGCGCGGTAGCGGATCTGGCAGACCAGGATCATGATCCAGGCCCACATGCCCGAGATGGTGGCGAAGGAGACGACGTAGTCGAAGGCCTTGCCGGGGGCGACGTAGTTGATCCAGACGCCGACCAGCATCAGGGCGGCCGAGAAGGTGGTGCCGATCAGCGGGGTGCCGCTCTTGGTGAGCTTCGTGAAGAACTTCGGGCCCTGGCCGTTGAGCGCGAGGTCGCGCAGCATGCGGCCGGTGGAGTACATGCCCGAGTTGCAGGACGACAGGGCGGCGGTCAGCACGACGAAGTTGACGATGGCGGCGCCGACGCCGAGGCCCATCTTCTCGAAGGCGGCCACGAAGGGGCTGACACCGGGCTGGAACTCGTGCCACGGGACGACCGACAGGATCATGATCAGCGCGCCGACGTAGAAGACGGCGATGCGCCACGGCACGGTGTTGATGGCCTTGGGCAGGGTCTTCTCGGGGTTCTTGGACTCGCCGGCGGTGACGCCGACCAGCTCGACCGCGAGGAAGGCGAACATGACGATCTGCAGGGTCATCAGCGTGCCGCCGATGCCCTTGGGGAAGAAGCCGCCGTCGTTCCACAGGTTCGTGACGGTCGCCGTGTCGGCGGCGTCGGAGAAGCCGATGGTGAGGATGCCGGCGCAGATCAGGATCATGCCGACGATGGCGGTGACCTTGACCATGGAGAACCAGAACTCCAGCTCACCGAAGAGCTTCACGGAGATCAGGTTGGCGCCGTAGAGGATGACCGTGAAGATCAGCGCGTACGCCCATTGCGGGAAGCTGTCATGGGTCCAGTACGACATGTACTGCGCGGCCGCGGTGACCTCGGTGATGCCGGTGACCACCCAGAACAGCCAGTACGTCCAGCCGGTCACGTATCCCCAGAAGGGGCCGAGGAACTCGCGGGCGTAGTCCGAGAACGACCCGGACACGGGGCGGTACATGAGCAGCTCGCCCAGGGCCCGCATGATGAAGAAGATGACCAGGCCCGCGATGGCGTAGGCCAGGATCAGGCTGGGGCCGGCCTTGGAGATGGCCTTGCCCGCGCCCAGGAAGAGGCCCGTGCCGATGGCCCCGCCGATCGCGATCATCTGGATCTGGCGGGCGCCGAGTGCGCGGTGGTAACCCTCGCCGCCCTCGGCCCCGGTGCCCTCGCCGGGCGTCTTGTCGTGCTCGACCTGCACAGAGGTCATGTCTGGTGCGCCTTTCTCCACGCCGACCCGCGCCTTCGAAGGCTGCGGATCGGGTCCTCGATCCCCCCGGATACGGATGGAGCTGCACGCCGGCGATCAGCCGGTTCAAGCGAGCCGGGGGACATGGGTGGCGCCCCGTCGGCGGTCGTGAAGATTTATCACGGGCTTACGGGTGCCGGAGCGGCAGAAATGTGACGCGGGGCATAAAAAAATCGGGACACTGTGTCCCTGAAGCGATCAGATCACCGCATCGTGGTGATCTGATCGTTATCCGGATTTGAGCGTCCGCTGAGCGAACGACTCCGTGCTTCAGAGGGTCTCGATGAGCGTTTCCTGGAGGCCGCCCAGCCAGAGGTAGGCCATCACCATCGGCTTGCGCGGATCGTCGTCCGGCAGCCGGAACAGCACGGCGCTCTCGTCGTCCTCGGTGATGTCCAGGCGGGCCGCGATGGTCAGCCGCAGGTCGTTGAGGGCGCCGAGCCAGCGCAGTCGCAGGTCCCCGGTCAGCTCCAGCACCGCCGCGCCGTCGCCGGCCGGGGTGAGCCGGTCCAGGCTGCGCACGACGGCCAGCGCGTCCTCCCGCTTGCGGGTGCGCAGGTCGTTCTCGGTGAAGCGGCGGAACTCCGCCGACCGCGCGGTCAGCTCGGCGGGGTCCACGCCCCGCTCCGGCGCGCCGGGGCCTCCGTACGCGTCGGGGAAGAGCCGGGCCAGCGCCGGGTCGGACGGCGGCTCGGTGGGGCCGTCGGAGGCGAAGAGGACGGCCAGCGGGTCCGCGTCGGGGGACGGCTCGGGTGCGCCCGGGCCGATCAGCTCCAGCAGTTGCACGGCCAGGGAGCGCAGGATGGAGATCTCGATCTCCTCCAACGCGACGGCGGCGCCCTCGCCGTCCCGCGCGGGTTCGAACGCGCCGCTCATCAGTTGCGGTCCTGGGTGAGCGTCGCCCACAGGCCGTAGCCGTGCATGGCCTGCACGTCGCGCTCCATCTCCTCGCGGGTGCCGCTGGAGACGACGGCCCGTCCCTTGCGGTGGACGTCGAGCATCAGCTTGGTCGCCTTGTCCTTGGGATAGCCGAAGTACGCCTGGAACACGTACGTCACGTAGCTCATGAGGTTGACCGGGTCGTTGTGCACCAGGGTCACCCAGGGGACGTCGGGTTCGGGGACCGCGAAGGTCTCTTCAGCCGATTCGGTGCGTTCGATCTCTACGGGAGCAACACTCACTTGTCCCATGCTGCCACTGCGACCGGCCGGTCGCACAAACGGGCCCCCACATCTCGTCACTTTGACGAGATGTGCGCTAGCATCCGTGCCATGAACCCTGCGGACCTGGGCCTGCCGGTGGACGTGCCGTCGACGGCGCTCTTCACGGACCATTACGAGCTGACGATGCTGCAAGCCGCCCTGGCCAACGGCGCCGCCGAGCGGCGCTCGGTCTTCGAGGTCTTCACCCGCCGGCTGCCCGAGGGGCGTCGCTACGGCGTCGTGGCCGGCACCGGTCGGGTACTGGACGCGGTGGAGAACTTCCGCTTCGACGCCGCCGTGTTGGAGTTCCTGCGCGAGCGGGCCGTCGTCGACATGCGGACGCTGGACTGGCTGGCCTCGTACCGCTTCTCCGGCGACATCTGGGGCTACCCCGAGGGCGAGGTCTACTTCCCCGGCTCGCCGGTGCTGCGGGTGGAGGGCAGCTTCGCCGAGTGCGTGCTGCTGGAGACGGTGATCCTCTCCATCCTCAACCACGACTCGGCGATCGCCGCGGCGGCCTCCCGGATGTCCTCGGCGGCCGGGGATCGGCCGCTCATCGAGATGGGCGCGCGGCGCACCCACGAACTCGCGGCGGTGGCGGCCTCCCGCGCCGCCTACGTGGGCGGCTTCACCTCCACCTCGGACCTGGCCGCCGGCTTCCGGTACGGCATTCCCACGGTCGGCACGAGCGCCCACGCCTTCACCCTGGTGCACGACAACGAGCGGGACGCCTTCACCGCGCAGGTGGCCTCGCTGGGCAGCGGCACCACGCTGCTGGTGGACACGTACGACGTCACGGAGGCGGTGCGCACGGCCGTGGAGGTCGCCGGCACCGGGCTCGGCGCGGTGCGCATCGACTCCGGCGACCTGCTGCTGGTCGCCCACCGGGTACGGCAGCAGCTCGACGAGCTGGGGGCGACCGCGACGAAGATCGTGGTCACCTCGGACCTGGACGAGTACGCGATCGCCTCGCTGGCGGCCGCCCCGGTGGACGCGTACGGCGTCGGGACGCAGCTGGTGACCGGCAGCGGGCACCCGACGTGCTCGATGGTCTACAAGCTGGTGGCGCGGGCGACGTCCGCGGACCCCAAGGCGGCGCTGGCTCCGGTGGCGAAGAAGTCCTCGGGCGGCAAGACCTCCGTCGGGGGCCGCAAGTGGGCGGCCCGTCGCACGGACGCCGACGGCGTGGCCGAGGCCGAGGTCCTGGGCACCGGCCCGGTGCCGGCGGCGCTCGCCGACCGGCAGCTGCTCGTGCAGCTGGTCAAGGGCGGCGAGGTGGTGGCTCGTGAACCGCTGGAGGCCGTGCGGGACCGGCACCGGGCGGTGCTCGGTCGGCTGCCGCTGTCGGCGACGCAGCTGTCGCGCGGCGAGGCCGTGATCCCGACCGAGTACGCGTAGCCGGCCGACGGGAGGGGCGGGCCGGCCCCGGGGGCCGCTCCCCGCCCCGCCGGCCGCGCCCCGGCCGCGTTCACGGCCCAGGTTCGGGAAGGCGTGGGGCGGGGGAGGAGCCACGCGCACCGGCACATCACATCGACCTAAGGACACGCGACATGCACCGCGCACTGATCGTCGTCGACGTACAGAACGACTTCTGCGAGGGCGGCAGCCTCGCGGTCACCGGCGGAGCCGATGTCGCCGCCGCCATCACCGAGCTCATCGGCCAGGCCACGCCCGGCTACCGGCACGTCGTCGCCACCCGCGACCACCACGTCGACCCCGGGTCGCACTTCGCCCGCCCGCCGGCCGAGCCGGACTACGAGACCTCCTGGCCCGTGCACTGCGTCGCGGGCACCGAGGGCGTCGGCTTCCACCCGAACTTCGCCCCCGCCGTGGCGTCCGGCGCCGTCGCCGCCGTCTTCGACAAGGGGGCGTACGAGGCCGCGTACAGCGGGTTCGAGGGCCAGGACGAGAACGGCGAGGGCCTCGCCCAGTGGCTGCGCGAGCGGCACGTCACCGAGGTCGACGTCGTCGGCATCGCCACCGACCACTGCGTCCGCGCCACCGCCCTGGACGCCGCCCGGGCCGGCTTCACCACCAGCGTGCTGCTGGACCTGACGGCCGCCGTGTCCCCGCACACCACCGCGCGGGCCCTGGAGGAGCTCCACGCGGCCGGTGTGACCCTGGTGGGCGGCCAGGCGGCCCAGCTCCGGCAGGACCCGCGCGAGAGCGCCTGAGGCCCGTCCGGGCGCCTCGAAGCGCGGCGCGCCCTGGCCGTCTCTTTCGGATCTTGCCGGGGTCGCGGCGCCCGGTGCCGCCCCTGGCGGCGTTGTCGGGGCACCCGAGTACGTCCAGTACACGGGTGCCCCT